>NZ_JBQHCV010000002.1:0-638964 GCF_052068215.1 Nonomuraea sp. H19 | reverse complement strand
TCCGATCCTCCCAGTTCAAGGGCACTTTTCTTATGTGAACGATCAGGCTGGCTCAAATTCGCCGTGAAAGCCGCAGGCTAATGCGAGCCTCACGTCAGCGTCCGAGCCCGGCGTCGCGGGCCGGGACGATGGCCTCGGCGCGGTCGGCTCTCGCCCCGGTAGGCCACCGGTAGCGACACCGAGGGCCCGCGGGGCGTCCCGTGCTCCACTACGGAGCGGTCTCCGTTCGGTCGCTCGATCTCCATCCGTACGTAGTCCAGCCGGAACGCTTCGGCCAGGATCGTCGCGACCGCGAGCAGTTGTTCATCCGAGTCGGTCGCCGGCTCCAGTCGTTCGGCCGGCGTGGAGACCGCGGCGTAGGGATCGTGCCTGGTCGCTGCGCTGGTGGCCGCTGATCGCGAAAGCCGAACACGCACCCGGTGAGCCGCGGTCCCGGAGAGCTGGACGCCCTCGGGACCGCGGCTCAGCGGTGGTCCGGCGGCACTTAGCGGACGGTCGTGCCGGTGGCGTTCAGGTCGCGGCGGAAGGGCTCCGGCGCCTTGTACACGGCGAACATCGTGATCAGCGCGCCGACCATGACGTACCCGGCCACCAGCGGCCATCGGGCACCGTCCGACCCGGCCAGCGCCGTGGCGATGAACGGGGTCAGGCCGCCGGCGAAGATCGAGGCGATCTCGCGACCGGCCGCCGCGCCCGTGTAGCGGCGCTCGGCCGGGAACAGCTCGGCGAAGAACGCCGGCTGGATGGCGTTGATGGCGTTGTGCCCGAGGTTGAGCACCAGCACGTACCCGAGCACGATCAGCGCCATCGACCCGCTGTGCAGCATCGCGAAGAACGGGAATGCCATCACGAACACCACGACCGCGCCGAAGAAGTAGATCGGCCGCCGCCCCACCCGGTCGGAGATCGCCGCGAACACGCCATGGCTGACGAAGGAGAGCACGGCGGCGATGAGGATCGCGTTGTTCAGCTGGCCCTTCTCCAGACCGAGGGTGCTGGTGCCGTACGACAGCGCGAACACCGTGAGCAGGAAGTACGGCGTCGATTCGGCGAACCGCAGCCCGATGATCAGCAGCAGGTTCCGCCAGTCGTCGACGAAGATCGTACGGATGGGGCCGTGCTTCGGGGCGGCCTTCTCCGCGGCGGCCGGAGCGTCGGCGACGGCCTTGGTGAAGACCGGGGTCTCGTGCAGGCTGCGCCGCATCCAGAACGTCACGACCAGGACGACGGCCGACAGCAGGAACGGGATCCGCCAGCCCCAGCTCAGCAACTGCTCGTCGGAGAGCGTGTAGACGTAGGCGAAGACCCCCGTGATGAGGATCTGCGCGGAGAACCCGCCGGTGTTGGGCCAGGCACTGAAGAAACCGCGGCGGTTCGGGGGCGCCGACTCGAGCACGATGATCATCGAGCCGCCCCACTCGCCGCCGACCGCGAATCCCTGCAGCAACCGCAGGGCCACCAGCAGGACGGGGGCCCAGATGCCGATGGTCGCGTATCCCGGCAGGAGCCCGATGAGGATGGTGCTGACCCCCATCACGACGAGCGTGACCATCAACGTGGACTTGCGGCCGTGCCGGTCGCCCCGGCTGCCGAAGAAGAGCCCGCCCAGCGGTCTGGCGAGGAAGCCGACGGCGAACGTGCCGAAGGCGGAGAGCGTGGCGACGAAGCCGCTGGCGTCGGGGAAGAAGACCTTGGGGAAGACGACGGCGGCGGCGGTCCCGTAGACGAGGAAGTCGTAATACTCCAGCGTGTTGCCGAGGAAGCTGGAGGCCGTGACCTTCCAGGTGTAGCGGAGGTCTGTCTTCGGAAGGGTCGCGACCATGGCGCCTCCCTTTCTGCTGGGGGTTCGGCCGAAGTGTCCGCAGAGATTTCAGTTGTCGCACACTATGACTCGGAAAACGGTTAACCGTCAACGGTCATCGGTTAGCGTTGACCGTCTGCAGTGCTGCGGAGTAGGCTCCGTACGAGCGGAGAACACGAGAGGAGGGCTGGTGACGATCACCAATCCGTTGCGCCATCCACCGCTCGGGGATCAGCTGCTGGCCCAGCTCCGCTCGCTCATCGTGCGCGGCGAGCTGAATGTCGGGACACACCTGGTCGAGGGCAGGATCGCGGAGCGCTTCGGGGTGAGCCGCGGACCGGTCCGCGACGCGCTTCGCCAGCTGGAGATCGAAGGGCTGGTCGAGACGCGCAAGCGCGGCGTCTTCGTCCGAGGGCTGTCCGACGAGGATCTCGTGGAGCTCTATTCGCTGCGCGGTGCCCTGGAGAGCCTGGCCATCAAGGAGGCCATCACGCGGCTCGACGCCGCCGACTGGACCCCGGTCGACGCGGCGCTCGAGCAGATGCAGTCCGCGGCCGTGGCCGCCGACGCCGCCAAGTTCGCCGCCGCCGACCTCGACTTCCACAGCGGCTTCTACACGATCGGCGACAACCGCTGGCTCACCGCCACGTGGGCGCTGCACCGGCCGCTGTTCGCGACGGTGCTGGAGATCACCAACACCGACCGCGACCTGGTCCCCGTCGCCAAGGACCACGCCGACCTGAGCGACATCGTCCGCTCGGGCGACGTCGAGGCCGCGCTGGCCGCGCTCACCGAGCACCTCGACGGCTCCTGCAGCCGGATCCGCGCGACGCTGAGCGAGCGACCGCGCCCGCAGCCCGTTTTCTAACCCGGTCGCCATCCGCCTGTCACCATCGACGAACCGAGGCTTTGCCATGTCAGAAAACAGCCAGCGCCGCGCCGAGGTCCTCGCCGCCGTCCCCACGTTCTTCGACGAGGCGGGCGAGTTGGACCATGCCACGACCAAGGCGCACTTCACGGATCTCACCCGCCGCGTCGACGGTGTCTTCGTCTGCGGCACCACCGGCGAGTTCCCGGCTCTCGACCACGCGGAGCGGCACGCCGTGACCGAGGCGGCGCTGGCCGTGTTCGGGCCCGACCGGGTCGTGGTGCACGTGGGAGCCGCGGCCACGCGGGAGGCGGTGGCGCTGGCCCGCGACGCCGTCGCGCTGGGTGCGCGCAGGCTGGCCGCGCTGACCCCGTACTACCTGCCTGCCGACACCGGCGCGGTCCTGCGGCACTTCGCCGCGGTGGCGGCGGCGGCGGGGCCGGCCGCCGTCTACGGCTACCTGTTCAGCGAGCGCTCCGGCGTGGTCGTCGAGCCCGCGGATCTCGCCACGATCGCCGCCGAGACCGGGCTGGCCGGGGCCAAGCTGAGCGGGCTGGCGGCCGAGCGCTTCGGCGAATACCGCGCGGCGCTGCCGGCGCAGGCCCGGCTGTGGTCGGGCGCGGACACCAGGCTCGCCGAGGTCGTCCGGCACGGCGGGGCCGGGGTCGTCTCGGGACTGTCAGCGGCGTTCCCTGAGCCGTTCGCGATGCTCGCCGACGCCGTGGCCGGCGGGGACGCCGACGCCGAGCGTTCCGCGCAGGCGCGGGCCGACGAGGTGCTGGCCGCGCTGGGCGGCACCGTGGAAGGCATCAAGCTGGCGCTGCACCACCTGGGCCGCGGCACCGGCGCCCTGCGCATGCCCGCTCCCGAGATCGGCCCGGACACGCGGCACCACATCGCCCGGCTGGCAGCGCGCGCCTCCCGATGAAGCGGGAATTCGTCACGGTCGACGACCCACGCCGGAGGCAGTGCCACGCGTCCACGCTGGCCGTGGTGAACGGGGCTCCCGTCGTCGCGTGGTTCGCCGGGACGAGGGAGGGCACGCCCGACAACCGCATTCGCATCGCCCACGGCGGCCGGACCAGCACCCTGGACACCGGCAGGGACGTCGCGCACTGGAACCCCGTGCTGGCGCCGGGCCCTGACGGCGCACTGTGGCTGTTCTGCAAGGCAGGCGCGCGCATCTCCGAGTGGATCACGCTGGTGACCCGCTCGTACGACGGCGGCGCCACGTGGGAGCCGGTACGCGAGCTCGTCCCCGGAGATCGATCCGGAGGCCGCGGACCGGTCAAGAACCCGCCCCTGCTCGCGCCCGGCGGCCGGCGCTGGCTGGCACCCGGCTCGACAGAGCAGTGGGGTGAGCGGCCGCGCTGGGATCCGTTCGTCGACGTCTCCGACGACGGTGGCCTGACCTGGACCCGAGCCCCGATTCCGGTGGACCATGACGCGCTGACCGGCGCCGGGCACATCCAGCCCGCGCTGTGGTGGGGCGCGAGCGGCCCCGTCGCGCTGATGCGCAGCACCGAGGGCCGGGCGTACCGCTCGGTCTCCCTCGACGCCGGGCGCAGTTGGTCGCCTGCCGAGCCCACGAGCCTGCCCAACAACAACAGCGGCCTCGCGGCGGTCGCGCTGCCGTCGGGACGGGTGGCCTGCGTGCACAACCCGGCCGCCGAGTCGTGGGGCAGCCGCTGCCCGCTCGTGGTCTCGCTGTCGGACGACGACGGGCTGACCTGGCACGCGGGGCCGGTCGTGGACGACGGCGTCGTACCCGTCGATCCGGCCGTGCCGCGGCTCCTGGAGCCCGCCGCAGCGGGCTTCGCGCCGGGCGATGCCGGCGTCGTCACCAGCGGCGTCGCCGAGTACAGCTATCCCTCCGCCGTCGTCACCTCCGACCACGTCCTCATCACCTACACCTGGCAGCGCAGGGGGATCGTCCTCGCCCGGCTGCCCCTCCTGGAAAAGGCCATGCGCCGTCGCTGAAGTAGCGTCCGGACACGTGACCATTCCCCGCGTGCGCCCTCCCCTCGTCGCGGACGAGCGCATCCCGCTCGCCGGCTGGGCTACTGCTGAGCCAGGGCCTTTGCGTAGCAGCGGGTCAGCGGCGCGTCCACATACTTGCCGTACGGCTCGGTCAGCACGTACGCGCACCGCTCGTACAGCGCGATGGCCTCGGGCTGCCGCACGCCGGTCGCCAGTCGCAGCCGGCGATACCCCAGCCCGGCGGCCAGCTCCTCCAGCGCCGACAGCAGCGATTTGGCGATGCCCCGGCCACGATATTCGGGCAGCACGTACATGCGTTTGAGCTCTCCGGTGCCGGAGTCCACGGGCTGGACGGCGCCGCACCCGACGGCCCGGTCGTCCACCGACGCCACCAGATACCTGGCCCCGGCCCGCACCTGCGAGCGCCCCTCGGGCCCGTAGCGGGCCACCAGCTCCGCGAAGGCCGCGTCGAGCAGCGCGGTCAGGTCCCCGTCGGCAGCGGTCCGTTCCTCGATCAGCATGCCGACATGCTAGAACTCGCCCGGTTTCGCCAGGTGTGGACCACCCGTCGCCGCTAGAGGCCGAGCACCTGTGCCGGGTCGGCGATGATCCGCTGGATGATCAGCCCGGCCGCCCCCAGCACCGCCGCGTCCGCGCCGATCTCCGACACGACGAGGGCCGGCGGCGTGCCTCGCATCTGCCCCAGCCGGGACCCGAGCCCGTCCGCGACCGGCCCTTCCAGCCAGGGGAACAGCGGCGCGAAGATGCCGCCGAGCACGATCCGGCCCGGGTCCAGCAGGTGGACCGCCGAGGTGAGCGCCACGCCGAGGGCGTGCCCGGCCCGCTCGCACGCCTCCAGCGCCAGCCGGTCACCCGACTCCAGCCGCTCCACCAGCGCGGCGACTGAGGTCACCTCCCCCAGCAGGGCGTCCTGGCCCGCGTACACCTCCAAGCAGCCCCGGCCGCCGCACCGGCACCCGGGCCCGTCGGGCACGACGACGACGTGGCCCAGCTCGCCCGCCAGGCCGAAGGTGCCGCGGAACAGCGTGCCGTCCACGACCAGGCCGGCGCCGATGCCGATCTCGCCCGACACGTACAGGAAGTCCGCCGCCCGCGCGCCGAACCACAGCTCGGCGAGCGCCGCCAGGTTCGCCTCGTTGTCGATCGCGAACGGCAGGTCGATCAGGTCCGCCACCCGCACGTCCCGCCACCCGAGATGCGGCGCGCTGCGCAGCACCCCGCCCTCGACGGTCCCCGGCACGGCCAGGGCCGCGCCGATGATCCGCAGCCCGGCCGCCTCGGCCTCGGCCGTGGTCTCTTTCACGAGGTCGCGCAGCCGCTGCAGGATGTCGGCGGGATTCGAGTTGCGGTTGTCGGCCGGCTGGGTGCGGCGCAACCGTACGGTGCGGGTGAGGTCGACGACGCAGGCGGCCAGGTAGTCGATGTTGATCTCCAGCCCCAGCGTGGCCATCCGGTGCCCGCTCAGGCTCACCGCCACCCCGGGGCGACCCCGCTCACCGCCGCGCACGGCGCCGCTCTCGGTCACCACGCCCGCCTCCAGCAGGTCCGCGACCAGGCTGGACACGGTGGTCTTGGTGAGCCCGGTCATCTCAGCGAGCGCGGCCCGAGTGTGAGGTCCTGTTCGGTGGATGGCATCGAGTACTACGGCCAGGTTACGGGCTCGCATGGAATCATGCCGGACTCCCCTTGACGACACCCGGTCCACCTCCTCAGGATTATGTACAGATTATGGACTAATCACACGGAGAGCAGGAAATGACCGCATTCGCCCCGACCCCTGATGACCGCTTCACCTTCGGCCTGTGGACCGTGGGATGGCAGGCCCGCGACCCCTTCGGTGACGCCTCGAGGCCGGCGCTCGACCCGGTCGAGAGCGTGCACCGGCTTTCCGAGCTGGGCGCGTACGGCGTCACGTTCCACGACGACGACCTGCTGGCCGTCGAGCCCGACCGTGACAAGGCCATCGCCGCGTTCAGGAAGGCTCTGGACGAGACCGGCATGAAGGTGCCGATGGCCACCACGAACCTGTTCACCCACCCGGTGTTCAAGGACGGCGCGTTCACCAGCAACGACCGCGACGTCCGCCGGTACGCCCTGCGCAAGGTCATGCGCAACCTCGACCTCGCCGCCTCCCTGGGCGCGAAGACGTACGTGTGCTGGGGCGGCCGCGAGGGCGCCGAGTCGGACGCGGCCAAGGACGTCAAGGCCGCGCTGGACCGCTACAAGGAGGGCCTGGACCTCCTCTGCCAGTACGTCCTCGACAAGGGCTACGACATCCGCTTCGCCCTCGAGCCCAAGCCCAACGAGCCCCGCGGCGACATCCTCCTGCCCACGATCGGCCACGCGCTGGCGCTGATCAACGAGCTGGAGCACCCTGAGATGGTGGGCCTCAACCCGGAGGTCGGCCACGAGCAGATGGCCGGGCTCAACTTCGTGCACGGCATCGCCCAGGCGCTGTGGCACGGCAAGCTCTTCCACATCGACCTCAACGGCCAGCACGGCCCCAAGTACGACCAGGACCTGATCTTCGGCCACGGCGACCTCAAGAGCGCGTTCTTCCTGGTGGATCTGCTGGAGCACGCCGGCTACGACGGCCCTCGCCACTTCGACTACAAGCCGCTGCGCACCGAGGACCCCAAGGACGTGTGGGACTCGGCCGCCGCCAACATGCGCACGTACCTGATCCTCAAGGAGAAGGCCGCGAAGTTCCGCCAGGACCCCGAGGTGCAGGAGGCCCTGCGCGCCTCGCGCGTGGACGAGCTCGCCCAGCCCACCCTGGCCGCCGGTGAGACGTGGCAGGACCTCGCCAAGGACGACTTCGACCCCGAGGCCGCGGCCGTGCGCGGCTTCCACTTCACCCGCCTCAACCAGCTCGCGCTCGAGCACCTCCTGGGGGTACGTGGATGACGAAACCCATCAGCGTCCAGCTCTACACCGTCAGGGAGCCGTTGGCCGCCGATCGTGACACCACTATGCGGCGGATCGCGGAGATGGGCTACTGGGCCGTGGAGCCCTTCGACCCGACCGCCGATCCCAAGGGCTTCCGCCGGCTGCTCGACGACCTGGGGCTGAGCGTGTCAAGTACGCACGCGTACGCGCTGCTCAGCAAGGAGCCCGCGGAGGTCTTCGACGCGATCGCCACGGTCGGCGCCGATCTGGTGATCATCCCGGGCGGCATCGCGCACGAGGAGTTCACCACGCGCGACGGCCTCCAGCGCACCGCCGACCTGCTGAACGGCCTGGCCGAGCAGGCCGCCGGGCACGGAATGCGGATCGGCTACCACAACCACTGGTGGGAGATCGAACCGCAGGTCGAGGGCCGGCACGCCATCGAGGCGCTGGCCGACCTGCTCGCCCCCGAAGTGTTCCTGGAGATCGACACCTACTGGGCGGCCGTGGGCGGCGCCGACGTGCCCGCCCTGCTCGGCCGCCTCGCGCAGCGCACGCTGGCGCTGCACGTCAAGGACGGCCCGGGGGTCAAGGGAGAACCGCACACCGCGGTGGGCAGCGGCGTCATGCCGGTGCCCGAGATCCTCGCCGCCGCGCCCGACGCCTGGCGCATCGTCGAGCTCGACGAGTGCGCGACCGACATCTTCACCGCTCTCGCGGAAAGCCACGCCTACCTCACCTCCTTGGAGAGCTCTTGAGCAACGGCCCCGTCGGCGTCGCCCTGATCGGCGCCGGAAACATCAGTGGCCAATACCTCCGCAACCTGACCGCCTTCCCCGACGTGCGGGTGCTCGGCATCGCCGACATCGACACCGAGCGCGCCGCCGCCGTCGCGCAGGAGTACGGCGTGCCGGTGTCGGGGACCCTCGCCACGGTGCTCGCCGTGCCCGAGGTCGAGATCGTCGTCAACCTCACCATCCCGTCCGCGCACGGGGCCGTCGCGCTGGAGGCGCTGCGCGCCGGCAAGCACGTGTACGGCGAGAAGCCGCTGGCGCTGGACCTGGACGAGGGGGCCAAGGTCATGGCCGAGGCCGCCAACCTCGGCCTGCGCATCGGCTGCGCGCCCGACACCTTCCTCGGCGCCGGGCTCCAGTCCGCCCTGCACGCCCTGCGCTCGGGCCTCATCGGCACGCCGGTGGCCGTCACGGCGGCCTTTCAGACCCTGGGCCCGGAATCCTGGCATCCCAGCCCCGAGTTCTTCTACCAGCGCGGCGGCGGTCCCCTCTTCGACATGGGCCCTTACTACCTGACCGCGCTGGTGTCCCTGCTCGGCCCCGTCGCCCAGGTGGCGGCCGGCACGCGCAGGGCCCGCGAGCATCGGGTCGTCGGCTCGGGGCCGAAGGAGGGCAGCATCTTCCCCGTGGATGTGCAAACTCACGTCAACGCGCTGCTCGACTTCCCGGGCGCGGCGACGGCGGCGGCGACGTTCAGCTTCGACGCGCCGATCAGGCGCGCGATGATCGAGATCATCGGCACCGAGGGCGCGCTGTCGCTTCCCGACCCCAACACCTTCGTGGGACCCCTGTTGGCCCGCGGCCTGCATGACGCGGACTGGCGGGAGCTGCCGCTGTCCGGCACCACGGCGGGGCGCGGCATCGGCGTCCTCGACATGGCCAGGTCGATCCGCACCGGCACGCCGCACCGGGCTTCGGGCGACCTGGCGCTGCACGTGCTGGAGCTGATGACCACGATCATCGACTCGGGCGAACGCTCGGAGTTCCGCCCCATCACCACCACCGTGGCCGCCCCGGAGCCTCTGGCCCACGACTGGGATCCCTACTCCGGCACGCTGTGACCGACTCCGCCCGAGGGCCACGGGGCCTTCGGGCGGGGCACGACGTACCTCCGGGCGAGCCTCGACGCCTGCCGGGCCGACCCAAAGTGTTCGCCTGAATCGGGCCGAGCCGCAAGAATGGCGCGATGGCTGCACGTGGCGAGACCGACTGGGTGTCCAGGTTCGCGGATGAAGTGATCTCCGAGGCGGAGAGGCGCGCTCCGGGCAAAACCATCGTGTGCGCCTCCGGCCTGAGCCCGTCGGGCCCGATCCACCTCGGCAACCTGCGCGAGGTCATGACCCCCCACCTGGTCGCCGACGAGATCCGGCGGCGCGGGCGCGAATGCGTGCACCTGCTGTCCTGGGACGACTACGACCGCTTCCGCCGCGTGCCCGCGGGCATCGACCCGGCCTGGGCCGAGCACGTCGGCAAGCCGCTGACCTCGGTGCCGGCCCCTCCGGGCAGCACGCACGCCAACTGGGCCGAGCACTTCAAGGCCCCCATGATCGAGGCCCTGGCCGAGCTGGGGGTGCGCTACCACGGCATCAGCCAGACCGAGCAATACACCTCGGGCGCCTACCGCGAGCAGATCCTGCTGGCCGTGCGCGAGCGGGCCACGATCGACGCCGAGCTGTCGCGCCACCGGACGAAGCAGGTGGAGGACTACTTCCCGTACAAGCCTTACTGCGAGCTGTGCGAGCGCGACCTCACGACGGTGACCGCGTACGACGACGAGAGCACCGAGCTGGCCTACACCTGCGAGTGCGGCTTCGGCGAGACCGTGCGACTGGCCGAGCACGACCGCGGCAAGCTGGTGTGGAAGGTCGACTGGCCGATGCGGTGGGCGTACGAGGGCGTGATCTTCGAGCCGTCGGGCGTTGACCACCACTCCCCGGGCTCGGCGTGGACGGCGGGAGGCCGGATCGTGCGCGAGGTGTTCGGCGGCGAGCAGCCGATCGGCCCCATGTACGCGTTCGTCGGCATCGCCGGCATGGCCAAGATGAGCAGCTCCAAGGGTGACGTGCCGACCCCGGCCGACGCCCTGGAGATCATGGAGGCGCCGGTGCTGCGCTGGCTGTACGCCCGCCGCAAACCGGCCCAGTCCTTCAAGATCGCCTTCGACCAGGAGATCCAGCGGCTCTACGACGAGTGGGACGCCGTGGGCCGCAAAGTCGCCGCGGGCCAGGCGCAGCCCGCCGAGCTGGCCGCGTACGACCGCGCCGTACGCACGGCCGAGGGTCCGCTGCCCGCCACCGCGCATCCCATCCCGTACCGGACGCTGGCCTCCATCGTGGACATCACGACGGGACACGCCGAGCAGACCCTGCGCATCCTGCGCGACCTCGACGCGGTGGCCGGCCTCGACGAGGCCCGCCCGCGCCTGGACAAGGCGCAGCGCTGGGTCGACGGCCAGGTGCCCGCCGAGCAGCGCACCCGCGTACGGGAGTCGCCGGACGAGGAGCTGCTCGACTCGCTCGGCCCCGTCGAGCGGGAGTCGCTGCGGCTGCTTGCCGACGGCCTCGACGACTGGTCGCTCGACGGCCTCACCACGCTGGTGTACGGCGTGCCGAAGCGCCAGGCGGGACTGCCCGCCGACGCCGCGCCGACCCCGGAGCTGAAGGCGGCGCAACGGGCCTTCTTCGCCCTGCTCTACCGCCTGCTCATCGGCCGTGACACCGGACCCAGGCTCCCCACGCTGCTGCTGGCCGTGGGCGCCGACCGGGTGCGGAAACTGGTCGGCGCGTGAACGGCGCCGTGCTGATCAGCGGCATCTCGGCCGCGGGCAAGTCGACCGTGGCCCAGGCCCTGGCCGAGCGGCTGCCGCGGGCGGCTCACGTGCGCGGTGACATGTTCCGGCGCATGGTGGTCTCCGGCCGCGCCGACATGACGCCGGAGGAGAGCGACGAGGCGGTGCGCCAGCTCCACCTGCGCTATCGGATCGCGGCCACCGTGGCGGACCTGTACTTCGATGCCGGATTCACCCCGATCGTCCAGGACGTCATCCTCGGAGCGGACCTGGAGCGGTGCACGAAGCTGATTCGCGCCCG
Source organism: Nonomuraea sp. H19 (assembly GCF_052068215.1). Lineage (NCBI taxonomy): Bacteria > Bacillati > Actinomycetota > Actinomycetes > Streptosporangiales > Streptosporangiaceae > Nonomuraea > Nonomuraea sp. H19. The sequence goes on along the minus strand of NZ_JBQHCV010000002.1, from coordinate 627,522 downwards.
TCCCCTCCACGTGGTCGTGCTCGCCCCTGGCGTGGCCGCGGTGGAGCGCCGCGAGCGGGAGCGCGCCAAGACGGGCTACGGAGACTGGACCGTGGCCGACCTGGACGACGCGCTGCGCCGCGACACTCCCCGCCTCGGCCTGTGGCTGGACAGCTCGCGGCAGACGCCGGACGAGACCGTGGACGAGATCGTCTCCAGGGCCGCGGAGGCCAGAATCGAGAATGATCACATATAACAGCGATCTATGCAAGGCAGTGTCAAGTGGGCTGCATGTGCGGAGGAGGACCTTGTACTCATGAACAAGCAGCCTTCCGCCGCCAGCGTCAGTGTCATCGTTCCGGCGATGAACGAGGCCGAGAACCTTCCTCACGTCTTCGCCACGCTGCCCGACTGGATCGACGAGGTGATCCTGGTCGACGGCAACTCGACCGACGACACCATCGCCGTGGCACGAAGGCTGCGCCCCGACCTCCGGGTCGTCGTGCAGAGCCGGCGCGGCAAGGGCAACGCGCTCATCGAGGGCTTCCAGGCCGCCAGGGGCGACATCATCGTCATGATCGACGCCGACGGGTCCACCGACGGCCGGGAGATCGGCTCCTTCGTCGCCACGCTGCTCGACGGCGCCGATTTCGCCAAGGGCTCCCGGTACGCCCCCGGCGGCGGCTCCGACGACCTCAGCCCGTGGCGCTCGCTCGGCAACAAGGTCCTCACCAGACTGACCAACGTCCTCTACGGCACCCGCTACACCGACCTCTGCTACGGCTACAACGCCTTCTGGGCGCGCCACCTCGAGGCCATGGAACTCGATTGCGACGGTTTCGAAATCGAGACGCTGATGAACGTCCGCGCCGCCCAGGCCGGGCTCGTCATCCGCGAGGTCCCCAGCCACGAGCGCTCCCGGATCCACGGCACGAGCAACCTGCACGCCGTGCGTGACGGCTGGCGCGTGCTCAAGACGATCCTGCGGGAGCGGGCGCGCGGGACCGCCGTGACGACGCAGACCCAGGTCGCGCTGGCGAAATGAAGGAGTGACATCCTCTTTCAATGCGCTACATAGTGATCGGGGCAGGGGCAGTCGGAGGAACCATCGGCGCCCGCCTGTTTCAAGGCGGGCACGACGTCGTCCTCATCGCGAGAGGCGCGCACTACCGGGCGCTGAAAAGCGACGGCCTACGCCTCATCACCCCCGAGACCTCTGAGACCCTCGACATCCCCGCCGCCGACGGCCCCATCCCCACGCGCGACGACGACGTGCTCGTCCTGGCCACCAAGTCGCAGGACACGATCTCCGCGCTGGCTGACTGGCCGACCGGCCTGCCCGTGGTGTGCGCCCAGAACGGCGTCGCCAACGAGCGCATGGTCCTGCGGCGGTTCGAGCATGTTTACGGCATGTGCGTGTGGCTGCCGGCCCAGCATCTGGAGCCCGGTGTGGTGGCCGCACACGGGCACCCGTACTCCGGCATGCTGCAGGTCGGATGTTATCCACAGGGTGTGGACAACCTCGCCGGCCAAATCGCCACGGACCTCGGCAAGCACGGCCTCGTGGGCCGCGCCGTCCCCGACGTCATGCGATGGAAGCACGGCAAGCTGATCAGCAACCTGGCGAATGCCGTGGAGGCCCTCGTCGGCCGCGCGGACGGCATGGCCGCCGTCGTCGACCGGGCCAAGGCCGAGGCCATGACCGTGCTGAACACGGCGGGCATCGCCTACTCCACCGTCGACGACGAGCGCCAGGTGCGCGGCCACAAGGTCGACGTGCGCCCCATCGAGGGCATCGCCCGCGGCGGCGGGTCGTCGTGGCAGAGCCTGGCCAGGGGCAGCGGCTCCATCGAGGCCGACTACCTCAACGGCGAGATCGTCCTGCTCGGCCGCCTGCACGGCGTGCCCACCCCGATCAACGAGGTGCTCCAGAGCGAGGCCAACAGGCACGCCCGCGAGCAGCTGCCGCCCGCCTCGATGCCGCTGGAGCGGCTCACCGCGCTCATCGACGCGCGTTGCGCAGCCGGATCCCGCTGAACTCCAGCGTGCTCGCCGTCACCTCTTTCCAGAACGACCACAGGTTGGCCAGCACGCGTAGCTGGATCCCCGCCTCCTCGTACAGCTCCAGCAGGTCGCCGACCGGCTCCGGAGGGCCGAGCGGCTCGACGGGGACCTTGGAGATCAGGGCGTGCGGCGGGTCGCCGATGGGCTCGAAGTCGTCGGCGGGCAGCCGGTAGGCGTACAGCCGCACGTCCATGATCGCCTTGAGCCAGCAGTATTCGACGGCGTGCACCCGATCGCCGCCGCCCGCGCCGATGATCCGGGCCGCGTCCTCTTCGGTGGTGTGCGGCCCCGTCCATGCCATCGCTCGCGGGCAGGCGCGCGGGAACCAGTAGTCGGGGCAGCGGTCGTGGCCCACCGCCCACACGTACGGCTCGGTCAGCGAGGTCGTCACCGCGACGTGCGGCACGAACCGCTCGATGGTGGGGTCCTCAGAGAAGTGGAGCACCTGGCCTGGCTCGGGTCTCATGAACGTCATCATTGCGCATACACCACCGGCGAAAGGGCAGGAGAAACGCCTCTGACGACAAGGGGTGAGTTGGATGATCTTCCTTGGTCTGATCCTGGTCCTGCTCGCCGGCGGTGCCATCGCCCTGGTCGCCACCGAGGAGAGCAGCAGGTACATCCTCTTCGGATACACCTTCGAGCTCAACCACCTGGAGATGTTCCTGGCGGGGGCGGCCACCACGGCCGTGCTGCTGCTGGGCCTCTGGCTGCTGGGCTCGGGCTCGCGTCGGACGGCCAGGCAGCACCGCAGGATGCGCAGCGCCAGAGCCGAGGCCTCCAGCCGGGTGGCCCAGCTGGAGGACGAGAAGCGCGATCTGGAACGGCGGCTCGAACACGAGCACTCCGGCGACCGCCTCGTGGCCCGCGGCTCCGAGGAATCTAGATGACGCCTTGGCGCGAGGGCAGCAGCTTGCCCTCGCGCCAGAGCGCGTACCCCGTGATCACCGCTCCCAGCCCTTCCCAGAGCCCGACGCCGAAGAACTTCGCCGGCGCCGCCCCCGTCAGCACCAGCGTGCTGAAGACCGCGAACGTCACGAGCCGGAACGGCACGGTCCACCGAAAGAACGGCGTGTAGTTCGCAGACGCCGCGAACATGTAATAAACGCCCATGTTCACCGCCGCCATCGACGAGGCGGCCATATAGACGAGCGTGTAGTCACCGGCCGGGCGCACCTCCAGCACCTCGAAACCCAGCATGGCCAGGAGCGTTCCGGGCGAGATCAGCCCGAGCAGCCCGAGCGCGAAGGCGAGGAAACCGAAAACCGCGATGGTCCAGCCGGAGAAAGAACGCGGAAGACGCACAGAAATCCTTCCAAAAGGGGGTGTACTCTGCGAGGCGATCTCATCATGCACCCGGAGGTCGCATGCCCCCCAAGCGTGGCCGTCCCATCGCTGTGAAGCTCCTCATTCTGCTGCTCGTCCCACTGGTGTCCCTCGCGGGACTGTGGGCGTTCGCGGCAGGCCTGACCGGCGGCGACGGCGTCCGCCTGCTGGCGATCAACGATCTTGCCACCAATTTCGCCGTCCCGTCCGAGCAGATCAACATCAAGCTGCAGGACGAGCGGCTGACCTCGGTGGAGTTCCTGGTACGCGGCCGGCGCGCGGACGATCTCGCCAAACGGCGCGGCGAGACCGACCAGGCCGTGGCGAACTTCCGCCGCCTGGCCGGCAACGTACGCGACCTGTCGCCGGAGCTGATCGCGCAGCTCACCGCGTTCAACCGCAAGCTCGACCAGCTCGCCGACGTCCGGCGTGAGGTGGACGGCGCGAGCGTCGCGCCGGTTGACGTGATCGACCGCTACAGCGAGATCGTGGACGCGTCCTTCCGCATGTACGACGCCATGGTCCTGGTCCCCGACATGGCGCTCTACCAGCAGGCCAGGGCGGTGACCATGCTCGGCGAGGCCAAGGACGTGCTGTCGCGGGAGCGGGCGCTGATCGCCGCGGTGCTCGCCAAGGGCAGGGTCGAGCCCAGAGAGCGGGACGCGTTCACGGGGATGGTCGCCACCAGGCGGCTGCTCTACTCCCAGGCGCTCTCGCATCTGGACGGCGGCCTGCGGGGGCCGTACGCGAAGCTCGCGACCTCGCCCGTCTACCGGGAGTTCCTGGCCACCGAAGACGCCATCAAGGGGCAGGCGGCTGCCAACGGCCTGCCGGCCACGGCGGCCACCTGGCCCATCGACGGCCAGAACCTGTGGACGGCGGTCGAGCGCAATCAGGCCGCGGCCGTGAAGGCGATCACGGGCAGGGTCACGCCCGCCGCCATCGGCATGCTGGTCAAGGTCGGCGTGGCGGGCGGTCTGGGGCTGATCGCCGTCATCGCCTCGATCATGCTCTCGCTCCGCTTCCGCAGGCGCCTGGTGCGCGAGCTGGCCGGGCTCCGCGACGCCGCCACGGAGCTGGCCGAGGTGCGGTTGGCCGGGCTGGTCGAGCGACTGCGTACGAACACGGGCCGCCCCACGCCCGCCGAGATCGCGCCGATCGAGGTCAGGACGCACACCGCCGAGGTCGACGACATCGTCCACGCGTTCAACCAGGTGCAGTCCACGGCCGTCGAGGCCGCGGTGGACCAGGCCAGGCTGCGGCACGGCGTCAACCAGGTCTTCGTCAACCTGGCCAAGCGCAACCAGTCGCTGCTGCACCGGCAGCTGCTCCAGCTCGACAGCATGGAGCGGGCCACCGAGCAGCCCGAGATGCTGGCGGACCTGTTCAAGCTCGACCACCTCACCACCCGCATGCGCCGGCACGCCGAGAGCCTGATCATCCTGTCCGACCAGGCTCCGGGGCGCGGCTGGCGCAACCCGGTGCGGATGGTCGACGTGCTGCGCGCGGCCGTGGCGGAGATCGAGGAGTACGAGCGGGTGGAGGTGCTCCAGCCGCCGCCCGTCGCGCTGCTGGGCGCGGCGGTCACGGACGTGGCCCACCTGATGGCCGAGCTGATCGAGAACGCCACTCTCTTCTCACCGCCCCAGACCAAGGTGGACGTGCGCAGCACGATGACGCCGTACGGCCTGATGGTGGAGATCGAGGACCGCGGGCTCGGCCTGCCGCGGGTCGAGCTCGACGAGCTGAACGACCGGCTGACGAAGGTGCCGGAGTTCGATCTGGCGCAGAGCGACCGGCTCGGTCTGTTCGTCGTGAGCAGGCTCGCGGCCAGACACCGCATCAAGGTCACCCTGGCGCCCTCGCCGTACGGGGGCCTGACCTCGATGGTGGCCCTGCCCTCAACCCTCCTGGCTGATCAACCGGTTTTGAGCGGGCGGTAGATAGGTCAGCCGGCCGGAGTCGCGCGCGGCGGCCGTGGCGAGCAGCCGCTGGTAGGAATGGCTCGCCAGCCGCTGCTCCGCCTCCTCGACGGTGAAGAAGCCGTAGTCGTCCAGCTCCTCCGCCTGGAGCGTGATCGGCGTGTCGGAAGCGATCTCGCCACAGTCGAAGGTGAAGGTGACCAGCGAATAAGGGATGTTCGGCAGGCCGTCCGTCCAGGCCACGGTCAGCAGAGCGCCGACCTCGACCTCGACCTCGAGCCCGAGCTCCTCGGCGATCTCCCTGGCGCACGCCTGCGCGGGGTGCTCGCCCGCGTCGATCATGCCGCCGGGGAACGTCCAGTGGTCGCGGTAGTTGGGGTCGACCAGCAGGACCCGGCCGTGCTCATCGGTGATGTACGCCGCCGCCCCGGTGATCACCCGGTTGACCGTGTCCCAGAAATCGCTCATGCAGGCACTATGGCAGAACCTGGAGCGGCACAGCAGCTGACACAGGGGACGCTCAGAGCCGCAGGAACGGCTCGCTGAAATGGGCGGTGGCGAGAATCGCCCGCTCTGCCCTGAGCGCGCCGAGCACCTCGGCGCGGGTGCGCGCGGCCGCCTCCTGGTCGTCGTCGTAGAGGTAGCGCACGCCCGGGTCGTCGAGCTGGACGGGATGGAGCACGAGGTCGCCCGTCACGGCGACGTCGCCCACTCTGACGATCTGGTGGCCGGGGGTGTGCCCGGGCGCGAGGTGCACGTGGACTCCCGGCGCGACCTCGGCCTGGCCTTCGACGACGTGCAGCTGCCCCTTGATCGGAGTGACCAGCCGGTCGAGCGCCTGGCCCTGCGCGGCGTCCAGCTCGGCCTGCTGGAGCACGTAGCGCGCGTTCGCGAACGCCGGCCCGCCGTCCAGCACCACGCCGCTGGCGTGGTCGCTGTGCAGGTGCGTGAGGACGACGGTGTCGATCTCGGCGGGCGTCACGCCCACCGCGGCGAGCTCGCCGAACAGCGTGCCGGGAACCGGCGCCCAACTGGACGCCGGCGAGTCGGCGCCGCCGATGCCGGTGTCGACCAGGGTCAGGCGGCCTGCCGCCGCACGCAGCAGATAGCAGTGGAAGTGCAGGACCCAGGGCTCGTCCGGGAGCCCGGAACCGGGGAACATCTCGGCGAGCGGGCGGCGGATCGCCGCACCCATCGGGCCCACGGCGTCGCAGAGCGGTGTCACCTCGACGCCGGACACGGTTATCGGTTGATGCGGCATGCGCCTCAGACTACGCAGCGACGGGCTGGCGCGGAACGTACTCGTTCTCGAGGTCGGCGGCGTAGACGGCGCGGCAGCAGTGCGCGCACCTGTAGATGATCGGGCCCTCGTCGAGCTCGTGGTGGCACCGCGGGCAACGGTTGACGGTCTTCATGGTGCTCCCCCAAGGAGTTCTGTTGGTGCTATGGAACCCTCAACCAGTTGCAGGGGTCCTGCATGTCACTTGACACGATGACGCTGCTCAGCTGGGGGTTCAGTGCCCTCCGACACACGGGGCGCGGTAATTTTCCTCGCAGTACGGAGTCGAGAAGAACATTGTCACGCGCCTGGCCCGCACTTGCCGGGAAAGACACGGGAACGGCCCGGGAATAGCCCAACAGTGCTAGGCGTTTGATGGCGTAGATCGTGTGGTATGTTCCCACTAGCGTCGAGCTCGAGCTCCGCTGATCTTCATCATCGCCCCGCCCCTCTTCGACGGGCCGGGCTTCCTTTCACCACTCGCCACCCCTTGCATGGGGTCCGGCGCATTCCCCAAAGGGTTTCACCATGTCTCTGCACACCATTCCACAGCAGCGTGCGGACGTGCCCGTCCGACAGGTGAGCGGCCTCCTGGACGTACGCGACAAATCCGCGTTCATCCGGGCCGAACACCTGCCCGGACCGCACGACGTACGCCTGCCTCCCGACAAGATCCGGCAGTACGACCTGCGGCCCGGCGACCACGTCGTCGCGTCCTTCGCCGGCAACAAGCTCGTCGGCGTCGAATCCGTCAACGGCTCCGCCCAGTGGCGCGGCCGTCCCAGTTTCGCCGACCTGACACCCATCCACCCCACCGAGCGGCTCTCCATCGAGACCGAGTCGCTCAGCACCCGCGTCATCGACCTGTTCGCGCCCATCGGCAAGGGGCAGCGCGGCCTCATCGTCGCGCCGCCGAAGGCCGGCAAGACCATGGTCCTGCAGGCACTGGCCGCCGGGATCTCCCGCAACCACCCCGAGGTCCACCTCATGGTCCTGCTGGTGGGCGAGCGGCCCGAGGAGGTCACCGAGATGCGCGCCACGATCGACGGCGAGGTCTTCTCCTCGACCTTCGACCACCCCGACCGCGACCACGCCGCCGTCGCCGAGCTGGCCATCGAACGGGCCAAGCGGCTCGTCGAGGCCGGACGGGACGTGGTGCTGCTGCTGGACTCGCTGACGCGGCTGGGGCGGGCGTACAACAACCTGGCGCCCGGCGGCGGGCGCATACTCACCGGCGGCATCGACGCCGGCGCCCTCTACCCGCCCAAGCGCTTCTTCGGCGCCGCTCGCAACGTCGAGGGCGGCGGCTCGCTCACCATCCTCGCCACCGCGCTGGTGGACACGGGTTCCCGGATGGACAACAGCCTGTACGAGGAGTTCAAGGGGACGGGGAACATGGAGCTGCACCTCACCCGCGAGCTGGCCGAGCGGCGGCTGTTCCCCGCCGTGGACCTCGACGCGTCGGGGACGCGGCGGGAGGAGATCCTGCTGCACGTGGAGGAGCGGCAGGTGATCTGGCGGCTGCGGCGCATGCTCGGCGCGCTCGAGAAGCAGCAAGGGCTCGAAATGCTCGTCGGCAAGCTCCGCTCCACCTCCTCCAACGCCGCTTTCCTCCTCGAGACGAGCGCCTGACGCGTCGCGGCCTCGTCTTTCCACCATCGCGCCACCCTGCGACCCGACGTGAGCGCCGAAGCGGCACCACGACGGCATCGCGCACAGCCGGGTCGGTCACGCAGGGGGTCGGCCGCGTACCCGAGGGGCGCACGCAGGGCCGAGGGCGAGTCGGTCGTACACGAGAATGGGCCGCATGTTGGCCGACATCGTCGAATATCTGATCTGCCCGGTCTGCGGCGCCGACGTGCGGCTGGACGAGCACGCCCTGCGGTGCGCGAACGGGCACGCGTTCGACGTGGCCAAGCAGGGATACGTCAGCCTGCTCGTCGGCTCCAGGCCGCCGGGGACCGCCGACAGTGCGGCGATGGTGGCCGCGCGGGCCGATTTCCTGACCGCCGGGCATTATGCCCCGCTGGCTGACGCCGTGGCCGAGACTGTGCGGATACGTACGGCCGCACAGAACGTTTCGGGAAAACGTGAGTCCTCTACAGAAACGAATGACGGCGGCGAGCTCAAGGCGTACCGTGGGGCGGGAATGGAGGCCGGTTACGGTCTGGGACCAGCAGAAGGTCCTGTGCCTGACCGGAAGAAGGTCGAGGATCATCGCGTGGCGGGCAGGGCCGCGCCGGTGATCGTCGACGCCGGCGCGGGAACCGGGCATTATCTGGCGACCGCGCTCAATGCCGTGAGCGATGGCATCGGGATGGCTTTCGATGTGTCGAAACACGCTGTACGCCGGGCGGCGCGGGTGCACCCGAGGGCGGGCGCCTTCGTGGCCGACGTGTGGCGGCCGCTCCCCATCCGGAGTGGGGTGGCCGATGTGGTGATCGACGTGTTCGCGCCCAGGAACGGTCCCGAGTTCAGGAGGATCCTGCGGCCGGACGGCGCCGTGGTGGTCGTCACGCCCGCCGGGGCGCACCTGAGCCCGCTCGTGGAGGAGCTGGGGCTGCTCTCCGTCGATGAGGACAAGGAGCGCAGGGTCGCGCGCAGCATGGCGGGCTTCGCCGAGATCGATCGCCGCTCGATCGAGTTCGACATGGAGCTCGGCCACGTCGGCATCGCCCAGGCGGTCGGCATGGGCCCGAGCGCGTGGCACACCGACCCGACAGAGCTTGACAGGCGTATCGCCGCATATATCTCCCAGAATGTGGCAAAAGGACGGGAGAAAGTAGTAACGCGCGCAAGGTTCCACCTATCTATCTTCGAGCCCGCACCCCGATCAAGACCTGCGCCTTGACGGACGTCTGCGACTGGTGTTACTGATGGGGCATTTAGTCCGAAATTCCCCCACATTTCCCAAGCATTTACCCCATACAGGCGCAATACTGGACGGCATCCCGAGCCCGGTGGGCCGGGACATCAACGGGAGGGGGCGCGGCGGATGAAGGCGGAGGAACGCTGGCAGGCCAGGTTCCGGGCCTCGCGCATGACGCTGCCCTCCTGGGCTCCCCAAGCCCCGAACCGCTCCATCTACCGCTCCAACGCCACCGGCAAGTGGGAGGTCTACGCCTGGGACCGCGTGACGGGCACCACCCGCCAGGTCACCGACCGGCCCAAGGGCACCGCGTTCGCCGCCATCGACCCCACCGGGCAGTGGATCTACTGGTTCGCCGACACCGAGGGCGACGAGTTCGGCGTGTGGTGGCGCCAGCCGTTCAGCGGCGGCCCCGACGAGCCGGTCGCCCCCGGTCTGCCGGCGGGCCAGCCCGGCGGCATCGCGCTGTCCACGACCGGCGTCGCGGCGATCAGCCTGGCCAGTGAGGGTACGTTCCGCATCCACCTGGTACGGGACGGCGAGCCGTACCGGCTGCTCTATGAGCACACGGAGGCCGCGTGGGTAACCGACATGTCCCTCGACGGCTCTCTTATCGCGATAAATCACGGTGAGTACGGCGATTTCCGTCACCCTGCGCTCCGCGTCGTCCGCCAGAACGGCGAGACGGTCGGCGAGCTGTACGACGGCCCCGGCAAGGGCGTGATCGGGCTGAGCTTCGCCCCGGTCGTGGGCGACCGCCGCCTGCTCGCCCTGCACGAACGCCGCCAGCGCAACGAGCCCCTCGTCTGGGACCCGCTGACCGGCGAGCAACGCGAGATCTGGCTGAGGGACCCCGGCGAGCTGAACGCCGAATGGTACGCCGACGGCCGCGGCCTGCTGATCCTGCGCGACGACCGCGCCCGCAGCTACCTGCACCGCTACAACCTGGGCGGCGGTGACCTGACGCTCATCGAGACGCCGCACGGCGTGATCGACGAGGCGGCGCCGCGGCCCGGCGGCCACGTCGAATACCTCTGGTCGAACGCCTCCCGCCCGCCGGTCATCCGCTCCAGCAACGGCCAGGTCGTGGTCAACCCGAGCGGCCCGCCCGCCCCGCCGAGCGTCCCGGTCGAGGACATCGACGTCGAGGGCGAGGGCGGCCGCATCCACGCGCTCGTCTCCACGCCCGAGGCCGGCATCGCACCGTACCCGACCGTCTTCCTGCTGCACGGCGGCCCGACGGAACATGACCGCGACGTCTTCTCGCCCGAGGTCGCGGCCTGGGTGGACGCGGGCTTCGCGGTGGTGCGGGTCAACTACCGCGGCTCGACCGGCTACGGCTCGGCCTGGCGCGACGCGCTGCACGGCGACGTCGGGCACATCGAGCTCGCCGACGTGGCCGCCGTACGCCGGCGGGTGGTCGAGCGCGGCATCGCCGACCCGGCGAGGACCGTGCTCGCGGGCGCGGCCTGGGGCGGCTATCTCACGCTGCTCGGCCTCGGCACCCAGCCGGACCTGTGGGCGGCCGGCATCGCCGCCGTACCGATCGCCTGCCACCAGACCTCGTACGAGGACGAGGCGGAGAGCCTGCGCGCCTACCACCGCGCGCTGTTCGGCGGCTCGCCCGGCGAACAACCCGAGCGGTACGCGGCCAGCTCCCCGATCACCTACGTCGACCAGGTGAAGAGCCCGCTGCTGATCCTCACGGGCGAGAACGACACCCGCTGCCCGCTGCGCCAGATCGAGAAGTACGTGGCCAAGCTGGCCGAGCACGGGCGCGAACACGAGGTGTACACCTATGACGCCATGCGCGGATCCCTCGTGGTGTCCGAGCGGATCGCGCAGATCGCCGTCCAGCTCGAATTCGCCAGAAAGCACGTGGTTTCACTCTGACATTTGACAGATCGTAAAGAGTTGGCCCACCCGGCCGTCTTGATCGTCGGCCCCTCCTGTTGGCACTATGCGCGCGCATCGCCGTTCACCGGGAGGCGTCCAATCGAGCACCACACCGCCCACGACTCCGCGACGGCGCGGGAGGCCAAGAGGTCAGCGGGCGCGCAGCACCACGATGGCCAGGTCGTCCGCGCTGGGCTCCGAGGCGAACTCGGCCGCGCCCCTGCGGATGCGTTCGGCCACCGCCCTGGCCGACAGCCCCGCGCACTCGGCCAGCAGCTTGGCCAGGCCGCCGTCGTCGTCGAGCAGCCGCCCGCCCGAGCGCCGCTCGGTCACCCCGTCCGTGACCGCGAGCAGCACGTCGCCATGCTCCAGATGGACGGTGTCGGCCTCGAACACGACCTCGTGGAAAACGCCGAGCAACGACTGCGGCGTGGTCACCGCCTCCACCTTGCCGCTCGGCTTGAGCCGCAGCGCCTCGGGGTGCCCGGCCGACACCATGCGGATCTCCAGGCCGCTCTCCACAGGCGTGATGTCGCCGTGCAGCAACGTCAGGAAGCGCGCCCGCTCCCCCTCCTCCAGGATCGCCTGGTTGAGCCGGCCGAGCACGGCCGCGACGCCGTATCCCTCGCGGGCGAGCAGCCGGAGCGTGTGGCGGGCGAGCCCGGTCACGGCGGCGGCCTCCGGGCCGGTGCCGCAGACGTCGCCGATCGCGAACCGCCACGAGTCGTCGCCCGACTTGAACAGGTCGTAGAAGTCGCCGCCGACCTCGTTGGCCTCGCCCGCCGGCTCGTAGATGACGCCGTAGTCGAGGCCCGGCACCTCGGGCTCGTTCGGCGGGAGCAGGCTGCGCTGGAGCGCGCGGTTGGCGGCGGCCTGCTGGGCGTAGAGCCTGGCGTTGTCCATGGCCAGCGCGGCGCGCCTGCTGATGTCCTCGGCGAACTGGATGACGTCGTCGGGGAAGCGGTCGGGCCGGCCCAGGCACATCATGCCGAGGCTGCGCCCGCGCGCGGTGAGCGGCACCGCGAGCACCTGGGCATCGGCCAGGTGGATCGTGGAGGTGACCCGGGTGCCGGCGGCGGCGACGTCCACCTCCGTGAGCTGCTCGCGCAGGCCGTCGATCCTGGCCTCGTCGGCGTGCCACAGATAGACCAGCCGCGGCGGGCCGACGGCGTTGTCGGAGGTGTAGACGGCGCACCAGCTCGACAGCCGCGGCACCACGATCTGAGCGATGATCGCGGGAACCATGTCGGGATCTAGAGTGCCCGCGAGCAGGTCGCTCGCGTCAGCCAGGAACCCCAGCCAATGCGGCCCTCTGGCGCTCTCTTCCAGCCATTCCGCCGCCACCCTGTCTCCTGAGCCAGGTAGCGTGAGCCTTGCCCAATGGACACGGGAATCGCCCGTGAAGGTGACTCCCCACTCTTCGACGTTCACGGAAGGAGCTTTTGGATCACTCTGTGAGACGCTTCGCTGCCTCAATTCGACCTGCACAGCATCCCCGAAATGCTTCCAAATCACCTCAAATGGCTCGTCAGCGACCTGTTCGGTCAAGTCTCCCGCGACTTGCTCGGCGGTATGGAGCACGCCACCGGTGGCCCACGCGGTCATTACCTCGCGCGTGAACCTCATCGCAGCCGTCACAGCGGTCGCACCGGGCGCGAAGGTCGCAGCCAGCACCGCATGGGGAGAAGCACTCATCCCCACGTGCCTACCACACTTGGCTCTGACTTGGGGTAAATCCAAGGACAGGACTGCGAGCTACTCATCGTGACAGACTTGAATCACTCGCCGGAGCCCGCAGCGAGTGAAGGAGGCCCCATGACCACGGCCAAGGCCGCGCCAACCCCAGAGGAGAGGACCTATACCGAGTCGGATCTCGTCCCCATTCTGGAGACCCTCTTCGCTTGGCGCGACGGCGACTTCCGGCGTCGGGTGCCTCATGCGCCCCCTGGCATCATGAGCGAGGTCCGGCTGCTGCTCAACGAGGTGGCCGACCGTCGCGAGCACCTCGCGAACGAGCTCGTACGCGTCCGCAGAGAGGTCGTCAAGGAAGGCCGGTTCAGCGAGCGGCTGACGCCCGGTCCCGGCGTCGGAGCGTGGGCGGAAAGTGTCGAGTCGGTCAACCAGCTGATCGACGCCCTCGTGAGCCCCGTGAGCGGCGCGGCGGACGTGATCGACGCGGTCGCCAAGGGCGACCTGTCACGGCGCATCGACCTCGACCGCTCGGCCCGCGGCGAGGTGCGCCGCCTGGGCAAGGCGATCAACGGCATGGTCGAGCAGCTCGCGCTGTTCAACTCCGAGGTCACCAGAGTGGCGCGCGAGGCCGGGACGGAGGGCCGGCTGGGCGGCAGCGCCAACCTGCGCGGCATGTCCGGAAGCTGGCGCGATCTCACCGAGGCCGTCAACACGATGTCGTCCCGCGTGGCCGCGCAGGTGCGCGACATCGCGGTCGTGACGACCGCGGTGGCCAAGGGCGACCTGAGCCGCAAGGTGACGGTCGACGCCGTGGGCGAGATGTTCGAGCTGAAGAACACCGTCAACACGATGGTGGACCAGCTGTCCGGCTTCGCCGAGGAGGTCACCCGAGTCGCCCGCGAGGTCGGCACCGAGGGCCAGCTCGGCGGCCAGGCGCAGGTGACCGGCGTGTCCGGGGTCTGGAAGGACCTCACCGACAACGTCAACTTCATGGCCAACAACCTCACCTCCCAGGTGCGCAGCATCGCGACCGTGGCGACGGCCGTGGCCCAGGGCAACCTGTCGAAGAAGATCACCGTCGACGCCCAGGGCGAGATCCTCCAGCTCAAAGACACCCTCAACACGATGGTGGACCAGCTGTCCTCCTTCGCCGACGAGGTCACCCGCGTGGCCCGCGAGGTGGGCACCGAGGGCAAGCTGGGCGGCCGCGCCGAGGTGAAGGGCGTGTCGGGCGTCTGGAAGGACCTCACCGACAACGTCAACTCCATGGCCAACAACCTCACCTATCAGGTGCGCAACATCGCCCAGGTGACCACGGCCGTGGCCAACGGCGACCTCACCCGCAAGATCGACGTGGACGCCCAGGGCGAGATCCTGGAGCTCAAGTCGACCATGAACACGATGGTCGAGCAGCTGTCGTCGTTCGCCTCCGAGGTGACCCGAGTCGCCCGCGAGGTCGGCACGGAGGGCCAGCTCGGCGGCCAGGCACAGGTACGCGGCGTGTCCGGGGTCTGGAAGGACCTCACCGACAACGTCAACTCCATGGCCAACAACCTCACCTCCCAGGTGCGCCAGATCGCCGCCGTCTCCTCCGCGGTGGCCCAGGGCAACCTGTCGAAGAAGATCACCGTCGACGCGCAGGGCGAGATCCTCCAGCTCAAGGACACCCTCAACACGATGGTGGACCAGCTGTCCTCCTTCGCCGACGAGGTCACCCGAGTCGCCCGCGAGGTCGGCACGCAGGGCCAGCTCGGCGGCCAGGCCCGGGTCCAGGGCGTGTCCGGTGTGTGGAAGGACCTCACCGACAACGTCAACTTCATGGCCAACAACCTGACGTACCAGGTGCGCAACATCGCCGAGGTGACCACCGCGGTCGCCAACGGCGACCTCACCCGCAAGATCGACGTGGACGCCCAGGGCGAGATCCTGGCGCTGAAGACCACCATCAACCGGATGGTCGACCAGCTCTCGTCGTTCGCCTCCGAGGTCACCCGAGTCGCCCGCGAGGTGGGCTCGGAAGGCCAGCTCGGCGGCCAGGCCCGGGTCGAGGGCGTCGAGGGCACGTGGAAGCGGCTCACCGAGAGCGTCAACGAGCTGGCCGGCAACCTCACCACCCAAGTACGCGCCATCGCGACCGTGACCAGCGCCGTGGCGCGCGGCGACCTGACCCGCTCGATCGCCGTCGAGGCGCAGGGCGAGCTGGCGGAGCTGAAGGACAACATCAACTCGATGGTGGCCAACCTCCGCGAGACCACCCAGGCCAACCAGGAGCAGGACTGGCTCAAGTCCAACCTGGCCCGCATCTCCAGGCTCATGCAGGGCCACCGCGACCTGTTCGAGGTGGCCAAGCTGACGATGAGCGAGCTGACGCCGCTGGTGTCGGCCCGCTACGGCGCCTTCTACGGCATCGACCCCGAGGGCGACCACGAGCTGGTGCTGATCGGCGGCTACGGCGTACGCCCCGGCCGCGGGCCGCGCCAGCGCTTCTCCATCGGCCAGGGCATCGTCGGCCAGGCGGCGGCCGAGGGCAGGCACATCGTGCTCGATGACGTGCCGCCGCAGTTCATCACCATCGACAGCGGGCTCAGCCAGTCCACGCCCGCGCAGATCGTGGTGCTGCCGATCCTGTTCGAGAACCGCGTGCTCGGTGTGCTGGAGCTGGCCTCGTTCACGCCGTTCGGCGAGGTCCACCTCGACTTCCTGCGGCAGCTCGTCGAGACCATCGGTGTCACGATGAACACGATCATCGCCAACTCCCGCACCGAAGACCTGCTGACCGAGTCGCAGCGGCTCACCCGCGAGCTGCAGGAGCGCTCGGACGAGCTGCAGCGCCAGCAGGAGGAGCTGCGCAGGTCCAACGCCGAGCTGGAGGACAAGGCGGCGCTGCTGGCCAAGCAGAACCGCGCGATCGAGATCCAGAACTTCCAGATCGAGCAGGCCCGCCGCACCCTGGAGGAGCGCGCCGAGCAGCTGGCGGTGTCCTCGCGCTACAAGTCCGAGTTCCTCGCCAACATGTCGCACGAGCTGCGCACGCCGCTCAACAGCCTGCTGGTGCTGGCCAAGCTGCTGACCGAGAACGCCGAGGGCAACCTGACCTCGCAGCAGGTCGAGTTCGCCCGTACGATCCACAGCGCCGGTTCCGCGCTGCTCCAGCTGATCAACGACATGCTCGACCTGTCGAAGGTCGAGGCGGGCCGGATGGACATCCACCCCATCCAGGTGTCGCTGCC
Organism: Nonomuraea sp. H19; assembly: GCF_052068215.1. Lineage (NCBI taxonomy): Bacteria > Bacillati > Actinomycetota > Actinomycetes > Streptosporangiales > Streptosporangiaceae > Nonomuraea > Nonomuraea sp. H19. Next base: position 611,265 of record NZ_JBQHCV010000002.1, on the reverse strand, counting down.
CAAGATGGTCGATCTGCTGGAGGCGGCCTTCGCGCCGCTGGCCCAGGACAAGGGCCTGTCGTTCCATGTGGAGGTCGATACCGGCGTGCCGCAGGAGCTGCGGGCCGACGAGCAGCGACTGCAGCAGGTGCTGCGTAACCTGCTGTCCAACGCGGTGAAGTTCACGCCGCGGGGCGAGGTGAAGCTGCGCGTCACGATGGCGCCCCCGGGGGTCGACTTCGACGACGACACCCTGCACGAGGCTCAGGACCTGTTGGCCTTCCAGGTCATCGACACCGGCATCGGCATCGCGCCCGACAAGCGGGACGTCATCTTCGAGGCGTTCCGGCAGGCCGACGGCACCACGAGCCGGAAATACGGCGGCACGGGCCTGGGCCTGGCGATCTGCCGGGACATCGCCAGGCTGCTCGGCGGCGAGATCCACGTGGACAGCGAGCTGGGCAAGGGCAGCACGTTCACGCTCTACCTGCCGGCCTCCTACACCGGTCCGCTGGCCGCCACCGACGGCGGCGCGGCACGCCGGCAGCTGATGTCCCCGCCGTCCGACGAGCCCGCCACCACGGTGCCCGAGCCGCCGCTGCCGCTGGACCTGCCGATGCCCGAGCTGGTCGAGCCGCCGCTCGAGACGCCCAGCCAGTGGCAGGGCGACGATCCGCTCAACGGCGCGAAGATCCTCATCGTGGACGACGACATCCGCAACGTGTTCGCGCTGACCAGCGTGCTGGAGCGGCACGGCTCGACCGTCGTCTACGCTGAGAACGGCCGGGAGGGGATCGAGCAGCTCGAACGGAACGAGGACGTCGCGCTCGTGCTGATGGACATCATGATGCCGGAGATGGACGGCTGGGCCACGACCTCGGCCATCCGGCGCATGCCGCAGTTCGCGGACCTGCCGATCATCGCGCTGACCGCTAAGGTCATGAGGGGCGATCGCGAAAAGAGCATCGCCTCGGGCGCGTCCGACTACGTGCCCAAGCCGGTCGATGTGGATCGCCTGCTCGAACGCCTGCGGGGCTGGCTCAACCGCAGCCGGGGAGCCACGTCCGGCTCATCAGCCGAAGGGTCGTGATCGATGCCGGACCGCGCAAAGATTCTCCTGGTCGACGACCGCGAGGAGAATCTCATCGCTCTGGAGGCCATACTCAGCTCGCTCGACCTGGTGCCGGTGCGTGCCCGTTCGGGTGAGGAGGCACTCAAAGCGCTGCTCAACACGGAGTTCGCGCTCATCCTGCTCGACGTGCGGATGCCGGGCATGGACGGGTTCGAGACAGCGGCGCACATCAAGCGGCGCGAGCGGACCAGGAACATCCCGATCATCTTCCTGACCGTGGTGGACAGCGCGCCCGACTACGCCTTCCGCGGCTACGCGGCCGGCGCGGTCGACTACCTGACCAAGCCGTTCGACCCGTGGGTGCTGCGGGCGAAGGTGTCGGTGTTCACCGAGCTGTACAACATGAACAAGCGGCTCGCCGAGCAGGCGTCGATGCTGCGCGAGCGGCTCACCGGCGAGCTGCCGCCCGGGACTGGCGATCATGCTTCGGTGCTGCCCGAGCTGTCCCGGCGGCTGACGGCGGTCGAGGACGAGCTGGCCAGGATCCGGGAGCTGGCCCGCAAGTCCCAGGACCCGGCGCTGGCCGCCCCGCTGTCGGACCTGACGGACCGGGTCACTCATCTCCGGGCCGGCTTCGACGCGCTGTCCTAGCGCCCGGACGGCACACGGACGGCACACCCCGAACGCCGCTGGGGAAGGGACGCCACGCTGCGGCGGTGCCGCAATCGGCAGGCGGCGTGGCCGGGCGGCGCAGGAGCCGGGGCGCGGCGCGGGCGGTGAGGGGTGGGTCAGTGGCGGGCGCGTTCGAGGGCGTCCCAGAAGCCACGCCGCAGCGCGTGGCGTACCTCATCGTGCAGCAGGAAGTCGATCGGCAGGGACGAGCCCTGCAGCAGCCGCGCCTCCAGGTCCGAGGGCATGCGCGGCTTGCGGGCCAGCACCGCCTCCAGCCACAGCGCCGGGGCGTCGCGGGCGACCGATTCGCCGAAGTCGTGCCCCTCCCGGTGGGCGGCCTTGACGGCGTCGGCCAGCGTCGTGGCACCCGCGGTGGCGGCGGACGGCGGACTGACCGGCGCGGGCTGCGGCCCGGTGTACGGGCCGAGCTGCGCGGGCTGATAGCTCCCGGTGGACGGCGCGGCGAACTGCCCGGTGCTGGGCGAATGCGAACCCGAGTGTGAACCCGAGTGTGAACCCGGCTGCGAACCCGAGTGCGTCCCGGAGTGTGAACCCGAATGCGACGGCGAAGCCGAGTGCGGCCCCGAATGGGACGACGACGGTGACTGCGCCTGCATGGGGCCGGTCATCGGGGCCGCGGACGGCGGGGTGGCGGGCGGCTGCTCCTGCTGGAAGCTCGCGTAGGTGGGCAGCACGGGGGACGTGGACGACGATCCACGCCCGGACGACGGTGCGTTGGAGGACGGCTGGCTGGGACCAGCGGTCGAGCCGGCGGCGTGGTTGCCGCTGGAGGACGGCGAGGCCGGGGGCAGCGATGAGGGCAGCGAGGACGGCGGCAGCGAATGTGCGGCCTGACCGTTGCTGAGCGGCTGGTGGTGTCCGTTGGACGATTCGGTGACGCCTGACAGCAGGCTGACGTACGGCCGCAGGTGGGCGGCCCCCAACTCGACGAGGTCGTCGCACTCCTGCCGGAGCGAGCGCGAGACGGCCCAACCGCCGTCCGCCGCAATGTGGATCACGCTCACCCTGATGCCGAGGTCCTGGGCGTCGCACACGACCTGCGACAGGTCCTCGTCCCCGCTCACGACCACCGCGTCGCAGATGGCGTTGTTGCGGGCGAGCGTCATCAGGTCACGATGGACCTGGGCATCGACGCCTTCGCGCCGGCCCGGGCGGATGCGCGACAGCCTGAGCTTGAGGCCCGGTATGTCGGCCAATACGTCGTGCTCCGGCGTGCGGCGGCCTTCGACCGTCGCTTCGTACCAGTAGCACCGCAGCAGCGGCAGGCCGGTGCGCTCGCGCGACAGGCTGGTCATCAACTGGAGCAGCCCTGGGTAGTCCCAGGAAACCGCTTCGCGATGACGCGTGCCGTGCACGGCCATCGCGCCATCAGCCAGCAGATAGCCAGCGTCGACGAACAGCGCGCAGCGATCCACTGACACCGCCCCTTTCCTGGTGGTCCGACCTAGCTGGCTCTGCACCGTCAGAGACCGGACTTCGGCGGCCCTCTCTCAGGGTAATGAAAGCAGGTGATCGTGCGAGGGTTTATCCCGACGATTCGGCACCCGCTCGCCGCGACGCCAGACCTTTCAGGCAGACCGTACCAGTTTGTCCTAATCTCAATCACGATCGCGCACGCGCGCTCAGCGCGGCCACGCCGAACAGGACGACATCCTTGTCCGTGGCGATCGTCAGCCCGGGATCGACCCCCAGCTCAGCGCGGACCGTATCGACGTCGACACCGAACGTCAGCTCCCCCGCGCCGCTCGCCGAGCCGTCGAAGACGTTCGCGACAGCGCGGTCGCCGCCCTCGGGGGTGATGGCGCCGGTGCCGAGCGAGACCTTGTCGCCCTTGAGATCGGTGTCTCCTTCCCACGTCACCAGCTCGGCCCTGGCGGGAGCGGCCGCGGGGGTCAGCCCGCCGAGCGGGATCCGCACCCGCCGGACCGCGCCGCCGACCACGGTGGCCGTGTCGAGCACCACGGCCTGGCCGTACGGCTCCGCGGGATCGGTCACGATCAGCACCAGGCTCCATCCGGCATGCCGCGACACCCCCTCCTCCAACGGGGCGTCTGCCGCCCACCACGTGCCGTTCCTGCGCGCGTTGGCGGCCAGTGCGCTGACGTCGGCGAACGCCTGGTAGACGGGACCCGCGGGCAGCTCGCGGAACGTCACCTGCCCGGGCCGGATCGTCACGTATTTCCGCCGCCCCGGTGGCCGGATCTTGATGGGCCCGGCGTGATCGCCGCTCGCCGACCAGTAGAGCCCGGCCCACACGACCCGGCCGCCCTTCGGCAGCGACAGCTCGGCCGCGCTCGAGACGGCGGTGCCCGGCGAGTCGTCCCGGTCGATCGCGGTCATCGGCCAGAGGTCGTTGTCGCGCTGGTCGCCCTGGCGGCGCCGGGCCTGTGCGCAGCCTGCCCGCGTTTCGGGGCAGCTCAGCAGCGTGTTGCCGATCGCCCGCACGGTCACCTTGCCCTCGGTGGCGAACCTGGCGGGAGCGCCCGTCGCGCGTACGCCTTCCTCCGCCCGCGCCTTGACCTCTTGCGCGCCGCCCGCGATCCGCACGGCGGGCCCCGCGCCCTCCGGCGCCTCTTGAGCGACCAGGACGCGCAGGAACACCGCCGTTCCCTCCCCTGCCGCCAAGGGCTCCCTTGAGCACGTGGCGCCGCCGCTGGACGGGCGGCAGGCCCAGCCGTCCACCGTGCCCACGGGGTCGAGGGAGGCGGCCTGGTGGTGGCGGCTCGTCGGGATGAGCGTCACGCCGGGCGGCAGGTCCACGAGCGCGGCCAGCTTCTCGCTGGGCGCTTCGCCGTAGTTACGCAGCCGGATGCCGATGATGCCGGGCTGGGCGCGTACGAGCGCGCCGAGCGGGTCGATCGTCGCGCGCAGCCGCGCCTTGCCCGGCTGCTTCACGGTCTTGACGGGGGGCGGGACCCGCTCGGGCGGCTCGGCGGACTTGGCTTGCGGGAGCGCCGGGCGTACCGGCTCGGGCGGCTGGGCGATCGGCGCGGTCGCGGGCTTCCTGACCGGCTTGTCGTCGGAGACCAGCAGGAGCGTGGCCGCCGCGGCGACCGCGACGGCCACGCCGCCCGCCACCACGACCTGCAGGTGCGTGGGCGCCCGCCGCAGCCGGCGCAGCAGCCCGACCGCACCACCGCCGCCGCCCGCCGACTTGCCCAGCTCGGCCGCGTAGCCGCCGAAGAGCGGTCCGGCGATCAGCGGCCCGACCATGACGCGCAACCCCCGGTTGACGTCGGCCAGCTCCAGCAGCACGCCGTGGCACTCCTCGCAGCCGCTCACATGCTCGTCGACCTCTTTGGAGTCGCGCCTGGCCAGCCCGCCCCTGACGTACGCGCCCATCTTGCCGAGCACGGGAAGGCACTCGCGCCGCGGCTTGGCACGCAGCTGCAGCCGCAGGCACGCCTGCCGCAACCCTTCGCGCGCCCGGTACGCCAGCGCCGCCACGCCGTTGACCGACAACCCGAGCAACGGCGCCACCTCGGCGGGCTTGATCCGCTCCACCTCGGTGTGCCAGAGCACCGCCCGCCACCGCTCGGGCAGCGACAGGTACGCCCTGGCGATCGTCGACTTCTCCAGCCCGACCAGCGCGGGATCGACGAACGGCACCCCGGGGTCGTAGTCCTCGATCTCCTCCGTCGTCACTTGACGGCTCTCGATCCTGGAGCGGTCGTAGACCGTGCGCCGCACCACGGTCAGCAGGTAAGTACGGAAACCGGACTCGGGACCGATGCCCCTGCCGACCAGATCGAGGATCTTCGTGAACGCCTCCGCGACCACGTCCTCGACCTCCGTGCCCTTGACGAGCTGCCGGGCCAGCGCGCGGGCCGCGGCGACATGGCGCTCGTAGAGCTGCCCGTAGGCGACGGCGTTTCCCCCTTTGGCCGCCTGAAGCAGGTCTGCGTCGCTTTGCGGCACTTCGACACCCATAGTGACCTCACGATTACGCGACGTTGCCTCGCGCAATCATTCCGCATTCCCCGTCCTGACTAACCCTCGACCGCGTCTTTGCCTTTGACGGTGCAATGGACGCCCGGGCCCTGAGGTCGGGCGCAGGACCGGACCCTAAGCTTGGTCGCATGACAGATCGCGACAACCTGCTGGCCGAGATCAAGAAGAAGGCCGTCGTCCACGGCAAGGTCATCCTCTCCTCGGGCATGGAGGCGGACTTCTATCTCGACCTGCGGCGGATCACCCTCGACGGCGTGGCCGCGCCCCTCGTCGGCAGGGTGATGCTCGACCTGACCGCTGACCTCGACTACGACGCGGTGGGCGGGCTCACGCTGGGGGCCGACCCGGTGGCGGCCGCGATGCTGCACGCGGCGGCGGCGCAGGGGCGCACCCTCGACGCGTTCGTGGTGCGCAAGGCGCAGAAGCAGCACGGCATGCAGCGCAGGATCGAAGGGCCCGAGGTCAAGGGGCGGCGGGTGCTCGCCGTCGAGGACACCTCCACGACCGGCGCCTCGCCGCTGACCGCCGTGGAGGCGCTGCGGGAGGCCGGGGCCGAGGTGGTGGCCGTGGCCACGATCGTGGATCGGGGCGCGCGGGAGCGGATCACCGCCGAGGGCCTCGACTACCGCTCCGCCTTCACGCTGGAAGACCTGGGGCTCTAGCCCGGCGCGCGGACGGTGAAAGCTTCCCTCGCGCCCGTCTCGCCCTGCTTCCGGGGCTTGCCGTTCTCGGTGACGCGGACCGTGCCCGCGTCGCTGAGCACGACGTCCAGCTCGGGCTCGAAGTAGCTGACCTCCTCGCCCCTGCTCATCTCGCGGTATTGCAGCACGTCGCCGCCCGGCACGCGCACCGTGACGATGGGGCAGGTCTCGGCCAGGCACTCGATGCGCACGGTCGGGACCTGTGCGCTGGCCTGTTCCGTGACCGCGTCGGTGGTGGCGAGGGCGGAAGCGCGCTCGCGCTCGGGCTGCGCCGGAGCGCCGCCCGAATCGAGCAGCGCGCGCCCGCCGATGACCAGGAGTGTCACCACGGCCCCTGCCGCCAGGACAACGAGCGCCAGGCGGGCGAGGCCCATCGGATCTGACCTGTGGCGTCCCACAGTGGGCAGCGTACTTCGGTGTGGCCCGTCAGTGTTGGCTGTCGCCCGACGGCACGCGGTGGTGCTTGCCGTGGGGCGAGGGGAGGCGCTTGTTCTCCCGGCGCTTCTTGACGACCTCGACGATGATCGGGATCAGCGAGATGAACACGATGAGGAAGACGCCGGGCAGGATGTACCTGTCGATCTGCTTGGGATCGACCTGACCGCCGAGGAAGTGGCCGAGCAGGATCAGGCCCTCGGTCCAGACGACGCCGCCGATGACGTTCCACAGGAGGAAACGCTTGGCCGGCATCTCCAGCACGCCCGCGACGGGATTCATGAACGTCCGCACGATCGGCACGAACCTGGCCAGAATCACCGCCTTGGCCGGGCCGAACTTCTCGAAGAACTCCTCTGCCCGGAGCACGTGCTCCCTCTTGAACAACCGCGAATCCGGTTTGTCGAAGAGCCTGCGGCCGAATCGCGCGCCCAGGAAATGGCCGAGCTGCGCGCCGGCGATCGCGCACAGCGGCGTGCCGATCAACAGCACGGGCAGCGAGAGCGGTGCGATGCCCATTCCCGCGGCCACCGACGCCGAGCTGAAAATCCCCGCGGCCACCAGCAGCGAGTCACCGGGCAGGAAGAACCCGAGCAGCAGACCCGTTTCGGCGAAGATGATGGCCAGCACGCCGACCGTGGCGAATGCGCCGAGAATCGTGAGCCACCACGTCGGGTCGAGGAGATTCCAAAGCCAGTCCACGCCGAGAGCCTACCCGTAGCGGCGACGCACGCGTTGTATCTACCACAGCGGGTAGTGAGCCGAGATACTGAGCCTGGTGCGAAGCCGTAACTTCTCAGGGAGATGAATCATGCCTATTGCGACTCCAGAGGTCTACGCTGAGATGCTCGACCGGGCCAAGGCCGGTGGATTCGCCTATCCGGCGATCAACATCACCTCATCCCAGACGTTGAACGCCGCCCTGCGCGGCTTCGCCGAGGCCGAGAGCGACGGCATCGTCCAGGTCTCCACCGGCGGCGCCGAGTTCCTTTCCGGCGCCTCCGTCAAGGACATGGTCACGGGCGCGACGGCGCTGGCCGAGTACGCCCGGGTCGTGGCCGCGAAATACCCGGTCACGGTGGCCCTGCACACCGACCACTGCCCCAAGGACAAGCTCGACGGCTTCATGCGGCCACTGATCGACATCTCCCTGGAGCGGGTCTCCAAGGGCCTCGACCCGCTCTTCCAGTCGCACATGTGGGACGGCTCCGCCGTACCGCTGGAGGAGAACCTGGAGATCGCCAAGGAGCTGCTGGAGAAGTGCGCGCGGGCCCGGATCATCATGGAGATGGAGATCGGCGTCGTCGGCGGTGAGGAGGACGGCGTCGTCGGCGAGATCAATGAGAAGCTCTACACGACCGCCGAGGACGCGCTGGCCACCGCCGACGCCGTGGGCGTCGGCGACAAGGGCCGCTACATGCTGGCGGCCACGTTCGGCAACGTGCACGGCGTCTACAAGCCGGGTCACGTCAAGCTGCGGCCGAGCGTGCTGAAGGAGATCCAGGACGCGGTCGGCGCCAAATACGGCCAGGAAAAGCCGTTCGACCTGGTCTTCCACGGCGGCTCAGGCTCGCTGCTCGAGGAGATCCACGAGGCCATCTCCTACGGCGTCATCAAGATGAACGTCGACACCGACACCCAATACGCCTTCACCAGGCCGATCGCCGACCACATGTTCCGCAACTACGACGGCGTGCTCAAGGTGGACGGCGACGTCGGCAACAAGAAGACCTACGACCCGCGCTCGTACGGCAAGGCCGCCGAGGTCGGCATGGCGGCCCGCGTGGTCGAGGCGTGCCAGAGCCTCAAGAGCGCTGGGACGAAGATCTCCTAGCCACTTGTGCGGCCCGGCGGGTATGACTTGTCCTATGGATAACCTTCTCGCCGGGCCGCCCCCGACTCACCTGCCGGACCTGCCCGAGGCCAGGGAGGCGCTGGAGGCCGGGGCCAAGGCCGCCGACGTCGCCGCCCGATTCCCGGCCTACCCGACGGCTTGGGCCACGCTGGCGGAGGAATACTTCGCCCAGGGCCACGCCGTCACCTCCTACGCCTTCGCGCGCACGGGCTACCACCGCGGGCTGGACCAGCTCCGCCGCAGCGGGTGGAAGGGGCACGGGCCGATACCGTGGGAGCACGAGCCCAACCGCGGCTTCCTGCGCTGTCTGTACGCCCTCTACAGGGCGGCCCAGGCCATCGGCGAGAAGGACGAAGCGGAGCGCTGTCTGCAGTTCCTGAAAGACAGCACCGAGGCCGGCTACGACGCGCTGACCAAGGGATAGTCACCCTTCCCTTGGGACGAATGGGCACGTTCGGGTAGTCTCACTACGCAAGAGCCCCTGTCGCGCTTGCGTCAGGGGTTTTCGTTTTGTGCACGGGAGACTGAACCATGCCGGCTGCCGTTCTCGTTGGTGCCCAGTGGGGCGATGAGGGCAAGGGCAAGGCCACCGACCTGCTCGGTGGCGACGTCGACTACGTCGTCCGCTATCAGGGTGGCAACAACGCGGGTCACACCGTTGTCATCGGCGACCAGAAATATGCGCTGCACCTGCTACCGACGGGAATCCTGTCGCCGGAAGTGGTTCCGGTGATCGGCAACGGCGTGGTCATCGACCCGGGTGTGCTGCTGAGTGAGATCGACGGCCTGGCCGCGCGGGGCATCTCCGCCGAGCGCCTGCTGATCTCCTCGAACGCGCACCTGATCATGCCGCACCACAAGGCGCTCGACAAAGTCACCGAGCGATATCTCGGCAAGGCCAGGATCGGCACCACCGGCCGCGGCATCGGGCCGGCGTACGGTGACAAGATCGCCCGCATGGGCGTGCGCGTGCAGGACCTGCTCGATCCGGGCATCCTCGCCAAGAAGATCGAAGTCGCCCTGACCGAGAAGAACCAGGTGCTGACGAAGGTCTACAACCGGCGCGGCATCGACCCCGAGGCGGTGCTGGAGGAATACCTCGGCTACGCCGAACGGCTCAAGCCGCACATCGCCGACACCTCGCTGGTGCTGTCCAAGGCACTGGACGAGGGCAAGTTCGTGCTGCTGGAGGGCGGACAGGGAACGCTGCTGGACATCGACCACGGCACGTACCCGTTCGTCACGTCGTCGTCGCCCACGTCGGGCGGCGCGTGCGCCGGCGCCGGCATCCCGCCGAACCGCCTCACCAAGATCATCGGCATCCTCAAGGCGTACACCACCCGGGTCGGCTCCGGGCCCTTCCCGACGGAGCTGACCGACGAGATGGGCGTCTGGCTGCGCCAGACCGGCGGCGAGTACGGCGTCACCACCGGCCGCAACCGCCGCTGCGGCTGGTTCGACGCGGTGATCGCGCGGTACGCGACCCGCATCAACGGGATCACCGACTACTTCCTCACCAAGCTCGACGTGCTGTCGGGGCTGGAGCGGATCCCGGTGTGCGTGGCGTACGACGTGGACGGGGTGCGGCACGACGAGATCCCGATGACGCAGACCGACTTCCACCACGCCACGCCGATCTACGAGGAGTTCCCGGGGTGGCAGGAGGACATCACCAGCGCCAAGTCCTTCGATGACCTGCCGCCGAACGCTCAGGCGTACGTGCGGACGCTGGAGGAGATGAGCGGGGCGCCGATCTCCGCCATCGGCGTGGGTCCTGGCCGCGACCAGACCGTCGTGGTGCGCCCGCTCGTTTGACCGGACCGTGGGGATGGAGCCTTCCATCCCCACGGTGGGGTGAACGGCGACCTGCCTCAGACGTCAGTTTCGAGGGCGAAAATGTCGGCCGCTGTCACGCACAGCGTGCCGGGAGGCGCATGGGTGATCTCGTCCCGCGCGCAAACCGCGAAACGAAGCTGTTCGATGTCTTCGGTCAGGTGCCCGGCCTTCGCGGCCAGCCCTGTGACGATCCGGCTCGCGTTCACCTTCTTGGTCCACTTCGCCTCACCTACCATGATCGGCTTCCGGGAGCGACCGGCCAGCACAGCCGCGTCGATCTGGTGTTGTCCGTCCGCCTGCCACCACCGCCCGACAGCCACGACGTCCGGGCTTATCTGGGCGGCCCGCAGCCGAAGGTGGTCACGGAAGGTCTCCTCCCAAGCGCCGCCGAGATGGTCGTTCAAGGAGTCGATGAGTACGGGGAGGATCGTCTCGCCGAGACCGCGATCGATCTCGGGCATGACGCGGGAGAGGACGCCGAGATAGAAGGCGAGGAAGTTGTCCGCGATCCGGTAGATCTTGCGACGGCTGCGTACGGTCTCCGTGACCGGCTGGATCCGCTCGACGAGCCGGAGTGCGAGAAGATCGTTGAGGGTCCTGGTGGGATCCACCCGAGTGGCGTCGCCGATCTCGTTGTGCTTGGTGTAGCCCTCGGCGATGGCCTGGAGCGTCGCGGCTAGGTGGATCCCCTTTCCCGCCTCCGTCGCCAAGACCAGGTCACCCTCCCGGATCATCTTGGCGTCGGGATGACAGGCCAGGCGTGCGAGATTGCGCTCGACAGACAGGTCGGATCGCCACCACGCCAGATAGAGGGGCATGCCGCCGACGATGCCGTACACCAGCGCCCGATCCGCGGGCGACAACTCGGGCAGCATCTCCGCGGCCTCATGGGGCCGGAAGGGATGGAGCTGCATAGTGAGATCGAAACGCCCGTAGAGTGGCGCCCGGTATTCCTGAATGGACTGCATCGTCCGTACGGCAGAGCCGCACACGATGATCCGCAGGTTTGTTCGCCCGTGCGAATGGTCGAGGAAGGCGCGTAGGACACCCTCGAGTTCAGGGGCCGCGGTGATGAGCTCGGGGAATTCGTCGAGGATCAGCAGCAGAGGCTCCCCCACCGCTTCCCTGCTGAGGTGGTCGAAGACCTCGTCCCAGGTCTGATAGGGGCGGTTGACAAGGTCGCGCGTGGCCGAGGGGACCACGGGAGCCGTCCGCGCGGACAGTTCTTTCAACTCCCACAGCGGGGTCCGGCCACCGCCGGTATGGAAGATCACCCGCTTGTCCTTGGCGAAGTGCTGGAGCAGGGCCGTTTTGCCGACTCGGCGGCGCCCCCAGATCAGCGCGGGACGGGGATTGGGCTCCTCCCACCACTCCTGGAGCGTGCGCAGCTGGTCCCTCCGGCCCACGAAGTCCATGACTCCAGAGCAACCGACATTTTTGTCGGCGACGCTGGCGTCGCCGACAAAAATGTCGGTTACTCGCGCCCCGCGAGCCCGGCGCGTGCCTCATCACGCTGCGCCTTTTAAGGTAAGGCCATGCCTCGTTTCCGCCAGATCCTGGACACCATGGCCCCCTACAAGCCGGGCAAGGCCGTCGCGGCCCCCGACGGGCGGTCGTACAAGCTCTCGTCCAACGAGTCCCCGTACGACCCGCTGCCGTCCGTGGTGGAGGCGATCGCCGAGGGGGCGCGCCACATCAACCGCTACCCGGACGCGGGAGCGATCAAGCTGACCGAGGCGATCGCGGAGCGCCACTCCGTGCCCTCCGGCCACGTCGCGCTCGGCCCGGGGTCGGTCACGGTCGCGCAGGAGCTGCTGGCGGCGGTGGCGGAGCCCGGGGCCGAGGTCGTGTACGCGTGGCGGTCGTTCGAGGCCTACCCGTTGCTCGCCGACCTGGCCGGGGTGCGGTCCGTACGGGTGCCGCTGGCGGGCGAGGACCACGACCTGGACGCCATGGCGGAGGCGATCACCGGCGACACGCGACTGATCTTCGTGTGCAACCCGAACAACCCCACGGGGACCGCGATCCGGCGCGGCGCGCTGGAGGCATTCCTCGACAGGGTGCCCGAGAACGTGCTGGTCGTCCTGGACGAGGCCTACCGCGAATACGTGCGCGACGAGGACGTCCCCGACGGCCTCACGCTCTACCGCGACCGGCCCAACGTCGGCGTCGTACGCACGTTCTCGAAGGCCTACGGGCTGGCGGGTCTGCGGGTCGGCTACATGATCGCGCACGAGCCGGTGGCCGCCGCCGTGCGCAAGACGATCGTGCCGTTCGCCGTCAACCACCTCGCGCAGGTCGCCGCCGTCGCGTCGCTGCAGGCCGAGGACGAGCTGCTGGAGCGGGTCGAGCGGGTGGTCAAGGAGCGCACCCGGGTCCGTGAGTCGCTCATCGCGGACGGGTGGACGGTGCCGCACAGCGAGGCGAACTTCGTCTGGCTGCGGCTCGGCGAGCGCACGCTCGACTTCGCCGCGGCCTGCGCGGTGGAGGGGGTGGCGGTGCGGCCGTTCGCCGGGGAGGGCGCCCGCGTGTCCATCGGCGATCCCGAGGCGAACGACGCGTTCCTGGCCGCCGCCAAGGCGTTTCCCCGCTAAACGCCGACCTTCTCGGGCTCGGGCGTCCTGGATCTGGCGCGTCGCTCGGTGGACACCACCAGCGCGACGCCCACCAGGATCACCAGGCCGCCGGCCACGATCTGCGCCGTCACGTGCTCGTCGACCACGAGCACGCCCAGGATGACGGCGACGACCGGGTTGACGTACGCGTACGTCGAGACGAGTGAGATCGGCGCGTTGCCCAGCAGCCAGGTGTAGGCCGTGAAGCCCACCAGCGACCCCACCAGCACCAGGTACGTCAGCGCCACCCAGGAACGCCCCGAGATCGCCGCGACGTCGAGCCGCTCGCCGATCGACAGGCCGGCCACGACCAGCCCCGCGCCGCCGACCACCATCTCGATCGTGCTGGCCGCCCACACGTTGGACGGCATCGGGATCCGCGCTGACAGGAACGAGCCGATCGACCACGACAGAGAGGCCACCAGGATCACCACGATCCCGGTGGTGTTCGCCGCCTCGCCACCGCCGTTCAACGACAGCGCCGCGACCCCGCCGAACCCGACCAGCACCCCCGCCAAGGTCAGCAGCGCGGGCCGGTCTCTGGCCACGATCCTGAACACGACCAGCCACAGCGGCACGGATGCGACGAGCAGCGCGGCGAGGCCGCTGGAGATGTGCTGCTCGGCCACGGCGACCATGCCGTTCCCGCCGGTCAGCAGCAGTAACCCGACCAGCGCGGCCCCGCCGAACTGGCGCGCCGACATCCGGAACGGCGCCCGCCCCTTCCTGATCAGCAGGAACCCCCCGAGCAGCAACGCCGCGGTGACGAACCGCAACGCGCCGCTGAGCATCGGCGGCATGGTCTCGATGGTGATCCTGATGCCGAGGTACGTCGAGCCCCACACCACGTAGACGATGGCCAGCGCGCCCCAGACCAAGAGCGGGGAACGGCTGTCAGTGGTGTTTGTCCTCATGGCTCATGACCATACCGGGCAACACCGACTGATCACCTGCGGATATCAGACCCCGAATCGCATCATCCCGGACCCGACCCTCCCGCTCGCGCCTGCAGGCGCTCCAGCGCCCCTACAGCCCCGCGCAGCCACCTTCGGGGGCCCGCCCACCATGGGCCAAAACCCGGCGAGTGCCCATATGCCCGAAACGGCGTAAACCTCGCCCGACTAGGAGCGAGGGCCGGTGTCAGAAAAAGTTGGTGCCCCCGTCCGAATCTCGTCGATCGGGGGCGTCCGAGAACATACCCGCATCTCCTCGGGTCAACCAATAAGTTCACAAGAGTCAATGAGCAAGTTCGCGACCCTGACACCGCATGTCAAAGCAGGTGCCCGCCCGGGGCCACCCATCACCCGCCCGCAGGCCCACACAGCGCCGTAACGGCGGGTCACCGCTGAAGGGTCAGAGTGCGTCTCCTGGAGGGCCCTCAGCCGGAGTACGCCGGGTGGCGCCGGCTCGGCCTGCCGTAAAAGATGATCTTAATAAAGGGTCCGCCGCCCGCGAGACGCGGACGGCGGACCCGGGATCACCGAGGACCGAGTTTCTCCACGATGAGCCGATACAGCTGCCGCGGCCTGCCCGGCTGCGGTGTGCGGTTGGGCGGAAGCGGCCACGCGAGTCCCTCGTCAACCAGCGTGCGCAGCAATCGCCGAGCCGTGCGCGGCGTGACCCCGAGCATCTTGCCCGCGCCCTCCGCGTCGACCACCGTGTCGCCGCCTTCGAGCTTGGCCGCCAGCCGGGCCAGCACCTCCACCCCCTTCGGTTTGAGTGCGGTGGACCCGGCAGGTGGCATCCGCGGGGCCGGGATGAGCGCCCGCCCCTCGCGGTCCACCGCGAACCCCTGTGCCTGCTTGCCCGCCTGCGTGCGGGCCAGTGCCGCCCGCGCGTGCGACTCCGCGTCGTGCGTCGTACGCCCCATTCCCACGCCGACCTCGACCGCCAGTCCCAGCTCGTCCCTGATCCTGGCGGCGAACGGCAACACCCTGAACCCGTCCGTCGCCGCCGCGATCGAGCCCCTGGTCGCGGTGACCAGGTAGCTGTGATCGTCGATCGGCCACACGGTGGCGTTGATCCGGTTCGCCTCCTGGACCAGGAGCCGGTGCAGCGACAGCCGCAGCTCGTCGCGCCAGTAGCGGGGCGCGGCGCGGCGCACGGGCTCGCGCAGCGTCGGCACCTCCACCAGCACCACGGTCAGCTGCGACTCCTCCAGCCGATGATGCGCTCCGAGCAGCGCCGCTGTGTGCAGCGCCGTGCGGACCGCCGCCGAGGTCGCCCTGATCCTGATGACCGGGACGCCCGCCGCGTTCAGGCGCTCGGCCACCGCGGGCAGGCACGTCAGCGCTCCCGTGGTCGCGCCCTGCCGCGCCAGGCGTTCGTGGTAGGCAGCGATCGTGCCGGTGGCGCCCGGCTCGTCGCGACTGTGCACGTCGGTGGCGGGAATGCCGAGGTCGGTGTAAGCCTCCTCGACATCGGCCCTGCTGACCACGTCGATGCTGACCTTTTGGGGGTCCATGCGGGTGTCGAGCGCGGCCTTGGCCAACGCCGCCACCAATGCTGCTCCGCCGAGTTGGACGTACGTCGCGGGCATCGTCAGCACACCGGAACGCCTGGCCAGGTCATAAGGGACCGGGCTGGCGAACAGGCATGCGTCGACTCCGGGACCGAGTCGTGTCACCTTGTCCGGCGCCTCCTGCTCGTCGCGGTAGGCGGCCGCCACAAGACGACACGGCAGCGGTGCCGCGGCGTGACCCATCAGCATGACCCGCTCCACCAAGTCGTGGGGTCCGACCACGCCAATGGTTAGATCCGGTGTCATAGCGCCCGGGCGTGACACTCGGGGAGTTTCTTCGGCCCTCTCGACCAATGTTCGTCCCATCCTGCCGTCCGTTGCAGTGCTCTCTTTTGGAACGATCGCTCGCGGGGGCCGTAATGTCACGCCCGACTTTTCCGGAAAGCCGTAGTGGTTGACCGTCCGTCAAGAAGTCTTAGCAGCTCAACGTGGTTTTTCTGGCGCTTTTTAGTGTTCGGAAATCTCTCGTGTAATGTCCGCGCCGAGAGCGCGCATTCTGGCGGCGAGATGTGCGTGGCCGCGATCGATGAGGTAACCCGAGTCGATGAGCGTCTCGCCCTCGGCCGCGAGCCCGGCGAGCACCAGAGCGATGCCCGAACGCAGATCGTGCGCCGTCACCTGGGTCCCGGTCAGCGGCGTCCGGCCGCGTACGATGGCCCGGCTGCCGTCGACCTCGACGTTCGCACCCATCTTGTTGAGCTCCCCGGCCAGCGCGAACCTGCCGTCGAAGATGCGCTCGTGGATGTAGCTGGTGCCGTCGGCGAGCGCCGCGACGGTCATCATCGGCGACTGCAGGTCCGTGGCGAAGCCGGGGTAGGTGTCGGTGATGATGTTGATCGGCCGTAGCGTGCGGTCGCAGCGGACGTGCAGCACCGCCCCCTCGCGGGCGAAGTCGACGCCCATCTGCTCCAGCTTGTAGCGTACGACGCCCAGGTCGAGGCCGGTGCCCACGAGGCTGAGCTCGCCGCCGGTGATCGCCGCGGCCATCGCGAAGACGCCCGCGTCCAGCCGGTCGGGCATCACCGTGTGCTCGACGGCGTGCAGTTCCTCCACGCCCTCCACCGTGATGAACCCGGTGCCGCCCCCGCTGATGCGCGCGCCCATTTTGGTGAGCATGTCGATGACGTCGAGCACCTCGGGCTCCAGCGCCGCGTTCTCGATCACGGTCGTGCCCCTGGCCAGGGCGGCGGCCATGATGAGGTTCTCGGTGCCGGTGTGTGACGGGGTGTCGAGGTAGAGGGTCGCGCCGGTCAGCCCGGACGCCTTGACGTGGATGACGGTCTCGCCCTCGTCCACGATCGCGCCCAGCCGCTTGTAGCCGAGGTAGTGGAAGTCGAGGTTGCGGCTGCCGAGATTGCAGCCGCCGACTCCCTCCACGATCGCCTCACCCAGCCGGTGCAGCAGCGCGGGGGTGAACAGGACCGAGCCGCGGAAGCGCCTGGCGATCTCGGCGGGCAGCACCGCGCTGGTCAGCCTGGAGGCGTCGATGACGAGCGTGCGCTCGGACTCGTGCAGCTCGACGTACGCGCCGACGGCCTCGGCCAGCTCGACCGCGCGGCGGACGTCTTCGATGATCGGCACGTTGCGCAGGACGGTGCGGCCCTTCGCGGCGAGCAGAGCCGCACCGATCATGGGCAGCACGGCGTTCTTCGCGCCCTGGATGAACGCGGTTCCACGCAGTGCGTTGCCACCGCGCACGCGGTAACGGACCATTCGTGCGGCTCCTTGGAAATCAACGGTGAGGCTCGATCGGGCCAACAGTAGTCGCTAACACCACATGACCCAGCCGAATCATCCGCTAAAGGGAACCCCCGTGACGCGCTCATACGCTTCTAGGTATCGCTGCCGAGTGCGCTCGACCACATGGTCGGGAAGGCGAGGTGGTGGGGTTCCGGAGGATTTGTCCCATCCTGATTCGGGCGATAGCAACCAATCGCGCACAAACTGCTTGTCAAAAGAAGGTTGCCCGCAGCCCGGCTGCCATTGGTCGGCCGGCCAGAATCGCGAGGAGTCGGGCGTGAGCACCTCGTCGCCGAGCGTCAGCACGCCGTCCGCGCCCCAGCCCAGCTCGATCTTGGTGTCGGCCACGATGATGTCGCGCTCGCGGGCGATCTCCGCGCCGCGGGCGTAGACGGCCAGCGTGATCCGCCGCAGCTCCGCGGCCGTCTCCGCGCCGACCTCCGCCACGACCTGCTCATAGGAGATCGGCTCGTCGTGCTGCCCGAGGGGAGCCTTGGTGGACGGGGTGAAGATCGGCTCGGGCAGCCGTGAGCCGTCCTCCAGCCCGTCCGGCAGCCGCACGCCCGAGACCATGCCGTCGGTCCGGTATTCGTCGAGCCCGCCGCCCGCCAGGTAGCCCCGCGCCACGCACTCCACCTGCACCATCGTCAGCGGCCTGCACAGCACGCTGCGCGCGTCGTCGCCGGGCGCCACGACATGGTTGGGCACGACGTCCTTGAGCTGGTCGAACCACCACAACGACATCTGCGTGAGAATGGCCCCCTTGTCGGGGATGTCGGGCTCCAGAATGTAGTCGAACGCCGACATCCGGTCGGAGGCGACCATCAGCAGCAGGCCGTCGTCCGTCTCGTAAAGGTCGCGAACCTTGCCGGAGTGCACGAGCTTCATCGGGCGATGTCCGTCCTGTGGTGCGAGCCGCGCAGCGTGATCCGCCCGACGAGGTCGTAGGCGTTGTTGCGCGCGCTCTCCTGGTCGGGTCCGTTGCCCACGACGCTCAACACCCTGCCGCCGTTGGAGACGATGTCGTCGCCCTCGCGCTTGGTGCCGGCGTGGACGACGTACGCGTGCTCGGTCTCCTGCAGCCCCGTGATCACGTCGCCCTTGACCGGCGTGTCCGGGTAGTTTTCCGCCGCGATCACCACCGTCACAGCGGAACCGTCCTTGAACACGGGGTCGAGCCCCAGCTCGCCGGTCGCGCACGCCATCAGCAGCCCGCCCAGCGGCGTCTCCAGCCGGTCGAGCAGCACCTGCGTCTCCGGATCGCCGAAGCGCGCGTTGAACTCGACCACCTTCGGCCCCTTCGCCGTCAGGGCCAGCCCCACGTAGAGCACCCCCTGGTACGGCAGCCCGCGCCGGGACAGCTCGGCGATCGTCGGATGCACGACCTCCCGCATGACCTGCTCGGTGAGCCCCTCGGGAGCCCACGGGAGCGGCGTGTAGGCCCCCATGCCGCCGGTGTTGGGCCCCTGGTCGCCGTCGTGGACCCGCTTGAAGTCCTGAGCGAGCTGCAGCGGCACGGCCGTGCTCCCGTCGCACAGCGCGAACAGCGACACCTCGGGACCGTCCAGGAACTCCTCGATCACCACCCGCTCGCAGGCCAGCGCGTGGGCCAGCGCCTGCTCGCGGTCGCCGGTGACCACCACGCCCTTGCCGGCGGCCAGGCCGTCGTCCTTGACCACGTAGGGCGGCCCGAACTCGTCGAGCGCGGCCGCGGCCTCCGCCTCGGTGACGCACGTCCTGGCCCGCGCGGTCGGCACGTCGGCCGCCGTCATGATCTCCTTGGCGAAGGCCTTGGAGCCCTCGATCATGGCGGCCTCGCGAGTGGGTCCGAAGCAGGCGATGCCCGCCTCGCGCACGGCGTCGGCCGCCCCCGCCACGAGCGGCGCCTCCGGCCCCACCACCACGAGGTCGGCCCGCAGCCGCGTGGCCAGCCCGGCCACCTGATCGGGGTCGAGGGGGTCGACGGGATGGACGGTCGCGACCTCCTCGATGCCCGGGTTGCCCGGGGCACAGTGGAGCTCGGTGACCTGGGGATCGAGCTTGAGAGAACGACACAGGGCGTGCTCACGCCCTCCGGAACCAATCACTAGAACGCGCACGCGGTCCATTGTCGCAGGCCCGTGACCAGGCGTCGGCTTCGGTCTCCAGCACACCAAATGCCGGAACAGGCGGCAATCTTTGTGGAGTTCTGCCTCAGCCCGGAGCTCTCCGGCAGGTATGGTCAGATAAGTTCACCCGCCCGTGGTAAGTTAGGGCAGCTTTGCGGCGTCTCGTGTGATTGGAGGTGGTCCGGGATGAATCCTGGTGATCCCAGCAGTACGTGCTTCCACACGTACGACCTGAATGCCCCCGACCACTCCAATCCGGCAGCCTGATCGTGCCTCCACGCATGTGTGTTGATTGAGGTGACTTTTCGTCGCGCGTGGAGCGTGCCAGGTCGGGCGGAAAGGGACTGCCATGCGCTCGTCCACGCTTTTCCGTCGCATCAACCGTCACCACGTACCGCCACGCGCCGTACACCAGCTCACCAAGCCGGTGCGTGATCTTCGCGTGCCCCCGGTCGACTCCCTCGTCGAATACGGCGCCTACGTCCAGGGCAAGAAGGTGGCGGCGGCGGGCATCGTCGAGGCGCTCGGCCTCGTACGCGCACACAACGACACCGCCGACGGCGCCAGGGCCTTCGTCTGGGTGGGCCTGCACGAGCCGGAGGCCCCCGAGGTGGAGTGGCTCTCCGAGGTGTTCGGGTTGCACCCGCTGGCCGTCGAGGACGCCGTCAAGGCGCACCAGCGGCCCAAGGTCGAGCGGTACGGCGATTCGCTGTTCATGGTCCTCAAGACCATCGCCTACCTCGACCACGACGAGCTGACCGACAACAGCGAGATCATCGCCACCGGTGAGATCATGGTGTTCCTCGGCGTGGACTTCGTGGTCACGGTGCGGCACGGCGAGCACTGCCCGCTCACCGTGGTCCGCGACCGCCTTGAGGACAAGCCCAAGCTGATGAACCGCGGGCCCGCGGGCGTCCTGCACGCCATCTCCGACCACGTCGTCGACCAATACCTGCAGGTCGCCGACCTCATGCAGCTCGAGCTGGAAGAGGTCGAGGCGACGGTGTTCGCCGATGTCAGCTCCCGCGACATCAACCGGATCTACCAGCTCAAGCGGGAGATGCTGGAGATGAAGCGGGCCGTCACCCCGCTGCAGGCCCCGCTGTCCGCGCTGCCCCAGCGCCGCGTGATCCCCTCGGAGATGCGCGAGTATTTCCGCGACGTCGGCGACCACCTGTCCCGGGTGTGCGAGCAGGTGGAGTCCTCCAACGAGCTGTGCAGCTCCATCCTGCAGGCCGCCCTGGCCCGCTCGAACGCGCTGGCCAACGAGGACATGCGCAAGATCTCCTCCTGGGTGGCCATCATGGCCGTGCCCACGATGATCGCCGGCATCTACGGCATGAACTTCGACTTCATGCCGGAGACCAATCAGGTCTGGGGCTACCCGGCAGTGCTGGCCGTCATGATCACCACGTGCGTCCTCCTGCACCGCGGCTTCCGCCGGAACGGCTGGCTGTAGTCCCTATACGCCGACGGGCTTGAGCGGGCCGACCGGCTCGGGCAGCTCAAGCCCGCGCTCCCGCCACAGCTCCCGCATCCGATCGGGATAGTCGGTCACGATCCCGGCCACGCCGAGATCCAGCATCCTGCCCGCCAGCCCGGCCTCGTTGACCGTCCAGACCGCCACGTCGAGCCCGGCCGCGGCCACCTGCGCCATCAGCGCCTCGTCCACCATCACGTGCTCGGGCGAGAGCGTGGTGGCCCCCGCCGCGCGGGCCGCCGCGGGCACGTCGTCGCCCAGGTCGTCGTGCCAGTGCAGGGTGTCCAGCTCGATCAGCGCGAACCGCCGCGTGCCCGGCGCCAGCGCGGCGGCGTGCCGGATGATCCGCCAGTCGAAGCTCAGGATGGCCGCGTTGCCCAGCCTGCCGTGCCGGTCCAGCTCGTCGAGGAGCAGCTCGGTGAACATCTCGGGATCCGGTGTCAGCTCCGGCCTGGTGGGATCGGACTTCAGCTCGACGTGCAGCCGTACGCTCTCCGCCTCGTAGGCGTTCACCAGCCCCAGCACCGCGCCGAGCGTCGGCATCCTGGTCTCCGGCATGGCGACCTGGGTCAGAGCGAAGGGGTCGTCGGGATGCCGCGGCAGCCGTACGCCCACGTCGAGCGTGCGCAGTTGCGCCAGCGTGAGGGCGTTGATCGGCTTGCCGACGTACGGGAAGAGCGGATCGCCGGCGTGCAGCGGCCGGCGGTCGGCGCTGGTCACGGCGGAGACCGTGAGATCGTGCGTGAGCACGAGGCGTCGGTCGGCGGTGAGCGCGACGTCGAGCTCGAGCGCATGAACGCCGAGCTCCATCGTGCGGCTCATACCCGGCAGGGTGTTCTCCGGCCACAGGCCCCGCGCACCCCGGTGACCATGAATCTCAACGCGCACAACGGGGACCCTACCTGGCTGGGGGCACGTCTAGGCGGTGCCACGCCGTGTCCTTTTTATCCTGCTACGCCCGGTCGTGCGGTAACGGGCGAACAATAGGCTGTTCTCTATGATGGAGGTTCTCAAAACGGCACATCCCGCAACAGTCCGGGCATGGGTCAATGGCTGGGTCATCTCCCGCAACGCCCCCAAGCCCGTACGCGAGCCATGGGGCCTGCGCGTGGACGTCGGCCTGCCCGGCCACGTGGCCCGGCACGTCGTCCCCACCCCGACTCCGGAGATCCTCCGCCACCTGACCGCGGCGCTCACGACGCCGGGAACCTGGCTCAAGCTCTGCGCCCCCGCCGAGGCCGTCGCCCCGCTCCTGCCGCCCAGGTGGGCCGTCAAGGACCGCGAGTTCATGATGACCGCCCCCTTGCCCCGTATCCCGTCCCCACAGATCCCGTCCGGCTACACGCTGGCCGTCACCACCAGGGCGGGGGTGACGGTGGCACGCCTGCTGACGGCGGCGGGCGAGGTGGCGGCACGGGGTCAGTTCGCGGTGGCCGGCACGACGGCCACCGTGGACCAGGTGGAAACCGCGGCCGACCACCGCCGCCGGGGGCTCGGCACCGTCATCATGCGCACGCTGGAGCGGACGGCCGCCTCGATGGGGGCGCAGACGGGCATCCTGGTGGCGACGGCGGAGGGCCAAGCCCTCTACCGCACCCTTGGCTGGACCTTGCACACCCCTATGACGGCGGCGGTCCTGACCTCAGCCTGAGGCGCCTCCTCCGCGTTCGGCCGCAGGTCATCGAAGGACTTGGCGCGCCGCGGCGGGCGCGGCCGGTGGTGGCGCCGCCCGCCCGCCCTCAGCGGGCCGGTGTGCCCGGACGGACAGGATCCATGGGACCGGGTGGTTCTGTGGCTCTCCGACGCGGCCGATGACCAGGCCGGCGTCCAAGAAGGCATTGAGGAAATCCGCCAGGGGCAGATGGCTCATGCCGACCCGCCGCCTGATGTTCTGTCCCCACCAGGGCGCGTCGCGATGCCGGCCGGCCTCCCGGTAGACCGGGTGGACGATACGGGACTCACCCTCGCCCGCCTGGACGTGGGGACCGTTGAAACAGGGGTGTACTCCGTAGTACACCAGCAGCCCGCCCGGTTCCAGCACGCGGGCGGCCTCCTTGAGCACGGCGGCGAAGTCGTCGACGTCGCTGGAGATCCAGAGCGCGGCCACCGTCGGGAACGCGCCGTCGGCGAAGGGCAGGGCGGCGGCATCGGCCCGCAGCAGCAGTCCATCGGTCCTGGCCCGGGCGATGCGAAGTTGATCGGCCGAGTAGTCGAGACCGACCACGCTCCGCCCGGTCTCGCGGATCGCGTCGAAGTAGAGCCCGCCTCCGCATCCCAGGTCCAGGCACGGGCCTTCGCCCACGCCGAGCAGCTCGACGATCGCCGCGCGATTCGCCTCGGCCGCGGGTGCGTTGTATTCCTCGTACCAGTCGGCCAGCCCGTCGTACCGGGCGGTGGGTGCCGCTCCCATCGCGTCCTCCCCTTGCTCACCGCGGGGGACGATCGAGCCCCCGGCACCTGTGCATCACATGATCAAGGGTGCCATTCGGACCACCGGGGCGGAAGCCGCGGACATGTGTCGCGCCGGATTTACTCCTTGAGGCTGCGCAGCATCGGCGGGTGGAGGAGCTCGGCGGGGCCGCGGCGGTAGAGCTTGGCCGGGCGGCCGCCGTCCCGCGTCGTCGTGGCCCCCGTCTCCACCAGGAAGCCCTCCGCCTTGGTGACCTTCCTGTGGAAGTTTCTGGGGTCCAGCGAGCGGCCCCAGACGATCTCGTAGACGCGGCGCAGGTCCGCCACCGTGAACTCCGGCGGGCAGAAGGCCGCCCCCAGCGAGGTGTACTCCAGTTTCGCGCGGGCCCGCTCGACGCCGTCCAGCATGATGCGGCGGTGGTCGAAGGCCATGGCCGTGAGGGAGTCCACCGATTGCCAGCTCATGTGGGCCTTCTCCGAGGCCGGCAGGTCAGGGGCGAGCCCCAGGTAAGCGACGCTCAGGACGCGCTGGCGGGGGTCGCGGTCGGGGTAGCCGTAGGTCTGGAGCTGCTCCAGGTGCACCGGCGCCCCAGGGAGGCCGGCGCGCTCCGCGAGGATGCGGTGAGCCGCGGCGGGGAGGTCCTCGTCGAGCTGGATGAAGCCGCCGGGAAGCGACCACCGCCGGAGGAACGGCGGGTTGTCGCGGCGCCATACGAGGGCGCTCAGCGCGTGGCAGCGCACGGTTAGGACGACCAGGTCGACGCTGACCGGGACGCTCGGGACCATGGACGGCACGTTACACGTACCTTGACATGGGGAGCGAGCCACAGCTCCTAGGCCGTGATACGGACGTGTAACGGCTCCGTGGACGGCTGGCCGGAAGGTCCCTTGACGGTGATCCTGACCCACTCACCGACCGGCACCTGGGTCCAGTCGAACGGCACCCAGGCCGTGGCCATCCCCTTCGGCAGGTCCAGCGGTTCCATGTCCAGCCAGCCCACCGCCGACACCACCAGGTCCTTCGTCCCGCCGGACCACTGGACGGTGATCGTGCTGTCCTTGAAGTTGTAGCCGCGCACCTCCACGCCGTCCTGGATGTCACGGGGCTGCCTGATCGCGTCGACCGCGATCGGGCGCTGCCAGTCCGTCAGGATCTCTTCTTCGAGCGACGGCTTACCGCAGGTCATGAAGTCGCTCCACATATAGGAGACGACCTTCTGCACATAGCGCCCGGCCATGGTGACCGCCTCGTCCAGGCGCTTCTTGTCGGTCTTGCCGCGGGTGCCCTGCGGCGTGCACGGCTCCTTGCCCGACGGCTCGAACGCCTCGACGTTCGCCCACAGGTCCACCTGGTAGCCGGCTTCGACCATCTCCTCGCGGGCGGCCGACATCTCGCGGTAGTAGTCGCGCGTGGACCCGTGGTACGCGGTCCCGTACGTGGACTCCCCGACCACCGGCCGCAGCCGCGGATCCACCTCGCTGTCGCGCTCGTCCGGCCAGAACAGCCCCACCTTGCCGGTGCCGCGGCTGTCCTGCGGGGCGATGATGCCGACTCCGGTCTTCGCCAGCGCCTTGAACCCCTCGGCCACCTGCTTGGGCGTCTGGCCGAAGCCGACCCGCTTGCGCGCGTCCATGTAGGGACTGATCAGGATGGGCTTGCCCGGCAGTTCCTGCTCGACGATCTTGTGCTGGTCGGCGTACACCTCCAGCGTCGGGTTCGTGGCCAGGCTGGCCGACATCTGGACCTCGAACGGCTGGTAGACGCCGCCCAGTGAGTCCCGGTCGGCGAAGCGGGCGCCGTAGTCCTGCAGGATGCGCCGGGTCAGCGTGGTGAGGGTGCCGACGTGGTGTTTGTAGGCCTTGGTGGGCACCTTGGGATCGCGCGGGGCGAGCGGCAGCGCGGGGAAGACCTGGATGCCGAATTGGTCGCCCAGGTCGAGCAGCTCGCTCAGGCTGTCCTTGTCCGAGCCCGTCACCAGGATCAGGTCGTAGGAGGCGCCTTTGCTGGAGAAGTCGCAGGTGGCGTCGTCGGAGCCGTCCGGCTGGGTGATGAGCAGGTAGTAGATCCGGTTGCCCGCCTCGATGCTGCGCTCCATCTGGGGGCAGCGGAACAGCTCGGGGCTGAACGATTCGTCGGTCCTGTAGACGTACGTGCGGCCGATCCTGTTGCCGCGGTTGGCCTGCTTGAGCTCGCGCTCGGCGGCGTCGTGGCAGCTGAGCCCGTCCTCCTCGCAGGCCTTGTAGAGCGAGTCCGGCTCGCCGTCCCTGGTCAGGATCTCGCCGGTGTCGGAGAGGGTGCGGAACTGCAGGCCGTACCCGATCCTGACCACGGTGTCGCCGCCCACATCGTGGATCTCCTGCAACTGGGTCCGCCACGTGCAGCGGTTGGACTTGGGCATGATCCAATAGCCGGTGACGGCGTATGGGGCGCGTTCCTTGGTCTCGAACGTTCCGCAGCCGTCGGTGAACTCGCTCACCTTCGGCGTCGGCTCGGTCCTCGACGGCTTGGGTGTCGCAGACTTGCCGGCCGTCGTGGCCGGTTTGCCGGTCGAGGACGGCATGATGACGATGACCACGGCGGCGATCACTGCCAGGATTGCTGCGCCCACGAGCAGAAAAAGCCAGCGCACGTTCAGGAACCTACCGCCCTCGAAAGTAGCCGGCTATCGCTTGACCCCGGCCCAGGACTCCAGCTGAGCGACGAAGCGCTTGGCCGAGTTGGGCCAGTGGTGGTTAGCACGGGCCGCCGCGTAGCCGCGAGCGCCCTGCGCCCGCCGCTCGCGTACGTCGTCGCGCAGCGTCAGCACGGCCTGCGCGACGGCCTTGGGGTCCTGCCAGGGCACGACGACACCGCTGTCGTAGCGCTCCACCAGTTCCACGGCACGCGGCGACGGGGTGGTGATCACGGGGATGCCGTGCGCCATGTACTCCACGATCTTCGTGGGCATCGAGTGGCGGTAGTTCGGCTCGTCGTGCAGCAGCGACAGTCCGGCCAGCGCCCCGTCGAGCCGCTTGAGCGCCTCGTCGTTGGGCATGAAGTCGCGCCACTCCAGCAGGCCCTCGGTGACGGCCTGGTTGAGCACCGGACGGCTCTGCGGGTCGGCGTAGCCGATCAGCTCCACGGCCACCCGGTACGGCTGCAGCAGCTTGGCCACCTCGACGGCCTCATTGACGCCCCGGGCCCTGGACAGCCAGCCGAGATAGACCACCCGGTCGTCGCCGGGAGGCGTCACCGAGTCCGGCACCCAGGTCTCGTTCGGCACGATCAAGTGGGCGTGCTTGAACCGGCCGGCGTAGGCCGTCTCGGCCAGCAGCAGGTGCATGTGGCGTTCGGCGGTGCCTTCCAGCAGGCGGGCCAGGAAGCGCACGGGGGGTCGCAGCAGCGACGGCAGCCACGGCTTGAGCGAGAGCGTGGCGGGGGTGTCCTCGTGGACGTCCCACACCACGGGCGGTCTGTTGCGCAACCCCCACACGGCGAACAGCAGCTCGGGGTCGTGGATGAGGACGAGGTCGACCTTGTCCCGCATGCGCTTGAACACCCTGCGGGCAGCCCACACGGCCGCGACCCGCTTGCGCTGGACGGCCCTGGGGAGATCGACGCCGGTGACCCACGGTCTCGGGACGACCCCGTGCGCGGTGAACGAGGCAGCATACGTGACCTCATGACCGGCATCCACAAGGGCACGGATCTGCCTATGCAGGATCCTCGCGTCCTCGGGGTTATGCACCACCGTCATGACGAGCACGTGCACTGCGCGCAGCCCTCCGTCGCTACAGCCGCTCGACGCGTTCACCCTCGGCGAGAACGCCGCGGGTGTCCAGCACGAGCTTGGCCTTCGCCTCGACCATGTCGAGGTCGAACGCGGCGTGCTGCTGCAACAGCAGCGTCACGTCGGCGTTGACCACGGCCTCGGCAAGGTCCTCCTCACGCGGCACCGGGGTGCCGTCGACTGACCACTCCTTGACGTACGGGTCCGCGAACGAGAGCTCGGCGCCCAGTTCCAGCAGGGCACGCGCCACCGGGAGTGCCGGTGTTTCCCGTTCATCGGCGATGTCTGGTTTGTAGGTGACGCCGAGCATAACGACTTTGGCCCCGTTTACGGGCTTTTTATGCCGGTTGAGCAAGCGCTGAACGCGGGCCACCACGTAGGACGGCATCCGCTCGTTGATCTCCTGCGCCAGCTCCACGAACCTGAACGGGTAGCCGAGCTTGCGCACGGTGTACGACAGGTACGACGGGTCGACGGGAATGCAGTGCCCGCCGACGCCCGGGCCGGGCAGGAACTTCTGGAAGCCGAACGGCTTGGTCGCCGCGGCCTCGATCGACTCCCACAGGTCGATGCCGAGCTCGTCACAGAAGATCGCCATCTCGTTGACGAGCGCGATATTGACGTGCCGGTAGGTGTTCTCCAGCAGCTTGGCCATCTCGGCCTCGCGAGTGCCGCTGACCGGCACCACCTGCTCGATGAAGCGCCCGTAGAACGCGGTCGCCCGGTCGCGGCAGGTCGGCGTGTAGCCGCCCACCACCTTGGGCGTGTTACGCAGGCCGAACTTGGGGTTGCCCGGGTCGATGCGCTCGGGCGAGAACGCCAGGTGGAAGTCCTCGCCGGCGGTCAGCCCCGAGCTCTCCAGCAGCGGCCTGGCCACCTCGTCGGTGGTGCCCGGCCAGGTGGTGGACTCGAGCACGACGAGCGTGCCCTTGCTCAGGTTGCGGGCGACGGCCTTGGTCGCGCCCTCCACGGCGGACAGGTCAGGACGGTGGTCCTCGTCCAGCGGAGTGGGCACGCAGATGACGATCGTGTTGCTCCGGGCCAGTACGGTCTCGTCGAGCGTGGCGGTGAACCCATGGGCCAGCATGTGCTCGATGTCGGCGTCGGTCAGGTCGTCGATGTAGGACTGACCGGCGGTGAGCGCGTCGACCTTGGCGGGGTCGACATCCACGCCGACGACCCGCAGGCCGGCGGCGGCAGCCTCCTTGGCGAGCGGCATGCCGACGTAGCCCAGACCGATGACAGCCAAGTCGATTTCTGTCACAGCTGTGCCTTGAGGAGCCGGAAACAACACTTCATGGTGGCAAAGGTTATCTCAAGTCCACCTAGCTCACGCCTAATGCGACCGAACCCGTCACAACTGGCACGGAATGCGAAGGTCATCATTCGGCAAGCGATCGGTATAGAGCTTGATAAGTCTCTGCCACGCGGCTCCACGTACGCTTCGCGGCCACTTCCGCGCGACCCGCTTCGCCCATCTCCGCACGCCTGGCGGGGTCCTCTCGGAGCCCGGCGAGCGCCTTGGCGAGCGCCGCCGGATCGCCGGGCGGCACCAGCATCCCGGCGCCGTCGGAGCCGACGAGCTCCGACAGGGCGGGCAGATCGCTGAGCACGACCGGCTTGCCGAGCGCCATCGCCTCGACGGGTTTCAATGGCGTAACGAGTCGGCACACCCGTAGGTCCTCGCGGGGGCAGGCGAAGATGTCGATGGCGTCCTGCGCCTGCAGCGCCTCCTCCGGGCCGACCCGGCCGGGCAGGATGGCGTCACTCAGGCCCAGCTCGGCGACCAGCTCGAGGAGGTTGTCGCGCTCGGCGCCGTCGCCCACGATGAGCACCCGCACCGGCGTGCCGCCGTCACGCAGCAGCGCGGCGGCCCGGAGCAAAGTGGCGAATCCCTCATAGGCCACGATGCTGGACACCGAGCCGACGACGATCTCGTGGGGTTCGATGCCGTACGCGGTCCTGAACGAGGCGCCGTCATAGTGGGCCGTCAGCAGCGTGTCGTCCACGGCGTTGGGCGCCAGGTGGATCTTCTCCCTGGGCACGCCGCGCTCGACGATCTCGGTCGCCATCGTCTCGGCCAGCGTGACGACGGCGTCCGCCTCGCGCATCAGGAACGCCTCGCGCTCGCGCTGCAGCAGATGGCGCTCGCTGCCGACCCGGATCGGGTCGCGGGAGGCCCACGTCTCCTCCAGGAAGCCGCGCACCTCGTAGACGAACGGCGTGCCGGTCCTGTCGCGCACGGCGTGCGCGACCGAGCCGTTGCGGTGGTCGGTGGCGGCGTGCAGGACCTGCGGCCGCAGCTGGGCGACGAGCGTGGTGACCGCGTCGGCGCCCCTGACCATGCGCCCGCGCATCTCGAACGGCACCTCGCCGTGCCCGTCCGGCAGCAGCCGGTAGTAGGGGATGCCGTCGATCTCCTCGTACGGCGACGCGTCCGCGTGCCCCTGCATCATCGGCCAACCCCAGCTCGTGACCACGTGCGGGTCGAGCCCGGCGGCCTGCTGCGAGGTGACGATGCGGTGGGTGCGGACGGTGTATCCGGCCTGCGTGTACGGCAGCGCGTTGGTGACCAGATGCATCACCCGGCCCTGGACGCGCTCCAGGATGGCGACCTTGGGCCCCGGCGGGATGGGGTCCGGGCCGATGGCGGCCAGCTCACCCCGGTAGTAGGCGGCCCTGCGCTTGACGAAGGGGTATTTGGTGTGGGCCTCCAGCACCGCGGCGGCCTCGGTGACCCGGCCGGCGTTCCAGTGCTCCTTGGCCTCGTTCCACGGCGCCCTGACCACGCGCATGCCGAACTTGCGCACCATGCGCCGGGCCCTGCGCGCGGCGGGCCAGGCGAATTTGCCCACGACGGGACGCAGCCGGGGCGGTAATGCGTCGGCGGCGGCCTGAGCCACGCGGACGGGGTCGGATCTGACCTTCGTCGCGACGACGCGGGAGACGATGATCGGGTGCTGAACGAACCCCTTGAGAAGTCCACCGACGCCGGCACGGGCGGACTTCGCGGAAACTTTAGAGGAGTCTTGACGACTGGCGTCGGATGCCACGCGGTGACCGTACCATAGGCAGCGTTTTTCCCTTCCGCTATGAAAGGCGAGGTCAATGAGGGAGAACCCCCTGGTCCTGCACGTGTTGGGCGCTCGTCCCAATTTCGTGAAAGCGGCCCCGGTGGTGCGGGCACTCGGTGAACTCGGCGTGCGGCAGGGCATCATCCACACTGGTCAGCACTACGACGCTCTGATGTCGGACGTCTTCTTCGCCGACCTCGGATTGCCGGATCCGGTGGCGAATCTGGGCGTCGGCTCCGGCAGCCACGCCAAGCAGACCGCGGCCCTGCTCGTGGGCCTGGAGGAGGTCGTGCAGGCGCAGGACCCGGACCTCGTCGTGGTGTACGGGGACGTGAACTCGACGCTGGCCGCCATCCTCGTCTGCGCCAAGCTGGGCGTCAGGACCGCGCACGTGGAGGCGGGGCTGCGCTCGTTCGACCGGGGGATGCCGGAAGAGGTCAACCGGGTCGTCACCGACGCGCTGGCCGACCTGCTCTTCGCCACCTCCCCCGAGGCCCTGGCCTACCTGGCCGCCGAGGGTGTGCCCGCGTCGAAGGTGCACCTGGTGGGCAACCCCATGATCGACAGCCTGTTCTCCGCGCTGCCGGCGCTGGACCCGGCGCCCGTGGTGGCGCGGCTGGGCCTGCCGGCCCGATACGCCGTCGCGACCCTGCACCGGCCCGCGAACGTGGACACGCCCGAGGCCGCCAAGGAGCTGGTCGACGCCGTGCTCGAGGTGTCGCGGCAGATCCCGATCGTGGTGCCGATCCACCCGCGCGGCAAGGCGCGGCTGGCCGCGGCGGGACTCGTCGACGGCGAGTCGATCAAGGTCATCGAGCCGCTGGGCTATGTGGAGTTCCTCTCACTCGTACGCGGCGCCGCGCTGGTCGTCACGGACTCCGGCGGCGTGCAGGAGGAGACGACCATGCTGGGCGTCCCCTGCCTGACCGTGCGGCCCAACACCGAGCGGCCCATCACGATCACTCATGGCACGAACCGGCTGGTCACGCCCGCGCTCCTGCCCGCGGCGGCGGAGAAGGCGCTGGCCGACGGCGCCGCCACGCCGGCCGGCGAGCTGCCGGTGCTGTGGGACGGGCAGGCCGGGCCGCGCATCGCCAAGGTGATCTCCGCCTGGCTCGAGGGCGACAACCTGGCGCCCGCTTCCCAGGCCAAACGCCCCGAATAGCCTTCGCTTACCCCTTACCATGACATACCTCTGAGCGATAAGGCGTATCACCATGGCCGAATCCCCCGAACAGCCCGCGTTCCAGCGCCTCGGACCCGTCAACTGGCTCCCCGAGGAGCGCAAGCTCGTCGAGCGGTACGAGGCCGAGGTCAGGGAGCTGCGGCGGCGGCTGGAGATCGCCGAGGCCAAGGCCGCGTACGCCACCTGGAAACTGGAGGCCACGCAGGCGAAGCGGACCTACAAGCTGGGTGAGGCCCTGGGCTCGAAGAGCCCCGGGAAGATCGTCGAGGCGGTCCGGTCGAAGGAGAAGGCGCCCAAGCCCCCCACCCCGGTGACGGAGGCGATCGAGACGGCGAACACCCGGCCGCCGCTGGTCGAGGTGCCGCCGGCGAAATGGCCGAAGGGGCCGGTGAACAGGCCGGACCTGAAGGTCGCGGTGATCCTGGACGACTTCTCCAGGATGGCCTTCCGCTACGAGTGGGACCAGATCGAGTTCGGGCTCAAGGACTGGCCGGAGATCTTCGCGGAGAAGCGGCCCGACCTGCTGTTCTGCGAGTCGGCCTGGCACGGGAACCAGGGCCGCTGGCGCTACCAGATGACCGGCACCAACGCCCCCAAGGAGCCGCTGCGCGACCTGGTGGCCTGGTGCAGGCAGGAAGGCATCCCGACGGTCTTCTGGAACAAGGAGGACCCGCCGAACTTCGACTTCTTCATCGACACGGCGAAGCTGTTCGACTACGTGTTCACGTGCGACGGCGACATGCTCCCGAAGTATCGGGAAATTTTGGGACACGACCGGGTTGATGTGCTGCAGTTCGCCGCACAGCCGCGCGTGCACAACCCGATCCAGCAGCGCCAGGGCCGGCTGCACGACGTGGTCTTCGCGGGGATGTACTTCCGCGACAAGCACCCCGAGCGCCGCGAGCAGATGGAGACCGTCCTGGATCCGGTGCGCGAGCTGGGGCTGCACATCTTCGCGCGCAACGGCGAGGTGGACGAGAAGTACGCCTGGCCGGAGAAGTACCGGCCGCACATCGTGGGCGAGCTCCCCTACGACCAGATGCTGGCCGCGTACCGGATGTACAAGGTCTTCCTCAACGTCAACTCGGTGCTCGACTCGCCGACCATGTGCGCGCGGCGGGTCTTCGAGCTGTCCGCCTGCGCGACGCCCGTCGTGTCCGGGTGGTCGCGGGCCGTCGAGGAGACCTTCGGCGACCTGATCCCGATCGCGCGCGAGCCGGTCGAGTCGTACAACCAGGTCCTGCACCTGATCAACAGTCCCGAGCTGCGGGCCAGGATGGGGCACCTGGCGATGCGCGAGGTCTTCGACAAGCACCTGTTCTCGCACCGCGTGGACCAGATCCTCCAGGATCTCGGGCACCAGGTGCACCCCAGGACGCGCTCGATCTCGGTCGTGCTGCCCACCAACCGCGCCGCCCAGATCGAGCACGCGATCTCATCGGTGGCCAAGCAGCTCCACCGTCCGCTGCAGCTCGTCATGGTGCTGCACGGCCTCGACATCGACCCGGTGGTGGTCGCCGACAAGGCGCGGATGGCGGGCATCACGGACGTCGTGGTCCTGCCCGCCGCCGCGGAGCTGTCGCTCGGCGCCTGCATGAACCTGGGCATCGCGGCCGCCGAGGGCGACCTGATCGCCAAGATGGACGACGACAACCTGTACGGGGAGCACTACCTGTCGGACCTGGTCCGGGCGTTCGACTATTCGGACGCGGAGCTGGTCGGCAAGGGTGCGCATTACGCGTACTTCGAGGGCGGCAACACCACGATGCTCCGGCTGCCCGGCCTGGAGCACCGCTACTCCTTCCTCGTCCAGGGCGGTACGTTCCTCGGCAAGGCCGACATGTTTCGCTCGTACGGGTTCGCGGACATCACCCGCGGCGAGGACACCGACCTGGTGCGGCGGCTGAAGGAGGACTCCGTCAAGATCTACTCGGCGGACCGCTTCAACTTCGTCTACTGGCGCAGCGCCGACGCCTCGATGCACACGTGGCAGGCCGACCACATCAAGCTGACCCGCAACGCCCAGTTCGCCTTCGTCGGCAGACCGGACGCGCACGTCCTGATCTGACCCCTCGCTCCCGGCAGGGGCCTGTCCGCGTGTTAGCGGGTCGCCCTGGCGAGGTTCTGGTCGGCCAGGGTGGCGAGCTCGTAAAGACCGGCCGGCTTCACCTTCTGCCCGACCACGAGCATGCTCATGATCAGGTTGCCGCGCCTGATCATGACCGAGCCGATCTGCCGGAGCTCGGCGTTCTTCTTGCCACCGGTCGCCGTGGTGAGGTATGCCCGCGACTGGTCGCCCTTGGTCGGCATGGGCAGGGCGCGGGTCCGATAGGTGACCTCGGCGTCGCCGACCTTCGCCTTGTAGGTGGCGCACTGCTTCGGCAGCTCGGCGGGGAACGCCGGCGCCGGGAGCGACACCACGGCCTGGGTGATCGAACCGCGGGCCGCGGAGAAGGCGATCACCGCCGCGGGCGCCCCCGCGACGTCCGGCTTGGCGGCGTCGAGCTGGCCGGCCGCGGCGCACTCCGGCCGCTCCAGCCGGGCCTGCTTCACCGCTGCCAGGCCCTGCTGGGTGGACTTGAGCGAGCCGAAGGCGCCCAGCTCGGGGCCGTACGCGACGCGCATCCCCGCGGGCACCGGCAGCAGCGCTGCACGCAGCTTGGCGGACTCGGCGGACGACGACGGCGACGGCGACTTCGGCGGCGCCGAGGCGGCGGGCACCGGTGACGCATTGCCGGACGCGCATCCGGCAATCGCCAACACGCTCAGACATATGCCAGAAATGGCCTTTAGCATGCGCTCTCCAATTCACTCTGGCGGCATTGTCGAAAACGCTAGTGGATACGGAGATCGACGGCCGGGTAACGTCGCTATTCGCGGGATTCAGTGACTTTAGGAGGTATTTCCGTTTCACTGCTCCCGCTGGTCAGGAGCTTCGAAGCCCCGCCGATGGCGACGAGGCATTCGCGGTAATAGGGCGCGCAAAATGTTTCTCGAAGCACTGCGTGGCTCTGCGCGGCTTTTGGCCGGACTGATGATGATCGCGCCATGAGCTTGATTCCACGCGACCTCGGGATGAACCAGCCCATTTCCCGCCGCGACTTCTTCGACGGCGTGGCCGTGAGCGCCGCGGGAGGCGTGATCGCGGGCAGGACGCGTCAGGAGACCACGATGGAGCCTGCACCCACGGGATACCGCGGCGGCGCCGCGCAGGCGCTCAGCGTGCCGCATGCGCTACGGGACGGCCGCTTCTGGCCGCACGCGGGCCCGCCCGAGCCCACCGGCGAGACTTACGATCTCGTCGTGGTCGGCGGCGGTCTCAGCGGCGTGAGCGCGGCCCACGAGTGGTTGCGCCGCGAGCCGGGAGCGCGCGTGCTCGTCCTCGACAACCACGACGAGCTCGGTGGACAGGCCCGCCGGGCGGTGTTCCACGGGCGGCCCCAGACGGGCCTGGCCGACGGCGTGATGTGCGACGAGGAGAGCTTCGGCACGGACACGCTGGTCCGGCTCACCGCCGACTGGGTCGGCCGGCTCCCGATCGCCGAGCGAGCCAGGGATGAGCTGCGCATGCTCATGCGGGATCCGCCCGACTGGTTCCCCGGGCTGTCACCGGAGGGCAAACAGGAACGGCTGGCGGAGCTGACGTACTCGGCCTTCCTGCTGGAGGTTTGCGGCGCGCACCCCGACGTGGAGCGGTTCTGCCGGACCATGTCCTGCCACAAGTGGGGCTACGACACCCGGGCGTTCGGCGCGATCGACGCCTGGGGCACGGGCTGTCCGGGATTCGCGGGGCTGGGGCTCGATGCGGACAAGCCATCGCGATTCAACTCGCCGACGGTGAAGCAGGAATGGGGACTTACCGATCACGACATTTACCACTATTCCGAGGGGAATCAGGCACTAATGCGGGCGATGGTGGCCGGGATGATCCCCGACGCCGCCTCCCTCGACAGCCCGGAGAGCCGGGTGCGGTTCCGGCTGTCGAGCCCGGTGGTGTCGGTACGCGACGGCGCCGCCGCGGCGACCGTGGGCTACTTCGACGGCCACCAGGTCATGACCGTGGAGGCCGGGGCGGTGATCCTGGCCTGCTGGAGCGCGGTCGTCCCGTACCTCGTGCCCGATCTCCCCCATTACCAGCGGGAGGCGCTGAGCGCGGCGGTCCGGGTGCCGCTGCTGCACGCCACGGTACGGCTGCGCGACGGGGACGCCTGGTGGCGGGCGGGCGTGCGGCGGGTGCGCTGGACCGGGGCCTACTGGTGCCTGTCCGAGCTCGATCCCCCGAGCCGCGCCGGCGAGCCCGCCCACGTGCGCCTGCTGGCCACGCCGTGCCGGTCGGAGCTGGGACCCGGGGCAGGCTCCGTGGCCGGGCGGCGCGAGCTGTTCAGGACGCCCTACGAGCGCCTGGAGCACACCATCCGCGACCAGCTCGCCCGGCTGCTGGGACCCGGCGGGTTCGACCCGGCACGCGACATCGAGGCGATCACGGTCGACAGGTGGGGCCACGGCAACGCGCCCGAATACTGCCGGCCGTGGCACGCGTTCTACCCCGACGGCCCGTTCCCGGCGGAGGCCGCGCGCCGGCGGTTCGGCAGGATCGCGATCGCCGGCTCGGACGCGGTGCCCGCCGCCCGCGCCGACGCGGCCGTCATCGCCGCTTGCAGAGCCGTGGAGGAACTGGTGCGATGAGGCTTTGGCAGCGAATCTTCCTGATCGGGCTCGTCCTGTGGCTGGCCACCGTCGTCGTGACGAACTGGACGGGCAACTCCAACCTCGTGCCGACCGTGGTGCTGTTCGGCAGCTTCCTGGTGCCGGTGACGTTCGTGGTCTGGGCGTACGGGCGGGGCCGCTCGCCGCGCGTCACGGTCGAGTTGCTGTTCGTGGCGTTCGTGGTGGGCGGCGCGCTGGGCGTGCTCGGCGCCTCGTTGCTGGAGAGCTGGCTCGTCCACCCGTCGATCGGGATGTACGTGGTGGTCGGCCTCATCGAGGAGGGCGTGAAGCTGGCGGCGCTGATGTTCGTCACCAGGCACATGACCAAGCGGACGACCATGGACGGCGTCATCCTGGGCGCGACCGTCGGCTTCGGATTCGCCGCCTTCGAGAGCGCCGGCTATGCCTTCAACGCGCTCTTCACCTCCGAGGGACTGTCGCTCAGGCAGCTCGTCGAGACCGAGGTGCTGCGCGGCATCCTGGCGCCGGTCGGGCACGGCCTGTGGACCGCGATCCTCGGCGGCGTGCTGTTCGCGGCCGCGGGGCGGCTCACGACCACTGTCATGCTGAGCTACCTCGGGGTCTCACTCCTGCACGCTTTGTGGGATTCGATGAACGCCATCGCCATCGCGGTCACGCTGGCGCTGACCGGCCACGCATGGCAGTTCGCGCTGCTGCGGATCGGCCGGGTGCCGCACGTGACCGAGTGGCAGGTGCACGTCTACACCCTGGTGAACTGGGCGGGGCTCGTCGCGATATCCCTGGTCGCGCTGTGCTGGCTGTGGATGACCGTCCGTTCCGGACGCCGCAGACGCGAGATCTTGTCCCAATAATCACGGTAATGAACGTGTTGCTCCCACTGCGCCGGACGCATAATCGGTGCTAGTCTCCTGTGCGATCTTTCGGAGGTGTATTTACACACGGTGTGGAAATGCCCCCGACTCGAGGTTGGGACATGGGCTCGCGAAACCGGTCAATTCGGTTCAAGATCTTTCTATTGCTGTTGCTACCCCTCTTGTCTCTGAGCGCGCTCTGGGGTTTCGTGCTCAACCTCACCATGGGCGACGCCCAGTCACTGCTCCGAGCCAACACTCTCTACAGCACTCTCGGCGTCACCTCCACGGACCTGGGATTACAGCTCCAGGCCGAGCGCGTGCGCTCCGCCGAGGCGCTTACGACGCGTGAGCTCACCGAGGTGCTCGGCGGCCAGCGGACCCGCACCGACCAGGCCGTCACGGACTTCCGCAAAGCCGTCACGGAGGCCGGCA
Organism: Nonomuraea sp. H19; assembly: GCF_052068215.1. NCBI lineage: Bacteria > Bacillati > Actinomycetota > Actinomycetes > Streptosporangiales > Streptosporangiaceae > Nonomuraea > Nonomuraea sp. H19. Next base: position 573,865 of record NZ_JBQHCV010000002.1, on the reverse strand, counting down.
GCGCGATCGGCGGGGATCTGCGCCTCCCGCTCGACACGCTGCTGACCGCGCTCGACCGGCTCGGCCCGATCAGGGCCGACATCGACAACGGCCTCGGCTCGCGCCTGTCCGGGCTGGACGAGTACAACCACATCCTCGACTCGATCTTCATCCTCTACGACCACCTGGTCGTCGTCTCCGACCTGGCCATACTCCAGCAGGCCTCCTCGCTGCAGGCCATGGGCATGGCCAGGGAGTACATCGCCAGGGAGCACGCCCTCATCATCGGGGCGCTGGCCGACCAGCGGCTCACCGGGCCGGAGGCGGCCGCCTTCACCGAGTACGCCGCCTCCAGGAAGTTCCTGCACGCGCGCGGGCTCGCGGGGCTCGACGTGCCGATGCGGAGGCCGTACGAGCAGGTCTTCGCGTCGGAGCCGTTCCAGACCTTCGCCACCATGGAGGCGCGGATCATCAGGACCGGCGCCCCGCCGCCGGACGCCGCGGAATGGACCGAGGCGATCGACCGGCTGACCTCCCAGCTCGACAAGCACGGCCTGGCCGCCTCCGAGGTGCTGGCCGAGCGCACCTCCGAGGCCGCCACGTCCACCGTGGTCGAGATCGCGATCGCGGGCGGCGTCGGCTTGATCGCGGTGCTCGCGTCGATCATCATCTCTGTACGGTTCGGTCGTCGTCTGGCCGGCGAGCTCGGTGGACTGCGGGCGGTCGCGGTCGAGCTGTCGGAGGAGCGGCTGCCCGACATCGTGGCGCGGCTACGCCGGGGCGAGGACATCAACGTGCGGAAGGAGGCCAAGGCGATCAAGGTGAGCGGTTCCGCTGAGATCACCGACGTGGCCAGGGCCTTCGGTTCCGTGCAGCGCACCGCCGTGACCGCGGCGGTCGGCCAGGCCGCGCTGCGCCACGGGGTCGGCCAGGTCTTCCTCAACCTCGCCCGGCGCAAGCAGGGCCTGCTGCACCGCCAGCTCGCGCTGCTGGACGGCATGCAGCGGCGCACGCACGATCCCGACCGGCTGGAGGAGCTCTTCCGCCTCGACCACCTGACCACGCGCATGCGGCGGCACGCGGAGAGCCTGATGGTCCTGTCCGGCTCCGCGCCGGCGCGGGCGTGGCGCAAGCCGGTGCCCGCGGTCGACATCGTCAGGGCCGCGGTCGCGGAGGTCGAGGACTACACCAGGGTCACCGTGGAAACGATGCCGGCCGGCGCGTTCGACGGGATCGCCGCGGCGGACATCACGCACCTGGTGGCCGAGCTGGTCGAGAACGCCACCATCTACTCGCCTCCCGACACCGTCGTCCAGATCCGCGGCGACCAGGTCAGCAACGGCTACGCCATCGAGATCGAGGACAAGGGGCTCGGCCTGTCCCCGGCCGAATACGGCGCTTACAACGCCATGCTGGCCGACCCGCCCGAGTTCGATCTGGCCGACAGCGACAAGCTCGGCCTCTTCGTGGTGGCCAAGCTGGCCGCGCGGCACGGTATCAAGGTGCTGCTGCGGCACTCTCCCTTCGGCGGCACGACGGCCATCGTGCTCGTGCCCCGCTCGATGGTGACCGACCAGGCGGCCCTGACGGCGGGCGACGGCGGCGAGATGGCCGCCCTGCCGAGCCGTACGAGGAAGAAGGCGCTCGCGGTGGTCACCTCGGGCACCCACGCCGGGCTGCCCAGGCGAGTCCGCCAGACTAATCTGGCGCCACAGCTCCAGGAGGCGACGCCGGAACCGGCCGAGCCGGAGAAACCGGCCGAACGCTCTCCCGACGAGGTACGCGACTTGTTTTCCGCGTTCCAGCGGGGAACTCAACGCGCCAAAGAAGAAGCCTCTGAGGAGGGGCCATGAGTAAGGGGGATGCATGAGTGTGCCGACCACCAACACTGGTGAGCTGAACTGGTTGCTGGACGACCTGGCCTCGAGGGTCGCCGCCGTGCGCCAGTCGGTCATCCTGTCGACCGACGGCCTGGCCATCGGCTACTCCAAGGAGTTGAGCCGGGAGGACGCCGAGCACCTGTCAGCCGTGGCCGCCGGTTTCCAGAGCCTGGCCCGCGGCACCGGGCGCCATTTCGGCGGCGGCGACGTGCGCCAGACCATCGTGGAGATGGAGTCGGCGTTCCTCTTCGTCACTGCGGCGGGACAGGGGACTTGCCTGGCCGTGATCGCGGAAGCGAACGTGGACGTCGGGCACATCGCCTACGAGATGGCGATGCTGGTCAAGCGGGTGGGCCAGCACATCACCACCAACCCGCGCGCTGGAGCGTCATGAGCGATAGCCCGCAGTGGTTCGATGAGGAGGCGGGGCCGGTCGTCCGGCCCTTCGCCCTCATCCGCGGCCGCACGCGCTCTTCCGGGGACGCGTTCGACCTCGTCGCGACCGTGCGCGCCATCGGCGACCCGCCAGGCGATCTCGGTCCCGAGCAGCAACTCATCCTGCGGGCGGCACGAAACCCGATCTCGGTGGCCGACCTGGCCGTCGAGCTCGACCTGCCCGTCGGCGTCGTCCGGGTGTTGCTCGGCGACATGCGTGACCACGGCCTCATCTCGGTGACGTCAGCCTCCTCCGGAGGGACGCGGACGAATGAGCGCATTCTCAAGGAAGTGATCAATGGACTCCGTGCTCTCTGAGGACCCCGTCGCGCTGAAGATTCTCATTGCCGGGGGGTTCGGCGTCGGCAAGACCACACTGGTCGGGTCGATCAGCGAGATCAAGCCACTGCGCACGGAGGAGGTGCTCTCCGACCGCGGGATCGGCATCGACGACACCGACGGCGTCGAGACCAAGACCACCACGACGGTGGCCATGGACTTCGGGCGCATCACGATCCGGGACGGGCTCGTGGTGTACCTGTTCGGCACGCCCGGGCAGGAGCGGTTCTGGTTCATGTGGGACGAGCTGTCCTACGGGGCGCTGGGGGCGGTCGTGATCGCCGACACCCGGCGGCTCACCGACTGCTTCCCCTCCGTGGACTACTTCGAGCAGCGCGGCACGCCGTTCGTGGTGGCCGTCAACTGCTTCGACGGCGCCGACCGGCACAGCGTGGACGACGTGCGGATCGCGCTCGACCTGGACGACGACGTGCCGGTGATGCTGTGCGACGTGCGGCGGCGTACGTCGGCCAAGGAAGTCATGATCACCTTGGTCGAGCACTCCTTGAGGACGCTGACCTCGGCGAACTAGGCCGCTGGCCGCGGGGCTCGCACTCTGTGGTCCTTCAGGTGCGCCCCGCCGCCTGACGCGGGCTCTACGGCCGCCCCTCGGCAGTTGCGGCGGACCCACAGTTGCGGCGGACCCACGTCTCCGGGACGGGCTTCGGCCGCGCTCCAGTGGCCTCGGCGGGTTCCCACTCGCCCAGACGGATGTCCGCCCTCTTGGGCGAGCTTTGCCGGCCTCAGGCGGACCCTGGCGCCCTTGGGCGAGCTTTGTCAGCCTCTAGCGGCTTTGGGCGAGCTTTGCCGACCTCGGGCAGACCGTGGCGGCCTTGGGCGGGCTTTGCCGTCCTCGGGCAGACTCTGACGCCCTTGTACGGTCTCCGGCGCCTTCGGGCGGAATTCGGACCCCCTGGACGGGAATTCCGGCGTTCTCCGGGGCTCTCAGGCGCTCCTAGAGTGCTCTGAGACCGTTGATCACCTCTCGGAGGAGGCTCTCCGTCGGCGAGGAGCCCTTCTCGCGCTGCTGGCGCACCGAGACCAGGCCGTGCTCCAGCAGGTCGCTGAGCAGCACCCGCACCACGCCGACCGGCAGGCCCACGTCAGAGGCGACCTCGACGACCGGCCTGCCCTTCCCCGACAGGCAAGCGATCACCCGCCGGTGCTGGGCGCTGAGCTCGGCGTTGGGCGGGGCGGGCATTCCCGTCGAAACGACGGTGGCCAGCAGGTCGAGCGCGGAGGACGCGGGCCTGGTGCGCCCGCGCGCGACCGCGTACGGCCGCACGACGGGCCCTGCGTCGTCGTCAACCCACTCGTGCTCGCGGCTCACGGTCGAGATCCCCCATCCTGATCGCTGTCCTGCCGCCCGCGCTGCCAGCCGGACTGGAGCGAGGAGAGCAATGCCCTGGCTTCCTCCGGCGAGCGCTCTTCGGCGGTCGGCGGGGTGGGGGGCGGCGCCTGCTGGAGCCGCTGCGGCAGGTTGGTCTGCCGCTGGCGGCGGGGCAGGTTCGTCGGCTCATCGGCCTGCGGCACGCTCGTCGGCCGCTCGCGCTGCGGCAGCCCGGTCGAGCGCGCGCGCTGCGGCAGACCCGCGGGCCGCTCGCGCTGCGGAAGGCTCGTCGGCCCATCAACGCCCGTCGGCCGGTCGAGGCCGGCCGGCCGATCTCGGCCGCTGGGCCGGTCGATGCCCGTCGGCCGCTCGATGCCGGCGGGTCGTTCGATGCCGGCGGGTCGTTCGAGGCCGGCCGGCCGTTCGCGGTGGGGCAGGCCCGAGTCCTGGTGCCCCTGCTGCGGAAGCACGGGGCCGGCAGCGCGCCGCCCCGTGCGTACCCGGCGCGGCAGCTCGCCTGTGTCCGTGCTCTCCGGCCTGACGACCGACACGGAGACGGACTCGAACTCCAGCGGCTGCACCGGGGTCGCCATCGGCTCGACCAGCGATCCGGGCACGAGCACGATGGCGGTGGTCCCACCGTACGGAGAAGGCTTGAGCGTCACCTTGATGCCGTGCCTGGCCGCGAGCATGGCGACCACCGCGAACCCGAGCCGCTCCGTATGCGAGGCGTCGAACTCCGGGGGGCTGGCCAGGCGCTCGTTGATGGCCTTGCGGGTGGGCTCGTCCATGCCCAGGCCGCGGTCCTCGATCTCGACGGCGAAGCCTCTACCGACCATCTCGCCGCGCACGGAGACCTCGTTGCTCGGCGAGGAGAAGGCGGCGGCGTTCTCGATCAGCTCGGCGAACAGGTGCATGAGGTCGGCCACCGCACCACCCGAGACGCCGCCCTCGGGCATCGGGTAGACGCGTACCCGGGTGTACTCCTCCACCTGGGCCGCCGCGCCGCTGAGCACGTCTTCCATCGGGATGGCGCCGCGCCACCTGCGGCCCGCGGTGCCGCCCGAGACCAGCACCAGGCCCTCGGCGTGGCGGCGCATGCGGGTGGTCAGGTGGTCGAGCTTGAACAGGCGCTCCAGCGCCTCCGGCTCCTCCGTCTCACGCTGCATCTCGTCGAGCAGCTTGAGCTGGCGCTGGAGCAGCGACTGGCTGCGCCTGGCCAGATTTCGCAGCGCCTCGGACAGGCCCTCGCGCAGCCTTGCCTGCTCGACGGCGGCGTCCACGGCCGTGCTCTGCACGCTGTCGAACGCCGCGGCCAGGTCGCCGATCTCGCTGGTGGCGTTGCGGCCCACCCTGATGGGCGGGGCCTCGGTCGCGATGTCCACGCGCTCCCCCTTGCGCAGCTTCGCCACGACGTCGGGCAGCCTGATCTCGGCCAGGTCCAGCGCGGTACGGCGCAGCGTCGCCAGCTCGCGGGTGATCCGGCGGCCGAACCGGATCGAGATGACGACCGAGAAGATGACCGCGATCAGCCCGAGCACGCCGGCGACGGCGGCCTGCACGACGATGCCGATGCCCGCGGGCTCCATCCTGGCCAGCAGCTTGTCGCCGGTGCGCCAGATGGCCTCGTTGTATTCCTTCTGCACCTGGTCGGCGACGCCCCGCCAGACCTCGACGTCCAGCGGCTCGCCGGAGATGTAGCTCTCGACCAGGTTCTCCATGGTGAAGTGCTTGGGCGAGTAGTACAGCTTCTCGAACGGGGCCCGCAGCTCGGTGTCGAGGTTGGCCAGCGCCTTCGGGAACAGGTGCGACCTGGTGCCGTCGATGGCCGACAGCATGTGGAGGTCCTGCTCGCCGGCCCGGCCGTTCGTGGCGATGATCAGGGCGTGCTCGCGGCTCAGCAGCTCGCGTGCCTCGTCGGCGGTGATCAGTCCCTGCGCCTGGAGGGAGAGCTCGACGTCGGTGCTCATCGTGAGCCTGGAATACAGGAGGTGGACCTCGTCGGAGATCTTCGCGTACTCGGTGACGAGGGCGCTCGGGGTGAGCCTGCGGTCGTCCACCTTGCGCCTGATGTCCGGCAGCCGGTCGATCGCCCCGAACACGGTCTGCAGCTGGTTCTTCATGTCCTGCGTGAGCGCGGACTGCGTGTCCTCCGACAGGGCCTGCTCCGACAGCTTCTTCCTGTTCGTATCGACCTTGGCCCGCGCCTTGGCCAGCGCGTTCGGGTCCGAGACCCGGCCCGCGATCCGCTCGGCCGAAGCCAGCCGCTCCGTCTGGAGGTTGCCGACCAGCCCGTCGGTGTTGTTGATGACCCCTGTCCAGATGGTCTCGACCTTGAGGAGGTTGAGCGCCTCTCCCGACGTGGTGCTCGCGGCGAAACCCCAAAGCGCGATCAGGGAGACCAAGGGGATGACGAGCAGCGTCGAAATCTTGAATCGGATGGATCTGCCCGATGCCATGACACCTGCTCCCGGATAGAAGATCGCGGGAGAGAATAGCATTGAAACGGGTGGTTTTAAGGTCGGCTAGCGATAATTCTGTGATATGTCGGGAAATTTGCGGCTTCGGGGCGCCGGTTCCGCCGCCACGTCAACCGCACCGACCAGGCCGCCAACACAGCGAGCAACGCCACCTCTGCGCCGAGCAACAACCGCTCGACGAGACCGATCATCACCCGATCGCCCGGCATGGCCACGTACGTGATCGCCAGCAGCCCGAACCCGCCGGCCAGCGCCACCCACTCCACGACCCTCGCCACGGGCTTCCAGTCGGCGTTCGCGGCCAGTCTCGGCACCAGCAGCGCCCCGGCGGCCGGGAGAGCCACGAACGCCGCCACGGACACGTACCGGTGGACCTGGGCCGCCAGGTCGAGGTTCTGCCCGATAGGTGTGGTCGGGACGATCGCGGCCACCACCAGCGCTCCCGACCACACCAGGAGCAGCCGCTCCGGCATGCCGCGCACCGGCGCCCCCGCCGCGCGCAGCCCCGCCAGCAGCACCAGCGACCCGATCCCGAGAACCGCCATCGCGACTTCCGTGACGCCCCCGCGGTCGGACACGGCGTACTCGCTCACGGTCACGTTCAGGGGGTCCAGGTAGGGGTCGGGACCGAACTGCCCGACCACCACCGCGACCACCGAGAACAGGATCGAGGCACTGGCGATCAGGGGGTAGAGCCTCTTGGCTGCGGTCATGGGCCCAACTCTCCCGCCCCGGGCCGCTCCCCACATCCGGCCCTACCCCCACCCCACCCCTACCCCGACCCTGATTTTTTCAGGAGTTTTCACGGTCGCCCAAGTGAGCACCAACCGCCGACCCGGGTGACCGGCCCTCCAGGGAGACGCTTCCCCGCTTCCCCGCCGCCCCGCCGCAACGGCGCCCGGGCACCAGCCTCTTCGAGCCCACCGTGACCACCGCCCCCATCGAGCCCCCTTGACCACCACCCCCATCGCGCCGAGCCCCGCCACACCGCCGACCCGCCGATCGACCGGCTCGGTGCCCGCTTGAACCACGGAACCCTGCCAAGATCGCGTTCGTCACGGCGAGCACCCGTGAGCCTTCACGACCGGCCATGACAGACGGAAACCGAGGACGGCGCGTGCGGTTACCTCGGCACCGCCGTAAAGAAAAGAAGACAGCACCGACGTGGAGAAGCCTCTATTGGTCGAGGATGTGGGCGGTGGCGAGGGTGTAGCGGGAGCGGATTTCCGGCACCGCCTGGCCTTCGTATGTCGCGGTGTCCTCCGACTGCCAGTCCGGTGTCGTGACGAGCGTCGCGGCCTGGTAGGCGGCGCCGTTGGCGACGTATTCGGCCGGCGGCGGCACCCTGATCGAAACGCCGAAGATCGTGGGAGCGATGCGGCGGACCGCCTCGGAACGGGCCGCGCCGCCGATCAGCAGCACCCGCTCCGGCCGCATGTCCAGCGCGTCCAAGGCGTCGGCCAGGCCGCACAGCATGCCCTCGATCGCCGCCCGGGCGAGGTGGGCGGGTGTCGAGGTGGCCAGGGTCAGTCCGTGGATGGAGCCGGTCGCGGTCGGACGGTTGGGGGTGCGCTCACCCTCCAGGTAAGGCACCAGCGTCAGCCCGTCCGCCCCCGGAGGCGCCTGGAGCGCGAGGTCGCTCAGCTCATCGAGGCCGACCCCGGCGATGCGGGCGGCCGCGTCCATGACCCTGGCGGCGTTGAGCGTGCACACCAGCGGCAGGAACCGCCCCGTGGCGTCGGCGAACCCGGCCACCGCGCCCGTCGGGTCGGCGCTGGGCGACTCGGCGACCGCGAAGACGGTGCCTGACGTGCCGAGCGACACCACGACGTCGCCGGACCGGGCACCCACGCCCAGCGCGGCGGCCATGTTGTCGCCCGTACCGGGAGCGATCAGCACCCGCCCCGCGCCGCCGGCCTCCTCCGTCGGCCCCAGCACTCGTGGCAGCAGCGGCACCGCGCCGAAGGCGGCCTTCAGCAGGTCCGTACGGTATGCGCCCGTCGACGGCGACCAGTAGCCGGTCCCCGAGGCGTCGCCGCGGTCGGTGGTGAGGTGGTCGAGGGGCGGCAGCGGGGCCTCGCGCCAGGCCGAAGGGGAGAAGGGCCCGGAGGCGAGCGCGCCCGCCAGCCGCCACGTGAGCCAGTCGTGCGGCAGGCACACCGCCGCCGTACGCCGGGCGTTGTCAGGCTCGTGTTCGGCCAGCCACCGCAGTTTGGTCACCGTGAACGAGGCCACGGGCACCGATCCGACGGCGTCGGCCCACACCTGCGGCCCGCCCAGCTCCGCGACGAGGTCGGCGGCGGCCTGGGCGGAGCGGGTGTCGTTCCACAGCAGGGCGTCGCGTACGACATTTCCGGACTCGTCCAGGCAGACCATGCCGTGCTGCTGCCCCGCCACGCTGATGGCGGCCACGTCGTCCAGCCCACCGGCCGCCTCGATGGCCTGCAGCAACGCCGCCCACCAGTGGGACGGGTGCACCTCGGTGCCGCCGGGGTGCGGCGCCCGGCCCTCCCGCACCAGCCTGCCCGTCTCCGCGTCACGAATGACGATCTTGCAACTCTGCGTCGATGAATCGACCCCAGCGACCAGCGTCACCCACGAACTCCTAACAAGTGCTCCAGCGCAAGCTGGTTGAGATGCGTGAAATGGTATCCGCGCGAATCGGACTCATCGGGATCGAAGGCTCGCACACGTCTCGATGCTCCCCTTATGACGTGTTGTTCACAAGCCCGATGGATCGCGCCCCACACTGATCTCCTCGGCGATCTTGCGTATCTCCGCCACCTCGAGGCCGGGAGCCTTGGGCAGGTCGCGCAGCAGCGCGTCCATCACCACGGGCACGGGCCTTCCGGCGAACCGGCCCGCAATCCCATGGACCGCCCTGAACAGCGCCTCTTCGGTGTCGTGCATCGGCCTCTCCTCGTTCGGGTACGGCAGAACGCTACGGCCTCCGGACGACACTTTGCCCGCTACCCGTCCCGCGTGTTCCCCGAGACGAGGGCCGAGCAGATCTCGTCGAGGCTGCGTACCTGCTCAGGCGTCAGCACGTCGAACAGGCTCCGCCGCACCTGCTCGACGTGCCCGGGCGCGGCGCCGGCGAGCGCGGCGTATCCGTCGTCGGTGAGCACGGCGACGTTGCCGCGGCGGTCGGCGGGGCAGCGCTCGCGGCGCACCCACCCGCGCTCCTCCAGGCGCGCCACAGCGTGCGAAAGACGGCTCTGTGAGCACTGTGCCCTGGCGGCCAGCTCGCTCATCCGCATCGACCGCCCCGGAGCCTCGGAGAGCGCCACGAGGATCATGTAGTACGTGTGCGGCATGCTCGCGTCCCGCTGCAGCTGACGGTCGAGGGCCTCGTTGATCAGCTGGGTCGCCGCCAGGAACCTCCGCCAGGTGAGCTGCTCGTCCTCATCCAGCCATCGAGTCATGCCCATAATTTACTTGAACGCTCATATACTTGGGTCAGATTCTGCGGAAAGGGGATCATCATGCCGGTCCAGCGGCTCAACCACGCGGTCCTTTACGTTCGTGACGTGGAGCGCAGCGTCGCCTTCTACCGGGAGGCACTCGGTTTCGAGGTCGTCATGGGCATGCGGGGAGCCGCCTTCCTGCAGGCCGCCGGCTCGTCGAACGACCACGACCTGGGCCTGTTCCAAATCGGCGAGGACGCGGCGCCGTCGCCGGCCGGCCGCACCTCGGTGGGCCTCTACCACCTGGCATGGGAGGTCGACACCCTCGAGGAGCTGGAGCGGATCGCGGTCAAGCTGTCCGAGCTCGGCGCGCTGGTGGGCGCGTCGGACCACGGCACCACCAAGGCGCTGTACGCGAAGGATCCGGACGGGCTGGAGTTCGAGGTGTCGTGGCTGGTGCCGGCCTCGCTGCTGACCGCCGAGACGCTGGCCGCCCGCGCCGGCATCCGCCCGCTCGACCTGACCGCCGACAAGGAGAGGTACGGCGCCCAGACGCGTGGCGGCGTGGGCGTGTCGATCCCGGCGTGAGGCGGTCGGGCGTGTCGATCCCGGCCTGAAGTACCGTGGCTGTATCAGACTTCTTCTGCCGCGGAGAAGGTCATGCATAGCGATCCTGATCACGTGCTCGACGCCATCGACGGCGTCGTCGAGGAGTGGGAGACGCTGAGCGCCGACGCCATGCGCTGGGCGCCTCCCGAAAACAAGAGTCCGGACCTCATGACCGAGATGACGGAGATCTTCGGTCCGCTGGTCAACGCGTTCTCGCAGGCGTTGCGGCCGGTCAGCGACGCGTTCGAGCGCGTCCTGCATTCGCTGGACGAGGACGACGACTAACCCGTACGCGTCGCCGCCCCGCGCCGGCCTGCCCAGTGCCCGCACGGTCGTGAGCGGGATGAACGCCGGCCCGGCGGCGCCCCACGCCCCGCCGGGCAGCGGCGTGAACGTGCGCAAAGCCGCCACCTCCAGGGTGTGCCGCATCCGCTAGATCTCAGCCGCCCGCCGCCATGCCGCGGTGGAGCTCATCCACCAGCAGGTTCTCCCGGGAGAGCAACCCGGCACGTCCATCACCGGTGGCATCCGCCGGGCTTCAAGCCAACACGGTCGTCAAACAAACCTCTTGTCAGATCGTTCAACAATCCTTATGTTGAATTCAGCTGGTCTCCCCTCACCCCCTGCGACCAGCACGACGAACGAGGTGCTCCATGACAGAACCGGCAACCGCGACGGCCGATGGACGATCAGAAGAGAGCACCGGCGCCTTCGCCTGGTACAAGACGCTCGGCAAACAGGGCCAGAAAGCGTTCAAGGGCGCATACCTCGGCTATGCGCTGGACTCCTACGACTTCTGGGTGCTCCCTCTCAGCCTGGTCGCGATCTCCGCGACCTTCGCCCTCGACAAGGGGCAGACCGGCCTGCTGTCGACCGCGACCCTGGTCGCCTCCGCGTTCGGCGGCGCGGCCGCCGGAATCCTCGCCGACCGCATCGGCCGGGTGAAGACGCTGATGGTGACGGTCGTCGCGTATGCCCTGTTCACCGCACTGTGCGGGCTGGCGCCCAACTACGAGACCCTGCTGGTCTTCCGCGCCCTGCAGGGACTCGGCTTCGGTGGCGAATGGGCGGCGGGAGCGATCCTGATCGCCGAGTACGCGAGCGCCCGCCATCGCGGGCGTGCCGTCGCCATGATCCAGGGCTCCTGGGCCGTGGGCTGGGGGCTCGCGGTCGTGGCGTATACCTGGATCTTCAGCTTCGTCGACGAGACTCTGGCGTGGCGGGTGATGTTCTTCACCGGCGCGCTGCCCGCGCTGCTGGTGATCTACGTGCGTCGCAACATCAGCGACCCGCCCGTCTTCAAGGAGACGAGCGAGACCAAGGGGCGGGGCTCGCTCTCGCAGATCTTCGCAGGCGACCTCGCCCGGAAGACGGTCTTCGCCTCGCTCCTCGCCACCGGCGTGCAGGGGGGTTACTACACGCTCGCGACCTGGGTGCCCGCCTTCCTGAAGACGGAAAAGGGGCTCACTGTGATCGGCACCGGCGGCTATCTGGCCTTCCTCATCGGCGGCGCCTTCTGCGGCTATCTGACCGGCGGCTACTTCACCGACAGGATCGGGCGGAAGAACACCTTCATGATCTTCGCGGTGCTCAGCGCCGCGCTCATCATCCTCTACACCCAGCTACCGCCCAGCGCGAACGAGTACGTGCTCTTCCTCGGCTTCCCGCTCGGCTTCTGCTCCTCCGCCATCTTCAGCGGGTTCGGCGCGTTCCTGTCCGAGCTCTACCCCAGCCACCTCCGGGGCACCGGGCAGGGCTTCACCTACAACCTCGGCCGCGGCCTGGGGGCGTTCTTCCCCACGATCATCGGCTTCCTCGCCACGGGCGGCAGCATCGGCGGCGCCATGCTGTTCGGCGCCGCGGCCTACGGGATCGCCGTGGTCTCCCTGTTCGGACTGCCCGAGACGCGGGCCCAGGCCCTGGCCTAGCGGGCGCGGAAAGGAACCGGCCGTGTGCGATCCGACGCACATCGATCTCAACTCCGACCTGGGTGAGGGTTTCGGCAGGTGGGAGCTCGCCGACGACGAGGCACTGCTGTCGATCGTCACCAGCGCCAACGTGGCCTGCGGCTTCCACGCGGGCGATCCGATGATCATGCGGCGCGTCTGCGAGATGGCGGCAGAACGCGACGTGGTGATCGGCGCCCAGGTGAGCTATCGCGACCTGGCGGGATTCGGGCGACGGTTCATCGACGTGCCGCCCGAGGAGCTCACCAACGACATCCTCTACCAGCTCGGCGCCCTCGACGCCTTCGCCCGCGTCGCGGGCACCCGGGTGGGCTACGTCAAACCGCACGGCGCGCTGTACAACGCGATCGTGCGTCATGAAGCCCAGGCCGCCGCCGTGGTCGAGGCGGTGCGCGCCTACGACCCGCGCCTGCCCGTGCTCGGTCTGCCCGGCTCGGCCTGGCTGCGCCAGGCCGCCGAGGCAGGGCTCACCACCGTCACCGAGTGCTTCGCCGACCGCGCCTACACCCCTGAAGGCACTCTCGTACCGCGGCGCGAGCCGGGCGCGGTGCTGCACGACCCCGTAGCGGTGACGGAGCGCTGCGCACGCATGGCCCTGGGGCGATCGATCGAGGCGATCGACGGCAGCCCGCTGACCGTGCGCGCCCGGTCGATCTGCGTGCACGGCGACAGTCCGCAGGCCGTCGCCATGGCCCGGCGAGTGCGGGACACGCTCTCCGCCATGGGCGTCAAGCTGACGCCCTTCACCGAAGGGAACCGGTGAGGTGAGGCTGCGCCACTACGGCGACACCGCACTCCTGGTCGAACTACGCGACCTGGACGAAGTCGTCCAGCTCTACGATGCGCTCGCCGCCGACCCGCCACCGGGAGTCACCGACGTACTCCCGGCGGCGCGCACGGTGCTGGTCCGCTTCGAGCCGCCCACCTCCCCCAGTGAGGTGGAATCGGCCGTCAGAGCGGTCCGGCCCGCCGCCGGACGCCGGGCGAGCATGGGTGAGGTGGAGATTCCCGTGGTGTACGACGGCGCCGACCTGGCCGATGTGGCGGCGCTGACCGGATTGACGGAGCGAGAGGTGGTGGCCGCGCACACCCGGACGCCGTGGACCGTGGCCTTCTCCGGGTTCGCTCCCGGTTTCGGCTACCTGATCGGCGGCGATCCGCGGCTGGTGGTGCCGAGGCGCAGCGAATCGCGCGTCCGCGTGCCGGCCGGGTCGATCGCGCTGGCCGGGGAGTTCAGCGGCGTGTATCCCCGGGAATCCCCCGGCGGCTGGCAGTTGATCGGGCATACCGACGTGACGGTGTGGGACCTCGGCGCGAGTCCCCCGGCGCTGCTGCGGCCGGGTGTCCGCGTACGGTTCGCCGAGGTGCCCCATGACTGAGAGGGAATCCGCCCTGCGCGCCGAGACCGGCGGCGCCACCCCCGTACGGGCGCTCGAAGTGCTGGCCCCCGGGCCCATGACGATGGTGCAGGACCTGGGCCGGCCGGGGCATGCCGCGCTCGGCGTCGGCCGCTCCGGCGCGGCCGACCGGGGCGCGCTGCGACTGGCCAACCGGCTGGTCGCCAATCCGGAGGGCGCCGCGGCCCTGGAGATCACTCTGGGCGGGCTGGCCGTACGGGCGCACGGCGACCTGCTGATCGCGCTCACCGGGGCGCCCTGCCGCGCCTCGGTCACCGACGCGGCCGGGAGCAGGCACGCTATCGGGCATCGCGCGGTCGAGCGCCTGCCCGACGGCGCGATACTGCGGCTCGGCCTGCCTGCGAGCGGGCTGCGTACCTATCTGGCGATCCGGGGCGGAGTGGCCGTCCCGGAAGTGCTCGGCTCGCGCTCCACCGACACGCTCGCCGGGCTCGGCCCGGACCGGCCGGCCCGCGGCACGCTGCTGCCGATCGGAGCGCCGCCACGGGCCTTCCCCATCGTCGATCTCGCGCCGGTGCCGGATCCCGCTCGGGGGGACCTGATGCTGACCGTCCGGCCCGGCCCGCGCGAGGACTGGTTCCGGCCCGAGGCGCTGGTGGCGCTGTGCGCGGAGCCGTACGAGGTGACCGTCGAAAGCGACCGGGTCGGGATGCGGCTGCGCGGCCCGCACCTGGCCCGGGCCCGCGACGACGAGCTGCCGAGCGAGGGCGTGGTGCCGGGTGCCTTGCAGGTGCCACCGTCCGGCCAGCCCACGCTCTTCCTGGTGGACCATCCGGTGACCGGCGGCTACCCGGTGATCGCGGTGGTGTGCGGCCCCGACCTCGATCGCGCCGCCCAGGCCCGGCCCGGGCAGCGCATCCGCTTCCGGATCAGCGATTCGCAGTCCTTCCGATCCCGACATCCGCAGGAGGCATCATGACAGTGACCGTGACCGATCCCGCACCGCTCAGCCCGGAGCAGGCACGGCTGCTCTTCCGCGACGGCCTGCGCATCCCCACCTCCGGCTGGTCGGCCGGGTGGACGCAGGCGAATCTGATCGCGCTGCCCAAGGACCGCGCCTACGACTTCCTGCTGTTCGCGCAGCGCAACCCGAAGCCCTGCCCGGTGCTGGACGTGACCGAGCCGGGCGCCGTCTCCGCGTCCATCTTCGGCGGCGACCTGCGCACCGACCTGCCGGCCTATCGGGTCTACGAGAACGGTGAACCGGTGGCCGAGGTCACCGACGTCACCTCCTACTGGCGTGACGACCTCGTCTGCTTCCTCATCGGCTGCAGCTTCACCTTCGAGGCCGCGCTGCTGGACGCGGGCGTTCCGGTGCGGCACATCGAGGCGGGGACGAACGTGCCCATGTACCGCACCGACCGCGCCTGCCGGCCCGCCGGGGAACTGTCCGGGCCGATGGTGGTGACCATGCGCCCGATACCCGCCGGCCTGGTGGCGACCGCCGTACGGATCACCTCCCGCTACCCGGCCGTGCACGGCGCGCCGGTGCACGTGGGTGACCCGCGCTCGCTCGGCATCGCCGATCTCGACCGGCCCGATTTCGGAGATCCGGTCGAGGTACGGCAGGGCGAGATCCCGGTCTTCTGGGCATGCGGGGTGACGCCGCAGGCGGCGGTGATGCAGTCGCGACCGCCCTTCGCCATCGCGCACGCTCCAGGCTTCATGGCCATCACCGACGTCCGGGACAGCTCCTACCAGATCCCCTGACCGCCCACCGACCATGCCCACGCATATTCCCCTCGATCCAACAGGGCTATTACATTGGGGCCCATGACCGGACAGGGGACGCTGCTGCGCCACGTCCAGGAGCTGATGGACGGCGCGATCGCGGAGATCTACGCCGAGCGCGGCATGCCCGAATACCGCCCCCGCTTCTCCGCCTACGTACGCACGCTGGTGTCGGAGGGTCCGATGGCCATCCGCGACCTGGCCAAGGCCGTCGGAGTGACGCATTCGGCGGCCAGCCAGACCGTGATCCAGATGCGCCGCTGCGACCTGGTCACTCTCGAGAAGGGCGCCGACGCCCGGCACCGCATCGTGCACCTCACCCCCAAGGCCCACGCCGCCCTTCCCCTGATCGAGGCCGAGTGGGCGGCCACGGAGCAGGCGGCGCGGGAGCTGGACGCGGAGCTGCCCGTACCCCTGATGGAGGTGCTGCGGGCCACGGTGGAGGCGCTGGAACGCCGCCCCTTCCGGGCCCGGATCGAGGCGTGCGGTGGACTAGACTCGCAGGCATGACCTGGCGACATTGATCCATAACCAGGGGCCGGCGCGGGACGCGTGGGCCTCCGAGGCGGCAAGCACTCGGAGCCCCTACTCGTCCCCTGGAAGGCCTCATGCTTGTCGCAACGCTGTACCTTTACGCGTTTTTCGGCGAATTCATCCTGCTCTACCCGGTTTATACGCTGCTGTTCGCCGACGCCGGGTTATCGGTGGCCGAGACCTCGTCGCTGTTCGTCATCTGGGCGGTGACGGGCATGGTGTTGGAGGTCCCGTCCGGCGCCTGGGCCGACACGGTGTCCAGGCGGCTGCTCCTGTGCCTCGGCCCGCTCCTGGCCGGCACGGGCTTCGCACTGTGGATCCTCTTCCCCTCCTACTGGGTGTTCGCCCTCGGGTTCGTGTTGTGGGGCGCCGAGGGTGCCCTCGTCTCCGGCGCTTTCGAGGCCCTCGCCTATGAGGAGCTGGAGCGTCTCGGCCAGGAGAGCCGGTACGCCGCCGTCATGGGCCGCGCGGAATCCGCCGGCCTCGTCGCGGACGCGGTGGCGATCGGGCTGGCCGTGCCCGTGTTCGCGGTCGGCGGCTACCTGGCCGTGGGGGTGGCCAGCGTAGTGGCCTGCCTCGTGTGCGCCGCCACGGCGCTGGCGCTCCCCGAGCACAGAACGCCGGCCACCGGCGCGGCGGGAAGTTACTCGGCGGTGTTGCGGGCCGGGATCGCCGAGGCCCGTACGGACCGGGGGGTGCTCAACGCGGTGCTGCTGGTCGCGTTCGTGACGGCGATCTGGGGAGCGCTGGAGGAGTACGTGCCCTTCCTGGGAATCGAGACGGGCGTGGCCAAGACCGCCGTTCCGCTGCTGATCCTGCTCGTCTGGATCGGCGCCACGGCGGGCGGCCTGCTGTCGGGGGCCGCTCGGCGCATGCCCGCTCGCGCCTACGCCCTGACGATCGCGCTGGCGGCGCTCGCCATGGCGGCGGGGGCGATGAGCGGGCATCCGGCCGGGTTCGCGCTGATCGCCGTGGCGTTCGGGGTTTTCCAGCTGGCCGGCGTGGTGGCGGACGCGCGGCTCCAGGAGCGGATCAGCGGCACGGCCAGGGCCACCGTGACGTCGGTCGCCGGCCTCGGCACGAACCTGGTGACGCTGGGCGTCTATCTCGCCTACGGGGCGGCCTCGTCGTACGTGTCGCACGGCGTGACGTTCGCCATCCTCGTGGCGCCGTACGTGCTCATCGCGCTCATGGCGGCTGCTCAGTGACGGGACGGGATCCGCTTGGGCAGGGGCGGCGGCACGGGGACCTCCTCCGGAGGCGGCACGGGCTCGGCCGCCGGACGAGACGCGGGTTTCGCCGCCGCCCGCCATCTCGCGGGGAACAGCGAGGCGGCCAGCAATACGCAGCCGATCGCGGGCGACCAGGTGTGGAGCAGCGTCGTGTAGCCCCCGAGATATTGGTCCGGCACGAATTCGTACCACAGCCTGCCGTCCCCACCCCTCCCCATGCGCACCAGCACCGCCACCCAGATTCCCGTGAAAGCCAGACCGGGCAGCAGCGAGGCGAGCGGCGACAATCTCGAACCGGCCAGGACACCGACGACGACCACCGCGGCGATGAACGGGGCCAGCGCGATCCAGTCGATGGCGGCTCGCGGCATGAAGCGATCGGCGGAGCCGTACGCCAGACCGGCCGCGATCACGGGTGTGGCCAGCAGTCCCACGCCGACGCCGAGCAAATGACGAACACCGTTACGCATAGAGAACACCTCCAGCAACGGGACCCTAGCGAGCTATTTGCACCCCCACCCTTTAAAGGGGAAATGTCTGGTTCTGCTGCGTAGCCGAAAACCGGCCATATCACCGAAATAGGGGCGCTTTGGTATCTGACGGACTTCGTACCAGCCGTTAACTTGACAGCACCCCCACCCGAGGAGTGCACATGTTGAGTAAGCGCTGTGCGCTGGTCGGCGGCGTCATCCTCGCCGCCTGCCTGGCCACCCCCCTCAGCCCCGCAGCAGCTGACCCAGCACCTCAATCCGCCTCCCCAGCTCCCCCCTCAGTGATCGACGCGCTCGAACGCGACCTCGGCCTCACAGAGGAACAAGTCGTCACCCGGCTGGCCAACGAAGAACGCGCCGCGGCCGTCGAGTCCTCGCTGACCGCCCAGCTCGGAGCGTCGTTCGGCGGCGCCTGGCTGAACGACGACGCCTCCAAGCTCATGGTCGCCACCACCGACCCCAACGCCACCGCCGCCATCGAGGCGCAGGGCGCGCAGCCGGTCCTCGTCAAGCGCACGCTGGCCGAGCTCAACGCGGTCCTGCAGAAACTCGACCAGGCTCCGCGGAAGGCCACGGCCGCCGCGACGCTCTGGTACGTCGATGTGAAGACCAACAGCGTCTCCGTCCAGGCCCCCACCGTGGAGGCCGCCGACGCCCTGGCCACGGCCGCGGGTGTCGACAAGAGCGTGATCACCGTGTCGGCGACGGCCGAGAAGCCGATGACGTTCATCGACATCATCGGCGGCATGCCGTTCTACATCGGCTCCAGCCGCTGCAGCGTCGGCTTCTCCGTCACCAGGGGCACCACTCCGGGCTTCGTCACCGCCGGACACTGCGGCCGGACCGGCGCCAGGACCACGAACCCCACCGGCACCTTCCAGGGCTCGTCCTTCCCCGGCAACGACTACGCGTGGGTCGCCGCCCCCGGCAACACCCCGCGGCCGTGGGTACGCGGCTCCGGCGGCGCGAACGTGATCGTCCGCGGCTCCACCCAGGCCGCCGTCGGCGCGTCCATCTGCCGCTCCGGCTCGACCACCGGCTGGCGCTGCGGCACCATCCAGCAGCACAACGCCACCGTCAGGTACGCGCAGGGCACGGTCAACGGCCTGACCCGCACCAGCGCGTGCGCCCAGCCGGGCGACTCCGGCGGCTCGTTCATCTCCGGCAGCCAGGCCCAGGGCGTCACCTCCGGCGGCTCGGGCAACTGCAGCATCGGCGGCACGACGTACCACCAGCCGGTCAATGAGATCTTGAGCGCGTACAGTCTCACGCTCACAACCGGCTGACCGAAACCCGCGCAGCGTGCCCACCAGACCCGGGCACGCTGCGCGGCTTTTTGGGCTTTGGGCGCTCGGCGATGAGTTCTGGCCGGCTGGCGAGTCTGTCCGTTGAAAGCACGTACACGACGACAGAGGAGCAAGTCGATGACGAGCCCCATCCTGGGCAGCCTGCTGCTCGCCAGCACGGACCCCGAGCGCCTGCGCACCTGGTACGCCGCCGCGCTGGACCCATCGGAGAACACCGACGTCAACGCGTACCGGGTGCTCAAGTTCGGTGACTTCCACCTGCTCATCGACACGCGGGAGGACGTCTCCGACAAGAATCCCGAGCCCGGCAGGGTGATACTGAACTTCGACGTGGCCGACGCCCGCGCCATCGTCGCCCGCATGGAGAGCGTGGGCGTGACGTGGCTGGCGGAGCTTGAGGACCGCGACGGCAGCCTGTTCGCGACCGCGATCGACCCGGACGGCAACTACGTACAGATCATCCAGCTCAGCGAGGCCCACCGCGCGGCCATGTGACATCGGGGGAAACAATCATGTTCGGCACGACGAAGGCGTTCAGCGGTTTCTCGGTGAACGACATCGAGGCGGCGAAGAAGTTCTACGGCGAGACCCTCGAAATCCGGGTCTCGGAGGCGAACGGGATGCTGACGCTCCACATAGCGGGTGGCACGGACATCCTCGTCTACCCGAAGGAGAACCACACGCCGGCCACCTACACGATCCTCAACTTCCCCGTCGAGGACATCGAGAAGGCGGTTGACGAGCTGGTGGCGCGGGGGGTGCGTTTCGAGCGCTACGACGGCTTCGATCAGGACGAGAAGGGCGTTTTCCGCGGCGGCGGCCCGCTGATCGCCTGGTTCAAGGACCCGGCGGGAAACGTCCTGTCGGTCCTGCAACAGTAGAAAGCGGGCCCCTTCCCGGCCTCCGGGGAGGGCCCCACCGCGGCTGTCTCATCAGTCGTCGCACCGCGGAACGCGCGCGCCCTCTCAGTCGTCGCACCGCGGAACGCGCGCACCCGCGACGGGATCGAGATAATGCTCGCTCACGTAACCGAACCCGGCCTCCACCGGGACTTTGTACCAGCGAGTGGTCCAATCCCCCGCGGGACTTTTATGTGAGTCACCATGAGTCAGAGCGCAGACGATATCCAGCTCGTCCCCGTGCTCGGCCGTGCCGATTTTCGCACTTCGGGGATCAGGGCTGACTCGGATATTCAACGTCACCCGCTCCCCCCGTGCGTTGAGATTCGTCTCCACCCGGCCCCGGACAGGCGAGCCCGCCGGCGGCGTCGTCGCCGAGCCGCGCGCTGAAGACGAAGGAGCCGGCGTCGGATCAGCCTCTTCCGACGTGGCGGCCACCCAAGCTCCTATCGCAGCCGCGACGACCGTGGCGCAGGCACCGATCCATGCCGCGATCACCGACGGATCGCATTTTCCGCCCGCCGTGTCATCCGTCGGCGAACTCGACCCCGAAGCATTTTTTGCGACGTTTTGGGAACCAGGCATAAAACCTCTCTCGCTGCACACAGCCCCCTTCGTGACGCAGGCTACACCGCGACGGCACCATATTCCTCAGCGTTTCCGCTAATATTGTTTGCGCAAATCCCCATCAACCAACGGATACCAATACATCAACCTCTCGGGCGATCACAGCCTTAAGGGGGCACCGCCACTATGAGAAACTCTCATTTTCCGGCCGGCAGCCGGCTCACTCCCAGCGCCCAGGTCAATCCATCCGCCATCGAGGGCCAAGGACTGTTCGCCACCACGCCGCTCGACGCGGGGGAGATCGTGATCCGGCTCGGCGGACAGCTGATCGACGACGCGACGCTGGCCACCCTCACCCCGCCGTACAGCAGCCTGACCGTCGACGACGGCCGGCACCTGCTGCTCGACCCCGCACACCCGGTGCGATACGGCAACCACTCCTGCGACCCCAACCTCTTGCACACCGACGCGATCACGATCGTCGCCCGCAGGCCCATCAGCCCAGGCGAGGAACTGACGATCGACTACGCCACCCACACCGGCATCGAGTCATGGACGATGACCTGCCGCTGCGGCACCGCCCTCTGCCGAGGCACCGTAACCGGCCGGGACTGGCGCCTCCCCCACCTGCGACGCGCGTACGGCGACCACTGGAGTCCGCCCCTGCTCCGCCGGATCCGCGCCGACCTCCAGGGCCCATCCACTCCTTAGCATGACGAGGTCACGCCCATGCTGCGGGACATCACCCCGGCATCACTCCGGCTTCCACCGGGAGAACGCCTCCTGTACGTCGCGGGGCGCGTGAGCGAGGGCGGCCCGGTCGGGTTCGGCCGGAGTGACGTGGGGGAGATGGACGACGACGTCGAAGGCGTCCAGCGGGCTCAAGTCGGCATAGAAGCCGCCGACCCGCTGCTGGGAGACCGTCCGCACGGCCTCGGCGTCGGCCGGCGACAGGCGCCGCAGATCGGTCGCGAAAGGCCCGTCGTGGCCGGCGGCCATGAGCGCGTCGAGGCTCCCCTGCCGGGGTGTCCCCATTTCCTCGAAGAGCTCGCCAGCGTAGAAGCCAGGGCTGGTGGTGAGGGTGTGGCCGGTCGCCGAGGTCGTACCGATGACCAGGTAGTCCATGCCCAGCCGAGCCGCGAGATGCATGCCCGTCGTCGTCGACGGGGGCATGCCGGGAAGGGCGACGGGGCAGCGTTGAATGTGGCCGTTGTGGGCGGCGACGACGATCCGGTCTTCCCGGCGCAGGATCCACTCGACCGTGTCCGCGATCGCGGCATCACGGATGTCGGCCGCGATCCCGTCCGGCCTGCCGCCTGAGAGCTCCCGGACCACCGCATCGATGGTGACCGTGAGGCTCAGCGAGCGGTGAGCACGCTCATATTCATCGACGGTCGTCCGCCGGACATAGTCCAGGCGCCGGGCCGTCATGCGTGCCGCGAGACCGGCAAGGCCGGCCGTCAACGCGTCCTTGCTTTCGGGAGCAAGCCTCCCGTAGGCGGCGAAGGCCTCGGGGATGGAGAACGCGGAGGTCGCCGCGAACGCCGAGGCCGTCTCCCGGATGCCCGAATCGACGACATGCTCCGGATCGGCCTCCGCGAGATAGGCGATCACCGCGTCCAGGCCGGGCAGCAGGGACACGTTCGAGCCGGACAGGTCGATGCCGTAGAAGCCGACCGGGCGCGCGGCCGTGAGATTGTGCTGTCGCATCCACTCCAGGTGGGCGCGCATCTGGGTCCACAGCCCCATCAGCGACGTCATGCCGTTCGCCAGGACTTGACTCAACTGCGCCTCGCCGCCTCGGACCCAGCCGTCGACCAGCCGCCCTTCGACGAATCCCGACTCCATCGCATAGGCGCTGAACCCATGTCGTTCGACCAGATAGCGCAGCAGGCGGTGGCGGAGCCGATAGAACTCGCGGTTGTAGTGCCCGCTCTCGCCGATCGCCACCACCCGCGCGTCGCCGATCGCCTCGTCCAGCCATTCGAGATCGTCCAGTGGCCCCCTCGGATCCAGCGTGGCCAGCGGGATCACCGCCTCGTCACTCATCCGGACCGGCGCCGCCGCCGCTTTCCTGGTCATTTCCCAGCTCCTCATTTGCAGGTAAGCGCCATTCCCAACTTTGGGAACGGTACCAGATGTGGGATCGTACCGAAGTGGATACGCTCGACCTGCTCCTGCACCCGGTCCGGCTGCGCATCGTGCACGCCATGTCCGGCGGACGCGCCCGCACCACGTCCGACCTGTGCTCTCGCCTGCCCGACGTCCCCAAGACGACCGTGTACCGGCACGTGGCCCTGCTGGCCGAGTCGGGACTGCTGGAGGTGGAGAGCGAACAGCGGGTGCACGGCGCCGTGGAACGCCACTACCGGCTGCGCCGCGAGCGGGCGATGATCGACGCCGACGCGGCCGCGTCGATGTCCCTGGACGACCACCGCCACGGATTCGCCGCCGCCATGGCGGCCCTGCTCGCCGAGTTCAACGCCTACCTCGACCGGGAGGGCGCCGACCCAACCGCCGACTCGGTGTCCTACCGGCAGTTCCCCCTCTGGCTCAACCAGGATGAACTGGACGAATTGATCGCCCAACTGACGAGCGTCATCCGTACCAAGATGACCAACGAACCGGCACCGGACCGCCGCCCCCACCTGCTGAGCACGATCCTTTTCCCAACCGAGCAACCACCACAGCACGGCACCGACGAGCAGGCCGGCAGGCACGATCCCGGCCTGTCCTGACCTGAGCGATGCCGGTCGAAACTACGGCAGCCGAACGGACGCGGGTCACTGGAGGTGGTCGCTCGATCCGGTCAGGGCATCTCGGTCGTATTGCCTGGGCGAGAAACGCACGCCGGTGGCGCGCGAGGCGAAGGCGAGAGCCGGCGGGATGGGATCGTCGGTGTGGTCATCACGGTCGAGACCCAGCTCGACGAGGTCGGGAAGAAGATGCTCGGGAACTTCTCCATGGCGGAAGGAGTAGCCGTACACATCGAACTTGGTGATCAGATCCCCGTCGACGAGGAGCCGGAATTCGTCATGCTTGATGTTGGCGACCACCGTGGCCATCGTCGTACCCGACGACAGGAGCGCTGGTGCCGCGTCGACCGACGTGCCCCATCCGTAGTCGACCAGAACCGTTCCGCCGTCAGCGTTATACGCTTCGACCCCGAAATCGCCGACTGTCCCGGGAACAACGTCGATCCGACGTAGCACCTCCTGAGGGGACAGACCTCGCAGGAAGCTGACGCAGAGCCAGGTGTCGCCGACACCATCGGTGAACTCTTGATAGAGCCATTCGTACTCTTCTGCCGTCGCGCCGCTCACCAGCATGCCTTTCATGGACGATCGAACTTGCGGTGATCGTGGCAGAGAGGGCCGACAAACTTTCCGCCCTGGGCAGGTGCCGCCGTGAGCGACTTCGACCAGCACGCAAACGCCCATTTCCGACCGGGGAGATGGTGGCCGGTTCCGTGGATCAAGCTGTAGCGCGCAGATCGGTGGCGGTCAGCAATGCCGAAAGACCGATGCCTTCTGCGGCCAGCGCCTCTCTACCGCCCTGTTCGCGGTCGATGACGCACAATGCTTCGCTGATCTGGGCCCCAAGGTCGCGGAGGTCGGCGGTCGACAGGACGATCTGGCCGCCGCTGGTGACAACGTCCTCAACCACCAGAACCCGCCGCCCCGCCACATCGGCACCTTCGGCCAGGCGGCCGGTCCCGTACGTCTTGGCCTGCTTGCGAACGAACGCGCAAGGCAGGCCGGTGTGCCGGCCGAGGGCGGTGACCACCGGGATCCCGCCCATCTCGAGCCCGGCCAGCACCTCGATATCCCCCGGGACCAGAGGAGTCATCGCCCGAGCGATGTCATCCAGGAGAACGGGATCGCCCTCGAACCTGTACTTGTCGAAGTATTCGGTAGCCGTGCGCCCTGAGCGGAGCACGAAGTGGCCAGTGAGGTGGGCCGCGGAATGAATTCTGCGAGCCAGGTCAGAGCGCGTCACAGGCACCCAGTCTTCCAGACAGCCGCAGTGTCTCCGCAGAACAGACAGCCGGCTCGGCCGGTGAGAACTACCCGGAGGGCACCTGCCCCAAGCTCAAGCTGCCGGGAGTCCATCTCCAGGTGCCGGCTGGGATCTGGGCCCGTACCGAGGACGTGCACCGCACGATGATCACAACGCATGGCTGTGCTACACCAAACGAATATCGCAACCGATGCTCACCGGGAGGCGAGCAAGGTTCGCATCACCGGTTACCAGGGGGCAGCCTTCAGCCTCGGCCAGCGCCACATAGGCGGCATCGTACGCCTTGATGTTGCCGCGCAATTCCCAGATGCGAGGGAGGAGAGGCCGGATGTCCGCCAGCTCGATCTGGATCTGGGCGAGCGCATCGAAGGCGCTCCGCCCACGAGCTTGGGTAATCAGTTCTTGCCTGACGAGACGGGTGATGACGTGGGCCACTTCGCTCGGCATGTGGCCAGGCGCGATCCAGGCGGGGTCCGTCATGATGGCCTTACGTGCCGCACGGCCGGCTTCTCCATCGTCAGCCAGGGCGTTGATCACGACGGAGGCATCGATCACGAGCACCGGCAGTCTCCAGTGGTGTCCGCAAGTTGCTCTTCCCGCTCGTTCCGTGCCTCGCGGACGAGGTCCGCAGTCCGCCCCGGAGCACCGTGCATGCCGTCGTCGCGCCCCTCGAACTGGGCGATGAGGTCGATGTTGCGGGAACGGCGCGCATCCGCCACCAGGAGGCCCAGCATGTAGGCCTGCGCGGACTGGCCTTTGGCACGGGCTCGCGCTGCGATGGCGTCGGCGATGTCGTCGGGAACATCCCGGATCTGCATGTTCCTAGCCATGCCTTCATTTTACATGCACATGCTCAGCGCGTTCAGAGCCTGCAACCGTGCCCATGACCCGGCCGTCGCGCCAGACGACCGAGATGCGCCGATCGTCCACCCGAATCCAATCCACCAGATCATCGCTCCAAAGCCGTTAGCAGCCAGAGCGGCGCCCCATCCCGGGAACCGACCCCCGTGTGGTTGGTGGCTACTTCCAGCGGAACCGGCGTCTGCAGGGTTTCATCGAACCAGTTCAGAACTAATGCGCATCCGCCAGCGTCCAACGCTTCATGATCAGTGTGACACTCTCCGTGCTGCTGGCCTTCTCCCCGGCGGCAGCGACCGAGATCCCGAAGAACTTCCTCCTGACCGAGCCCGCGGCGCGCACGCCGCTGTCGCAGGGCGACGCCTCCGAGATGGGCTGGCAGATCAGCGACAAGCTCACCAGGCCGCTGGAACTGAACCCCTGCAACCGGCGCCGCGCCGCCGACGCCAGCCGGGTGGCCGCCCGCACCATCACGTACTGGAGCAGCGCGCCCAACAGCTCCTCCGAGCAGTTGATCCTCTACAGCAGCCCCCGGGCCGCGCACGCCGCGCTCACGCAACTGCGCGCCGACGTCAAGAGGTGTGCGCGCACGGGCGATCCGGCGGCGCCGCAGCTGAAGATTCGCTGGCGGACGAGCAAGGTCAGGGTGGGCGACGAGGCAACGGGCATGGGCTACACGACTTGGCAGGACGGCTACGTGAACGAGACGCTCTCGGGCGTCGTCGCCCGCCGGGGAAGCGCCCTGATGATCTACGCGGACACCGCAGCGGTGTACCAGCCCGGCGTTCTGATCAAGAACGCCAAGAAGATGGCCGCCAAGGTGTGCAAGCTTCCCGGAGTCTGCTAGTCGTGTCTGGTTACACGCTGTTGGGGGTTGCCGTTCGGCCTGGCGCCCCCATGACGATCAGTTCCAGAGACCAAGGGCGTCACGCGGTGCCCGACTCGGAGAAGTGTCGGCGTACTGCTGCAGGTGCACAGCAATGTACGAGCGAGCGTACAAGCCGTTGGTTGATCAGCTCCCTGGCATAAGGTCTGGTCGGGGCTGACCTGGGGGTGGACGGCGTGACCGGAGCAGCTGAGGTGCTGTTATCCGCGTACGAGAATCAGTTACG
Organism: Nonomuraea sp. H19; assembly: GCF_052068215.1. Lineage (NCBI taxonomy): Bacteria > Bacillati > Actinomycetota > Actinomycetes > Streptosporangiales > Streptosporangiaceae > Nonomuraea > Nonomuraea sp. H19. Next base: position 547,270 of record NZ_JBQHCV010000002.1, on the reverse strand, counting down.
GGGTTTGGTGCCGCAGGAGCTGCCGTGGGGGACCGTAGTCGAGCGGGATGGACCGCTGGTGCGAATCCACTACGGCACTCATGGATCCGTCGATCACGCTGCTCTCGCCTACGGCGACCTGGCGGGACTGATCCGCCGCCAGCAGGAGATCTTCGCCGCCCGGTGCGAACCGATCGAGTGGAAGGTCCACTCCCACAACTCCACCCTGCTCGCCGAATCGCTGCCGTACCCGGTGATCTCGCGACCGTCGACGCCTTAGAGAACGCCGTGGAAGAGGTGCGCAAGGTGTGCCGAACGGCATGGCCCGCAGCGCTAGCGGGGCGCTAAGGCGCCGCTAGTCGGCGGCTAGATACTCCCTTTCGGGCGGTATCAGGATCCGTCCGGACGGAAGGAAATCATGATGAAGAATCTGCTCAAGGCCGCTGTGGTCGGCGCTGCCTTGGTCGCATCAAGTGTTGCGATGGCGCAGCCGGCGATGGCGAGTGACCTCTCGTGGACCTTTGGCGACGGCGCCATCTCCTACCGCGACAGCACGAACAAGTTCTGCGTGCGGGCGTACGACTCCGAGGGCGCCCGCCAGGTTACAGCGACGATTACTCCCACCGGCGGCGGTAGGTCGGTCACTGTCACGGACAAGAACGACTACTACGGCCACTCGGGCGGCACGTGCGTATACCTGAACAGCAGCTACGTCTCGGAGAACACCAGCCTCAGTGTGTCCGCCAAGTCGTACTGGGGCGAGCGCGGCACTTGGGTGGGTCGCGGGAGCAGGACAATCACCACCTGACCAACCTCGCGGCTCCCCCGCACGCCGTGCAGGCGCGCGGGGGAGCCGGCCCGCGTCTGATCCACGCAAGACATGAATGGTTGTCCAATCCTTCCGCAAGGCATGTAAGAAGAACTGCAAGGAGCACCGGCACGACCGCGACTGCAAGCCGGACTGCAAGAAGCGTTCTCACCGCTGTTACAAGCGCTCGTGTCCGAAGGACTGCACCAGCCACGCCGACAAGTGCCCGAAGCGCAGTGGCGGCGGCCTGGTCTTTCGGCAACGCAAGGGCAAGAGCAAGCTCACCCTCCAGTGCCCGCCGGCGCTCCTGGCCTTCCTACGGGCCCATAAGAAGATCCAGGCCGGCGAACGGCTCAAGGCTGGGGATAAGTGGACGGACCATGATCTGGTCTTCACGACGCAGCTCGGCGGTCCGATCGAGCGTACAGAGGACTGGAAGCAGTGGAAGTCCATCCTCAAGCAGGCCGGCGTACGAGACGCCCGAGTCCACGACGCCCGGCACACCGCGGCAACCCTGCTGATCGAGCAAGGTGTCCACATCCGCGTCGTGCAGGAGATTTTCGGCCACACCCGCGTGACGACCACAGAGCGCTACACCCACGTGGCCATCCTTCAGATGAAGGACGCCAGAGATCGCATGGATCAGGCCCTCTGGGGCCGGCCCTGACGGGCAACTGCAACCCAAACTGCAACCCTGATGCCCTCAGAGATCACAAAGGCCCTCTCCCCAACCAAGGGAGAGGGCCTTTCACGTGCGGAGGATCGGGGATTTGAACCCCGGATGGTGTTGCCACCAAACCGCATTAGCAGTGCGGCGCCATAGACCTGACTAGGCGAATCCTCCCGGAAGCCATTGCGGCTCAGCACAGCGTACCGGCCTTCTGGCGAGGCGGCAAAGCGATTGCCCTGCCAGCCTCCACCAAGAGTTATCAACAGCCTGTGGGTAACTGTCTGTGGATGAAGCCCGCCCAGATCGAGGGCGGGCTTTCGCGTTGTGGATAACCACAGGTTAGGCCGGGTTGGCCTCGCCCTCGATCTCGATCTTGACCTTCTTGCCCACCAGCACGCCGCCGGTCTCCAGGGCCTGGTTCCAGGTCAGGCCGAAGTCCTCGCGGTCGAACTCCGTAGTGATCGAGAAGCCCCACACCTGGGCGCCCCAGGGGTTGGTGCCGGCGCCGCCGTACTCGACCGTGAGCGTGACCTCCTTGGTGACGTCACGGATGGTCAGGTCGCCGGCCACGGTGAACTCGTCGCCGGAGTGGCCGAGCACGCGGGCGCTCTTGAAGGTGATCTCCGGGAACTTCTCGGCGGACAGGAAGTCGTCGCTGCGCAGGTGACCGTCGCGGTCGGGCATGCCGGTGTCGATGCTGCCGGTCTTGATCGTGACCTCGGCGGTGGACTCGAGGGGGTTCTCGGCGATCGTGACCGAGCCCGTGAAGGTGCCGAAGTGGCCGCGGACCTTGCTGACCATCATGTGCTTGACCACGAAGCCGATGCGGGTGTGGGCGACGTCCAGGTTGTAGGTGCCGGCGGCGGGGATGGCCAGGGACTCCCAGGTGCGGGTGCTCATCGGGGTTCTCCTCAGAAAGCTTGCGGTGCGGATGTCTGCGGCAACAAATTTCTACATGAGGAATATTCCTCGCGTCAACTATCGTCGGCTAAGGTGTGAACGTGACGAACTTTGACGACTCCCGGCTGACGGCCGTAGGGCTGCTGACCGAGGTGCATGCCGGCCTCATGGCCAGATTCCAGCCGGTGTTCGCTGCTGCGGGGTTGTCGGACATCGACTTCGAGACCGTCATCCGGCTGGCCCGCTCGCCGGGCCAGGCGCTGCGAATGAGTGATCTCGCCGCGCAGACCGGGCTGTCGACCAGCGGCATGACCAGGGTCGTCGATCGGCTCGAACGCGAAGGGCTGGTGAAGCGGAAGGCATGCGCCAGCGATCGCCGGGCGTCCTATGCCGCGCTCACCGACGCCGGGCGCGAGCGGCTGGAGTCGGTGTTGCCGCAGCATCTCCAGGACATCGACGACTACCTCACGAGCTTGCTGAGCGCTGAGGAACTGGAGGCGTTCCTGTGCGGTCTGCGGAAGATCAGGGCTGTAGTACGGCCTTGCGCCACGGCCGGCGCCCAGGAAGCCCAGGAGGCGCCGGAGGCGCTACGCATGCAGGAAGCCGGGGAAGTCCGCGAAACGCCGGCCTCCGCCCCCGCCGCGACCTTCTAGCTCAGGCCCAAGGCCGCCCTGAGCTTGGCCATTCCCCGTGACACCGTGCTCTTGACCGTACCGATGCTGACGCCCAGCGTCCTGGCGATCTCCGGCTCGGTCATGTCCTCGTAATAGCGGAGCACGATGGCCGCCCGCATCCGCTCGGGCAGCGCCTCCAACGCCTGCTCCAGCTGCTCGTGCACGTCCCCCCAGGCGACCGGCTGGGTCGTCGTCATCTCGGGCAGCTCGTCCGAGGGGTACTCCTCTATCTTGCGCCGCCGCCACTGCGAGATGTTGATGTTCACCATCGCCCGCCGCACGTAGCCGTCCAGCGCGCCCCGGTCCTCGATGCGCTCCCAGGCCAGGTACGTCTTGGTCAGCGCGTTCTGCAGCAGGTCCTCCGCGTCCAGCGGGTGCCCGGTGAGCTGGTGAGCCGCGCGCAGCAGCGCAGGACCGCGCGTCCTGACGTACTCGCGGAACTCGTCTTCCCATCCGGTGGTCTGCATCGTGGCCAGAATCGCAGCCTGATGCCCTATAAGGCCTGAACCTGAATTCAGGTTTCGGCCCGCCGACGATAAAGGAAGGTCAAGGTCGGTGGCGGTTTCTCCGCCACCGGATGTCAACACCCTTCCCAGGGGATGCGTATTTTGCTCTCGTCTGTGCCAGTCCGGCGTGAGCCGCCCCCAACTCGTGTGAACCTAGTATCCGACGAGGGAGGGGCGGATGGGCTATCCGAGCGTCGAGCGCCGGCGGGTGCTCGCGGCGGCCGCGCTCGGCCGCGAGTCCGGCGTTCCAGGCCCGGACCCGGGCAGCGGAGAACCTTTACGTGCCGTGGCCGGCGAGATCCTGGACATCAGTCCACATCTGATCATCATCGAGACCGCGGACGGCACGGAGGACCGGCTCGTCATCGCGCCGTGGGCCACCGCCTGGCACGGCGCCGACACCGCCCCCGCCGACCTCCCCACGGGCTCGATGGTCGTGATGCGGACACTGCGCGAGGGGCGCGTGGTCGAGCGGATCTGGGCGGACACCACCCGCATCACCGGGACGATCCTGTCGATCAGCGGGCGCAGGGACCTGACGGTGGAGCTGGACTGCGGACCGCATCGCGGGCACCGGACGATCGTCATCCCCTACCGCGCGTCGGGGCGGCTGCAGGTGCGGCATCCCAAGTTCGAGCCCGGTTACCTGTTCGACGCGATCGGCATCAGGCAGAACGGGACCGGCCTGGCCCTGCTGCCGGCGACCTCGCAGCCCGCCTACCCGGCGCGCGCCGTACCGGCCCCGCCGCCCGCTTACGCAGGCCTTCAGTCGCGCGTCTCCGGCACCGCGACCTGGTCGGACACGTTCGACGAGGAAGAGCGGGGTGCGGCCTATCCCGTGCTGGAGCGCTCTGACGCCGGCTGCCCGCAGGCCGGCACCTCGTGCACGGGCCTGCCGTACCTGGCGATCGGGTCCCTCCTCCAGGTCAGGAACGTCTGCTCCAGCCGCTCCGCCAACGTGCCGGTGGTGTCGTGCGGGTGCGTGGCGGGGCTCTTCTGCGATCGCTGCGTCGAGTGCGACACCTCACCGCGCGGGCGGATCGCCGAGCTGTCGCCGTTCTCCTTTGTGGAACTCGGCGGCGACTTGGTGAAAGGGTGTTTCAACGCTCAGATCGGATTGGGGTGACACGCGTGTTGGAGTCGCAGCTGCCGATTCTGATCGTGCTGCTCGTCATGGGCACGGTGGCCAAGCTCGCCACGGTGCGGTCCGGAGGCGATCCGGGGGGGCTGTCCAGGCTGGGGCCGGCGGTGCTGGTGCCTGAACGCATGCAGGTGCCCGCGTTGCTGATCTGCGCGTTCGGCGAGCTGGTGCTGGCCGCCGGGTTGCTGCTGAGCACCCATCCGATCTTCCGGTGGGCTACGGCCGTGTTCTTCGCGCTGTCCACGTACGTACTGCTGGAGCTGCGCAGGCGGCGGCCCGATGCGGGCTGCGGGTGCTTCGGCGAGGTGAGCTCGGCGCCGGTCGGGCTGCGGTCGATCGGCAGGACGGTGGCGCTGACCGCGATGGCGGGGATGTCGGTGTGGGCGCCGGTGACCGGCTGGGAGGCGGCGGCCCACCCGTCGTGGCTGATGATCGTGGGAGTGGCCGTGCTCGCCGCGCTGTCGCCGGAGATCGAGGAGATGATCGACCGCGTACGGTTCCGCGCGCCGTGCGAACAGCGTCGCGCCCCCGCCGAGTCGGTCACGCTGGTCAGGCTCCGGGCGAGCGGCACCTGGCGGGCCCACCGGGACGAGCTGGCCTCGGCCGAGCCGTACGACAGCTGGCGGGAGCTGTGCTGGCGCTTCTTCGTCTTCCAGAACCACGCTCGGGATGACGTCGTGTTCGCGGTCTATCTCAGCGGGCGGCGCCCGGTGGTGCGGATGGCCGTGGTCAGCGCGGAGGACAGCGGATCTCTGCCGGAATATACGCCAGTATCGGCCTGACGCTATAGAGCCGTAGATTTCCCTCGACAGGCATGGCGATATGGCTCTATTGGGCTGTCTAGCTTCCCCACTAGACAGCCCAATAGAGGTCTAGGGGCGCCGCTCAGACCGGTTGAGCGCGCAGGAACTTCCCGAAGTGCGGCACCGTGAACGCGATCAGGCCGCGCTCGGCGCTGTAGATGAGCCCTTTCTTGATGAGGCTGTCGCGGGCGGGTGAGAGGCTGGACGGCTTTCGCCCGAGGGCGTCGGCCACGTCCGAGGTGGCGACCGGCTCGTCGCCGATCTGTGCCATGGCGTGCATGTAGTCGCGTTCGGCCGGGGTGGCGCGCTCGTAGCGGCTGCCGAAGAACCCCACCGCAAGCTCCTCCTCGGCCTCGGGTGCCGAGACCTTGACGTCGTCGATCGTGATCGGGCTGTGGGGCGCGAGATCCCAGGCGACCTTGCCGTACGCCTGCACGAAGTAGGGATAGCCGTCGGCCGCCTCGTAGAGGGCGTCGAGGGCCTCCTGGGTGAACTCCACCTCCTCCTCACGCGCCGGCAGGATCAGCGCGAGATCGGCAGCCTCCCGGTCGAGCTTGTCGATGCGCGCGTAGCGGAAGAGCCGCTCCGAATAACTCTTGCTGGCCGACAGCACGCTCGGCAGGTGCGGCAGCCCGGCGCCCACGACGATCAGCGGCCCACCCGTCTGCGACAGCTCGTGGCAGGCGGCGCAGAGCGCCGAGACGTCTGCGGCCGGCACGTCCTGCATCTCGTCGATGAACAGCGCGATGCCGACGGCCAGGTCGGTGGCGACGCCAGCGGCGTCGACGAACAGCTCGGTGAGGTCGATCTCCAGGTCACCCGAGTCGGCGCGCCCGCGGCTGGCGGGCACCTCGATGCCGGGTGACCAGTGGGACGTGCCCTTGGCCGCGGCGGGATCGCGCATCGCGAACGCCTTGAGCACGCCGAGGAACTCCTCGATGCGCTCGGGCGCGCGATGGCGCGGGGCCAGCTCGCGGATCGCCATGTGGAGGGCGGCGGCCACGGGCCGCCTGATCGACTGGTCGGGCCGGGCCTCGATCTTGCCCGTGCCCCACAGCCGCTGCATGGCCATGGATTTGAAGGTGTTGAGCAGGACGGTCTTGCCGACGCCCCGCAGGCCGGTGACGACCATGCTGCGCTCGGGACGGCCACGGGCCACCCGCTCGAGCACGACCTCGAACTGCTGCAGCTCTCGATCACGGCCGGCGAGCTCCGGCGGACGCTGTCCGGCGCCGGGGGCGTAGGGGTTTCGCACAGGGTCCACGCTCTCGGACTTTATTGCCGGATATAGCGGCCGTCTTAGATTTGGGAAGAAAGTGCTACGGCGTGTCCGAGCAGGGGCGGTCGCGAGCACCGTCATCGGACACACCCCCTCTCACCAGGCCGAACCCGTGTTCGATTGCGGTATCTAGAACTGTAGCGCGGACTCGAACACCTATGCGATGCTTTCGAGTAAAAGATCTTTGCAACAGTGCGGACCCTTCCGTGCGTCTGGGTGTTGTGGAGTTCGAGGATTTCGTCCGGGCGCGCGGCTCGGCCCTGCTCAGGTACGGCTACGTGCTCACCGGCAACGCCGATGACGCGGCCGACCTGGTGCAGGAGGCGTTGCTCAAGCTGAGCAGCTCATGGCGCAAGGTGCGCAACAAGGACAACCCGGAGTCCTATGTGCGGACCATCATGGCTCGGCAGCACATCAGCTGGTGGCGCAGCAGGCGCAGGGAGCGCGCGACGGACGACCTCCCCGAGGGCTCGTACACCGACGACCACACCTTCGGCGAGCTCTGGAAAGAGCTGGCCACGCTGCCGCGCAGGCAGCGGGTCGTCCTGGTGCTGCGCTACTACGAGGACCTGCCGGACAAGGAGATAGCGGAGATCCTCGGCATCTCCCGAGGAACCGTGCGAAGCCAGGCATTCCACGCGCTCAACGCGCTGCGCATCAAGCCGGCGGTGCTCGAAAGGGGACGGTCATGAGGACAGAGAACGAGCTGGCGGGTGCGCTGCGGGCCGCGGCCGAGCATGCTCCCGGCGAAGGTGATCTGCTGGCGGGCGTCGCCGCACGCCGCCGGCGCAGGACCCGGCGGCGGGTGCGGATGCTCGCCGCCGCGGCCGCCGTGGTGGTGCTGAGCGTGGGGGTCAGGGGCATCGTCCTCTCGGGCGACGGCGAGGTCGACATGGCCACGACCCCACGTCCCGCCGTGACACTTGACCGGCTTCTGAGCAAGCCCGTGCCGGTGGAGAAGCTCTGGCCCGAAGCGGTCTTCACGATGCCCGACAAGAACGCCGACGGCATGCGCTACCACCCGATCACCAGCATCAGCGCCACTGAGGTCCTGCTCCTGGCGAAATCACCGGAGAAGCCGGGCAGGATCGAGGTGTACGACTCCGCCGCCAAGAGGTCCCGCGTGGTCGCCGACATATCCATGCCACGGACCTTCACCGCGCCGACGTTGACCACCGACGGAAAGAACGTCGCCTGGCATTCCTACGGCACGAGCAACGGACAGCCGATGCGGGAAATCTGGACGGTCCCGCTGACCGGCGGCAAGGCCAGGCCGGTCACCACGCTGTACGGCGACCAGGCCGGCATCAGCGCGATCGCGATCGACGGGGACCAGATCATCTGGTCGGGATGGGCCAGCCGCGCTGGTCAGCTGCCCGGTACGTGGCGCATCCCCCTCGCGGGCGGCGCCCCTGAGCGGATCCCCACCGGGGAGGAGCTGTACCTGGTCACGTGGCCGTGGGCGAGCAACGCGCTCCCGGGTGCCTCCAATGACGACCGCAACCAGACCAAGGTCGTCGATCTGAGATCCGGATCCACGATCGACGTCACCGTCCGGCCCGGGACCAAGGGGCTGCGCTGTGGGCCTCGCTGGTGCTTCGGCCGTGACGGGACGGGCGGTTTCCTCCAGCGGATCGACGGTTCCATGACGCGAGGCCTCGACGGTTTCGGCGATCCGAAGCCGATCTCGATGCCGCCGATCCTCGACCGGTTCGTGGCTCTCAAGAATGGGGTCTACGACACCGAGACCGGCCGATCGGCCGCGATCAGCGGCAGGGGGATCTCCCTCGGCATGCTTGCTCAGCCCAGCACGGTCATCTACTGGGCGGGCAAGCCCGGCACGTACCGCGTGCTCAACTTGGCAGCCGTCCCGCCCGCGCAATAGCGTTCAGACCATGCGGACCTTCGTGAACATTCAGGAGCTCAAGGCGGCCGTCGGCGAGAAGGTCGGCCCGACCGAGTGGCGCACCGTCACCCAGGAACAGGTCAACCTCTTCGCCGACGCCACCGACGACCACCAGTGGATCCACGTGGACGTGGAGCGCGCGAAGGAGGGGCCGTTCGGCGGCCCGATCGCCCACGGCTATTTGACCCTTTCGCTGCTGCCCTCCTTCATGGACGAGATGGTCGAGGTGCAGGGAATCGCGATGGGCGTCAACTATGGACTCAACAAGGTCCGCTTCCCCCGGCCGGTGCCCGTCGGCGCGCGCATCAGGGCCGTAGGCGAGCTCATCGACGTCAAGGGGACGCCGGCCGGCTACCTGTCCAACCTGAAAATATCGGTCGAGGTCGAGGGCGAGAAGCGCGCGGCCTGCATCGCCGAGACGCTCAGCCTCTACGTCCCCGCCCCCACCGAGTGATCATGTTTCACGTGCAACACTGACGCGCGCTCATCGATCCCTATCGCCGCGGTCACACAATGATCGCCACGATGGCCACGACGGCGAGCAGCGCAAGGTAGGCCAGCACGAGCCGGGTGTCCCTGAGCAGGCATTTGCTCCGGGTCAATCCGGCTCGACGCGCCTTCCAGTAACCGGCGAACCCCAGCGCCGCGAACCCCAGCACCGCCCACGGCCCCAGCAGCCAGGCCAGCAGCGCCACGGTCGCGTACACGCACAGCCGGAGCGGATCGTACGGCTGGGCCTTCACCGGGCCACCGCCGACAGCCGCTGCCGGGAGAGCTGCGGCCAGGCCTGCACGGCGCAGAACGGCGCGCACTGGTCCTGCTCGGCGCGCGTGCCCACGTGCACGCAGCACTGCGTGAGCCGCTCCTCGATCATCGTCGAGATGTCCATGAACGGCTTGACCGTGATGCGCACCACCCGCTCCCCCAGCATCCTGCGCAGCTTGCGCCGCCTGCCGGGCAGCGCCGACGAGGCCAGGGTGAGGAGCGTGGAGATGCCGAGGTCGCAGTTCTCGCAGATGTCCCGCCACAGGTCGCCGATCTGCGGGTGCGACAGTGACGACTGCTCCGACAGCAGGCCGAGCAGGGACTCCTGGACGGCCAGCCGCAGCTCGCGCGGGATCTCGGAGTCGGCGATGCGGTTGGAGACCAGGCCGAGGTTCTCCTTGAGGCGGTCGTGGCCGATCAGCGCGGTCAGGGAGCGCCACTGGCGGGCGTCGTCGCGGATCAGGTAGCCGACCGAGCAGCAGTGGGGATGGGAGCAGGGCAGGGCGGTCAGGTCGCGCCAGGTCACCAGGCCGCCGGTCTGCGGGCCGAGGCGCTTGAGGACGCCGGTGTGGGTGAGCCGGTTCGCCGGGTCGATGACGCCCGACCTGCCCGAGCCGAACTGGGGTTGCAGGGAGACGCCGCCGACGTACGGGGTGTCGAGCGCGAGGCGTACGACGTCGCCGATCTCGCCGTCGTTGACGCCCAGCGCGGCCGTCATGACGAGGGTGGTGAAGATCTCGCGTTCCGACAGGCGCTGTACGGCCTGCGTCTTGAACTGCCGCAGGTCGCCGCCCCGGTGGTGTTTTGAGGCGTGGGCCGATGAGCCGTCGTACTGCAGATAGACCTCGACGCGCTCCCTGTGCTCGGTGAGGAGATCGAGGAGGGAGTCGTCCCTGGCGAGGAGGACGCCGTTGGTGTTGATCAGGATGCGGGTGATCGGGCGCTCTTCGAGCTCGGCGAGAAGGGTTTTGAGCTCGGGGTGGAGGGTGGGCTCGCCGCCGCTCAGCATGAGGACGTCGAGCTTGCCGTTCTCCCTTTTGAGGCGCTGGTCCACGTTCGCGAGGATGTCGGGGACGGGGACGACGCCGGCCAGGTCAGGGCTGCTGTCGGCGAAGCAGGTGGGGCAGCGCAGGTTGCAGGTCTCGGCGATGTCCTCCAGGAGAATGCAGGTGTGCTGGGTCTGCATCTCGGGGAGGCCTTGGAGGTAGGCGAGGGGGATCGGAGCGAAGTTCCCGGATAGGTCTGGGATGTGCTGCTTTGTGGGGGCGGTCCATTCCTCCAGGTATTTGAGGATTTCTGGATCTTCGTCATACAAAGTCCGGATCAGTCCGTGTTCGCGGCAGCCGCGTTCCAGCCAGACCTGACCGTCGCGTTCGGCCAGATAGCCGCTCAGCCGCTCGACCCGGTCGAGGTCGCGGCCATGGCAGCGCGGGCAGAACGCGTTGACGTACCTGAGAATCCGGTCGGCCCGTAGACCCATCCCTGCACTCATATCAGGACCTTCCGCTGGAAGAGGGGATCGTAGTAGCCGCGCCGCCAGCCGTACCCGAGCCTGAGCGCGAGCAGCAGCACGCCCGGGATCAGGAACCACTGCGGGCCGGTCAGGTCGAGCCAGAGCGTCTCGTTGGCCCTGGTGAACTCGACGAGGAAGCGGAAGGCGGCGTACCCGGCGAGGTAGAGCGTCAACAACTCCCCCGGCTGGGTGAGCCGCTTGCGGGCCCAGCCGAGCGCGGCGTACGCGGCGAGGTGGAAAATGATCTCGTAGACGAACGACGGGTGCATGGCCTGGCCTGCCAGGCAGCCGGGGCATTCGGGGGTGGTGGCGGCGGCGTGCACGCCCCAGGGCAGGTCCGTGGGCCTTCCCGGCGCCTCGGTCAGGTGGCAGCCGATCCTGCCGACCGCCATGCCGAGCGCCACGGCCGGGGCGAACAGGTCGCCGGTGCGCTCCTTGTAGCCGATGATCTTTTTCGCGATCAGCACGCCCACGTAGGCGCCGGTCAGGCCGCCGAGGATGCTGCGGGAGCCGTACAGCCAGAGGTCCTTGAGGTCGAGCGTCTCGAGCCAGCCCGCCAGGCGCATGCCGATGGCCCCGCCGACCAGGGCGCCGGTGACGGCTATCAGCGACTGCTCAGTGAGGGCTTCGCGTTTTCTGGCCTCGCGTACGAAGACGACGGAGGCCACGAAGACGCCCAGGCCGACGAATATCTCGTGGAGGGGCATGGTGTCAGCCGTACAGGCCCGGGTTGAGGCCGGTGCAGAGACCGGCGGACAGGATCGACCAGAGCGCCCATCCGATCATGAGACCGAGGCCCAGGCCCTTGGACCAGGATTGGCGTATGAACAGCAGGCCGATGCCGGCGCCCAGGCCGATGAGAACGAGCACCGCGGCGCCGACCGCTACGTAGGCGGTGCCGGCGCCGTTGGCGTCCATGGCGGCTACGAAGATGAAGAAGCCGACGATGGCGTTGATGACGCTGTAGAGGGCCAGGCCGGCGCACATCAGGCCGATGAGCAGGCCTGTGGAATTGCCGGTGGGCGGGGGTGGCGGCGGCCCGTACCCTGACCCGGCCCCATACCTGTACCCCGCCGGGCCGTGTGGCGGTTGCTGCGCGTATGGCGGCTGCTGACCGTATGGCGGCTGCTGACCGTACGGCGGCTGCTGACCGTACGGCGGCTGCTGACCAGGTGCGGGCTCACCCTGGGACGGCTGCCCGTGCCCTGCCTGCCTTGGAGGGAACTGCTCGGGATTGCCCGGGTCCTGCGGTGGTGGCGCGGTCATTGATCGGCTACCTCCAAGTCGTCGTCGTCAGACTAGGAGCCGCCAATTGACGTCCGATCAAAGCGTCCATCATCTGTACATCTCGGGATTGAGCCCCGTGCAGTATCCAGCCGACACGATCGAGGCCAGCGTCCACCCGATCATCAGCCCCAGTCCCACCCCCACCGACCACGGCTTTCGCAGCAGTACGAGCGTCAGCCCGGCGCCGAGGCCCAACAGTGCCAGGAATCCGGCCGCGACCGCGATCGCCACCGTCGTCGTCTCCAGGCTGACCACGGCCAGACCCACGGCCAGATTGATGACGAGATAGCCGAAGATCGAAGTGCAGGCCAGCCCGATGATCAGCCCTGTCTGGCGAGGTGGCTCGGAGGAGGGCGGTGGCGAGGGCGGCATGGTCACGCCGCTCACATTACGGCTCTAAGCGCCTTCAGAGTAGTAGATCGCCGCCTGCACCCGGCTCTTCAGTCCCAGCTTGTTGAGCACCCGGCTGACATGCGTCTTCGTCGTGGCCTCCGCCATGTCCAGCTCCTTGGCGATGTCGGCGTTGGACATCCCGCGTCCGATGCAGGCCAGCACCTCCCTCTCCCGAGGTGTCAAACTCCCCACATCACCCTCCGGCCCTCTGCGCGGCGCCTGCTCGGCGAATGCCGCGATCAACTTCCGCGTGACCCCGGGCGAGATCATCCCGTCCCCTTGCGCCACCAGTCGCACGGCCTCGACGAGCGCGTCGGCGTCGGTGTTCTTCAGCAGGAAGCCGGCCGCGCCTGCCCTCAGGGCGCCGAAAACGTACTCGTCGACGTCGAACGTCGTAAGGATCAGCACATCGCTGACCCCCGCCAGCTCCCTGGTGGCGGAGATGCCGTCGAGGCGCGGCATGCGTACGTCCATCAACACCACATCCGGCCGCAGCTCCCGGGCCAGGGCCACGGCCTCCTCCCCATCACCCGCCTCGCCGACGACCTCGATGTCCGCCACGCCGTCGAGGATCAACACGATCCCTGCCCTGACCGCCGCATGATCGTCGGCTATCAGCACCCTGATGGTCACCGTCCTGCCTCCAGCACTCGCAACGCCGTACGTGTAACCCTCATCGCCGACGCGAGCCAACCGGTCCGGGGACCGATCGATCCACATCAGCAGCCTTGGGAGTCAAAGACGGGGACGGGGACGGGGAAGTAGGCAGCACGGCCAGCACCCGCCACCCGCCACCGCCCCTCGCCCTAGGTCCGGCTTGAAGTTCTCGACCCCCGGCCTCGACGGAACCCTGAGGCCCGGCCTCGAACGAACCCCCGACCAGCGAGGCCCGCTCCCGCATGCCGATCAACCCGGCCCCCGCCCCAGGCAACCGCGCCCCGCGCTCGCTCACCGCGTTCTCGACACTCACCACAACCTGCGCAGGCTCGTACGAGACGACGACGTCGACCGGCGAGTCCCCATGCTTGAGCGCGTTGGTGAGCGCCTCCTGCAGAATCCGATAGCCGGCCAGGTCAACCGAGGCGGGCAGCTCGCAAGCCTCCCCTTCGACACGGAACTCCGCGACCAGCCCCGCGCGCCGTACCCTCTCGACCAAGGTTTCGGCGTCGGCCAGCCGCGGCCGAGTCGCCTCGGGCTCATCCCCTTCCTGCCGCAACAGCCCGATCATGGACCGCATCTCGGCCAGCCCCTTCACGCTGTTCTCGCGTACGGATTCCATGACCTTCCGCACCGTCGCCGGGTCGAGATCCTTACGAGAGAGCGCGGCCGTGGACTGGATGGCGATCGCGCTGAAGTGATTGGCGATCATGTCGTGGAGCTCGCGAGCCATCCGCGTACGCTCGGCCGCGATGGCCGCCTGCCGATCGAGCTCCGCAAGATGGGCCACCTGCTCGGCCCGCACCCGCTCGACCGCCGCCCGATCCCGCTGCTCCCGCAGGACCAGAGCAGTGGTAACGGGCGTGACCAGCACCAACGCGGCCTGCACCCCCATCACGGCCAGCATCCGCCAATCCGCCGCGATGAACCCGGCCACCGCCCCACCGGCAACCGCCAGCGCAGCGGTGACGCTGAGCAGCACCCGAGCAAGCCCGGCCGGCCCGTAGAGCGCGGCGGCGTAGAGATTGTCGGTGAACACGAGAACGGTCCCCAGGGACGGCCCCACGAACCCGTCCAAGGTGATCCCGATCACCCCGAGCCCCAGGCAGACGAGTGGGGCCCGCTGCCGTACCAACACCGCCGCACAGGTGATCGCCAACGGCACGACGAGCACCCACGCGGGCACATCGCGCTCGAGGTGAGCCCGGCCCGCGATCAGCACCACGCCGACCGCGAAGGCCACCCCGGCCCCTAACACCTCCCGCTTCATCTGAATTGTGGCGCGGAGACTCGGTTCTTCAGGACCGGGACGAAACGCCACCCCTCCTTTCGAAAACAGTATGGAAAAGCTCGGTAACAGTAAGTAATATGCGCGGTGAGTGAGACCGAAGTGACAGAAGGTGCGCGATGGCGATCCGCCGCTCTGCCGCCAAGCGGCAAGGCCTGCCCTCGGTGGTGCAGTTCCGGCTCGCACCCACCCTGGCCCAGGCCGACGCCCTGGCCGCGGCGGTGCTGGTGTCCAATCAGGCGGCCACCGTCGTCTCCCGCCTGTCCTGGCAGCAACGTACCTTCACCGTGCTGGAACTGCACCGGCTCACCTACCATCCGGTCCGCGCACAGGTGGCCGGGCTGGGCGCCCAAGCGGCCGTGCGGGCCATCGCCCGGGTCGCCGGGGCCTACGCCAACCGGCGCGCCACCAAGAAGCGTGCTCACATCTTCCGCCCGCACGGCGCCATTCCCTATGACGCCCGGCTGATGAGCTGGAACCGGGATGCCCGCACCGTGTCGCTGTGGACCCCCACCGGCCGCGTCACCGTCCCGTACACCGGCCGAGAAGAGGACCTCAAGGCCGTCGACACGCTGCCGATCGGCGAGGCCGATCTGATCTTCCGGCGTGGGGTGTGGCTGTTGCAGGTCGCCGTCACCCTGCCCAAGCCGGCGGTGTGCGAGCCGGTCAACGGCTTTGTGGGGGTGGATCAAGGGGTGGCCAACCTGGCGGTCACCTCCGACGGGGCGGTGCTGCCCGGCCCCGCCCTGCCTGGGCCGATCGGCGGCAACGGCCATGTGCGCACGTTGCGGGAGCGGCGGCATCGCCAACGCCGCCGCCTGCAGGCCAAGGGCACTCCTGCGGCGCGGCGGGTGCTGCGCCGCCTGTCCGGGCGCGAGCACCGGATGATGACCCACCTCAACCACCAAATCAGCAAACACGTGGTGCGCGAAGCCGAACGCACCGGCCGCGGGGTCGCCCTGGAGGAGTTGCAGGGCATCCGCGGGCGGGTAAGGGCTCACCGGCTCCAGCGGCGCACCCTGCACAACTGGGCCCTCGCCCAGCAGATCGCGTTCACCCGCTACAAGGCCGAACGCGCCGGAGTCGCCTTCATGCTGGTCGACCCGGCCCACACCTCGCAGGCCTGTCCCGACTGCGGGTGTGTCTCCAGAGCGAATCGGCCGGCACGGGGCCGGTTCGTCTGCACCGGATGTGGCCTCGCTGGGCACGCCGACCACATCGCGGCCCGCAACATCGCCGCACGCGGCGCTGCGGGCTGGGCTGCTGTCAACCAGCCACACGCTACCGGCCTCCCTTCAGCCAGACGGGACCGTGAGAGCAAACCACCGGCTTCAGCCGGTGGTAGTTGACGTCCCCATCCCACCACCTCCGGCCCCCGCTTCCCTCCTGCGAGGGACCCGCCTGTGGATACACACTTCGATGTATCCACAGGCCTGTTGCCGCAGCCGACGTGCCCGATCAACACGCCCCCACATCCTCGTCGCGCCCATGAGATCCATCCAGGGCCTGCTCAGGGTTCTTTCGATCGCCTTGACCTGACCGACCAGCCGCGCCCCTGGTAGCGAAGGATCGAGCCGGTGAACTTTTGATCGCGGTATCTGGGTCGAGGCACTCCTCAGAACCCGCTATGCTTGCTTACGCAGCGAGCGGCCGTAGCTCAATGGATAGAGCATCTGACTACGGATCAGAAGGTTAGGGGTTCGAGTCCTCTCGGCCGCGCACATGCGAAAGGCCCGCTACCAGGGAAACCTGGGAGCGGGCCTTAGTGTTTGTCAGAACAATCTCGGGATCTTGCTAACACCTCTGCTAACACCGTGGCTCCCCGGTGACTCCCACTGCTCCTGTGATGCCTTCCGCAGAATGAAGCCGAACCCGCCGAAGGCGCGTTCAGGTCGAGTCGGGTAGCCCCTCAGTCCTCGGGTTCACGCAGGCCGACGCAGTCAAAGGCCCAAAAGGCCTCTGAGTAGACGAAGGTGCCCGTCATCCACGGCTCGTGAGCGGACAACCGGGCGACCTGGAACGCGGCTTCAGGGATGCGCAGCGACGGCGAACGGAAGCCCACCGCGCTGGCACCCTCGAAGCCGCGCGTGCCGTAGTAACGTGGCGAACCCTCCAGAAACACCAACGGCACACCCTGGCTGTCGGCCGCCTCAAGGGCGTACGCGATGAGCTGAGTACCGATCCCCTGACACTGGAACTCCGGGACCACGCCCAGCGGTGACAGGGACAGGACGTCCACGATCCGGCGCGGAGCGTCCACCCGCGTCGCGCTCAGCAGGACATGCCCCACAACCCGGTCATCAACGGTAGCGACGAAGGACATCGGCGCCAACGCAGCCTCCGCAACGCGAAGTGCCTCCACGAGCCCGGGAACCCGCTCGCTGTCACCGAAGGCGCGCGTATGAACCTCGCGCACATCTCGGTGATCGTCAGCGGTCTCTTGCCGGATCACCAGCCCGGCACCATCGGGAGCGATCCGGGAGCTTTCAGGCGCATCGTGTGACGTCATGCCGCGAGGGTAGATCGCGGGGCGGCTCGTGCGCGAGGCAATTACGCACCAGGTCGTCAAGGAGAGTATGGCTGGGCAGGCTCCCGCGCCGGAGTCGTGCCGGGGCCGCCCCGGCCAGGCAGGCGGGCCTGGGAGAGCAGGGCCAGCGCCCCGGCGATGGGGTGGGGCCAGGCGAACAGTTCGAAAGTGCTGGAGCACTGGCCGAGCACGAGGAGCATGCCTCTCAGCGCCGATCATGGAGAGCTGCCGGGGATGGTGGCTTGAGTCGTCCTGGCCGGTCACCCGCGAAGTTCCCCACACCCCTTCAGGGCGCAAACCGCAGCGAGCCTCGCCGAAACTAGACTCCACGGACGCCGACAACCAGCCAGGGAGGCGCCCGGTGCACAACCATGAACCCGCCGGCTACCACTGCCCGTTCTGCCACCTGACCCCGGACCGGGAACCCGACGTGGTCTACCGCGACGAGCGCGTCTTCGCGATGATCTGCCCCCGCTGGTGGCCGCGGAACGCGGGACATCTGCTGATCATCCCCGTCGCCCATCACGAGAACCTCTACGACCTCCCCGCCGCCGACGGCCACGCGATCTTCGACGCCACCCGAATGCTCGCCCGCGCCATGCGCACCGCCTACGACTGCGCGGGTGTCTCCACCCGCCAGCACAACGAGCCCGCCGGCAACCAAGATGTCTGGCACTTCCACCAGCACCTCTTCCCCCGCTACCCCGGCGACGACCTCTACGGCACGCCCCCACAGCCCGACTGGCTCCCCGCCGACCGTCGCCGTGCCTACGCGGAGCGGCTGCGCGCTGCACTCAACCCCTAGCCAGCAGGCGCGCGTGCAGATGGTCCATTCGTCCTGATCCTCGGATCCGACCTCGTTGCCGGGTCATGGCCCGGTCCACAGCTTCGCCGATGGCATCGACGTCGGTCTGGGCGCGCTGCGGGTAGTCCTCGTACTTCGCCGCGCGCCAGCCCCGCTCGATGTCGTTCAACTCCGGACTGCGCGGCAGCAGGCTTGTCGGGCGTTCCGCAATCCTGACGTAGCAGTGGGGCCACCCGCGAAGGATGGCCCCACTTGATCTATCTCCACAAGCACGCGCTCTTGAGCAGGGTCACGTATTCGTAGCTGCCGACGCGCACTCGGGCGCCTGAAACTAGTCGTCGATCTCCAGCAACTCGGCACCTGTTAAACGATCAATGATCGCCACGGCTGACTCATCGAGGCTAGCGGTATCGTTTGGTGCATTGATAGGCGATCCAGCGGCCGCCGCCCGCGTTGGCTATAGCGTTCCTTTTCGCTCTGGCGGGTGTACTCCCCCTGCCGCCCCAGTAGACGTTTCTCCTGGAGTTGTAGGCGACAGCGCCACAACCGTTGACGAATGTGGTGAGGACTTTGCAGCTGGAGCGGCCGCACTCCCTCACTGCCCGCTTTCTGGCGGCAGCCGCTGTTCTGTAGTCCCAGGACCTGCCGACACGGCCGTCCCGCGACACGGCGATGGCACCGTAATAGTAACGTGCTGCACTTTCCCCCGCCGTAGCGGCAACAGCTGCTGCGGGAGACGCCGTGGCCAGCACCCCGCTCGCCATGAAGGCGCAAGCGGCGATGGCAGTGAGTTTCTTGCCAAACTGCATGGTGGTTCCCCTTCGTGCCATCCAAGCGGACGGCAGCGTTGTGCTGATGAGGAGAGCCTGCTGTGTACCACTTGCAAACCACTTAAACCGATAAATGATCAAGGGAGGGATGTGAAGGACTTCAGCGGGATGGGTTGCCAGGTGGGCCGATCGCGCGCCTCGTAGCCGACCTCGTTGACCGCGTTGGACAGCTCGAAGGCACGCAGGAGGATCTCATCCAGCGAGCCACCGCCCTTGGCGTAGCCCTCCAGGAAGGACGCCTTGTTGCACTCGTCCCATTCGGACGGGCGCACGGCGGAAGTGTTTGGGCGCGTAGTCGAACGAGGGCAGCATGCCCGCCACGTCACGCAGGAGACGACAGCGAGCGGCGCTCGGCCAGTGGCCGCTTCGCCAAGGCCAGTCTCGACGCGCCGGCAACCTATGCGGAACCCGAGCTATGCGCCTGCCGAAGACTCCATCCATGCAGGTTAAGCGGTGCGGCGACGCGCGGATGACCGAGCCTGCCGCTCACCAGCAACGTCCCCGCACCCGGACTCACCGTGGCTACCATCCACACGTTCCTGACCACGGTCTCGATCAGCCGCGCCGGGTTGATTGCTCCGTCTGAAAATGCGGACGGTCGCGATCACTTATCCCATAGACGGACAGCATCACCCGGCGGACCGTGGATAGATGGAATCCACCATCGTCAAGATCTTTCGCGACCACGATCCGGATCGGTTCCCCAACGACACGGACAGGGCCGCTGGCCGGTGCAGCGCGCACGGGGAAGCGGGGGCATGCGGTGGAGTCGGTAACCATGACGTGCTACTCGAAGAGAAGGACGGAACCCCGGTGCGTTGGGCGGTCTGCACACAGTGGACGCGAACTCAGCCCGACGCGATCGAGCACTTACGACCCCACGGATTCGCCAACTGATGGCACCCCTGCGGTCCACACAGCCGGCGGACAAGCAGCCGCACGCATCGCCTTGATCTGGTGGATAGCTCCGGTGGTCCGGAGCATGGGAGAGTCGCTCTGGTGCGGGGATCATGTCGGTGGTCGGAGATGGTGAGTGTCGGGAAGTCTCGCGCGGCTTGTGCTGTCCTTCGTGGATGAGGAACTGGTTCTCGACCGGGGAAATGTGAACGTGGAGGCTCGCGGCAATCTGATGACGTTCGGCTTCACCCCGGAGAGCTTCGACGCGGGGCCCGTGGAGCAGGCTCTCGTCGCGGTCGGTGAGCGGCTCGGTGCGCGGTTCGCTGATGTCGCCGGGCCCGTGACGTTCTATGCCTGGTACGACGAGCAGGCCGGCCAGCTACGGTGTTCGGCGGCCTCTGCCGAGCCGAATGATCTGCCGTTCCGGGGCAGGTTTCGGCCTGTGGACAGTCCCTCACCTGTGCTCGCACTGATGGCCGCGGACGCACTGCCGGGTGTGGTGCCGTGGACTGATCTGCGAGAGGTCGCCGCCGAGGAGGATGCCGGCCCGGACGAGCAGGTCGAGCACACCTTCCCGGTATTTGCCGTGAAGCTCACCCGGTGAAGTGAGTCGCGTCCAGTGAAGTGGTGTACACCAGTCGCGTACAGCAACACCGTCTCACACGATCACACGCCACCGGACCGTATCTACTACCTGAGCAGGGACAGACGTGGTCGGCGAGGCATCTGCCCTTCCCTACGGATCAGACCAGATCACCCAGGCCGTGGCCGTACGGCTGGCAAGCTCGCGCCGGTGGAACTCACCTTCGATCGGCCCGCTGTCATAGGTGAAGCCGTCGTCCTGGCACTCACACCAGGAGAGCCACTGCACGAATTCTGGGGCGAGATCAGGAACGGCATCGCCGAAGTGACAGGCGCGGCGCCTACAGCGGCTGAGCGAGTCAAAGGGTTCCGTCCACAAGTGAGCCTGACCTACATCAACACGCCAGGACCAGCTCAGCCCTACGTGGAGACGCTGAGCGGTGTCGAAGCCGAGCCGGTCAAAGTGTACGTCGATCGCGTCGCACTGATCGTCCAGAACCGAGTCCTTGAGCCCGAATGGGTGTACCGCTGGAACACCCACACGGTCGTACCTATGGGAGCCGACAGCGCACCTGAATGGAGGAAGGGGAGGCGTGGCGGGCCTGGCGGCGGCTGAGTGGTTACAACCTTCTATATGGCTTCAAGCCGCCGCCCGCTGGGCGGCGGGCGGCCGGGCGGTCCGGGCGGGCGTGCGGCCTCTCCGGGCGCGTGGGGCAGCCTATGAGGAAGTGCGCACGGCGCGCGATTAGCGTTGTCCATCAGAATGGGGCTGTGGCGAACACCGTCAAGGCACCCCCGATGCCAGGCACTCTCAAAGCGACTCGATTCATCGTCACCCTGGAAGTGGCTTTCGGCTTGGTGGGGGCGGCCACGCTGGGTGGCTCCTTCTCCACCTTCGATTGGGGCATCCTGCCTGCCCTGTTTTACGCCGCAGGAAGCACCGCCCTTTTCGGGTGGTTGTTGAGCCGATGGTCGAGCCGCCGAAAGTACTTACGGTGGGTAATCATCGCCGTGCATTTGCTGGTGCTAGGCGCCGGCATCCTCGATCTGGCCCTCTTCTCCACCGTGACTTGGGAAGCGGTGTTCGGCCATGGCGTACTCACCTGGACAGTCGTCGTCTTGCTTCTCCTGCCCTCGGCTGGGCGTTGGTTCAGCGAATCCCGCGCCTGATGTAGCGGCAGTTCAACGCCTGCTCGTGCAGCCGTCGACCGCGGGCCTCGTCGCGTCACTCAGCTGATAATCGACAGCGACTGCGCTGAGGCCGTGACGATTCTCAATGAAGTTGTCAAGGTGTCGGCGCACTCCTTCGGGAGCGGAGCTGAGAACGGGTAAACGTCTAGATCCATGACTGGCTCGTCGTCGGGTGCCTGACATGCAAGGATGTCGTATGAGCAAGCTGACCGGACAGCAGATCGCAGACGAAGGGCTGGACGGGTGGGCGTACCTGCTCGGCGGCCTGCAGACCCGTATCCACACCAAGAACTTCCCGACCGGGCTCTCAGTCGTCAACGCCATCGGCGCGGCAGCCGAGGAGATGAACCATCATCCCGACCTCAACCTGCGCTACACCCACGTAGACGTTCGCTTGACCAGCCACGACGAGCGCGCGGTCACAGACCGCGATGTCCGGTTGGCCCGCATCATCTCCTCCATCGCGGCCGACGCCGGGGCGCAGCTGGAGTCCTCGAACGTCTCCCGGCTCGAGCTCGCCCTCGACACCCCGGCCGGAGAGTCGATTCTGCCGTTCTGGGCCGCGGTGCTGGCGATGGAGCATCTGTCCGGCCCCGACATCGGCGACGAACTCCGCGACCCAGCCGACGTTCTGCCGACCGTGTGGTTCCAGACGTCCGGCAGCGAGGAACCCCGCCAGCGCTGGCATCTCGACGTGTGGGTGGATCCCGCGCAGGTCCAGCCACGTATAGACGCGGCGCTCGCCGCCGGCGGCACGCTGGTCAGCGACGCGGAGGCGCCGAGCTTCTGGGTACTCGCCGACCCCGAAGGCAACCGAGCCTGCCTGTGTACCTGGCAGGCCCGTGGCTGGTAGCAGCCGACACCTGTCCGCGGCCTGGCAGCAGAACAAGGGCGTCATCTGGCCGGTCGTAGCCGGCTCCGCACAGGAACCCGTACGCCGACACAAGGTGAACCGCTATGCCGCTTGAGGACGTGGCGGGATTGCCGCGTAGCAGCGCCGGTCGCGGATGAGTGCCCACAGCACGTTGACCCGTCGCCTGGCCAGGGCCAGCACGGCCTGGGTGTGCAGCTTGCCTTCGGCACGTTTGCGCTCGTAGAAGGCTCGGGAGTCGAGGTGGCACCGGATGCTGATCAAGGCGAGCTGGGCCACCAGGAGGGCGGCCGTCTGCTCGCCCGGCACGGTGATGGTCTGAGCGGATGCCGCCTGCAGCGCCCGGCGGAGGGGCGCGGCTATCGCCAAGAGTTGGTCGGTACGCAGCCGTTGGCCCCTCCGCGGGCGATCGTCTCTCCCATAAGAGACGGAACGCTGGCGACGTACGAGCTCGACCGCTCGTATTTCGTTCCGGGCGCGGCAATCGCTCCTTCGCTTGAGGGTGTGGACCCTGCATGGCGAGTGGTGTGCAGGACATCCCATGGTCGGCTCAGTCGTAGTGCAGGATCTGCGGCAGAGTACGGCGAGCTGACCTCCAGGCAGACCCAAGCAGACCAAGGCATGGGAACGCGCGTGTGCCCTAACTACAGTTCCAGGCGACGAGGGAATGCGTCTGGCCGCCCGAAAGAGAAGATCCGTCGGAGAGCGCCGCGCAGTTCCTCACGCGCATGAACCTCAATGTCCAGCGTGACGTCAATGATGTGGTCGTCGAAGTAGAGACTGGCCGCAGCAATGAAAGTGTGGAGACGGTTCTATGCCACAGCGGCTCAGCAGGGCCGATGATGGCCCCGGAGCGCCTTCAGGCCCGATTGGATACGGCGGCCCTCCTATGAGTTCTAGGAGCATGCCATCCGGCAGATCCCTGGACGATCGTGGATGGGGATGGACCGCGAGGACGCATTCCAGAGCCGCGGCCGTCTCGTGGAGGCGTGGGCAGGCGAGGTCGCGTCAATCTATCCAGGTAACGCGAACGATCAGCACAAGGCGCAAATGCTCCGCGACGATGAAGTTGAAGAATCCACGGCCACCGAACAGATCCAGCGTTCGAAGACCTCCCCCATGCAGTGGGCCTCTGCCTGCGCGGATCGCGTCCCTCCCGAGGACTGCGAGTTGGCCGGCAAGCCGCTCAACCTCAAGGATTACGGTCGGAGGGAGCACAGCAATGACATGATCTGCGTCGGGGTTGTACTCCCAGGTCCAGGCGTCACTCACCGACGGCCTCTCGGCGCGCGGATGCCGTGATCTCGGTGATTTCGGCCAAGGCTGAGTCCAACTTGACTCTGTCGGTGGCGGTGGCGACTTCCGTCTCCAATGCGTGCAGGCGGGCCGCTCGGGCAGGGTAGCGCTGAATCGCCACAAACTCGCCCCATTGCTGCAAGAAGTTCTGCAGAGGTGCCACGGTGCTCTGCCGCGCCGCCTGCTCTGTCGCCTGGTCGAGGTGGTCAACAAACTGGCTGAGGTAGGCCGGAGCGATCTGAGCAACTGCCGCTCGGAGGGCAGCGGTGGTCAGTGGAGGGCGAGGGATCAGTGCCTCGCTGTCTTGATGCGGGGTGGACATCGTTGACCTCCAAGCTGTTACGTCTCCACGCTACCGATCCCGCTGAACCCTTTCCACCCTGGAATCGCAGGTCGAACGCCTTGATGTAGGTGGCCGGCGTCCGTGTGTTGCTGGCGGCAGGTCCCGGATCGCGTAATCGTCAGGATAGACCTCTACCGGATGAAGAGTCCGGCCTTCGGCTCAGGCGTCAAGACCGTGCCGCCGGATCGTCGATCTTGCTTACGTGGATGCTGACAACACGCTCTGGACGACCATGGACGATGGTGGAATCCCCGTGGCCAGATTCCCTCTCAACAGACATTTTCTGACGCCCGTAGACGCCCGTAGACGCCCGTAGACGCCCGTAGACGATCTCGAACTGGCTACAGATCAGAAGGGTAGGAGTTCGAGTCCTCTCGGCCGCACTCCAGGTCAAAGGCCCTTCGTGATCATTCCGGAGGGCCTTTTCGTGGCCGTACAGCAGCGTCGTACAGCTACGTAGCCGCATGCAGACGGTCTCCTACAGCAGCTCGTATCCTCCGAGCCGCCGGCCGCTCTGGTCAGACGCCGCCAAAACCCTCCTGTAGGCGGCGAATCCAGTCCGCAGGGAAGACTTTCGCCAAGGGAAGCAGGGCGCCGTCCTGGACGGCCTCATGCTTCTCGGGTGCCGGGCAGATCAGGACGGCGAGGATCCGACACGCCCGTTGGAACTCCGGGATTCCGGTAGCGTCGATCATCTTCTTGATGGGCTCCCACGCGGCTCGCACGGCGAGGCGCACCAGTGCTTCGAGGAGCGCCCTACGGCCCTCGGCCTCGCGAGAGAGATCGAGCCTAGAGGATGCGCTTCCAGTAAGTGGAGAGGAATTTCCCGACGATCTCCCGGTCCAATTTCAGGCTCGCGTGCTGGTCATGCCAGAGGCCCGTGAAGCCTCGTTGAAGGTCGTACGCGAATGTCCCCTGCTTGAGATTTAGCTCGACGGTCTTGTTGGGGAATGCGCCGAGCCACCCGGGCTTTCCAGCCAGATCCGCTTCGTTCCAGCGTGGCCCCAGGACGGGCCCGAGCGCCGCTATTGTTCTCTCTCTGTCGGGGATCAATAGCGGTCGGTCGTTCACGACCGACATGTTTCCCTTGATAATGACGTTGAAGGGCATTTGGACGGTCTCGTCGAGAGTGGTTTGCGACCACTCATCACCGACCATCGTACGTTCGCCGCTACCGCCTTTCGTGCCGTCGGTTATCTTCATCGTACGGCCCTTGGCCATGTCAAACTCGCGGCCGAACTGGCCAACCCGTTTCTGGAGGAAGAAGGGATTCCTTCCGTCCTCGAGAAACTTCGCGAGCGCGTAGATGGCGTTCGCGGGAGCAGTGATCAGGAAAATCCCGGTGGCCCACTTGATGTCATGCCACCGCTTGGCCGGGCTCTGCTTCCAGTCTCTGCCCCGCAGGCTCGCATAGCCTGGGGCAGGCCAGGACCGAGCGGCGATACCCGCGCCGGTGCTGAGTGCGGCCATGCCGAAGCCCATCTCAGCGGCGTGCTTCCAATCCCAGCCTGCGCCGCTGGCCCATCCCGTGGTCGCCAGCACGGTTGAGCTCACCGCCCCGCCGACCATGATCCGGGAGAATGCCCGCTCCCATGTGGCCGACTCCATGGCCTCGGCCAGGCCGGTGAGCGCGGGTCCGCGTCGGCGCAGCAACGCGGGCAGCCCGGCGTGCGCACCGGCCATCAACCCGCCGGCGAGCGCTCCGTGCAACATATCCCGAACCAGCTTCCCGACATCGATGCTGCCGGTGGCGAACAGCTGGTTGATCGCGCTCAATCCGCCGGAGTACATCGCGCCCAACGCCGCCTGACGGATGATCAGCAAGATGATCCGCAGTACCTGGCCCTCCGTTCGGAGCAGCTTTTTCACCACGACCTCGAGGAGCGGGCCGAGCCGGGGGGCCAGTAGCTTTGCGATGAGCATCAGTGTCACCACGAACGCCGCGGATGCCAGGAATCGCCGTCTGGCCTCCACGATCGCGTCGTAGCCGATCTGGCCGCTGTCGGCGAGATGCGTGCACCGCCGATGCAGGTCCGCCAGCTGCCCATTCTCGCCGTGCACCACCCGCGCGGCCCGTCCGAACACAGCCGTGGCCAGCCCGGACCCGGCCCCGGTCACCCGCCCGGCCTGCCCGGCGACCTGCTCCTGAACGTCGGCGACCACGCGTCCCACCGTCGTCGCGGCATACACCAGCCGCGCCACACCGGCGAGATCGCCATCCGGCCACGCGGACCCGGCTCCTACAGATTCGAGGAACCAGATCGCCTGGCTCACGAAGGCAGGCGCTGGTGTGGTCGTCGGCAGACCGCTCGGGCCCAGCTCGGGCTTGTACACATCCGGATCCGTCAGCCATCGCGGGCACCCCTGCGCGTACGGGGTCTCGGTGGTCGCCTCCCCGGCTTCGGCATATCTGCCCCCGGCGGCAATCATCCTGGCGTTCAAGTCCTCGGTTGCGGCATACCTGCAGCCGGCGACGACCATCCCGGCCGCCATCACGCGTAGCAGGTTCACCGCCCCGACCAGGTCTTTCAGCAGGTCGTCACGTAGTCGAGCGAACCCCGGCAGGCCCGCCTCGGGATCGCCCTCGAACAGCGCCCGGCCTAGATCGTCCTGACCGAAGGGCCGCTCATCCATCGCCCGGCAGAACTCGTCCACGCCCTCGGCCAGATCATCAGCGGCCTTCCGGACGCCTTTGCCCGCGCTGATCCAGTTCTCCGGGTCGAATATCAGTACCCCCGCATGGGCCGGATCGTTGGCGGCGATGTTCCTCAACTCCATGATCTACAGCAAACGCTCGCAATCTCTAACGGAGCATCTACGCCGACGGATGGCGGGACCGCCTTCACTGTCGGCCGGCAAGGCTCGACGCAGTGGTGGTTGACGCGCGTTCGGCGACATAGCACACCCGCCGATGGCGAGCGTCTTGGGGACCAGACGAAGCCGCGACTTAAATTGCCACTGCTGAATAAAGAGCTCGTTCGACCAAAAGCCGATGCATTTTGCAGTTCCATCCTTCGCATTGGTATGTCTGGCCGGTATCGATGCACTCAGAGTAGGTGGGTAAGTGTGAACGAAGGCCCAGTCGCCTGCGGCCGTCGCCTGGGTGGGGCTGCCGCGCGGCGCCGGAGCGCCAACTCCCGTGACCGCGGCTACGGAGAATCCTGTACCCACGAAACTGTGCGAAGGCGCATATTTAGCATCCTCCTTCCACTAAGGCAGAAATGCGAGGCAAGCGATCCCCACATCAGATGTCGATGTCGTCGCCCGGGACGAATGCCACATGAAATACACCATTTATACAGCCAGTAAGATCATGAGTCAACGCCCTCTGGTCCCGTCGCTACTTGGCCGTAGTCCTCACCCATATGACCGCCCTGACTGCCGGGAGTGCGGCTACACCGCCGAACTCGTCCGTAAGCTGAGGGTGTGTCCCCCGCACTGGTCCTGCTCGACGGCGTCCGCTGGCGGGGTGTGCGCGTGGTCGGCGATCGCGCGCAGACCCTGCTGGCCGTGCTCGCCATGCACGGGCGTGCAGGGGTTAGTGACGAGCGCCTGGTCGAGGAGTTGTGGCCCGACGAGGCGCCGGCCCACCCAACGAAGGCGCTGCAGGTGGTCGTCTCGCGGACCAGGGCGGCGACCTGCGCCGACGTCGTGGTGCGGATCCCACGTGGGTACCGGCTCGGGCCGCCCGCTGGTCAGGTGGACGCGCTGCTGCTTGGCGCGCTGGTGGAGCAGGCACGGGCCGCACTGGGCGAGGACGACATGGCGCTCGCGCGTCGCCGCGCCGAAGAGGCCATGGGTCTCATGGCCGGCGGCTTGGATGGCGCCACGGGCGCACTCGCTGAGCTGAGGGGCGTCGCAGCAGAGTGGGTGGCCGAGGCGCGACGGGTGGCGGCTATCGCGCGCGGCCGGAGCGGCGCTCACGAGGGTGCGCTGCCGCTGCTGGAGGAGGCCGCGGCCGAGCGGCCGCACGACGAGGAACTGCTCGCCTGCCTGCTGCGCAGCGAGGCCGCCGTACGAGGTGCCGCCGCTGCTCTGGAGCGCTACGAACGGTATCGCGCGGGCCTGGTCGCGCGGCTCGGCACCGAACCAGGGCCTGAGCTCGTCCGCGTGTACGCCGAACTCCTCGTCGCGGATCGGCCGGTGCGTGAGGGCATCCTGTTCGACAGTTCCTCGCTGCTCGGCCGCGACGACGACATCCGTGCGGTGCACGCCCTGTTGCAGACCAACAGGGTGGTCTCCACCATCGGCCCTGGCGGGCTCGGCAAGACGCGGCTGGCTCATGTCGTCGGCAGGAACGCCGCGCAGCCCATCGCTCACTTCGTCGAACTCGTCGGCGTCTCCTCGCCGGAGGGCGTAGTGGGCGAGGTGGGCTCGGCGCTCGGGGTTCGGGACTCGGTCAGCGGGCGTCGTGCTCTGACCGCCGAGCAGCGCTCCGACGTTCGCGCCCGGATCGCCCAGCATCTCGACCAGGCTCCGGCGCTGCTGATCCTGGACAACTGCGAGCACGTGATCGAGGCCGTCGCCGACCTGGTGGCGTTCTTGACCGTGACGACCCGCGACCTGCGGGTGCTCATCACCTCGCGCGCCCCCTTGTCGATCCCCGCCGAACGCGTCTACCTGCTCGGCGAGCTGCCCACGGGCGACGCGGTGGAGTTGTTCCGCCAGCGCGCCACGGCCGCCCGCCCGGGTGTGCGGATCGACGAGGGAGTGGTCGAGGAGGTCGTCGCCCGCCTCGACGGGCTGCCGCTCGCGATCGAGCTGGCCGCGGCAAAGGTGCGGGTGATGTCGGTGGAGGAGATCTCTCGGCGCCTGGCGGACCGGTTCGCCCTGCTGCGCGGCGGGAACCGTACGGCCCCCGACCGGCACCAGACGCTGCTCGCGGTCATCGACTGGTCGTGGAATCTGCTGGACGAGCCCGAACGGCGGGCGTTGCGGTGGTTGTCGCTGTTCGGCGACGGTTTCACGCTGGCCGCGGCCGAGCACGTACTCGGCCCGGACGCCCTGCACGTCATGGACGCGCTGACCGAGCAGTCGATGCTGAGCGTCCGCGAGACGACGTACGGCCTCCGCTACCGGATGCTGGAGACCGTCAGGGAGTTTGGGCGGATACGGCTGAAGGAGGCCGGCGAGGAGGCGCCCGCTCGGGCGGCGCAGCGGGCCTGGGCGACGGCGTACGCCCTCGAACACGCCTCCAAGCTGTTCAGCCCGGCGCAGTTCGCGGCAGCCGACGCGTTGCGCGCCGAGGAGAGCAACCTCGCCGATCTCCTCCGGCAGGCTCTCGGCGAGCCCGATCCCGTCACGACGGTCCAGTTGGTGGCCGGCGTCGGCGCGCTGTGGTCGGTCCGTGGCGACCACCCCCGGATCCTCGTTCACCGGGACGCGATCGCCCAGGTGATCAACGGCTGGGTGCCGCCGCCGTACCTCGTCGAGGTGACCAAGGCCGCCATGCTGATCACGCTCATGAACACCATGATCATCGAGGACCGCCGCAGCGATCCGCTGCGCGACCTCCTCCGTACGCTGCCCACCACTGACACGACGGATCCCCGCTTGGCGGCGATGGCCACGGTGGTGCTCGCGTGCGACGGTGCCCAAGGCGCCGACGTGCTCCGCCGGCTGGCGGAGTTGTGCCGGAGCGCCGACCGTGACGTGGCCTTTGCGGCGACGCAGACGAGCGTCCACGTCTTGGAGAACGCGGGAGACGCGATCAGGGCGATCGAGGCCGCCGAGCGGACCCTGACGATGCTCCGCGGAGACATGGACGTGGGGCCGTGGCTCCCCGCGATCACGCACGCCGTGCTGGCCCACCTTGTCATGCAGCTCGGCGACCGCCGACGGGCGGTCGGACACGCGCGGACCGCCATCCCGGTGTTGAGCCGGCTCGGCGCCACCGACGACGAGATCCAGCTCCGCGCGGTGCTGTTGGTCTCCGCGCTCGCCGACGGCGACCTCGACACCGCGGAGGCCGAGCTCGCCGAGATCATCCGGATCAACGACAACGAGGCAGTGCTCGGCGGGGTGGCGATCGTCTCGTTGTGCACAGCCGAGCTCGCCCTCGCCCGCGGCGAGACGGCCGCCGCGCTCGCGGAATACCGCCTGGCCGTCCAGCGGGCGCGCGACCTGCGCCTGCCCGGGGTGCCGCGCGCGGAGGTCATGCCGTGGACGATCCTCGCGGAGTCGGTCGCCCTGACGGCATACGCGTACCACGCCCCACCGGAAGACGTCCGGTACGGCGAGGAGCTGTTCTCCACCGTCCGGGGCTACGACCTGATGGCCGTGGGAAACCCCGTCCTCGACTACCCGCTGTGCGGCTCGATGCTCTTCGCGCTCGGCGCCTGGGGGCTGCTGCGGGGGGCCATGGCCGCCCGCGACGCGATCGGGTTACTGGTGCTGGCCGAGCGGTTCGCCTACAACAACAGCATGCCCAGCATGACCTTCGAGCGGATCGAACCGTATGCGGAGCGGGCCGCGCCCGGGATGATCGCCGCTGTGCGGGCCGAGTACGGCGATCGACGCGGCTCCGAGCTGCTCGACGAGGCGCGGAGTCTCGTCGAGCAGATCTCCGGCCGCGACGGGCGGGGGTCACATGTGCCGTTTGTAGCTGCGTACCGACAGCGGCGCGAAGATCGCGATGACGATCAGGCACGCCAGGAGTGTCCAGGCCACCTCTCCGCTGACGAGGGCGCTGTTGGCGAGGTCGCGGGCGGCCGTGACCAGGTGTGAGACCGGGTTGATCCGTACGAACGCGGCCAGCCAGTCGGGCAGGGTGTCGACGGGGACGAACGCGTTCGACAGGAACGTCAGCGGGAACAAGATCATCATGGAGATGCCCTGCACGGCCTGGGCGCTCCGGGCGATCGTGCCGACCCAGGTGAAGACCCACGCCAGAGACCAGCCCGTGAAGATCGCCAGCAGGATGGCGGCGAGCACGCCGCCCGCTCCGCCGCCCGGGCGGTAGCCCATCACCAGGCCCATGGCGAACGTCAGAGTGGCCGCGATCGTGTAACGCAGGAGGTCGGCCACCATCGGGCCGGCGAGCGGCGCGATCCGGGCGATCGGCAACGACTTGAACCGGTCGAAGACACCCTTCTCCATGTCCTCGCGGAGTTGCGTGCCCGTGGCCATGCACGTCGTAAGCACGGTCTGGGCGAGGATGCCGGGGATCATCAGGGGGAGGTAGCTCTCCACGTCGCCGGCGATGGCGCCGCCGAAGATGAAGGCGAACATCGCGGTGAACAGGATGGGCTGCAGCGCCACGTCGAAGAACTGCTCCGGATTGCGGAGCATCTTCTTGACCGCCCGCCACGCCATCGTCAGGGTCTGGCTGAGCGTCTCCCCCATGGAGACGCGCCGCCGGGCGGCCGCCACGCGGTCGGCGGCCCGGACCGCCTCGCGGGCGGGTGCGATCATGGTGCTCATCGGTTCTCCTCCGTGCCGGTCTCGCCGTCCCCGTCCGTCTCGTGGCCGGTGAGGGCGAGGAACACCTCGTCCAGGCTGGGCTTTGCCACGCTCACCGAGGAGATCGACACCCCGGCGGTGCGCAGCGCGATCAGTACGTCCGCGGCCAGGTCGGCCCGGTCGAGGGCGACGTTGAGGCGGCCCTGCTCCGGGCTGAGGACCGGTTCGGAGCCGAGGACGCGCCGCACGACCTCCACCGCCGCGGGCACCTCGCCCGGCTCGGGGAGCAGCAACTGGAGGGCGGAGTTGCCGACCGCGGTCTTCAACTCGTCGGGGGTGCCCTCGGCGACTTTGCGGCCGTGGTCGATGACGGCGATACGATCGGCGAGCTGGTCGGCCTCGTCCAGATATTGCGTGGTCAGCAGCACTGTGCAGCCGTCGGCGACCAGCCCTCGGATGGTGTCCCACATCTGGCCGCGCGTGCGCGGATCGAGACCGGTGGTCGGCTCGTCGAGGAAGATCAGCGGTGGCCTGGTGATCAGGCTGGCTGCCAGGTCGAGGCGCCGGCGCATGCCGCCGGAGAACTGCGCGATCGGTTTGTCGGCGGCCTCCTCCAGGCCGAACTGGCCCAGCAGCTCGGTGGCGATGCGCCGGGCGCGCGGCGCGGCGATGCCCTGCAGGCGACTGAAGAGCCAGAGGTTCTCGCGGGCAGTCAGGTTCTCGTCGACCGACGCGTACTGTCCGGTGACGCCGACCAGTTGGCGGATCACGTGCGGGTTGCCGGCCACGTCGACCCCGAAGATCTCGGCACGGCCCGCGTCGATCTTCAAGAGGGTGGCCAGCATCCGTAGCGTGGTGGTCTTGCCTGCGCCGTTCGGGCCGAGGACGCCGAAGATCTCACCGGGGCGTACGTCCAGGTCGATCCCGTCGACGGCACGGTGCTCGCCGAACGTCTTCACCAGCCCTTCGGCACGTACGGCCAGATCGGTGCCCGCGTCGGGGGCCGGGCCGCCCCCGGTAAGTCCGAGTTCTGTGATGCTCATGGCTTCACTCTTGGCGACGCCGGTTTCACGGCACCCTCGACCGGGTTTCACCGGTTGCCGGGAGCTCCGCGAATTGCGTTCTTCGGCGAGAACCTGGTCCAGGCGGCCTAGTGCGGGTTTCGGGCCTACCTTGGCTGCATCCCTTGCCAGGCAGAGACATGGGTCCTGTCCATGGACGTGGTGTCCAGCAGTGCCGTACAGCAACACCGGCACATACGACCGCACGGCACCGACATCGCGGCCTGGGCGAGGAAGGGGCCCTCAGTAGCGGACTCGAGCAGCTTCACCAGGCCTGCGTCCCTCTCCCATGCCTCGGCGTGCCCGGTCGCATCGCCGAACTCACCGCGTCCGCCGAGGCGGGAAGCATCCGCCCGTGATCGACACCGTCTTAGCGATGGCCAACATCGCAGAGGCTCACCGACAACTCCAAGCAGGCGGCGGGCCGCGGGAAGTACGTCATCGAAATGAAAATTTCATCGCAATTCGGTAGTCCGAAATCCAGGAGCACCCCTTCCGTACCTGTCTCCGCGCCTTTTTCTGAGGGGTGACCGGCAACGCCCGAAAAACCCACTGATACGAAACAACGCGGCCGACGAATACCTGACTGCGCGTTTCAGGGAGACATGAACAACGGCGACGTCACGGGGAGAATTCAACATGGGGGACCTCTTCGGCATGCTCAGACGCCGGGCCGAGGACAACGCGAGGAAAGTGGTGGACGCCTGCGTCGGCGAGATCGCCGGCTTCCAGGCGATCGAGCCCAGATCGCGGGGGTCGATGATGGAGTTCGCGGTCGTCGTACGGCGCCGGACGGCCGAGCTGGCCGCCTCCGGCGAGCCGCTGCTGGAAAGCGACCTGGCCTTCATCGAGTCGGTCGGCGAGCAGCGCGGCACGCAGGGCGTGGCACCGGCCTGCCAGCGCGGTGCGCTCGCGCTGCACGCCGCCTTCACACTGCGGGAGATCTCCGAGGCGGCCGGACCCGGCGATCTGACCGACACGATGCGCGTGATCGACTGGCTGGCCCGGCACGGCACGGCGGCGCAGGCTGCCTACACCCGCGGCTACTTCCGGGGGTACGAGCGGTTCCTGCCGACGGCATCGCGCGTCCACCTGCTGGCCACCATGGTGCTGCACGACGACCCGATGGCCGGCGAGCTGGCCGGCAGCCTCGGGATGGCGGTGGCCGAGCACCATCTGGTCACGGTGGTGCGGGTGGCCACGGAGCCGCCGAAGAAATGCCGGGAGGAAGTCATGTGCACCCTGCTGCAGCGGCACCGCATGCCGTTCGGGTGGCAGGAACCGGACGAGTTCGTGGCGCTGGTGCCGTATCACGCGACGCGGCCGGAGCGCCGGGCGGCGGCCGAGGAGTCCGGGCTGGCGCTGGTGCGGGCGGTCGCCGAGGTCGTGGGGCGGCCGTGCTCGGTCGGCGCCGCCCACGGGCGCCGCCGCGCGCTGGTCCAGGCGGCCGCGCTGGCGCGGAAGGTCAGCCGGGTGGCGCCGATCGAGCGGGTGCCGCGCCGGCTGTACGGGGTGGCCGACGTGTTCGCGGAGCTGGGCGCGTGTTCTCCGTCGCGCTCCACACTGGTGACGCTCCCTCAAGAGTCTGGGGCCCGTAAGCAGGTCTTGGAGACCGCGTACGAACGCGGTGCGGCTGTAGCATGTCGGGGTGCCGCGGGTTGCCGATCATGATGAACGTCGGGCCCAGATCGCGCGGGCGTTTCAGCGGCTGCTCGCCGTGGAGGGCGTGGCCGGCGTCTCGTTCTCGCGGGTGGCGGCCGAGGCCGGGATCTCGGTCGGGCTCATCCAGCACTACTTCTCCAGCAAGGACGTGCTGCTGCGGTTCGCGTTCGAAGATGCTGTGAGCCGGATGAGCGAGCGGGTGCAGATCCGGGTCCGCGACGGTGAGGCTGCCGGTCTGCCGATCGGGGACCTGCTGCTCAACAGCCTGGCCGAGTTGCTGCCGCTGGACCCGGAGCGGGAGGTCGAGTACCGCGTCCGGCAGGGGTTGCAGGCCCAGGCCCTGCATCACGCCGGGCTCGCCGAGGTCGCCCGCCGGGCCGGCGGTGACATGCTCGACCATGTCACGGCGGCGATCGAGAACGGCAGGCGGTGCGGCGAGGTCGAGCCCGGCGTCGACGCGGGGCTCGCCGCCCGCATGATTCTGGCGACCGTGCAAGGGCTGGCCGATCAGGTCGCGCTGTCGGGCGCGGGCTCCTTTCCGGCATGCGACGTGCTCCGCCTGTCCGTCGCCACGGTGTTCACCGGGCGCTGCGCTGCGCACGATCGCCGGGCATCCCCGCGGTGACGCGCGCTGCGTACGATCACCGGACGTCTCCGCGATGACGCTGCGCACGATCGCCACACGAAAACAATAAGGTCGTACTGCTATGGTAGCAATATGATCATATTGCTACCTCGGTCCCGCGCGGCGACCATCCGTACCCGCCCGCAGGCCGGAAGGCACACGCGATGAGCCCGTCCGCGACCGTGCAGCTGAGCAGCGGCGCCGTCCGCGGCCGTCGGCACGACAGTCACCTGACATTTCACGGCATCCCCTACGCCGCACCACCGATCGGGGAGCGGCGATGGCGGCCGCCCGCGCCCGTCGCGCCATGGCCACAGATCCGGGACGCGACCGAGCCCGCGACCCCCGCACCCCAGCTGGCCCAGTCCTTCGCCGACATCACCTCCCTCGACGAGGACTGCCTGACCCTGGACGTCACCGTGCCGGGGACCCCGGGCACCGGCCGCCCGGTCGTGGTGTGGCTGCACGGCGGCGGCGGCACGAACGGAACCGCCGCCGGCTACGACTTCCGGCGGCTTGCCCTCGCCGGTGACGTCGTCGTCGTGGCGCCGAACTTCCGGCTCGGCGTGCTCGGCTGCTTCGGCCACCCCGGCCTGACCGATGGCGGCACCTACGGCTTGCAGGACCAGCAGGCCGCACTGCGCTGGGTGCAGCGCGAAATCACGCGCTTCGGCGGCGACCCGGCCAAGGTGACCCTCGCCGGAGAGTCCTACGGAGCCCTGATGATCGCCGCCCACCTGACGTCACCCGCGTCGGCCGGGCTGTTCCACCGCGCGATCCTGCAGAGCGCCTTCGCGGTGCTCGACTCGACCCCGGCGCACACCCTCATTCCCGGCGTTCCCGCACTCCCGCCACGATGGATCCCCACGGCCGAACTCGACCGGCTCGGCGCCGCCACCGCGGCCCAGCACGGCTGGGTCACCCCGGGCAGCACTCCCGAAGCGGCCCTCGCGCAGCTCCGGCAGGTCCCGGTGGCGGACCTGCTCCAGGCCTCGGCCGCCTTCATCCGACCGGCCTTCGGCGGCTCCGTCCTGCCCGGCTCCCCCGAGCAGGCTCTGCTCGCCGGACGTTTCCACAAAATACCGCTGATGCTGGGCACCACCCGCGACGAAGCGCGGTTCTTCGTTGGCCTCTTCTCCCAGCTCGCTGGGAACCCGGTCACCGCTGAACGCTATCCGGCCCTGCTCGCCGAAGCGTTCGGCGACGCCGCCCACGCCGTCGCCGAACAGTACTCGCTCGACCGCTTCCCCACCCCGGCCCTCGCCTGGGCGCAGATCTGCACCGACCGAGCCTGGGCCCGGCCGGCCTGGACCCTCGGCCGGACCTTCGCCGCACACACCCCGACCTGGTTCTACGAGTTCGCCGACCGGAACGCCCCGCCGCTCATCCCCTTTCCCGACTTCCCCACCGGCGCCCAGCACTCCAGCGACCTGGCGTACCAACTGGATTTCCCCGGCGCACCGGCGCTGTCGGCCGCACAACGCCGGCTCGGCGACCGGATGAACCGCTACTGGACGGCCTTCGCCGCCCACGGCGATCCCACCTGCTCAGGTCTGCCCGTCTGGCCTGGCCTCGGCAGCGGCCATGTGCAGTCCCTGACACCCGAACACATCGGTGCCACGAACTATCCGGCCGAACACCACCTCGACTTCTGGGCACGCATGCCCTGAGAGGTGTCTGTCCGCCGAAGCCGGGAGAGAAGGGCCGAGGTTCCTAGTGCTCGCTGCCGTGGTGGCCCAGCCCTCGGGACGTGTGGCGTGCGAGGTGTTCACCCAGGCCATGGAGCGATACGAGTGCTCCTTCGCACGATCTGGAGATCGTCGCCCGGTGAAAATCGGGTGACATTTCGCATCACTTGCCGGAATGTTGTGTGGGGTCGATGGGTTTTGTCGGTGGCGCAGGTCAGTCTGTGCATGACCACAACTTCTAGTGGGACCCAAGGCTGGGACTCCAGCCACGACCGTGTCATGTCAGACAACCCCAATCGAGGTGCCGTGCCCAGCCCACAGCTCGACTCACCCGCCAAACCCGCGGCCGCCGTTTCAGGTCGCACCCCGGCCGTGATCCGGCTGCTGGTGCTCGCCACGTTCGTGGTCATCCTCAACGAGACGATCATGATCAATGCGATCCCTCGGCTGATGGGCGCGCTGCACATCACCGAGCAGACCGCGCAGTGGCTCTCGACCGCCTTCATGCTGACCATGGCCGCCGTCATCCCGATCACCGGATGGTTCCTGCAGCGGGTGTCCACCCGCCACGCGTACGCCACCGCGATGGGTTTGTTCCTGCTCGGCACGGCGTTGGCCGCCGTCGCGCCGACGTTCGAGCTGCTGCTGGGCGCCCGCATCATCCAGGCGTCCGGGACGGCCGTGATGATGCCACTGCTGATGACCACGCTGATGCAGGTGGTGCCCGAGGCGGACCGGGGCCGGGTGATGGGCAACGTCACCCTGGCCATCTCGGTCGCGCCCGCAATGGGCCCGGCGGTCTCGGGAGTCATCCTCCAATTCGGGTCCTGGCGGCTGCTGTTCGCCGTGGTGCTCCCCAT
The DNA here is from genome assembly GCF_052068215.1 of Nonomuraea sp. H19. NCBI lineage: Bacteria > Bacillati > Actinomycetota > Actinomycetes > Streptosporangiales > Streptosporangiaceae > Nonomuraea > Nonomuraea sp. H19. The sequence continues at coordinate 510,062 of NZ_JBQHCV010000002.1, read as the reverse complement.
CGCCGCCGTGATCACATGGCGCGGCCTGAAGCAGCTCAAGAACGTCGGAGAGCCCCAGTTCAGCACCATCGACTGGTTGAGCGTGGTGACCGCGGCTGCGGGCTTCGGCGGCCTGGTCTACGGGCTCAGCCGGTTTGAGGGCGGTGATGTCCGCGTTGCCGCCGCGATCGTGGCGGCCGGCCTGGTCGCCATCGCCGTCTTCGTCGTCCGCCAGCTGTCGTTGCAGAAGCGCGGCGTGCCGCTGTTGGACCTGCGTACGCTGCGCCACCGCACCTACACGGTCGCGCTGATCCTGATGTCGGTGGCCTTCATGGCGATGCTCGGCTCGATGATCTTGCTGCCGCTGTACCTGCAGAACGTCCGCGAGCTCAGCGCCCTGCAGACCGGACTCCTCGTGATGCCGGGCGGCCTCGCGATGGGGCTGCTCGGTCCGACCGTCGGCCGCCTGTTCGACCAGTTCGGCGGCCGGGTTCTGGTCATCCCCGGCGCGATCGGGATCACGCTCGCGCTCGCCGGCTTCACCCAGGTCACGATGACCATGCCGTTCTGGCAGCTCCTCGGTCTGCACGCGCTGCTGATGGTGAGTCTGGCCGCGACCTTCACCCCGGTATTCACCCTCGGGCTCGGAGCAGTTCCGCCGCCGCTCTACTCCCACGGCAGCTCGATCCTGAGCACGCTGCAACAGGTCTCCGCGGCCATCGGCACCGCGCTCGTGATCACCGTGATGAGCGCGCGAGCCGATGTCCTGAGATCCGCGGGGGTTGCGGAGCAGCTCGCCAACCTCGACGGCATGCGGCTGGCCTTCATCATCGGCGCGGTGCTGTCCGTGGTCGTGGTCGTCACCGCCTTGCTCCTACCGGCCCGCGCGGACAGCACCGGCGAGCTCGAGGAATCCGGTTCGATGAAACCGGCGTGACGTCGGTGGAGTGGGACGCCGCTTCTGCTCCACCGTGCCGTAGCCCCTCTTCTTGGCATCGCGCAGGACGAGGGGCGCGATGATGGCGGCCACGACGACACGCGAACGCCGTCGATGAAGGTGGCGGACATGGGACCCTGCCAGGGGCTGGCGGGAATCAGTGGCGGGCGCAGAATCGTGCCTGGAGCAGGTTGACGGACGTGGTCATCGGGTCGTTCCAGTCGCCGTTCATGTTGGTCACGACCAGGTGCCCGCCGTCGCGGCTGCCCATCGCGTACGTCCACGAACCGAAGATCGAGCCGCCACCGCCCCAGACCGTCGCCCCGCACGGGAGCTCCTGGGAGTAGACGCCCAGCCCGTACCGGGTCCCGGGGATCCAGTCCGCCCCCTTCGTCGACACCATGGTGAACATCTCCCGCTGCTGCGCCGCCGGAAGCAAACGCCCGCCCAGCAGCGCCCCCATGAATCGGTGGATGTCCGCGGTCGTCGAGACCATGCCGCCGGCCGCCCAGGCCCAGCTCAGGTCCAGCTCGGTCACGTCCTGGATCGTCCCGTCAGGAAGCTTGGTGTAGTGGCGCGGGTGCGGGCCGCGGATCGCGGTCTCCTGTTCCGGCAGGTAGGTGCCCGTCAGACCGAGTGGACGGGCGATGCGCCGCGCGATCTCGTCGGACAGCTTCGCCCCCGTCACCTTCTCGATGATCAACCCGGCCAGGGTGTAGTTGACCTTGGAGTAGATGAAGCGTTTCCCCGGCTTCTCCGGTGCCGGGCTCTCCTGGCCGGGGATGGCGTCGGGGATGCCGCTTGTGTGGTTGAGCAGCTGCCGGATGGCGATCGTGCGGCCGTCCGCCCCTGCCTGCTCGGCCATGCCGGGCGCCCACTCAGCCACCGTGTCGTCCAGGCTCAGCTTGCGCTCCGCCACGAGTCGCAGGACCACGGTGGCCGTGAACGCCTTGGTCAGGCTGCCGATGCGGAACCGTTCCTGCGGCTGCCGCTTGCGGCGGGTCTCGATGTCAGCCACACCTGCCGTCCCGAACCATCGCGTACGGCCGTCGCGGACGTCGGCCACGATCCCGGGAACGCCGCCGCCCGCCACGGCTTGGTCCAGGACCCGCTGGAGGTTGTCATGGCGGCCCGTCGCCGCGGAGGCCCCCGTGGTCGTCATGGCGCTCCCTGCCACGGCCAGGGCGAGGACGAGCAGACCGCTCCTACCGAACTTACGCATTCCCATCTCCTTGTTCGCGCCCAGGACGCGGGGGTTCCGCGCAGGCACGCAAGCAACCGTAGTTGACTAATTTAGGGCTAGTCAACTCCGGTTGCTTAGCTGGATCAGGGAGTCAGATGTGCTCCAGGACCACGACGGGGATCCGCCTGCGGCTTCTGGCCTCGTAGGTCCGGTAGACCGGCGCGAGCTCGGTCATCACGCGCCAGAGCCGCTCCCGTTCCGGCCCTTCGGCGGTACGCGCGCGGGCGGCGAACCGCTCGCCGAGAATCTGCACGCCGACCTCCGGGTTCGCCACCACGTTGAGGTACCACGCGGGGTGCGTGTGGGTCACGGCCGAGCCGGACGCGACCAGGACGTAGCGGCCGTCGTCCTCGCCGAAGAACAGCCCCGTGCGCAGCCACCGGCCCGACTTCCTGCCCTTGACGGTCAGGACGAGGTTCGTCACCCCTCCTTCCAGGTAGCCGTCACGGCCCTCCGTGGCCAGGTAGCGGCGGACGTGCCCGGCGACCGAGGGGTCGGGGCTGTCCGCGGCGTCGTCCCACATCAATGGTCCCCCGCGGTGATGCCCTGGGCGAACCCGCCATCGACCGCGAGCTCGACGTTCGTGCTGAAGGTCGCGTCGAACGCCAGGAAGAGCGCCGCCGTGGCCACCTCTTCCACGGTGCCGTTGCGGCCCAGGGGCGTCACCTCGTCACCCTGCTTCTCGAACGCGGCCCGCTCCTCCTCCGACATCCCGGCCACGCCCATGGTGGGAGTCTTGATGAACCCGGGCGCCACCGCGTTGACCCGGATCCGCCGGGGCAGGAACTCGGCCGCCCACACCTGGGCGAACGCCCGCAACGCCTCCTTCGAGCCGGAATAGGCGCTCATACCGGGGAACACGCGGTCGTTGGCGACAGTTGTGAGGATGATCGCGCCGCCGTCGCCGATGAGCGGGGCCAGCCGCTGGACGGTGAAGAAGGAGCCCTTGGCGTTGATGTCGAAGTGGCGGTCGTAGGACGCCTCCGTCACCTGCTCCAGCATCTCCGGCTCGGCGATGCCGTGATTGACGAACACGGCGTCGATCCGGCCGAACGTGCTCTCGACCTGCGCCCCGAGGGCGTCGATGTCCGCCAGGTCGGCAGCGTCGGAGCGCACCGCGTGCCCGGCGGCCCCGAGCTCCGCGCGGGCCCGTGCGAGTGCGGCCTCGTTTCGGCCGGTTACCAGGACCTCCGCGCCACCGTCCACCAGGGCCTTGGCGATGGCCAGTCCCATGCCGTGCGTGCCGCCCGTGATGACGGCCTTCTTGCCTGCGTATCGCGTCATGATCATTGTCCTTCATATGGCGATCTAGTGCTTCCACAGTGGCGCAGGCGGCTTTCGGCGGGATTGTGGTGGACTTCTGGATCCGTTTCGCTCGGCTACTGTGACGGCATGCGCTTCGGGGTGCTCGGTCCGCTGGCGGTGTGGACGGCGGACGGCAGGCACTTGCGCGTGCCGGAGGCCAAAGTCCGGCTGCTGCTCGCCGCCCTGCTGGCGCGCCGGGGCCGGACGGTGCCCGCCGACCGGCTGATCGACGACCTGTGGGGCGAGCGGCTGCCGGCCAAACCCGCCGCGGTTCTGCATACCAAGGTGTCGCAGCTACGCCGGGCCCTGGAGGACGCCGAGCCGGGCGGACGCGACCTCGTGACGTCGGAGCCGGCGGGGTTCGCCGTACGCGTGGGCCCGGATGCGGTGGACGCCGGGGACTTCGCGGCACTCGTCGCCCGCGCGTACGGGACCGAGGACCCGCGGGAGCGGGCCACGCTGCTGACGGACGCCCTGGCCCTGTGGCGCGGTCAGGCGTTCGCCGACTTCTCCGACCTGGAGTTCGCCCGCGCGCCGGCCGCGCGGCTGGAGGAGGAGCGGCTGGTCGCCCTGGAACACCTGGCAGAAGCGCGGCTGGACCTCGGCGACCACAGCCTGCTGACCGCGGAGCTCGGCGACCTGGTGACCCGCCATCCGCTGCGGGAGCGGCTGCGGGCGGCGCACGTCCGGGCCCTGTACGGCGCGGGCAGGCAGGCCGAGGCGCTGGCCAGTTACCGGGAGCTGCGCGACCTGCTCGACGCGGAGCTCGGCGTCGAGCCCGCTCCGGAGCTGGCCGCCCTCCACCAGGCGGTACTCCGCCAGGACCCCGCGCTGAGGGCTGCGCCGCCTGCCGCTCTCCGCCAGGCGGTTCACGGGCAGGGCCGCACGCCGGAGGCCGCCGGCCGTTCGCGGACGAACCTGCCCGCACCGCGTACCGAACTCATCGGCCGTGACGAGGCCGTCGTCCGCACCTCGTCACTGCTGGCGCAGGCACGGCTGGTGACGCTGACCGGCCCGGGCGGCGTGGGGAAGACCCGGCTGGCGGTGGAGGCGGCCGGGCAGGCGCTCGGCGACGTACCTGACGGGGTGTGGCTGGTCGAGCTTGGAGCGCTGGAACGCTCCGCGCGAGAGACGGAGCTGGCCGAGACGATCGCCCGCGCCATCGGCCTGCGCGACGACGGCAACGGCCCGGCCGACCAGGCCGAACGGCTCGTCTCCGCGCTGCGGGACAAGCGCGCGCTGGTGCTGCTCGACGGCTGCGAACACGTCGTCGAGCCCGTCGCCGCCCTTTGCGACCGACTGCTCAAGGCCGCGCCCGGCCTGCGCATCCTGGCCACCAGCCGGGAGCCCTTGGAACTGTCCGGCGAGGCACTGCTGCCGGTGCCGCCGCTGGACCTCCCCGCTCCCGGCGCCGGCGTGGCCGGTCTGGAGGCGTCCGGCGCGGTCCGGCTGTTCGTGACCAGGGCGGCGGCCACCGCGCCGGGGTTCGCCCTGGACGCGGGCAACGCCGAGGCCATCGAGGCGATCTGCCGCCGGCTCGACGGCATCCCGCTGGCGCTCGAGCTGGCCGCCGCCAAGGTCCGCACGCTAGGTGTGCACGAGCTGGAGAACCGGCTGGACGACCGGTTCCGGCTGCTGGCGGGGCGGCAGCGCGACGTCCCGGCCCGGCAGCGGACCCTGCGCGCGGTGATCGACTGGAGCTGGAGCCTGCTCACCGAGCCCGAACGCGTCCTGCTGCGCCGGTTGGCCGTCCACGTCGGCGGATGCACGCTGGAGTCGGTGGAGCGCGCCTGCGCGGGCGATGGCGTGGCCGCGGCGGACCTGGCGGACCTGCTCGGCCGCCTGGTGGACCGGTCTCTGGTCGTCATGGCGGACGACGGCGGCACGCCCCGATACCGGCTGCTGGAGTCCATCGCCGCCTACTGCCTGGAGCGCCTGGGCGAGGCAGGAGAACTCGACCTGGTCAGGCGGCGGCACCGCGATCACTACACCGGTCTGGCCGAACGTGCCGAGCCGCGGTTGCGCGGGCACGACCAGCGGCTGTGGCTGCGGCGGCTGGACGCCGAGGCCGCCAATCTGCGCGCCGCACTCGACGGCGCCATCCACGACGGCGCCGGCGATGCGGCGATCCGCCTGGCCAACTCCCTGGCCTGGTACTGGGTTCTGACGGGCCGGCTCGGGGAGGGACGTTGCGCACTGACCGCGGCGCTGGAGGCCGACGACGCAGCCACCTTCGAAGCGCGGGCCACGGCGGAGACCTGGCGAACGGGCTTGGCGATGTTGGCCGGCACCGGTCCACAGCCCCAGGACGAGCGGGCAGGGCAGCCGGCCGAAGCCGGGAACGGGGCGGCATCAGGTGGCGCCGCGAGCGCCATGGCGGGGTGGTTGCGGGCCCACGCGTCGATCGACTTCGGCGATCTGGCCGCCGTCGAGGCCGGGGTCCGACAGGCGCTGACCGAGTTCCGGGCCGCGGGCGACCGCTGGGGCGTAGCCGCCGCGCTGATGAGCCGCGCCAAGCACGCCCTGGTTCGCGGCGACCTGGCTACGCTGGAACGCGACGGCTCGCGCAGCCTGGAGATGTTCCGGGACGTCGGCGACCGGTGGGGCCAGATCCAGGCCGCTAACCTGCTGGGCACGCTGGCCGAGATCACCGGGGACTACGACCGGGCGATGCGCCTGCGCCGGGACGGTCTGCGCATGGCCGAGGAACTCGGGCTGTGGAGCGAGATGTCGTACCGGCTGTCGGCCCTCGGCCGTACCGCGCTGCTCATGGGAGACCACGCCGCGGCCGGGGAGTTCCACCTCCGCGCCCTGGAGCAGGCGGCGCAGCAGTCGAACACCCTCGCCCAGGAGCTCGCCGAGATCGGCCTGGCTCTCGGCGCCCGCCGCCAGGGCAGGCTGGACGAGGCCGAGGCGCGCCTGCGCACCTGGCTCGACTGGAATCGCCAGATCGCCCCGGACAACGGGACCGCGCTGATCCTGGCCGAGCTGGGCTTCATCGCCGAGCAGCGCGGCGACGCCCGTGCGGCCATGGCCCTGCACGAGGAAGGACACGCCGCGGCCCGCGCAACCGGCGACCCCCGGGCCATCGCGCTCGCCCTGGAAGGGCTCGCCGGGGCCCACGCGCTCGCCGGCCGTCATCAGCGGGCGGCCTGGCTCCTCGGTACGGCCGCCGCCGCGCGGGCATCCGCCGGCGCTCCGCTACCGCCGGCCGAACGCGGCGACGTCGACCGCATCACGGCGGCGGTCCGCCGCGCCCTCGGCGAGGAGCTCTTCGCCTCCGAGTCCGCTGCGGGCGCCGCTCAACCCGTCGAATAGCCACGACCGCGAGGACATCCGCCCCGCGACCCGCGCCAACCGGGTCCCCTGGTGACCACCTCGATGAACGTGACCGTGCTGACTGCGCTCCGAAGCCGGCGTGCTCCGTCGCCGTTCTGCCGAGTGGAAGACAGCATCGCGCCATCACCGGGAGGCGGCGGCCATGGCCGGCGGGCTCCAGGTGTACTCGACGACGTCGAGCTCCACCCCGCCCGCGGCCTGCTCCACGAACTCCTTGCCGGGTTCGCCACCCATCCGCTCGTAGAACGCCCGCGCCGGGGCGTTGTCGCGCAGCACCTCCAGGTAGAGGTCCCTGCCGGGGTGGTCGGCGGCGGCCCAGCCGAAGGCCCGCAGCATGAGCCGCCGATCCGTACGGCCTGCCCGGATCGCCCGTGCATCGCCGTCCGGAGGATGGCGCTGCACGGGATCACCGATGTGCCTCAGCTACGCCACGTGACCTGGTCGAATACGGCGGTGGCGAGGGTGTCCGGGCTCCCGGACGTCACGGCGAGGCCCGCGTAGTACGGGGCGTCGCCGAAGGCCGCGAGGGTGTCCTCGCCCACCGTCGTCCAGGTCTCGCCGTCCCCCGACACGGAGGCGGTGAAGACCAGGCCCCTGCGCCGCAGCCGCAGCCAAAGCGGGGCCTCGGAGAACGACGGGCCGTTCACCGCGGGCGCGCTGCCGGCCACCTTGGCACGCCGGATCAACTGGCACGCGCCGCTTCCGCCGGTGGCCACCACCGTCCCGGCCATCAGGTCGAAGGGATTGAGGGACTTCGCCATCACCACCCCCACCCGGCCGGGTTGGCCGGTCGGGCGGGTCAGCCGGGCCGTGAACTCCGCGTCCCCGGTCAGCGGCACGTAAGCGAAATGCGCGCTCGCCCCCTGCCCGTTGACGTTGATGTCAGCGCCCGCGCCGCGCACGGTGAAGACCCCGTCGTCATGGTGGGTGATCCCGGGTGTGCGGACGACCACCACGCCGTACGCGCCGAGCAGCCGCTCGTCGTGGACCACGTCGCCGAGGTCGCGGTACGCCCAGGGCGCGGGTGGGGCGGCGGCCACGGTCAGCGCGAGTGCCGCCGTTCCCGAGCCTCTCGCGTTCTCCGCCGTCAGCTGGATGGAGTACTCCCCGGCCGCGGCAGGGGTCCCGGTGATGAGACCGGTTCGGGGATCGATGCTCAGCCCGCCGGGCAACCCCGTCGCCGTGAACCGTACGGGATCGCCCGTGGCGCGCACGAGCAGGCGGAACGGCCGTGCGGCGGTGCCGTACGCGGCCTTGGGGACGGACAGCGCGGGCGCCGCGGACGGCTGGGGCATCACGGCGCTCACCGGCCGCGAACGCGGCCCCGTTCCGGCTGTGTTGCCGCGCGCGACGACATAGTGGTACGTGCGGCCGGGTACGCCGGTGGCGTCCCTGAACCGGGTGCGGGTTCCGAAGCCGACCGGAGCGACGCCGGTGGCCAGCACCCGGTAGGTGCCACGCTCCGTGTCCCCCCGCCACACCGTGTACCGCCCGGACAGGTCGTCGTCCCGCCACGCGAGCTGGACCGCGGAGTCGTCCCCCGCCGCCCGCACCTCGCTCACGCCACCCTGCGGCTGCGAGACCGACCAGCCGGTGGACCCGGACTCCACCGTGACGTTGTCGAAGCAGGCCGTGCCTGTCTCGGCATAGTCCTCCGCGACCCCCAGGCACGAGGTGAAGGCGAGTCCCACCAAGGTGTGCCCGCCCAGCGGCAGTTCGTCCGATCCCACCTTGGTCCACTCGTGCCCGTCCGGCGAGATCTCCCCCGTGAGGACGGCTCCCTTGCGCGTGATCCGCACCCAGTAGGGCATCCGGAGCCGGTAGCCGTCGCCCGCCGCCTCCACGTAGGGGGATTCCAGCGGCGTCGCAGACTCGGGCAGCGGCCCCAGCTCAGAGATCGGGAACGCGGCGTTGACGGAGATCGCCGGGCGCTGGGACGGCGGCACGGGTATGGAGCCGGTGCCGCGCGTGGTGCCGCCGGGCTTGGTCCGCACCGTCCACACCCCGCTCCAGGCGTGCAGCGGCAGACCCTGCAGCAGCATCGCCGCGTGTGGGGCGCCCGCCTCCAGCGAGCCGCGCACCATGACGCCCACCTGGGAGTACTGCGAGCTGAGCGGGTACACGATCCGGGCCGTGACGGCGCCGTCCCCCGGCAGCGGCAGCCAGGCGAAGCGGAAGGAGTCGGCGGTCCCGGCGATTCCGGTGCCGCCCGCCTCCATGGTGACGCGCTCCCCGTCGTACCCGGTCGAGCCCTTCGGCCGGGCATCACCGATGTCGTCGGTACGCCAGGGCGCAGGCAGTCCAGCGGCGGCCACGGCGGGCAGCGACCGGGGACCGGTGCCTTGGCCGTTGGCCGCCGTGATGGTGTACGCGCAGGCGCGGCCCGCGCCTGCGGTGTGATCCGTGTACGAGGTCGAGGTGAGCTCGTCCGCGAGCAATGTGTACGCGTCGGCGTCCGGCTCCTTCCGCCACACGGCGTAGGTCTGGGCGCCGACGACCGCCGGCCACGTCACGTCGGTCCCGGCGCCGCCGGACGCCGCCGTCACACCGGCCGGCGCGGTCGGCGCTCCGGCCGGCAGCCCGGAGCCGCGCTCCGTACCGGCGAAGGTGAGCGTTCCCCAGGACGGGTGGTCGTCGTTGTAGCCCTCGACCACGCGCGACCCGCCCGCACCCCGGAAGATCACCTTCTCGGTGTAGGGGGCGGATTTGCCGAGGCGTCCCGCGTAATGGGCGTACGCCATCTCCCACAGCGGCCGGAACACGCCGCGCTGCCGGTCGGAGACGGCCGTTTTGATGTATTTGCCGGTGCGGTCGAGGTCGGCGGTGAACGGCACGGAGTCATCGCCGAGGTTGTAGCGGGCGAAGTACTCGAAATTGGCGAGGATCCGGTCGCCTGCGAAGCCGAAGAGGTCCACTCCCTGCTGCCAGGCGACCTGGGCCGCGTCCGCGAGCAGGCCGACCGCGAGCTGCTCGTGGGGCTGGTCGCGGCCGGACTCCTGGCCCTGCCCGGCGGCCGTGACGATGCGATGGAGCACGGAGCCGTTGCCCGCCCCGGCCACCGCGAACCGCATGGCGTCCTCGAACATCACCCTGTCGTCGCAGAACACTGCGATGGCAAGGATCGTGCGGAGCGCGGCGACGTCCCAGTTGCCGTTGGCGTACAGGCAGTAGCCGGACACCGCCGGATACCAGACGTCGGTGAAGGAGCGGACGCAGCGCTGCACCGACGCCTCGGGCCAGCCGTCGTAACCGGTGTGCCGGAGGATCTCGGCGGCGTTGACGAACTTGAAAGCTTGGAGTCCGGCGCCGAGCTGCCCGTCCGCGCCGGTGACGCCGGTCAGGGAGGCGGCCCAGGCGTCCAGGATGTCGCGGGCCTTGTCGGCGTGGCGCACGTCACCGGTGATCGCCCACATCAGGGCGTTCTGGTACGCGGCGGCCGCGTCGGCGACGGCCTGGTTCGCGAAGTTGGTGGGGCCGCGGCCCCAGGTCGTGATCTGCCCGGTGTTCTGGACGGTGTAGGTGTGCTGGGAGCGCGCGTGGGCGGCCATCGCGGCGAAGCCCGCGGCGATCGGGTCGCGTTTCGCCGCGACCGCGGACTTCATCCGGTCCAGGTCCTCGCGGGAGTGGAGGAGACCTGGATGCGCGAAGGCGAACGCTTTGTCCGCGTTCGCTTCTTCCGCGTTCAGGGCCCACGCGGGCGTGGCGGAAGCGGACAGCAGCCCGCTTCCGGACACGGTCGCGAGCCCCGCCACGCCGAGGAACGACCGTCGGCTGAGGGAAGGCACGGGTGACTCCTTGATCAGGCGGGGTGCCGCACGGTGAGGGCGAGGGACTTCGTCGCCGTGCCCACGCTGTTCGTGGCCGAGACGGTGACCGTGTAGCTACCGGGGACCTGCGGGGTTCCGGAGATCAGGCCGGTGTTCTTGTCGACCGTGAGGCCCGCCGGCAGGCCATCGGCGTTGAACGACGTCGGCAGCGCGGTCGCGGTGATCAGGTGGTTGAAGATCTGACGTGCGGTGGCCGCGGCCTCGCCCGCGCTGGTGATCCCGGGCGTGACGGTGGCCGCGGCCGCGGCGGAGTCCAGGAAGCGGAGGTCTTTCACGTGCTCGTTGACGAACATCGGCACCATGTCCTGGGTCAGGTACCAGCGGGGCTTCTGCATCGTGTCGGCGATGACCGTGCCGTTGATCGCCAGGTTCTGGAAGGTGACGTTCTTGACGGGGCGCTCGGCGTCGTAGCCGACGATGACCGACATATTTGCGCGCTTGCCGTCGTACTTCAGGTTCCGCACGTACACGTCCTCGATGCCCCGGCCCGGGGAGGAGTTGTACCGGTTGGCCATGACCCGCATGTTGATCAGCTGGCCCCAGCGGATGTCCTCCACCCGCACGTCCTGGATGCGAATGTTGCGGATGAGGTTGCTGTCACCGGTGTTCATGGCGAAGCAGCCCTGGTAGAGGATCTGGGGCTCGCGGTGGTCGAGAACGTCGATGTTGCTGAACACCACGTTCTCGATGACCTCGGGCTTGTCGGGGTTGCCGTGCGTGCCCATGTTCACCGGGTGCGCGACATCGGCCCAGAGGATGGAGTCGCGCACGGTGATGTTGCGGGTGTCGCCGTAGTAGTCCCAGCGGTGCGCGTAGATGGCGATGCAGTCGTCGCTGTTCCGCATGAACACGCCTTCGATCAGGACGTCCTCGCTGCTGAACACGTCGATGCCGTCACCCCACTGGCCGTTGCTGTAGCAGTGCAGGTTGCGGACGGTGACCTGCTTGGACTGGCCGATGGTGCAGGCGTAGCCGGTGCGCGGGTTGAGCACCAGAATGCCGTCGATCTCGATGTTCTTGGAGAACGCCGCCGTGATCCCGCCGTCCGCGTTCCACAGGATGCCCCGGCCGAGCAGCCGGGCGTTCTCGACCTTGTTGAACTCCACCCGGGCCTTCAGCACCGCGCCGCCGGCCAGGTACACCGTCTTGCCGCTGGGCACCATCAGCACGTTGTCGGCGACGGTGTGCAGGCCGGGGCCGAAGTAGATGACGTCGGGGTCGTCCTGCTCGGGCCGCTGCGCCTCGATCGGGTTGGCGTGCAGCTGCAGGTTGTCGAAGATCTCGCCGTCGATCTCGATGGAGAGGTTGCGCGGCTCACTGAGCGCGAAGCGCACGGTGTCCCCGGCCACTTCGTGCTTGATGTCGTACGACAGCGGGCGGATCCGCGCGGAGCCGATGGCGCCCTTGGACGAGGTGACCTCGACCTCCACGGTGCCGTTGAAGTCGAAGGTGGCGACCGAGGTGTTCCGAACGATGCCGGCGCCCGTCTTTTCGTTGATCGTCTTCGTCAGGCCGCGGAGGACGGGCACCGGCTGCCACTGGCCGTTCGGGGTGCGGGCCTTGACGGAGAAACTCGCGTTGGTCGGCACCCCGGCCGGGACGGGGTACACCACCAGCCGGTCGGCGACCTCGGGCCTGTCGTCCGCGCTCGCGGCACCGGCCATCGTGTTGATCAAGGAGTATGTGGCGGCGGTGGCACCCGCGGCCTGGATGAAAGTGCGCCGGGTGAACCCGATGCCGTGGCGGTCCGTCATTGGGGGGTTCCTTCGGGGTGAGGGTTCGAGTACTCGTCCGATTTCTGCTGACATGTCGCCTTATGGCACCGGAAACCGCTTTCCAGCGCCCTGCGTAGATATATCGCGCATGTCCCTATAGGGGAACCGGTCGACCGAAACCTCTGCTTCGAATATGTTTCGGCGCATTGTCTGCAGCCCTGGGGAGAGGATGAGGGCCGCACGACCTCATCGCAGCCGCTCCACCCACGCGGGCTCGCGGCAGGGTGGCACCTGTGCGGGATGGCTGTCGTCCATGGCCATGCCCCTTCCGACATTCCCCGGCTCCTCGGGAAGACTTTCACCGTAATCGCGTGGTCACAGATGGCATACTTTGGGCGTGCCATCCCGTATCCCCCGTGAGGATGCCTGTTACGTCGGCGGCGCCATGCCGACGCTCGTCCTCTATTCGGCCGAGCCCGTCGTCCAGCTCCCCAAGTTCGAGCTCGTCGCCGGTAGACCGTCGACCTGCACAGGCTGGGAATTCGTGCCTGGGCTGACCTTCTCGATCGTCGATGGTCCAGGCACGTTCGGGCTCCTGGTCGACGGGATCACGCATCCGGACGAGGCCGACGAGCGCTTCGACTGGCTGGGCGCCGTGGATCGGGCCGGGGGTGCGGTCGTGGTGGTCGTCGATCCGCGGAGCACGACGCACGACTGGGCGTCCCTGGCCGAGAGCGGACGGGCGCGGGGCGGGTTCGTGCCGGTCATCCGGCGTTCGGGCTGAACAGACCGCTGGGAGTAGTCACGATAATCCCCATCCGGGGCTAACTATATGCATTAACCTTGCGACTGTGGGTAACGAAGCCGTCGCGCGAGTCGTGCACCGCATCGGGCGGCGCGGCGCCTCTCTGGCGTTCGTCGGGCTCCTGTGCCTGGCCATCGCCGTCTCCCTGGCGTTCGCGCCGGCCGACCAGCGGGCCACCCCCTCCTACGCCATGCTGGCGTCCGTCGCCCCGCTGACCGTCTGGGCGCTGGCCTGGGGCGTCATCGGCACGCTGTGCCTGGTGCAGACGTTCATGCGCTCGGACCGGGTCGCCTTCGCCGCCGCCACGGCCCTGCTCCTGCTGTACGGCCTGGTCTACCTGCTCTCGACGTTCACCGGCGACAATCCGCGCGGCTGGGTCGGCGGCGCCGTCTGGCTCGCGTTCGGCGGCTGGCTCGCGCTGATCGCCACCTGGCCGGAGGCCGTCGCCGTCGACCGGCTCCCGGAGACCGGCTCGGCGGCCGTGGTCGTCGCCGACGCCTCCGGGGTCATCCTGTCGTGGAATCCGCAGGCCGCGGCCTTGTTCGGCTGGAGCACCGACGAGGCGGTCGGGCGGCCGCTCACGGTCCTGATGCCGCGCCGCTTCCGCGAGCAGCACGCCGCCGGGCTGGCCAGGGTGCACTCCACGGGACGGTCGGAGCTGGCCGGGCGCATCATTCCGCTGGTCGGCCTGCGTCGCGACGGCAGCGAGTTCCCCATCGCGCTGACCGTCAACGCCTGGCACAGCGATGAGGGCATCACCTACACCGGGGTGATCAGGCCAGTGGGAGGAGGCCGCGATGTCCGGGCTGAGTGACATCCTCCTCCAGCTCGCCGTCGGCGGCGTCCCGCTCGGTGTGGCCTACCTCGCCTTCCGCTCGGCCACCGACGCCAACAAGAAGACGCAGCAGACCGCGTTGATGCAGGCCGAGCGCCAGGCGGAGCTCGAACGCTCCAAGGTCGACGCGGAGGCGTTCCTGCGCGCCAAGACGATCTACGAGGACGCGCTGAGCCAGATGGAGAAGCAGATGGCTCGGGTGCAGAGCCAGTCCGCGCAGCTCACTGCCGATCTGGCCAACGAGCAGAGCACCTCGACCGCGATGCGCGACCAGAGCCGCCGGTTGCAGGCGCAGATCCGCGCGCTCGAACGTACCGTGATCGCCTTGCGGGCCCAGCTCGTCGCGGCGGGGCTGTCGCCGGTGCCCTTCTCCGAGACCACCGGCCCTCATTCGCTCGGCCCGCGCGAGGCGCGATAGAAGCTAGAGCCCGTGCGCCTGGGCCAGCAGCTCGGCCGAGCGCAGCCACGCCTTCCTGCCGGGCGCGCCGAACACCACGATCAGCTCGTCGGCCTGGGCGTGCGCGGCGAACTGGCCGACATACTTCGTCACCTCGCCGGGGTCCCCGACGGCGGAGTATTTGGTCATCTGCAGGATCTGCTGCCCGGCCGCCGACGCGAGGATCAGGTCGGCCTCCTCGGGCGTGAACGTGCGTCCCCGCCCGAGGAACCTGCTCACCCTGAGCCGTTTGGCCGCCAGGAACTGCTCCTGCGCCTCCTCGGTCGTGTCCGCCGCGATCACGTTGAGCGCGGCCATCACGTACGGCTCCGCCAGCTGCGCTGACGGCTTGAACTCGCGCCGGTAGAGCGCGACGGCCTCCTCCAGCGCGGCGGGGGCGAAGTGGGAGGCGAATGCGTACGGGAGCCCCAGCGTGGCGGCGAGCTGCGCGCCGAACAGGGAGGAGCCGAGGATGTACAGCGGCACGTCGGTCCCCTTGCCAGGGGTGGCGTCCACGCCCGGAATCCGCGACTCGCCCGACAGGTATCCCTGCAGCTCCAGCACATCCTGCGGGAACGCGTCCGCGGACGAGGGAGTGCGGCGCAGGGCCCGCATGGTCTGCTGGTCGCTGCCGGGCGCCCGGCCGAGTCCGAGGTCGATACGCCCGGGGTGCAGGGTTTCCAGGGTGCCGAACTGCTCGGCGATGGTCAGCGGGGCGTGGTTCGGGAGCATGACGCCGCCGGCTCCGAGGCGGATGGTCCGGGTGTGTGCGGCGATGTGAGCGATGAGCACGCTGGTCGCCGAGGAGGCGATGCTCGGCATGTTGTGGTGCTCGGCGTACCAGATGCGCTTGTATCCGAGCTCCTCCGCGCGCTGCGCCAGGGCCACGCTCGCGGTGAAGCTGTCGCGCGCCGTCTCGCCCTCGCCGATATGCGCCAGATCAAGGATGGACAGCGGCAGAGCCATGGGGGACGCGCCTTTCGCCGATCGGGCTTTGGGACCTGGCTGTTGGCAACAGCCGGGAAGGCGCGGTTATTTCGCTGGGCCCCCGGCGCGGGGGCCCAGCGAGAGTTCAGGAGGTGGTGCAGGTGACCGGGGACGGGATGCCGTTCTGGCCGGTCCAGTTGCCGAGGAAGCCGAACGTGGTGGTGGCGCCGGCGGGCAGGGCGCCGTTGTGGGTGACGTTCGTCACAGTGACGGTGCCGCTGCCGGAGAGGGTGCCGTTCCAGAGTTGCGAGATCGTCTGCCCGTTCGGGAACGTCCAGCCGACCTTCCAGCCGGAGATGGCGGACGAGCCCGCCTTCACGGTGACCTCACCCTGGAAGCCGCCCTGCCACTGGCCCGTCACCTTGTAGGTCGCGGTGCAGCCCGCCGGTCCCGTGGTCGGCGTCACGGTGGGGGTGACCGTGGGGGTGACCGTGGGGGTGACGGTGGGGGTCACCGGCGGCGGGGCTGCGATGGCCAGGTCGTACGCCCGCTGCGGCACGAACTGGCCCGCGCCCGCGATGCACCCGTCGGCCTCGCCGGGCGGCTTGACCCAGAGGAAGGCGTCGATGGCCGCATCACCGGTGCTGGTGGTGCTCCAGGTGCCCGTCGCGCGGCCGACTGGGTCACACCACTCGCTTCCGGCCGGGCCGTTGCCGTTGCGGCTGGTGTCGATGACGGCCTTCAGCCTGGACACACCGGTCGCCGCGATCACGTTCTTCGCGTACGACACCAGCCCGGGCGTCGAGCGGTAGTTCGAGGTGTTGACCGCGATGCCGTCGGCGCTGTTGGCGACGTCCGCGCCGGCCAGCCTGGAGGCGGCCTCCCCGGCGGACAACCAGGCGTCGTGCCCGATGTCGAAGTAGACCTTGGCCTGACCCCTCAGCTTCTTGCCCGCGTACGCCATGGAGGCCTTGACCTCGGCCTGCTCGGCGGCGTTCATGCAGTTGGTCATGATGGCGAGGGCGTCCGGCTCCAGGACGATCGTCGCCGGCCGGCCGGCGAGCCCGGCCGCGATCTGGTCGATCCAGGCGCGGTAGGACGCGTGGTCGGGCGCGCCGCCCGCGCTTGGGCCGCCGCAGTCGCGGTTCGGCATGGCGTACACGGCCATGATCGGAATCTTGCCCGCCGCCGCGGCGGCGCCGACGTACGCGTCGACCTGGCTGCGCACAGTGGAGGGGTTGTACGTGGCGAACCACCTGCCCTGCGGCACGGCGGCGATCCGGTCCCTGATGACGGGGGTACGGCTGTCGTTCGGGTTCGCGGCCACCCACTTGGCGGCGTTGGTCTGCGGATCCACATAGAAAGCGGAGTCGGCGGCCTGGGCGGTGGACGAGGAGAGGACGACCGCCCCTGCCGCGGCCATGGCGGCCGCCGTCAGGAGCACCGCCAACATGGGCCTTCTGCGAGACATGAAATCACTCCGTCGGTCATGTGGGAGCGCTCCCACCGGTACCCCGGATGGTAGGGAGCGTCACCGCACGGTCAAAGACCTCCGATCGCTCATGGACGCGTATCCGCAGGCTGGCGCCATGCCGGGGGTGAAAGTTTCACTCGGCCAGGCACGCCTGGAAGACCGCGGTCAGCCGGTCCAGGTCGGCCGCCGTCGGTGCCTCGGGGCCGAGGCGGCGGCGCATGGCGCCGATGCCCAGGAACATCGCCGCGGCCATGTGCGCCCTGGCATGGGCCTCAGGGCCGCCGAGCTGGGCCTCCAGCGGCTCCATCACGGCCGTGATCAGGCGCCGGCGGGCCACCTCCTGGACTTCGGGGTGGAGCGCAGAACGCTCCAGCGCGCGCAGGATCGGGCTCTCGGGCGGGTGCCGCATGCGCTCGGCCGCGTATTCGGCCAGCCGCCTCGGCAGCCCCTCCCTGTCGCCCGCGAAGATCGTGGCGATCGTCGGCTCGCCGTCCAGCACCGCGCCGAACAACCCGGCCTTCGACCCGAAATAGCGGCCCACCAGGGCAATGTTGGCCTCCGCCGCGGCCGCGATCATGCGGACCGTCACCTGCTCGTAGCCGTATTCGCCGAACAGCGTGCGCGCCGCCCGCAGGATCCGCTCCCGGGTGGCCTCGCGGTCGCGCGGCCTGCCCTCGGTCACCTGGGCATCCATGCCCCGCACTCTACTAACAGCACCCCCTACTTGCCGCCCGGCAAGTAAACAGGCGTATACTCAATTCAGTCGAAATCTGTACGAAGGGGATGTTGGTGTCTTGGTAGCCCCAGCGCAGACCGCCTCCCCCGCGAAGCGGAACTACTCTCACCGCGAAATCCTCGAGATCATGTCCGGGCTGATGCTCGCGATGCTCACGTCGATGATCTCGACTTCGGTGGTGAGCACGGCTCTGCCGACGATCGTGGGGGAGCTCGGCGGTCAGGACGAGTACTCATGGGTGGCGAGCGCCACCATGCTGACGATGACGGTGTCCACGCCGCTGTGGGGCAAGCTGTCCGATGTCTTCGGGCGCAAGCTGCTCTTCCAGACCGCTCTGGGGCTGTTCGTCGCGGCGTCGATGGTGGCCGGTCTGTCCCAGAACATGGGAGAGCTCATCGCGGCGCGGGCCGTACAGGGCTTGGGCGTCGGAGGTTTGTCGGCGCTCGCCCAGGTGATCCTGGGGGACATCGTCTCGCCCCGTGAACGCGGCCGGTACTCCGGCTACATGGGGGCGGTCTTCGGCATCTCCACGGTCGCGGGGCCGTTGCTCGGCGGGTTCATCGTGGACGCCGACTGGCTCGGCTGGCGCTGGTGTTTCTACGTCGTGGTGCCGTTCGCGCTGGTGGCGTTCATCGTGATCCAGAAGGTGCTACGGCTGCCGGACATCAAGCGGAGCACCTCGATCGACATCTGGGGCGCGACCACGATCACGGCCAGCGCCGGCGCGCTCATGCTGCTGCTGACGCTCGGCGGCAACGAGTTCGAGTGGAACTCGCCCTGGACCTATGCCCTTGGCGCGATCAGCTTGCTGACGCTGGCGCTCGCGGTGCCGGCCGAGCGGACCGCGCGCAACCCGATCCTGCCGCCCAGGCTGTTCCGCAACCGTACGTTCGTGCTGACCAGCCTCGCCGCGCTGTGCGTCGGCATGGCGCTGTACGGCGCGATGATCTATCTGCCCCAGTACCTGCAGATCGTCAAGGGCCTCAGCCCGACCAACTCCGGGCTGATGACGCTGCCCATGGTGATGGCACTCTTCCTGGCCAGCGTGATCTCCGGCAGGATCGTCGCCAGGACCGGCCGGTGGAAAATGTTCCCGGTCGCGGGCCTGCTGATCGTGGCCGTCGGGCTGTTCCTGCTGTCCCGGCTGCACGTGGGCTCCGGCGAGTGGCTGATCGGCTTCTACGTGGGCGTGCTCGGCCTCGGCCTCGGCCTGTCCATGCAGATGCTCATCCTGGCCGCCCAGAACGGCTCCGAGCCGCGTGACATGGCCTCGACCACGGCCGGCGTCTCGTTCTTCCGCTCGCTGGGCGGCGCCGTCGGCGTGGCGGCGTTCGGCGCGATCCTGACCAACCGGCTCCAAGACGAGATGGCGGCAATGCTCAGCGCAGCAGGTATCAGCCTGCCCGGCGGATCGGACCTCCAGCTCGGCACCCCGGGCGCTATCCAGCAACTGCCGGGGCCGATCAAGAACATCGTGCTGGAGTCGTTCACGCGCGGGCTGGAGACCGTGTTCATCGTGGGCGTACCCGTCGCGCTGATCGGACTCGTGGCCACGGTCTTCCTCAAGGAGCTGCCGCTGCGCGGCGGCGCGGCGGCCCCGCCGGCGCCCGAGCCGCTCAGCAAGGACGACCTGGTCCTGGCCGGGCTCCTGCTGGAGCTCGTGGCTCAGCGCATCGAGCGGGTGAACGGCGAGCAATCCGCGCTGCTCACCGCGGTCGCCAGGATGGCGCCGCCGGACGGCCGCTCCGAGCGCGAGCGTGCCAGGTCGGTAGCGCAGAACGTGCTGCGTCCCACCTCGCGCGCGCTGATCGCGCAGGTCAGGTCGCCGCGGAAAGACCTCGTAACAGGAGGAATCTCGCAATGATTCGCAAGTTCGTGGGCGCCGTCGCGGCGGCCCTGACGGCACTGGCCGGGCTGTGGCTGATGATCGCCCCCTACGCCCTCGGCACCCAGCCCGACAACGCCGGCTGGACGGACCCCACCAAATCCGAGTTCTTCACCGGTCTGGGCGTGGCCGTCGTGGGGATCGTGGGCGTGATCAGCTTCGCCCTGGCCATCCACGAGGAACTGGTGACGCGGGGCCTGGTGATCGTACGGCCGCACAAGGTCGAACCGGAGCCCGAGCCCGTGCCCGCCGCGCCCCAGGCGTCGTCCGCCGAGCTGGCGAGCCTGCTGGCCCCGCTCGTCGAGGCGCTGCGTGAGGACCTGAACAGGACCCAGGGAACCGGCGAGCACCGCCAGAACGGCAAGCCGTCCCTGGCCGGGATCGAGGAGAACCGATGAAGGCGAAGCTGGGCGTGTCCGCCCTGGTCCTGCTGTTCCTCGGCGGCCTGTGGCTGGTCGCCGCCCCGTTCGCGGTCGGCTACCAGCCGAGGGGCGCCGCGTACGCCGACGCGACGGTCAACGACCTGTGGGTCGGCGGCTCGATCGCCGTCCTCTCGTTCGCGTCCCTCGTGACCTACGCGGCCGACGCCCTCCGCGAGCTGGCCCGGCGCGGCAAGCACGCGGACGGCTGACCGTTCGCCCGTCACCGCCGCGGTGTCGGGGGGCTACTGGCGGCCCGGCGCGCGACTTGGGGGTTAATACCCTGACCTGGTGAGACGTCGCATAGGCTGGCTGGATGAAACGTGCTGCCACCATGGCGTTCGTGGTGCTCGCGTCCGTTTCGTGTGGCGCGGCGGAGCCGGTCGCGTCGCCCGCTCGTGAGCCCCTGACATCCGCTCCCGCATCCGGGACGCCCGGCTCGCCGACGCCCAAACCCGACACGGCCACGCCGAGTCCGACCGCCCCGCCCGCGTTCAGCGCCAAGGTCTCGAAGATCGCGCGCGACCGGCTGCCCTACTCGTGGCGGCCCGGCTGCCCGGTCCACTACCGGGACCTGCGGCTGATCACGATGACCTACTGGGGGTTCGACAACAAACCGCACACGGGCGAGCTGGTCGTGCGCTCGACCGTCACCGACGACATCGTGACGGTCTTCAGGAAGCTGTACTCGTGGCGCTGGCCCATCAAACAGATGAAGCTGGTGGACGCGTACAAAGCGGACGACTTCGCCTCGATCGAGGTCGACAACACCTCGGCCTTCAACTGCCGCCGTGCTACGGGGTCAAGCAACTGGTCCAACCACGCCTACGGCGAAGCAATCGATATCAATCCCCGCGAAAATCCATATGTCACCGCAAGCGGTAGCACAGCACACGAAAATGCCAAAAAGTACACCAAACGCCCAATGAAGGGCAAGGGTGTTGTGAATCCCGGTGACAAGGTGGTCAAGGCCTTCACACAGGTCGGCTGGGAGTGGGGCGGCTACTGGTCCGGTGCAAAGGACTACCAGCATTTCTCCAAGGGCGGAGGCTGAGACAATCGCCCCATGGCGGCTAAGGACGGCGACGGCTGGGCGCAGTGCTCACAAGGACACCGGCATTGGGGGGTGCACGGCGCTTCCGGGCTCCTCGTCGTACACCATGACGACCTCGGCGTGCCGTACGTGCTCATGCAGAAACGCTCCTGGTGGAGCCACCACGGCGGCACGTGGGGGCTGCCTGGCGGGGCCCGCGACAGCCACGAGGACGCCGTCGCCAGCGCGTTGCGCGAGGCGCACGAGGAGGCGGCGCTCGGCGCCGAAGGGCTGCGGGTGCAGGGCGTCTACCTCGACGACCACGGCGGCTGGACCTTCGAGACGGTGATCGCCGAGTCGGCCGAGCGGCTGGCCGCGGCGCCCGCCAACAACGAGAGCAGCGAGATGCGCTGGCTGGCCCTGCCCGAGGTCGCCGCGCGGCGGCTGCATCCCGGGTTCGCGGCGACGTGGGGCGAGGTCCAGGGCATGCTCAAGCCGGAGACCATTGTGCTCGACGTGGCGAACATCGTCGGCGCGCGTGCCGAGCACGGCTGGTGGCGCGACCGGGTGGGGGCGGCGACCCGGCTGCTGCAGGAGGTGGCGGGGCTCAGGCTCGCGCATCCGATCCTGGCGCAGTGGTTCCCCAGGGTGGTGGCGATCGTGGAAGGCGCGGCCAGGAGCGTGCCGGACGTGCCGGGGATCCAGGTGGTCGCGGCCACGGGCAGCGGGGACGACGCGATCGTGGGCGTGGTGCGCCAGGCCAGGCCGTGGGAGCGCGTGGTGGTCGTCACCGCGGATCGAGGGCTGAAGGAGCGGGTCGGCGAGCTGGGTGCCGAAACCGTGGGCCCGAAATGGCTGCTGTCCCAGCTCGGCCGGCGGTAGCCAGGGTGAGTGAAGCACGGCACCGGCCGTGGTCACAGCTCCGCGGGGTGGACGCTGTCGAAGACCGCCTTGAGGCCCGTCACGTCGAGCACGCGTTGGAGCACGCCGTGCACCCCGACCAGGCGTAACGACCCGGCGTGCGCGGCCACCCTGCGCTGGTGCTCGACCAGTGTCCAAAGACCGCTGGAGTCGCAGAACTCCAGCCGGGTCGCGTCCACCACGACCTGCACCCGACCCTCGGCGAACAGCTTCACCAGGTGCTCCTGGAGCAGCGGCGCGGTGAGCTTGTCCAGATCGCCGTCGAGGCGCACGAGCACTCCGGGCTCCCCGCGCTCCACCTCGACGTTGAGATCGGCCACCTCCTGAACGTACACCCCTGTCACCACAGCCGCTATCGTGGTTTCCGCACGGGAGGGTTCGCATAGTGGACGAGTGCAGCCGCCTTGAAAGCGGCCAGGTCAGCGATGGCCTCGTGGGTTCGAATCCCACACCCTCCGCCGAACGACGAGAAACCTGCTCGTTGGACTGCCGCCCCGTTGCGGTGCCTGGTCAAGGCCCGCAGCGGCAGTCCACGTAGCAGATTTCTCGTCGTCATTCGCGCAGGCCCGCGAACCCGTCGCCCACGCAGGCGGCGAGCTGGAGATAGGCGTCCCTGGTCGTCTCCTGGAGCCGGTCGAGGTCCATCTCCGCGCCCTCCTCCAGATGCGGGTCGTAGGGCACCCGGATCACCGCGCGGCACCTGGCGGCGAAATGCGCCTCCAGCTTCTTGATGTCGACCGCGGACTTCGAGCGCGGCCTGACGCTGCACAGCACCACGGTCGCGTTCTTCACCAGGTCGGCGTAGTGGTGTGCCTCCAGCCAGTCGAGGGTGGCGGAGGCGGCCCTGGCGCCGTCCACCGACGGGGAGCTGACCAGCACGATCTGGTCGGCGAGGCCGAGCACGCCGCCCATGGCGGAGTGGAGCAGGCCGGTGCCGCAGTCGGTGATGCAGATCGAGTAGAAGTTCTCCAGCACCTGCGCGACGTCCTGGTAGTCGGAGCCGCTGAACGCCTCGGAGACCGACGGGTCGCGGTCGGAGGCGAGCACCTCGAGCCTCGAGGGCGCCTGCGAGGTGAACGCCCTGATGTCGACGTACCGCTTGACCTGGTCGCGCTCATTGAGCAGGTCGCGCACGGTGGCCGAGGTCTCCAGGACGAGCTTGTCGGAGAGGGTGCCCCGATCGGGGTTGGCGTCCACGGCGATGACCCGGTCGCCCCGCACCTGGGCCAGAGTGGCGCCGAGACCGACCGTGGTCGTGGTCTTGCCCACGCCGCCCTTCAGGCTCAGCACGGCCACGCGGTGGTGTCCTGTGGTCACCGGGGTGCGGGCCCTGGCCACGAGCTCGCGGCGGCGGCGGACCTCCGGCGGCTCGCCCGGCTTGATCCAGCCGCCCGACGCCTTGTAGACCAGGCGGCGCCAGCCCTTGGAAGGGGCGTTACGCCTTCCGCGTAGCAGGAACTCCGGGTCGAGGCTTTCGGCGGTCGGCCGGCCGGTGGCCGGCGGCCTGGGCGGGGCGGTGAACACGGGGATGGGGGCCGGGCGGCGGCGCGGCGCGGGAGGC
Organism: Nonomuraea sp. H19; assembly: GCF_052068215.1. NCBI lineage: Bacteria > Bacillati > Actinomycetota > Actinomycetes > Streptosporangiales > Streptosporangiaceae > Nonomuraea > Nonomuraea sp. H19. The sequence continues at coordinate 486,685 of NZ_JBQHCV010000002.1, read as the reverse complement.
GGCGGGATCTCGCGCTCCGCCGGTCGCCATTCCTGCTGCTCCGTCCACTGGGGACGCTCCGGCTCCTGGCGCCGCAGCGGCTCCGGCCGCTGCAGGACCGGTTCGGTGCGCTGGTGCGTGGGCTCCGGCCGCTGCTGGATCGGCTCCGGGGGCTGCTCCACCGGCTCCAGCCGGGGCCGGACCGGCTCCGGACGCTCCTTGGGCTCCGTCCACTTCAGGAGCTCGTTGCGCGGCTGGGTCTCGGCCCACGACTCCTCCTTCTCAGCCTGGGCCGGCTCCTCGGGCGGCTCGCGCCGCGGCTCCGCGCTGGACGGCTCGGCCGGCCGCGACCAGTCAGGCTTCGGCCACGTCTCCTCCGCCTCCTCCGGCTTGCCGATCTCCTGCGGCGTGAACGACAGCGTGTGGGTGTCGGTGTCGTCGGGCCGCGGCAACGGCTTGAGCGGGGCGAGGAAGGGATCCGTGCCCTCCTGGCTCTGCGACGGCGGCGCCTTCGGCTCCTCCGTCGTGCCGGCCTTGCCGAGCCACTCCCCGGCCTCGCTCTCCGCCTCCGGAAGGTCCTCGGCCGCCTCGGCGCCGTACACGGAGTCGACGGCCGCGCGGAACAGCGGCGGCGTCGGCGTGTCGGGCTGCGTGGAGACCAAACCCCACGGGTCCTTGGGGTACGGCGAGGCGATGGGCTCGTCGGCAGAAGCAGTCGAGGCGCTGACCGGGACCGGAGCCTCTTCCGTGTCCTTGATCGCGTCCAGCCATGCCAGCTGTTCCTCGAGAGATTCTTCTCGATCGTGTCTTGCCACCGTGTTCCCCCTCGGGTGGGTCTAAAGGGGTAGCAAATATTCTTGCAGGTTAACGCTCTTGGTTACCGTGCAGCCCGGCAACCCACAAGTTCTTTGCCCGGCTACCGTGGTTCGCATGCGAGCCATTGAGATCATCGAGCCCGGCGGGCCCGAGGTGCTGGAGTGGCGCGAGGTGCCCGAGCCGCGTCTCGAGCGCGGAGACGTGCTCATCGACGTGGCCGCCTCGGCGGTCAACCGCGCCGACGTCCATCAACGCAACGGATTCTACGACCCGCCGCCCGGCGCGCCTCCGTACCCGGGGCTGGAGGTCTCCGGCGTGGTCGCCGAAGTGGGCGCGGACGTCGAGCAGTTCAAGGTCGGGGACGAGGTGTGCGCGCTGCTGGCCGGCGGCGGTTACGCCGAGCGCGTAGCGGTCCCCTGGCAACAGGTGATGCCGGTGCCGGACGGCGTGCCGTTGCCGGTGGCGGCCGCGCTGCCCGAGGCGGCGTGCACGGTCTGGTCCAACGTGTTCATGGTCGGGCGGCTGCGCAGGGGCGAGACGCTGCTGGTGCACGGCGGGGCCAGCGGAATCGGGACGTTCGCGGTGCAGCTGGCCAAGGCGCTCGGCTCGCACGTGGTCGCCACCGTCGGCTCGGCGGACAAGGCCGAGCGTGTCCGGCAACTGGGCGCCGACGAGGTCGTCAACTACCGCGAGGGGGACTTCGCCGAGAAGGTCAAGGCCGACGTCATCCTCGACATCATGGGCGCCAAATACCTCGCGGGGAACGTACGGGCACTCCGCACCGGCGGCCGGCTGGTGGTCATCGGCCTGCAGGGCGGCCGCAAGGCCGAGCTCGATCTCGGCGCCCTGCTCGCCAAGCGAGCGTCCGTGCACGGCACCACGTTGCGCGCGCGGCCGGTCGACGAGAAGGGCGTCATCGTCCGGAGCGTCGTGGACAACGTCTGGCCGCTGGTCGGCGCCGGTGCCGTGCGTCCCGTGGTGTACGCCGAGATTCCCATGGCGGAAGCGGCCGAGGCACACCGTATGTTGGATTCGGGCGAGCACGTCGGCAAGATCCTGCTAGTACGGTGAGTGTTATGAATGCTGAGGACAACAACACCCCCCACATCGTGGTGGTGGGCCCCGACTTCCAAAGTCAGGGCGATAACGGCGAAGACGACCGCTCGGTCACCAACCTGGTCGAGCAGCCCGCCAAGGTGATGCGCATCGGCAGCATGATCAGGCAGCTTCTCGAGGAGGTCCGCGCGGCCCCGCTCGACGAGGCCAGCCGCAAGCGGTTGAAGGAGATCCACCAGTCCTCCATCAAGGAGCTGGAGGACGGCCTGGCGCCGGAGCTGGTGGACGAGCTGGAGCGGCTGTCTCTTCCGTTCACCGAGGAGAACGGCGCGCCGCCGAGCGACGCCGAGCTTCGCATCGCGCACGCCCAGCTCGTCGGCTGGCTGGAGGGGTTGTTCCACGGCATCCAGACCACGCTGTTCGCGCAGCAGATGGCCGCCCGTGCCCAGTTGGAGCAGATGCGCAGAGCGTTGCCCGGTGTGCCGCAGGGCGATGACCAGCAGCCGCGACCGCACGGCTCGGGCCCTTACCTCTAAAACAGCTTCTCCAATACCTGCGCGACGCCGTCGTCGTTGTTGGCCGCGGTGATGTGGTCGACCGCCGCCAGCACGTCGGGGTGCGCGTTCGCGACCGCGTACGACGTGCCTGCCCAGCTCAGCATGGGCAGGTCGTTCGGCATGTCACCGAACGCGATGGCCTGCGACCGCTTGATCTCGTGCTGCCCCGCGAGCGCCGCCAGGGCGGTCGCCTTCGTCACGCCCTGGGCGCTCATCTCGATCAGGCCCCTCCCGCTGGAGTGCGTGGCGGTCACCAGATGGCCGACCAGCTCGTGGACAGTGGCGTGAAGTTCGTCGGCGCCCATGTGCGGGTGCAGGGCCAGCAGTTTGGCGCATGGACGCGATGTCACCGAGTCGACACACACCGCTCCGGCGCCCTTACGATCCAGGCCACCGAGCAGGAAATCGGACTCATGTGCAAAACCCACTTCATACTCGACCGAAAATACGAGTTCGGACACGTTCGCTCGTAGCTGAGCGACGACTTCCTCGAGTACGTCGACGGTGATGAGGTGAGATTCAACTATCCGTTCGGTATGCAGATCGTAGATCAGCGCTCCGTTCGCACAGATGGCGATCCCGTGGTGACGTACCGCATTGGCGACCCCACCCATCCACCGCGGCGGCCTCCCTGTGACGAACACCAGCGTAGACCCCGATTCCTCGACTCTGCCGAAGGCGGCGACCGTGCGCGGAGACACGGTTCCGTCCGTGCGCAACGCGGTGCCGTCGAGGTCGGTGGCCACTAGACGCGGTGCGGGAAGGCTCTGCATAACAGGTTCCAGTTTGCCCGGTGATGCCGCCTGACAGAAATCTTCCTAGGGACGGGAACACCAACGCGCCAGAATGGTGTTAGATGTGGAAGCGTTGTATTAGCTGATCCCGTAGTGAAAACCAGCATGACTTTGTCTGAGCCACCCCGGGGTGCTTGCTGTACGACACACCGGGACCCACGAGGTGTGGGTCCCATAGATTCACATCCTGAGGGAGAGCTTTTATGGCTCAGGGAACCGTCAAGTGGTTCAACGCCGAGAAGGGCTTCGGCTTCATCGCCCCGGACGGCGGTGCGCCGGACGTGTTCGTGCACTTCTCCGAGATCGTCGGCAACGGCTACCGCAGCCTTGAAGACGGCCAGCGGGTCGAGTTCGAGATCACGCAGGGCCAGAAGGGGCCGCAGGCCTCTCAGGTCCGAGCCATCTGACCTGTAACAGCTAGACAGACCGGGGTTCGCTTCCAGCGGGCCTCGGTCTTTTGCGTGTGTCGGGTTGGTCACGGGTGGGACAACCGCTGAACCACCCGGCGTCCTCCTCCATCGACCTCTATATGAGGTACGCGTGGTTATGCCACCCCGTGACCGTTGCCGGGGTAATCGTGCTCTTGGTGAACGACCACCTGCTCAAACAGGCCTGGCCCGGGCTCCTCACGGGCAAGCTCAGCGACGTGGCCGGCCTGGTCGTGGCGCCGGCCCTGCTGGCGCTGCTCTTCTGGCGCCGGGCCGACCTGGCCGCCACGGTGCTGACCGGGGTGGCGTTCGCGCTCGTGAAGACCACGGAGGCGGGCGCTGAGCTCGCCTCCCATGCCTGGACCCTCGTGGCGGGCCCATCGCGCGTCCTGGCCGATCCTACGGACCTCCTCGCCCTTCCGGCGCTCGCCCTGGCCTGGTGGGTACGCCGCCGCAGCCTCACGGCCCCTTCCTCCGCACGGTGGCGGATCATCGTGACGATGCCGATGGCCGTGCTGGCGGTCACCGCCACGTCCTCCTCCGCCGGACCGCCCGCGGCCGACTCCGTCCACGTGAAGGACGGCCGGATCACCGTATCCACCGATTACGGGACCGCCTGGTCCTCCGAGGACGGCGGGCTCACCTGGTCGGACAGCGGCGATCAGCAGGACGAACTCCGGCCGCCCGCCGGGTGCGTGCCCTATCAGGCGACGCGCTGCTACCGGTTGGTGCCCGGCCGGATGGCCGTGGAGCAGTCCGACGACGCCGGCACCACCTGGCGTCCGTCGTGGTCACCGTCCGGGGACGACCTCAAGCGCCTCACCAGGCGGTACGACGACGCGTCCAGGCTGCGCTCGATGGCCCTCGGTGTGCAGGCCCGGCCCGATGGTCATGTCGTGGTCGTCGCGAACGGCCTGGACGGCATCCTGGTCCGCGACGTGGCGGGTACGTGGCGGCGGGTGGGCTGGCCGGACGGCACCGAGAACAACCCGGTGGACCTGTCTCCCGAGATCTTTGTGGCGATCTTCCTGGCCGGGTGCACGCTGTTCGGGGCCGCCGGGGCCGGGCTGCGCCGGCATCACGGCGTCTACCTGGGCTTCGCGGCGGCCGCCTGCCTCAGTTTCTTCGCCCTGAGCAACTCGGATCAGCTCCGCCTTCCAGGCGACTTGGAGGCCTGGGTAAGGCTCGTCGGCGTGTGCACGATCCTGACAGGCATCGTGGTGTGCTTCGCGCTGCTGATCGCCGGGCGGGCGCGGCCCGCACCCGTGGCCGTCGGGGTGCTGGCCGCGCCACTGGTCTACATGAGCGTCTCCACGCCCTTCCACGGCTGGGCCGCCGGCACGCCCGGACCTTACTGGGTCGCCGTCGTGCTGGCCGTGCTGCTGACCGCCCTGGTGCTGCTGGGGAGCGTCGCCCTCGTCAGGAGCGACGCCCGCCGCGCGAGCTCCCGGACGCCCCCTACTTGGCCGGAGTGAGCACGTCGAGGCCCACGTATGGCCGTAGCGCCTTGGGGACCATCACGGAGCCGTCGGCCTGCTGGTGGTTCTCCAGGATCGCCACGATCCAGCGGGTGGTGGCCAGCGTGCCGTTGAGCGTGGCCAGGTGGCGCGGCTTGCCGTCCTTGTCGCGGAAGCGGGCGGCGAGCCTGCGGGCCTGGAACTCGGTGCAGTTGGAGGTCGAGGTCAGCTCGCGGTAGCGGCCCTGGGTGGGGATCCACGCCTCGCAGTCGAACTTGCGGGCGGCCGACATGCCGAGGTCGCCCGCGGCCGTGTCGATGATCCGGTAAGGGACCTCGATCTTGGCCATCATGTCCTTCTCCCAGGCGAGCAGGCGCTGGTGCTCCTCGTGCGCGTCCTCCGGGCGCACATAGGAGAACATCTCCACCTTGTCGAACTGGTGGACGCGGATGATGCCCCGGGTGTCCTTGCCATACGAGCCGGCCTCGCGGCGGAAGCACGACGACCAGCCCGCGTAGCGCAGCGGCAGCGCGGCGCCGTCGACGATCTCCTGGGCATGATAGCCGGCCAGCGACACCTCCGACGTGCCGACCAGGTAGAGGTCGTCCTCGGGGAGCCGGTAGATCTCCTTGTCGTGGGCCACGTGGAAGCCGGTGCCCTGCATGGTCTCCGGTTTGACCAGCACCGGCGTGATCATCGGCGTGAACCCGGCCTCGATCGCCTGCTGCATGGCCATGTTGAGCAGGCCCAGCTGCAGGCGCGCCCCGACGCCCTTGAGGAAGAAGAACCGCGCGCCGGACACCTTGGCGCCCCGCTCCATGTCGATGGCGTCGAGCGCCTCGCCGAGCTCCAGATGGTCCTTGGGCTCGAAGTCGAACACCCTCGGCTCACCGTGGGTCTCCAGCACCACGTAGTCGTCCTCGCCGCCGGGCGGCGCGCCCTCCTCGACGAGGTTGGGCACCGACTGCAGGAGGCCGTCGAGCTCGGCCCCGAGCTTCTCCGCCTCGGCCTCGGCGGCCTTGACCTGGCTCGCGAGGTCCTTGGCCCGCTGCAGCAGCGCGGCCTTCTCCTCGCCCTGCGCCTTGGAGACCGACTTGCCCATGCTCTTCTGCTCCGCGCGCAGAGTCTCGAACGAGGTCAGCGCGGATCGGCGGCGCTCGTCGAGGTCGAGCAGCGTGTCGACGACAGAGTCGTTCTCACCGCGGGCACGCTGCGACGCCCGTAGCCGGTCGGGATCCTCACGAAGGGTACGCAGGTCAATCACAAGGAAAGGCTACCTTCGCGGGACGGCGACCCGCCCCTTGGTTTGCCTCACGCGAGTGCCCGCGCCGCGGACCGCTTACGAAGCGATGACATCCGCGCCGCTTCGAGAGCGCGGAGCCGTACCGTTGAGTCGTGAACATGCGCATCCTGGTGGTCGAGGACGATCCGACCGTGTCCGAGGTCGTGGCCCGCTATCTGGAGCGCGACGGGCACGACGTCGAGTGCGTGGGCGACGGCGCGGAGGCGCTGCGCAGGGCGCTGGCGCAGCCGCCGGACCTCATGGTGCTCGACCTGATGCTGCCCAAGCTCGACGGCCTGCAGGTGTGCAGGAAGCTCAGGGAGCGCTGGCCGGTGCCGGTGATCATGCTGACCGCGCTCGGCGAGGAGATCGACCGGGTCGTCGGCCTGGAGACGGGCGCCGACGACTACGTGACCAAGCCGTTCAGCCCGCGCGAGCTGGCGCTGCGCGTGCAGTCGGTGCTGCGGCGGGCCCGCGGCGCCTCCGTCACCGGCGGCACCGGGGTGCTGCGTGACGGGGATCTGGTAGTGGACGTGGGCGCCCATGAGGCGCGGCTGCGTGGGGCCGAGGTGATGCTGACCGCCCGGGAGTTCGACCTGCTGGCCTACCTCATGCGCAACCCGCGCCAGGCGTTCAGCCGCTCGGCGCTGCTGAACCAGGTCTGGGGATGGTCGTTCGGCGACTCGTCCACCGTCACCGTGCACGTCAGGCGACTGCGGGAGAAGATCGAGCCCGATCCGACCGCGCCACGCAGGATCGTCACGGTGTGGGGGGTCGGATACCGGTACGAGCCTTTGGAAGGCGGTTCCTGATGTCGCCGGCCGTGTCCGCCGAGCAGCTGCCGGTCGTCGTGGCCGTCGCCGCGGGGCTCGGGCTGCTGGTGGCGCTCGCGGGCATCTGGCTGATGTGGCGGCTGCGCACCAGGTCCATCGGGGTGATGATGGCCGTGGTCGTGGTGGTCGCCGTGGCGGCCACGCTGGCCGGCGTGGTGGCGATCACCATGAAGATGATCATCGAGGGACCGGTCAAGGACTTCGTGCTCAGCGTGGTGGCCGTCGGCGGGCTCGTGGGGCTGGGGGTGGCGTTCGTACTGGCCAAGCGGGTGGTGCGGGAGAGCAGGCGGCTCGTGGCGGCCGTGGGCGAGCTGCCGTTCGTCGCCCCCCAGGGACTGCCCGCCGAGCTGCAGACGATCGCCAACACGCTGGAGGAGGCGTACGCGCGGGAGCGGGCACTTGAAGGGGCGCGGCGCGAGCTCGTCGCCTGGGTGAGCCACGACCTGCGCACCCCGCTGGCCGGGATGCGCGCCATGGCCGAGGCGCTGGAAGACGGGGTCGTGTCCGATCCCGGGACGACCGCGCGCTACCACAGGCAGATCAAGCTGGAGGTGGAGCGGCTGTCGTCGATGGTCAACGACCTGTTCGAGCTGTCGCGCATCCACGCGGGTGCGCTGCGGCTCTCGCGGGCCAGGATCGGGCTGGCCGACCTCGTCGCCGACACTCTCGCCGGCGCCGAGCCGCTCGCAAGAGCCAAAGGCGTGGTGCTCACGGCCGAGGCGGCGGCGACCGTACCGGTGGAGGCCGACGCGGGGGCGTTGGGGCGGGCTCTGGGAAACCTCGTGGTCAACGCCATCCGGCACACGCCCTCGGACCGGACCGTGGTGCTGCGGGCCGGAGTGGACGAGGGGATGGCGTGCCTGTCGGTCACGGACTGTTGCGGAGGGATCCCCGAGGAGGATCTGACCCGGGTGTTCGACGTGGCTTTCCGGGGGGAGGCGGCTCGCACTCCTACCGCTGACGGTGGCGCCGGGCTCGGGCTGGCCATCGCGCAGGGCATCGTAGAGGCGCACCACGGAGTGATCGAGGTGGTCAACGACGGGCCGGGATGCCGGTTCGAGATCCGGCTTCCCCTGGTCAGCGGCTGACGGCCGATCCCCTCACGGCCGGCGGCTCCTCCTCCGGGCCGGCTGTTGCGATCCGGTCGGCCTCCGGCCGCGTGCCGAACGACTCCGACATCGCCCGGAAGGTCGGGCAGGGCCAGCGCCACATGCAGCTCCGGCACCGCAGTATCGGGTGGGCGGTGTCGCTGGTGATGCCGCCCGCGTCCCGCGGCTGGTGGAGGTCGAGCAGCCGGAGCCCGAGCTCGGCGAACCTGAGCAGGTCCGTACGGGCGCCGGCGAGGAAATCGAGGTCCTCGGTCGCCAGCCGGGTCCGGATGGGCACGTAGCCTTCGTGGTTGACCAGGACACGGAGTCGCCCGGCTTCTTCATGCCATGACGTCGCCTTCTCTGTGCGGATGAGGATGGTCTCCAGGCGCTCGCGGAGCCCTTGGCGCTGAGGATCTTCAGGTTTCTCGGCGTTCATCGACGCGGGGCCCGTGAGTCGTGCCCCAGCCCCTACTTCGGGATCTCGCGGTGACGGTTCCGGTATCACGCTGTCAAGCTTCGCGTACTCTCCGTTTCCATGGAGCCCAAACGGAGGACAAAAACCTGTGGTTGCCCTATCGGCGTGACAACGTGACCGGAAGCCTCCGCCCCGCTAGCCTGCCCATGTGGAGCTCAAGGTCTCGACCCGATCACATGCCGGGTGCGCACTCGTTTCCGTCACCGGAGAAATCGACCTCTACACGGCGCCCCACCTGCAATCCGAGTTCACTCGGCTGCTGCAGGACGGGCCGAGCCGGGTGGTCATCGACATGTCCGCCGTGGATTTCTGCGACTCCACGGGGATGAATGTGCTGTTGTCAGCGCTCAAACGGATGAAGGAGCGGGGCGGGGCCCTCGAGGTGGCCGCGCCGCGTCCGGCCGTACGCAAGATCCTGCAGGTCACCGGGCTGGACTCGGTGTTCACCGTGCATGAGGAGGTGCCGCGGGAGTTCCTCATAACCGAGGGATCCTGACTGAGCCCTCGGCTTCGACGGCATGACAGGTGCGGGGTCGCGTCGGACCGCCGCGCTGCTAACGTGCCCAGAGGGAGCCGCGTCGGCCGGGGACTCGGGTGGAGGCGTTGTCTGTGCGATGGAGTGACGATCAGTGACCGGTGACACGGCGGTCATCATCCCGGCCGTCAACGAAGCCGACCGCATCGCGGCCACCGTCAAGGCGGCCGCGGCCCTGCCCGGCGTGGGCCTCGTCGTGGTCGTGGACGACGGCTCCAGGGACCAGACCGGGCGGGCGGCCCGCGCGGCGGGCGCCCGCGTGGTGCGGCACAGCCGCAACCGGGGCAAGGCCGCCGCGATGGAGACCGGAGCGGAGGCCGTGCGCCTGCTCGACGAGGACGCCGCCCCGCGTCACCTGCTCTTCCTCGACGCCGACCTTGGCGCGACGGCCGCCGCCGCGGCGCCGCTCATCGAGCCGATACGCGCGGGCGAGGCCGACATGACGATCGCCGTGTTCGCGACCAGGGTGAAGCTGGGCGGCCACGGCCTGGTGGTGCGCCTGTCCAAGGAAGGCATCCGGCGAGCGACCGGCTACGAGCTCGCCCAGCCGCTCAACGGCCAGCGCTGCCTCACCAGAGCCGCCTTCGAGGCGGCCCGGCCGCTGGCGCACGGGTTCGGCGTGGAGACCGCGCTGACGATCGACCTGCTGCGCAAGCGATACCGGATCGCGCAGGTCGAGGTGGAAATGGCGCACCGCGCCACGGGAACGGATTGGCGCGCGCAGCTCCACCGCGCGATCCAGCTCCGGGACGTGGCGCGCGCGCTGGCCACGCGGGACCCCCTCGTCACCCAAAACCTCGGCAAAGTCCGCCCCAAACGCTGACCGCATCCCTGGCCTCGTCACTTCGCATGATCGGCTCTGCCGGAAATGTGCAGCCGGGCTGTGGGCGCGGGCCGAAGGCATCGGGCGGGTGTGCTGGAATTTGCGGGTGACTTCGGAGACTCGGCACGACAAGGCACGGGGCCGGCTCGCGAGCGTGGCCATGGGGGCGATCGGTGCCTCGATCCTGCTGACGATCACCATCGGACTGCTGGGCCCGTCGCCCATGGTCCCCGCGCTGAGCGGACCCGCCTGGCACCCGCCGTACTCTCTCGACGTCCACCCCGACCCGCACCTGGTGATCGTCCTCGCCGCGGCGGCGATCGTCCTCGGCGGCCTCGGCCTCCTGGCCGCCTTGCGCACGGCGGCCGACGCCCGGACTCTCGTCACGATCGGCTGCATGGCGGCCGGGATCCTCGCGTTCCTGCCTCCCTCTGGCTCCGGCGACCATCTCAACTACGCCGCGTACGGCCGCACGGTGACCCTCGGCCTCAGCCCGTACACACATGGGGCCGTCGACCTGGCGGGCGACCCCATCGCGGGCGCGGTCGAGGAGCCGTGGCGTGAGGAGCCGAGCGTGTACGGCCCCGTGGCGACGGCGTTGCAGGCGGTGGCGAGCTGGATCGGCGGCGACTCGCTACGGCTGACGATCTTCGTGCTGGCGCTGTTCAACGCCGCCGCCTTCATCGCGACCGGCCTCCTCATCGACCGTTTCACCCGGCACGACCCGGTCAGACGCGGGCGGGCGGCGCTGCTGTGGACGGCCAACCCGCTCCTGCTCTACCACCTGGTCGCCGGCCTGCATGTGGACACCCTCGCCATCGCCTGCATGGTGGCCGCGCTCCTGGCCAGGAGCCGCCCCGTGGGCGCGGGAGCCCTGCTCGGGCTGGGGGTGGCGATCAAGCTCAATGCCGGACTCGTGGCCCTGGGCCCGGCCTGGGAGCTGCGCCGCCGCCCCGCCCGCCTGGCGCTCATGGCGGCGTGCGCGCTCGCGCTGGTGATCGCCGGGTACGCCATCGCCGGGCCGGAGGCCATCGCGCCGGTGACGCGCACCAGCAAGGCGATCTCGCATGCCTCGTTCTGGAAGCTCGTCCAGGGCTGGCTCCAGTCCGTCGTGGGCACCGGCAGCGCCTATCGGGGCGAGATCCAGGTCGGCTCTCTTCTGGTGCTCGCGCTGGTCGCATGGTCGCTGCTCCGCCTGGCCGCACGCACGCACAGCACGGGCGGGATGGAGGCGCCGGTCGTGGCGGCGGGGCTGGCGGTGGCGTACGTGTTCGCGACACCATACGTCCTGCCCTGGTACGACGGGCTGGCGTTCGGCATGCTGGCGCTCGTGGCCGCCTCGGCGGTGGACGGGTTCGTGGTCGTCCATCTGCTGGCCCTGTCCCTCGCCTACCTGCCTGCCCGGGTCGAGGATCAGCCCGGGGACCTTGACTGGCTCAGGACCGTGGTCCGGCCTCAGATGGCCTGGGTGCTCCTTGCCCTGACCGTTGCTCTGGTGGTGTGGGCGTGGCGAGCTGCAGGGCGCGAACGCACGCCGCCAGCGTCAGCGGGACGGCGACCGTCAGTGCCATAGCCGGGATGGCGATGCCCGAGTCGTTGATGAGGAAGCCGACGAAAGCGCATGTCAGCGCGCCGAACAGGCCTGCCCGGAGCGTGGGGGCCAGAGTGTAGGCCTGACCGAGCGCCGCCGCGCCCCAGCGCGAAGGACGGGCCAGCACCAGGAAGAGGAAGGCCAGCGCGACCAGCGAGAGGAGGGTCAGCGACCAGTTGCCCACGGTCACGCCGATCATGGCACTGAACTTGCGGCCGACGACGGTCCACGCCTGACCGTCGATCACCTGCTGCACGAAGGCGCCCAGGTGGGTCCGCTGGGCCTCGGGACGCAGCCAGTCGAACACGGCCAGCGCGCTGACCAGCACCGCTCCCGCCAGGCCGACGAGCAGGAGCCTCAGCACCGACACGCGCTTGCCGGAGAGCAGGATGAGGAACACGGCCAGCCCGATCACGAACGCCGGCACGCCGCCGAAGTCCGCGCCCCACGCCGGCCACCCGTCCGCGAAGACCGCGAATCCCCCGTACAGAGCACATACCGCTACGACCACGCGCCTGGACACGCCCCTGCCGAGCAGCCACTGCGCCGCTCCGGCCAGCCCGAGGACGGTGCCCGTGGCGTACACGGCGAACGCGATGTTGCTGAAGCCGTAGAACCGTCCGCCGGTCACGGGCTCATAGCCGGTTACGGCGTTCACCTGCAGGGTGGAGCCGGTCATGACGTCGATGAGGAGAGCGAGCGAGGTGATCGCCGCGACGGCGGTGAGCGGGCCCAGCACGTGAGCCCGCCAAGGACCGGCGAACGCGACTCCGGTGATCAGGCCGGCGATGGCGAGGATCGTCACGATCACCGAGAGCATCGGCACGGGCAGCGTCCACCAGGGCACCAGCTGGGCCAGGAACGTGGAGACGGCGATGGCCCCGCTGACGACGGCGACGACCTGGACGGCTCTCAGCAGCTTGGAGCTGCTCGCCAGATCGGCGCGTGGGGGGTTCGTGGAACGGCGGCGGCGGAGGGCGAGGGCGGCCCAGGCGTAGAAGAGGAGCTGGACCGTCACCAGGACGGTGAAGAACGGCCCGCGGACCTCGCGGAGGACCTGGCTGGCCAGATCGCCGTCCGCCAGCTCCGTCACCGTCTCGGCCGCCGTGGCGGGTGCGGGACCGCCGGCTTGCCAGGGGCGGCCGACGACCTCGCGGGGGGCCTGCAGGCCCAGGAGCTGGATGGCGGTGGCGGTGAGGTCGGTGATCGTGACCAGGGCGTCCTGGCGGGTGGAGGTGGCGGTGAGGTAGCCGTGCGGGAACGGCCGGCCGGTCGCGATCGCCACGTGGAGATGGGCGTTCGTGGTCACGTCGGAGACACCGGCCAGCAGGATGGTCGTGTCGGGTGGCAGCTTGCCGGCCAGAGCGCCGATCTGCTGGTCCGCCCGGGCCACGGCGGCCTGCCGGGCCACGGCCGGCAGCGGGGTGGGGACGCCGTACTCGTCGACCGGCTGCTGGGTCCAGGCGTTCACGAGGTCGGCGACTTCGAGGACGATCAGGTTGTACGGGGTCGGGTCGCCAAGGGCGTCAGCGGTGGCGGCGTATTTAGCGATTTTGCCGGACTTGTCGGCCGCGCCAATCGCGGCGCCCGGGCCGACGGCGGCGACCCGGCCCCCGCCGTCGGTCACCAACTGGCCCAAGGTGCCGAGCTGCGCCGCGTAACCGGTCTCGGACTGGTATGCGGCCAGGGCCGGCCAGTTCGGGATTGCGGCGCCGGCTCCCACGGGATCGGGAGCGGCGGGCGCGGGGCAGCCGCTGCCTGCCGTACCGGCTCGCTGGCCTGCGGAAACGGTCATCCAGCCGGCGGTGGGGCAGGTGATGCCGCGGTCCGGGGGCGGTACGGCGCGGGTCGAGAGGGATGCGGAGGCGCCCCGGCTGACGAGGCTCCACAGGTTGGGGGTTCGCGCCTGGTCGAGGTCGCTCCATTCGAGCCCCGGCACCCCGACAATCGCCACCCGCCCTCGGGCTGCCTGCCCTTGCGCCGCCCCCGCGCGGGCTGCGTCCTCCTGCGCCGTGCCTGCCTGGGCTACATGATTTGGCGCCACCCCGGCCACGGCGGTGTGCTCCCGCAGCACCTCTGCCTGGGCCGCGTGCGCGGTCGCCGGGGCGAGGAGTGCTGCGATGGACAGGGCGAGCAGGAGTGCCGTGGCGAAGGCAGGCCGGGCCGCGCGGCCAAAGGGCCGGCGCGCCCGCGCATGCCGAACGCGACGCGCCTGCGCAAGCGCGTCGCGACGCGACCCGTACCAGCCGTTGTACGGGCCTGGCATGGCGTCGTTTGGCATGTCCGGACCCCCAGCGTCTGCCCCTCGATCAACACAAGCCACGGTAACGTGCCGCATCATGACAAGTGGCGAGGTGCGGGTGATCCGGCGGCAGTGGTGGGCGTGGGCGGTCGTGGCGCTCGTGGTCGCGGCTGCGGTGTCGCCGTTGGTGCTGACATGGCTCACCAACCCGGACGATCAACGGCTGGTCGACCTGGACGTTTACCGTACCGGCGGGCAGGTGCTCCTCGAAGGGCGGCCGGTCTACGACTACTTCACGCCCGCGCCGCAGCTGCTGCCGTTCACGTACCCGCCCATCGCGGCGATGCTGGCCGTGGTGCTCGCCAAGATGTCCTGGGAGACGGCCCAATGGGTGTGGACCGCCGGGATCTTCGTCACGTTGGCCGTGACCGTGGGGTTCTCGTTCAGGCAGGTGCTGAGCGGTGAGTCTCTGCGGAAGTACGTGCCGTGGGCGTTCGCGCTGCTCATGGTGGCCTGCACCTACCTGATGCCGATCAGGGACCAGGTGCGGTTCGGGCAGGTCGACATCATGCTGGTCGCGTTGTGCCTGGCCGACTGCGTGGCGCGGCGGCCGTGGTGGCCGAGGGGGTTCCTGATCGGGCTGGCCACGGCGGTGAAGCTGACGCCCGGCGTCTTCCTGATCTATCTGCTGGTCACCCGGCAGTGGCGGACGTTCTTCATGGCGGCGTTCGTGGCGGCGGTGCTCACGTTGCTGCCGTTCGCGGTGATTCCGCAGGACGCGGCGGACTTCTGGTTCTCGGCGCTGCTCGACCCGACCCGGCTGGGCGCGAACGAGGCCACCACCAACCAGTCGATCCGCGGCATGCTCCTCCGCCTCTATTGGCCGGACGGGCTGACGTCCGTGCTGTGGCTCGCGATCGTGGCCGCGGTCGGCTGGTACGGCTTTCGCGGCGCCCGCGACGCGTACAAAGCGAAGGACCCGGTCACCGCCGTCGCGCTCGTCGGGCTGATGGCCGTGCTGCTGTCGCCGGTGGCCTGGATCCACCACCTGGCCTGGGTGGTCGTGGTGCTCGGCGCGATCGCCGGAGACGGGCGTGACCGGGTCAGGCTGTGGGTGGCGGCTGGCGTGTGGCTGTACTACGTGGTGCCGGTCCCGTGGTGGGGGGTTTCGCTGAAGGCCGCGGACATCCCTGGGGTGAGCCTGGTGCTCGGGAAGATCGTCCAGAACGGGTTCGGACTGGGCGCCTTGGCTCTGGTGTGGTTGTTGGTGTCCTGGTTGCCGAAACGGCGGGAGATCGCCTGACCGAGACGTTACCCTCTGTGACGTGCTCATTACCACATGGTTGATCGTGGGCGTCGTGGCCGGGGTCAGTGGCGTACTGATCGGTTACCTGGCGCTCCGGCAGGCCAGAGCCACGGTGGAGGACTGCCGGCGGATGCTGGCCAGGCAGAGCAGCGAGGGCATGGGTGATCTCAGAGCCATCAGGGACGTGGCCGTCTGCCGGTACGACGCGCTCTCCGAGATGACCGGGCGGCTGTCGTTCTCGGTGGCGATGATCAACGGGTTGGGTGACGGCATCGTTCTGACCTCGATCAACGGCCGGAGCGAGACGCGGACCTACGTTCGTCCTGTGGTGGGCGGGAAGGGCCATCAGCAGCCGCTGTCGCCCGAGGAGGAAGAGGCGGTGCGTGCGGCCAGGCTGGGGCTCGGGCCGCAGGTTTCGTGCCGGGTCTCCGATTCGCTCTGAAGGCCCGCGCCACGCGCTCGGCGGAACGGCCGCAGGCCCGCCAGCCTGCGGTTACTCTTGATGCATGCCCCGACTCGCCTATCTCGGACCCGAGGGGACCTTCACCGAAGAGGCCCTGCGGCTCCTTGACCCCACCGCCGAGCGGCTGCCCTGCGCCACGGTCAGCGCCGCGCTCAACGCCGCCCGCGCAGGCGAGGCCGACGGTGCCGTCGTCCCGCTGGAAAACTCCGTCGAGGGTGCGATCACCACGACGCTCGACGAGTTCGCCTGGGGCGAGCCGTTGCTGATCACCGCCGAGCTGCTGCTGCCCGTGCAGTTCTCCCTGCTGGCCCGGCCCGGCACCGAGATCCCGCACATCAAGCGGGTCTACACGCATCCGGCGGCCATCACCCAGTGCCGCGCCTTCATCGCCCGTGAGCTGCCCGACGCCGTCGTGGTGGCCGCGCCCTCGACGGCGGCCGCGGCCCACGAGGTCTCGCTGCCGGGCTCCCCCTACGACGCAGCCATCGCCGCCCGCATCGCCGGCGAGCACTATGGGCTGGTCGAGCTGGCGACCGACATCGGTGACAGGTCCGACACCGTGACCAGGTTCGTCAAGGTGAGCCGTCCGCGTCCGCTGCCGGAGCCGACCGGCTCCGACCGCACCACGCTGGTCGTCTTCCTGGCCGACGACCACCCGGGCGCCCTGCTGGAGATGCTGACGGAGTTCTCGGTGCGCGGGGTCAACCTGACCCGCATCGAGTCGCGGCCGACCGGTGACGGCATCGGGCGCTACTTCTTCCACTTCGACTTCGAGGGGCACGTCGCCGACGCCCGGGTCGGTGAGGCCATCGCCGGGCTGCACCGCATCTGCGGCGAGGTCCGCTTCCTCGGCAGCTACCCGCGGGCCGACGGCATCGCGCCGCAGATCAAGCGCGGCACGTCGGACGCGGAGTTCGGCGAGGCCGGCGAATGGCTCGCCCGCATCCGCGCCGGCCAGGTCTGACGCCCTCACCGGCGGCGAGAGCTTCCCTTTGGGAAGGTCTAGGGTCATAAACCTCGCGGATCATGCTCCGAGGACGTACGGTGGCTCCATGGGTAGAGTCGTGATGCTCGTCATGGGGACCTTGCTGGGTCTCTTCGTGGTCTTCAACTTCCTGCTGCCGTTGCTGGCAGGGTTGCTCAAGATCGCCCTGGTCATCGGTGTGGTCGCGCTGCTCGTCTTCATCGCGGTCACCGTGCTGGGCAAGTCCCGGTCGCATTGACGCTGTTCCTGATCGACCCGTGGCTGGTCGGGATCACCATGATGGCGATCCTGCTGCTGGCCGTGTGGGCGGCCACGTTGCTGCCCGCCCTCAGTGGGGAGCCGCCGGGCTTTCCGCTGTCTTACGCGCGCCGTACGGCGTTTCTGCGCCAGCGCGACCCCGACGCGGCCGGACGCCCGCGTCCACGCGCCCCTTAGCCACACCCCGCTATTGATCCAGCGGGGCTCGGCATGTCGTGAGCCCTGATCCATCTCGTCATCGTTTGAAGGGCTCATGATCGATTCTCTTGTCACGTTCGTCATCAGCATGTCCGGGGGCAGTGCGGCGCTCGCGATAGTGCTGTTCACGGTGGCCGTGCGGCTGCTGCTGCTGCCGCTCAACGTACGTCAGGCACGCACCGCGAAGATCCGGGAGCGGCTCGCGCCCAAGCTGCTGGAGCTCCGCAAACGCTTCGCCCGCAATCCCGAGCGGCTGGCCAGGGAGACCTCCGCGCTCTACGCCAAGGAAGGCAGCTCGCCGTTCGCCGGAATCCTGCCGGCGCTGGCGCAGTTGCCGTTCATGTGGCTGATGTACCGGGTGGCCACGCATCCGACCGCGCTGGCCGGGCATGACCTTTTCGGCGCGCCGCTGGGTCAGCAGGTGGCCGGGGTTATTGCCAATTACGGTCTGGCCAGTCCACAGGTTTTGGTCTTTGTTGTGGTCATCGCGCTGGTCATTGCGGTGGCATGGCTGTCTACCAGGCAGATCAAGGTGGTCGAGGAGCAGCCCGAGCTGATGAAGAAGATCATGCGGCTGATGCCGTACGGCTCGGTGCTGGCCGTGCTCGTGCTTCCGCTGGCGGCCGGGCTCTATCTGCTCGTGTCCACGGCCTGGGCGACCGGCGAGCGTGCCGTGCTGGCTACCCGGCCTCTTTGAGGGCCGCTGTGACCTGCCCGTTCATCGATCCGTTGGGAGCGGGCAGGATGGCCCAGACTGTTGTGGTGTCCCCGTCGTGGCGCACGCCCCAGCTCTCGGCCACGTATTCCACGATCCCGAGCCCCCGGCCCCCGAGTGAGGACAGGGTCGGGCGGCCGGCGCGTGGCTCGGTGGCCGCGCCCCCGTCGCTGACCGCCACCTCTATGTGATCGTCACTACGAAGCCAGGCGACCCTTACCATCCCGGACGGCAGGGGGTGCGCGTGCCGCAGCGCATTGCTCAGCAACTCGCTCACCACGAGCACGGCGTCATCGATCGCGGTGGAGAAGACCCCGCTGTCCTGCAGGTCAGTGCTCAGACGCTGGCGGGCAACGGCGACGCTGGACGGCGCGTACGGCAGCAGCACCACGCTTGACACACCCACCTCCCCGTTCCCTGTGCCCCCCGCGGGAACACTCCCCGGTACGACCGAAATGCCCCGTTACTCGGTCCCAGAAACCGCATCTCGATCACAGCTTGTACACATTGGACGATAGATCAGCGCAAGCGTGACCACGCCGTTACTGCAACGGTGTGTCGGATCCGATAGGGATAGCCGGGCGTGTTCATGGCCTCACTTCGCGAGACGCCTCGGTGGCCTGGATCCGCCGCCATTCCTCGTCGCTCCGGTCGCTTCGATCCTGTCGCCCCTCGGTGCCGGCGGCGGCACTGCCTCGCAAAACGAGACGCATTCTGGTGCCACCGCCGGGTCGCGGATGAGCGCTCACGTCGCCTCCCTGTGCCCTGGCGAGGCTGCGGACGATGTAAAGACCGAGCCCTACTCCACCAAACCTTCTCCGGTCGCCGCTGTCCACCTGGACGAACCTCTCAAAGATTCGCTCGCGGTCGGGAGGGGCGATGCCGATCCCCTCGTCGTCGACGACCGCGACCACGTTGCCGTCCTCCGGCCAGGCCTCGACACTGATCAGCCCGCCCTTCGGCGAGTACTTGAACGCGTTCTCCAGCAGCTGCCCCAGCACAATGTCCGTGGCCAGCGCGTCGCCCAGCACGTGCGGCAGCCCGTCGGGGATGATCACCTCGACCCGATGCTTGTCCGACAGCACGGGCAGCCCCAGCGTGGCCGCGTGGATCCGCTCGGCCAGGTCGAACGCCTCGATCCGCACCTTGAGCTCGTCCGCTCCCGCCCTGGCGCCGAGCAGCAGGTGGTCCATGAGCTGCCCGAGCGACCTGGCCCGCTCGGCGATCGTGTGCACGGCCGAGCGCCGCTCGAGATCGCTCATCTTGTCCCAGCGCAAGTCCAGCGTGCTGGCGAACCCCCGGACGATCGTGATCGGCGTGCGCAGCTCGTGGCTGGTCGTGGCCAGGAACAGGTCTTTGGCCTCCTCCAGTTCCTTGGCCGTGGTCACGTCGCGGAAGTCGATGACGACCTCGCCGGTCTCCTCGATCTGCGCGCTCACCACGTCCAGCCACCGCCCGCTCTCCATCTGGAACGTGAGCTTCTCCCCCGGCCTGGGCAGCGGGAAGGGCGGCGGTCCGCCGACGACGGCCTCGGCGGGGAACGCGGTGAGCTCGGCGGCGGCCGGGTTCCATCGCACGACGCGCCCGGACTCGTCCAGCACGGCGATTCCGTCGGCGCTGGCGTCGAACACGGCCCGCTCGTGCGCCCGCTGGCGTACCGCCTCCTGATAGGCCACCGCGTTGCCGACGGCGATGCCCGCGTGCCCGGCCAGCAGCTCCAGTAACTCCAATTCGAGATGTCCGGGCGTGCGCCGGGCGAACAACGCGTAGAGAGCCCCGTACGGCCGCCCGCCCACGGCGGCGAGACCCAGCGCGATCGTGTGCAGCCCCTCAAGGCGCGCCCACACCAGGTCGTCCAGGCCACTCGACTCGAGCAGCACCGTCTTGCCGGTGCGTAAGAGCCGATCCACCAGGCTCGTGCGCAGGTCGGTGGTGGTGCCCCTGATGGCGTCCGGCAGCTGGTACGTGCTGACCAGCCGCAGCCGATCCCCCTCGATCAGTACGAACCCGCCCGCGTCCGCCCCGGTCAGCTCCGTGAGGCTGGCCGAGATCCGGTCCAGCACGGCCGACAGCTCCAGGTCGGAGTTGATGTCGCCGACCACATCGGTGAGCCTGCGCACCAGCCTGGCCCGGCGCACCATGCGGTTTTTCGCCACCTCGTCGGTCCTGGCCAGGTGGTGCACGCAGACGTAGCCGGCCACGGCGCTGCCCAGGCGCAGCCCGCTGATGTCGACCCGCACGTCGAGCACGCTTCCGTCGCGATGCAGGCGCTTGGTACGCAAGGACACCTGGCCGCCGGTGCGCACGCGTTCGAGCACGGCGTTGTGCTCGGCCGTCAGCTCCGACGGCACGATCGGCGCCCGGCGCCCCAGCAGCTCCTCCGCCGACCAGCCGAAGAGCCGCTCGGCGGCGTCGTTCCAGACCAGCACGCTCTGGTCCCTGTCGAGCGCCACCACGGCGTTGGGTGAGCTGGCGAGCACCGCGCGAGCGATCTCGTCGTCACTACCGGCCCATTCGTCCCCCACTCCTCCATAGTGCACGTGGCAGCGTGGGTGCGTCGGGCGATCCGTCCGATACGCTGCGGTCACGGCGATTTCTCGGGAGCCGGGGAAGGGTGGAGGCATGACGAGCGGCGATCTGGATGCCCTGCTGCGCGTGACCTCCAGCACCTATCGAGGTGAGACACCGCCGGACATCGCGTTCGGCACCTACGACGGCGCCGTGGGCCGGCTGGTGCTGGCCGTGACCGGCAAGGGCATCGTCGCGTGCAGCTTCGAGCCGGAAAACGATGTCTTCGCGCTGGTCAGCAGGCATGTGGGCACGTTCATCGGGCCGGATCCGCGCCGGCTCGACCCGGTGCGCAGGGAGCTGGACGCCTACTTCTCCGGCCGGCTGCGCACGTTCGCCACGCCGGTCAACCTGACGCTGGCCACGCCTTTCGCCCGTACGGTGCTGCAGAAGACGATGGCGGTCCCCTACGGCACGACCACGACGCTGGAGGAGATCGGCGCGAGCATCGGCAGGCCGCGCGCGCTGCGGGCGATCGGCAACGCGCTGGCCTCCAACCCCGTCTGCGTGGTCGTGCCGTGCCACCGGGTGGTTCGCGCGGAAGGCGAGCTGGGCGACTACGCCGGAGGCGCGGCCGCCAAGCAGCACCTGCTCAACGTCGAACGGCGAGCCGCCGCAGCAGCAGGCCGATGAGCAGCGTGACCAGCGCGGCCACCAAGGCCCCGCCGAGCGCGCCGTTCATCCACGGCTCCCGGGTGAAGCCGATGGCCTTGCGGGCGCCCACCCAGAACTCGTCCCACCAGGGAACGGTCAGCGTCGAGGTCGTCAGCCAGTAGGCCATGAAGCCCAGCGCCCACGGCACCAGCATCGACCAGCGCGAGGGCGCGTTCTCGTCGGTGTTCCAGCGGTCGGAGCGGGCGAAGACGAAGTAGTCCACGGCGAGCACCGCGAACATCGGCACGAACACCGCCCCGATCACGCCGAGGAACGCGCCGTACGAGGTGACGTCCACGACCAGGGCGATCGCGACAGTGAGCACGCCGATGGCGGTGGAGAAGACGCGCCGGTCCACGCGCGGCATCAGGTTCTGCAGCGACACGGTGGTGGAGTAGACGTTGGCGAAGGACTGATCGGTCTCGCGCAGCACCAGGATGGCGAAGAACAGCGCGCCCAGCGGCACCGCGACGAACGGGCTGAACACCGACGTCGGGTCGGCCTCCACCCCGGCCGCCCCCACGATGGCGACCGCGTACACGCCCAGCCCCAGGCAGGCCACCTGGGCCAGCGTGTAGCCGCCGACCACGCCGGTGAAGGCGGCCCGGCTCGACCTGGAGTGCCGGGCGAAGTCGGCGGCCATCGGCACCCACGACACCGACAGCGCGATCACGTAGTCCACGGCGGCGGGGAAGGCGGTCCAGCTTCCGCCCGTGTGCGCGGGAGCCTCGGACACGAAGAACCACGTGAACCAGACCATCGACACGATCACCCCGATGGTGACGTACCGCCGCAGCAGGCGTACCGAGCCCAGTGGCCAGATCGTGAGCGCCGTGGTGACCACGCCCGCCAGGATCACCCACACCTGGTACGGCACGCCTCCGAAGATCGCCGTGGCGGCCTGGGCGATCACCCACAGCTCGAAGGCGCCCCAGCCGAGCATCTGCACGATGTTCAGCACCGTGGGCACGTAGGACGTCTTGGCCCCGAACAGCCCGCGCAACAGCACCATCGAGGGCTGCCCCGTCTGGGTGCCGGGGATGGCGGACAGGCCCACCATGGACGTGCCGATCAGGCTTCCGACCACGGTGGCGGTGAGCGCGGCGACCAGGCTGAGCGGCGCGTTGCCGAGGGGGTTGAGCAGGTAGAGGGCTCCGGAGAAGCCCAGGAGGCTGACGCCGAGGTTCGCCCAGAGCGCGCCCTGGTCGAGGACGCCCAGCGTCTTCGGCGGCGCGCCCTCCAGGGTCAGCGGAACTTCGTCGGCGACATGCGTCATCGCACACTCCCTACGCCGGCATTACCCGGACAGGTTCAGGCGGTCGGCAGCGGATGAGTAGCTGCCCTCTCAGCCCGGCACCCCGAGCTCCCGCGACGATCTGAAGTTTGCGCCCTTATGATGCCTCAATGGCCGCCGAATCGCCATAGTGGGCGAATCACAGTCAGGCGACGAACGGCTCCTGCCCGGTCTCGCTGATCATGGGGCGGCGCGCGGCCTCCCACGACTGCATGCCGCCGCCGACGTTGACCGCGTCATGCCCGAGCCGGCCGAGCCAGGCCGCCACCTGAAGCGACCGTCCGCCCACCCGGCAGACGACATAAACCGTCCGGTCCGCGGGCACCTCGCTCACCCGCTCCTGGATCTGGGTCATGGGGATGTGCACGGCTTCCGGAGCGTGCCCCGCCAGCCATTCGTCCTGCTCCCGGACGTCGAGCAGGTAGGCATCGTCGGGAACGGCACTGGCATCGATCTCACGTACGGTCATGTCTCCATCATCTCGCGTCGCGCGTCGTACGCGGCACGCGCCGCCGCGACCTCCTCCTGGTGCTCCTCGGTCCAGGTGACCAGCGTCTTGATGGTCTGGTGCAGGGTACGGCCGAGCGGCGTCAGCGCGTAGTCGACCCTGGGCGGCACGACGGGGTGGACCGTACGGGAGACCAGGCCGTCTCGTTCGAGCTGACGCAGGGTCACGGTGAGCATGCGCTGGCTGACGCCGTCGATCTCGCGGCGCAGCTGCGTGAAGCGCAGGCTCTGGCAGTCGAGCAGCGCGATGACCAGCAGGGACCACTTGTCGGCGATGCGGTCGAGTATCTGGCGGACCTCGCAGTCCTCCCGCGTGTCCCACTGCCGCACGTCGTAGTCGTCGTCCACGGTGCTCTCGCAGTAACTAAGTGACTTCAAAGTGCCGTCTTCCATGACATTTCATGCTGGCCCAAGATGTGGACGGTTACAAGAGAGAACCGACATGCCTATACGTAACCGGGGGATTTGTCATGCCTGCCCGTTCCTGGGGTGTACTTGCCGTGTTGTGCGGTGCCATCTTTCTCGAGGGCATCGACGTGGCCATGCTGAACGTCGCCCTCCCGTCCATCCGTGCCGACCTGGGCCTGTCCACGGGCATGCTGAGCGGCGTCGTGAGCGCGTACGTGCTCGGCTACGGCGGCTTCATGCTGCTCGGCGGGCGCGCGGCCGACCTGCTGGGCCGCCGCCGCATGTTCCTGCTCTGGCTGGGGGTGTTCCTGCTCTTCTCGGGGCTCGGCGGCTTCGCGACGGAGGGCTGGATCCTTTTGGTCGCCAGGTTCGTCACGGGGGTCGCCGCCGCCTTCATGACCCCGGCCGGCTTTTCCTTGATCACCACCACGTTCCCCGAGGGAAGGCAGCGCAACCAGGCCCTGCTGGTCTACGCGGGGACGGCCGCCGGCGGCTTCGCGCTCGGCCTGGTGATCGGCGGGCTGCTGACCGCGCTCGGCTGGCGCTGGGTCTTCTTCGCACCGGTCCTGCTGTCGCTGGCGATCCTGCTCGCCGCGATCCCCTTGCTCAAGGAGCCCGCCACGCGGCGCCCCGCAGTCGCGGGTTTCGACGTGGCGGGCGGGATCCTCATCACGGGCGCGATGATCCTGCTGGTCTACGGCGTGGTGCGGCTGGAGCACCCCGCCGACGGCGTGCCGCTGACCGCGGCGGTCTTCGCCGGCGGCCTGGCGCTGCTGGCGGCCTTCGTGGCGGTCGAGCGCCGCTCCCCGAACCCCCTGGTCCGCCTGGGCATACTCCGGTCGGGTCCGCTGGTCCGGGCCAACCTGATGGCCGCCCTGCTCACGGCCTCGTTCTTCGGCTTCCAGTTCCTGGTCACGCTCTACCTGCAGGAGCTGCGTGGCTGGTCCGCCATCCAGACGGGCCTGGCCCTGCTGGCGGCCGCCGCCGACGTGGTCCTCGCGCCGACGCTCACCCCGTGGCTGGTCAACCGCTACGGCAACGCCAGGGTCATTTTCACCGGCTTGGTGTCGGGCCTGCTGGCCTTCGCGCTGTTCCGCGGCGTCGGCCTGGACTGGACGTACGCGGCCATGCTGCCCTCGATGCTGCTGATCGGCCTGATGTTCGCCTTCGTGTACGGTCCGCTGACGATCGTGGCCACGGACGGCATCGCCGAGCACGAGCAGGGCCTGGCGGGCGGCCTCATCAACTCCTCGTTCCAGTTCGGCGCGGCTCTGGGACTGTCGCTGGTCACCGCGGTCAACGTGGCCGCTCTGAGCACGGGGACAGGCCTGACAGCCCTCCACACGGCCCTGACGGTCCCCCTGGCGACCACGCTGCTCGCAACCGCCATTGCGGCGACCGGCCTCCGCGGCCGGGCCCGCGTCCCGGTCAAGGTGTGACTCTCAACGTGAATTCCGTTACGGCGCTGCCGGGGTCACCGCACGCGCCGCAGCCAGTGACCGTCTGTCATGGCCGGTCGTGAAGGCCAACGGGCCGGGCGCCGTGACGGAGCGCATGCTCGGCCTGGTGCCGTGGTTCGCAGCCCGTCACTTCAGGAGTCGGGAAAGGCGGCGATCCGCGAGCGGCTTGCCGCCTGTTTGGCAGGTGGGGCAGTACTGGAGGGACGAGTCGGCGAACGAGACCTCCCGAATGGTGTCACCGCACACGTCACAGGGCTGCCCGGTCCGGTTGTGGACGCGCAGTCCCGACTTCTTCTCCGCCTTCAGGTCCTTGGCCGCCAGCCCGTGCGCGCGCTCGACCGCGTCCCGCAGGGTGGTGACGATGGCCTCGTGCAGGTCGGCGATCTGGGCATCGGTCAACGTGGCCGCGATCTTGAAGGGGGACATCTTGGCCGCGTGCAGCACTTCGTCGGAGTAGGCGTTCCCGATGCCCGCGACGATCTTCTGGTCCCGCAGCAGCCCCTTGATCTGCGTACGGTTGCCGCCCACGATCCGCTTGAGCGCGTCCACGGTGAAGGAGTCGGCGAGGGGGTCGGGGCCGAGGGCGGCGACGCCGGGGATCTCGTCCGGATTTTTCGTGACATAGACGGCGAGGCGCTTCTGCGTCCCCGCCTCGGTGAGCTCGAACCCGGGCGCCAGGCCCTCGTCGTCGGGCGCCAGCCGCACCCGTACCGCGAGCGGGCCCTTCCCCGGCCGGACCGGCTTCGCGCCGGAGAGGTCGTCGCGCCAGCGCAGCCACCCCGCGCGGGCCAGATGGATGACCAGGTGCAGGCCATCGCAGTCGAAGTCGAGGAATTTGCCGTGCCGCGCCACACCGGTGATCGTCAGCCCGCCCAACGTGGTCACCGGCGGGTCGAACGTCTTGAGCGCCTGGATCGCGACCACGTCGACGCCCAGCATGGTGCGGCCCACCGCCCGTTCGCGCAGGAAGTGGGCCAGAGACTCCACCTCGGGAAGTTCCGGCATGCCATCAGGGTACGTCGCGCACCGGGACAGTCCAGAACGCCAGCTCGTGCGCCATCCCCTCGGCGAACAGCGCCTCCGCCCTGGCGGGATCGGGGCTCGCCTCGTCGATCATCTGCGCGATCCGCACGGTGAGCGCCGCGAACCCCGGATCCGCGTACGTATCCACCCATGCCCGATATCGCGGCTCGGCAGGCGGGCTCTCCGCCAGGATCTGCCCGAGACTCGAATATCCCCACATACACGGATACAGCGCCGCCAGCCCCTCCCCGTAGGACGCCGCCGACTCCAGCAGGAACGCCGTGTACGCCGCGCACGCCGGCCCCTTCACCGCCCCTTCCAGATCGGCCCCGAACTCCGCCGACAGCGACCGGTGCAGGCTCAGCTCGTCGTGATACGTCGTGTGCGCCAGGTCCACCAGGTCTCCCAGATGCTCATCAGGCGCCTGCCAGGCCAGCCGCGCGAACACCCGCACGTAGTCCAGCAGGAACAGGTAGTCCTGCTCCAGCCACGACCGGAACACCGGCTCGGGCAGGTCGCCCCTCGCGATCCCGGCCACGGTGGGGTGCTCCAGCTGGACCTGGAGCAACGGGCGGCCGATGGCGTGCAACTTCTCCGAGATGGTCATGGTGGGGAGGTTAGTGTCGAAGCATGCGTGTGACGATCGCCGAGGAGCTCCTCCTGCTTGCCTACAGTGAGGAGGGCAAGCCGCTCATGAACTCGATGCAGCTCGATCCGGCGCTCGCCGGCGCGATCCTGGCCGAGCTCGCCATCGAGGAGCGGGTCGACCTGTCGGACAAGAAGGTGATGGTCAAGAGCCCGGCGCCGCTCGGGGACGACGAGCTGGACGCCATGCTGACCCGCATCGCCGAGGAGCGCAGGAATCGCAAGCCCGCGTGGTGGGTGCAGCGGCTGCAGTCAGCCAAGCTGCGCAAGCGCCTGCTCACCAAGCTGGTGGCGGCGGGCGTGCTGGCCGAGGAACGGGCCAAGGTGATGGGCATCTTCCCGGTCACCCGCTGGCCGGAGACGCACCCCGGGGTGGAGGCGAACGTCAGGGAACGCGTGTCGGCCGTGCTGGCCGGGGCCGATCCCGACGCCCGCACGGCCGTCCTGATCGCGATCATGCACGCGGCCAAGTTCGATCGCAAAGCGTTCCCGGGCGCGAGCAAGCAACGCATCAAGGAGATCGCCGAGGGCGCCTGGGCGGCCGACGCGGTCGCCAAGACCATCGCCGCCATCAACGCCGCCGCCGTAGCGGCCATCAGCGCGGCAGCGGCCGGTGGCGCCGGCGCCACCGGCGGCTGACCACGCGCACTCGGACGACGCCCGGGCAGGCGGCGCCACCCAGCGGGACAGGGGCGGCGCCACCCAGCAGGACGACGGATGACAGTGAGGAGCCTCAGCCGGCGTCGAGGATGCTCTTCGGAACCGGCTTGTCGTTCTTCAGGGCGTCGAAAAGGGCCAGGGCCTTGTTGCGATCCCATTTGACCGCCGTGCCGCCGCTAGGGACGGCCTCGTTCCCGCCGAACGGCACCACCGTCGTCACCGGGCTGTCACCCATGGACAGTCCCAGCGAGAGCATGTCGAACACCCCGGTGCCGCTGTCGACCTCGACGGCGTCCGTGGCGCTCATGGCCAGCGGGATCGACGTGAACGGGTTGAGGAGCACTCCAGGGCTGGCCGCCTTCTTCACGACGGCTCCCAGGAACTGCCGCTGCCGCTTGGTCCGCTCGAAGTCGGGCAGCGCGCCACCCTTGCGGGTGCGTACGTATCCGAGGGCCTGGGCGCCGTTGAGCACTTGCGGGCCCTTCTTCAGCTTCAGCCCGGCCTTGGGGTCGTCCACGGCGGCCCGTACGTTGATCTCGACC
This sequence comes from Nonomuraea sp. H19, assembly GCF_052068215.1. NCBI lineage: Bacteria > Bacillati > Actinomycetota > Actinomycetes > Streptosporangiales > Streptosporangiaceae > Nonomuraea > Nonomuraea sp. H19. Next base: position 459,040 of record NZ_JBQHCV010000002.1, on the reverse strand, counting down.
CCGCCCACGGCGTCCACGATGTCCACGAATCCGGCGAACCCGATCTCCATGTAGTTGTCGATGCGGATCCCGGTGGCCGACTCCACGGTGCGGACCAGGAGCTTGGGGCCGCCGATGGCGTAGGCGGAGTTGAGCTTGTCGCGGCCCTTGCCGGGGATGGTGATCGCCGAGTCGCGCGGCAGGCTGACCAGCGTCGGCTTGTCACTGCCCTCGGGGATGTGCAGCAGCATCATCGAGTCGGTGCGCTGGCCGACGGCGCGTCCCGTGGCCAGCTTCTTGCGCTCGGCCGCCGACAGGCCCTTGCGGCTGTCGGAGCCGACCAGGAGCCAGTTGGTGCCCGGGGTGTCGGCGGGACGTCCCGTGTAGTCCTCCAGCACGCCGTCGATACCGGTCAGCCGGGAGTTGATCCAGAACAACATGCCCACCGCCGCCACGAGGAGCGCCACCAGCAGCCCCGCGACGATCTTCAGGATGGTCTTGCCCGACGGACGCTTGCGTGGCCCACGCGGGCCTCTCTGCGACGGCTCGTCGGGACTCCTGAGCGGCTTGACCGGACTCCGCCCCGACCGCGCCTTGCCGTACACTCGCGAACCAGCCCTGGGCGGCGGCTGGTCCTGCCCGGGAGCCCGAGGGGGCGCCTCGGGGACCGGGGAAGCGGCGGGAAGCTTATGTGTGGGTGCCCCGCTGGACGGGACCTGGTAGGCGGGAGCACCGCCAGATCGCAGGCCGTCACTCTGCCTCGGAGGCAGTGGTCGGCCGTCGCCTGGCGAGCGCATTGCCCTCGTCCGGTCGTCCTCAGACACTTCGCCTTCTTCCCTTCGCTTTGCCATAGACGCTACGTCGAACCCCCCGTAAGTGCAGACCCCGGCTCAAGCTTTGTCTAGGGAAAACTACTCGGACCAGCGAAGGGTAACGCAGGTGGAGATCATCACCGCACACTCCGGAATGACGGAGAGTTACCGCGGAAACATAGACGCCACCTGTTTCGTTACGTTATCGACGACCTCTATCGAAGGGATGATCGTGTCCGCTCCGGACCCGTGGAGTCTTCGCCCGTGCTGGGGCACGGGTTCCTCTGAGGACTCACTGCGGTGAGCGCCTATCTCGGGCTTCTGGCCCTGTTCCTCCTTACCGCGGCGACCGGTTATTTCGTCGCCCAGGAGTTCGCCTTCGTCGCCGCCGACCGCGGTCTCCTGCGCGAGCAGGCCGCCGCGGGTGACGCCGCCGCGCAAAAGGCGCTTCAGGTCACCTCTCGGCTGTCTTTCATGCTCTCCGGCGCCCAGCTGGGCATCACGGTCACGGCGCTGCTGGTCGGCTTCCTGGCCGAGCCCGCGATCGCCGTGATCGTACGGCCGTTGCTGGCGGACGCCGGGCTGTCCGACGCCGCGATCACCGGGGTCTCCGTGGCCACGGGCGTGTTCGTGGCCACGGTGGTGCAGATGGTGCTGGGCGAGCTGGCCCCGAAGAACCTGGGCATCGCCCGGCCGGAGCCGGTCGCCAAGTTCCTGGCCGGCTCGACCCTGGTCTACCTGGCGATCGTGGGCCCGGTCGTGCGTCTGTTCGACTCGGCCGCCACGGGCTTGCTCAGGCTCGTGGGCATCGAGCCGGTCGAGGAGGTCGAGCACGGCGCAACCCCCGAAGAGCTCTCACGCATCATCGAGGAGTCGACCCGGGCGGGTGAGCTGCCCCCGAGGTTGTCGGACCTGCTGGAACGAGCATTGGAGTTCGGCGACCGCACAGCGGAGGAGATCATGGTGCCCCGCCCGCGCGTGGTGGTGCTCCGCGACACGCAGACGATCTCCGACCTGCTCGGCGTCATGCGCGAGTGCGGCCACTCCCGTTACCCGGTGGTCAGCGAAGACGGCGACGTGGCAGGTGTGACGGGCGTGCGCGAGTTGCTCGCGTCCGGCCTGGACGACGCCCTGATCACCACCATCACCCGTCCGGCGCTCCTCGTGCCCGACTCGCTGCCACTGCCGACGGTGCTGGACAGGATGCGCTCGGCCAACGACGACATCGCCTGCGTCATCGACGAGTACGGCGGCCTGGCCGGCGTCATCACCGTCGAAGACCTGGCCGAGGAGCTGGTCGGCGAACTGCTCGACGAGAACGACCCCGACCCGGTGAGCGCCGTGGAGCAGCCGGGCGGCGTCTGGGAGGTGCCCGGCTGGCTCAGGCTCGACGAGGTCGAGCGCGCCACCGGCATCTCCCTGCCGGAGAGCGACGACTACGACACGCTCGCCGGACTGGTTCTGGCCAGGTTGGCGCGGATGCCGGACCCGGGTGACGTGGTGACCGTGCCCGTCGGCCAGGTCACCGACGATCCGTTCGCCGAGGACGGCGACGAGCGTCTGGCCCGGCTGACCGTGATGTCGCTGAACCGCCGGGTGCCCGAATGGGTACGCCTGGCGCCCGTACAGCATGCCGAGCCCGCGGAGGCGACCCGATGACCATGCTCGTCATCAGCCTCGCGCTGCTGGTGCTCAACGCCGTGTTCGTCGCGGCGGAGTTCGCGTTCGTCTCCTCCAAGCGCCACCGCCTGGAGGAACTCGCGGCAAGCGGCAACCGCCTGCTGAAAGTAGCCGCCAAATCAGCCGTGGGCGGCAGCCGCAAACTCTCCCTCATGCTGGCCGGCGCCCAACTGGGCATCACCCTGAGCACGTTGGGCCTGGGCCAGGTCACGGAACCGGCCATAGAACACGCTCTGGAGCCGCTCTTCGCCGCAGCGGGCGTCCCAGAGTCACTGCGCCTGCCGATAGCCCTGACGATCGCCCTGGCGCTCGTGACGTTCCTGCACATGGTGATTGGCGAGATGGCCCCGAAGTCCTGGGCCCTGACCCATCCGGAACGAGCGGTCCTCATCCTGACGCTGCCGTTCCGCGCCTTCACCACGCTGATGAGCCCCCTGCTCTCGGCCTTGAACGCCATGTCGAACGGCATCCTGCGGCTGTTCGGCGTGCAACCCCGCAACGAACTGGCGACCACCCGCACACCACGCCAGCTCGCCATGCTGGTAGGCGAGTCAGGCAGGATGGGCCTGCTGGACAGAGAGGAACACGACCTCCTGACCAGAGCGCTGCGCCTGCAAGCGGAGGGCATAGAACGCCTGATGGTCCCGATCGGCCGGGCCGTCATGGTGTCGTCCTCGGCAACGGCGGCCCAGATCAGAGCGACAGCGGCAGCCAGTGGCCACCTCAGACTCCTGGTGGGAACCCCAGAAGCAATAGAGGGCGTCCTGCACGCAAGAGACGCCCTGCTGAACCCGTCGAGCACGGCCGAGGAGCTGAGCCACCCCCTGCCGAGACTGGCCTGCCTGACCCAGGTCCCGGAGGCGGTGACGGCCCTTCAGGAGGCAAGAGCCCACCTTGCTTTGGTAACGAACCAATCAGGTTCTGTCATCGGAATGGTGAGCCTGACAGACTTGCTGGGCGAACTACTGGACACCAGAACCTTGGCTGTGACGTAAAACACACTGATCAAGTCACCCGAAACCAGGATGCAACCACCCACAGATACCGTCCAAAGACGCCCTCAGCCGTTACCAACCGGTACTTGAAAAGAAGCCCGGCCCCCTTGCGCTCCAGAGCCCACTTCGCCAATGTGGTCTGCCAGAGCAAGCAGGAGCCCACAGCAGCAAGACGGCCCGCAGCAGCGATGGGGGGGTAACGGGGGGCCCGCCCCCCGATTGGGGGGTCCGGGGGACCTCCCCCGGAAGACGCTGGGGGTCCGGGGGTTATCCCCCGGATAGAAACGACGAGGGGACCCGCGGAAGCAGACCTATAAGGTCTGCGACCAGGGGTCCCCAGTCACCGAGTGGGCGAGGAGGGATTTGAACCCTCACGTCCTTTCGGACACACGGACCTGAACCGTGCGCGTCTGCCGTTCCGCCACCCGCCCGTTTGTTGGGTGCGGAGAAACAGTAGCACGGAACAGCCACTGGTACTGAACCCGGATACGATCGCATAAGACACGGGAGCGGAGGAGCTGGGCGCGACTTGCCGACGAGCGGCCAGGACCCGCGAAGTGGAACGAGCGGAAACCGGGCGCCGGACGCGTCTGGGGGCCGCGATCATATGCACGGAGGAAGGGAGGTACCCGGTGGGAGTCCTTCAGCGCTTCGAGCGAAGGCTCGAAGGCTTGGTGGAGGGAGCCTTTGCGCGGGCGTTCAAATCTGACCTTCAGCCGGTCGAGGTCGCCAGCGCGGTTCAGCGGGAGATGGATGAGCGTGCGGCGATCGTCGCTCAAGGTCGCACGCTCGTGCCCAACGACTTCGTGGTTGAGCTGTCCACGACCGACAGCGAGCGGCTTGAGGTTTACGCCGACAGCATCAGCCATGAGCTGGCCAACCTCGCCAGGGAGTACGCCAAAGAACAGGGCTACTCTTTCGTGGGACCGGTCCGGGTTCGCTTCGAGACCGCCGGTGACCTGGCTGTGGGCTTGTTCCGCATCAGGTCGGGGGTCATCCGCGGCGCGACTGTCGAGCAGGACGAGATCCGCCAGCCGGCGAGCGATTTGCCTCCGTCCCGGCCCAACGAGTTCAACGGGCGGCCGAGGCTGCTCGTCTCCACTCAGGACGACCCGCAGGGCGACCGTTCCTACGAGCTCACCACTCCGGTGACCTTGCTAGGCAGGGGCACCGACTGCGATCTTCGTCTTGTCGACCCAGGAGTGTCGCGACACCATGCGGAGTTGCGCGTCGAGGGCCAGCTCGTGGTTCTCGTCGACCTGGGATCGACGAACGGCACTTTTGTCAATGGCCAGCCGGTACGCAGGATCGAGCTCCAGAACGGCACGCGAGTGACGCTGGGGCGCACGACTCTGGTGTTCCGGCGCGATTAGGGGTAGACAAACGGTCCATGTCCGAGCTCACGCTGCTGCTGATCCGGCTCGCCTTCCTGGCGGTGCTGTGGTTCTTCGTCATTGCCGCAGTCGGCGTGATCCGGACTGACTTGTTCGGTTCACGCACGGCTCCTGCGGGCCCACGCAAAGGCATCAAGCCTGCCAAGGCCGTGGCCAAGCCCAAGAGCAAGAAGGGCGAGCCACGCCAGCTCATCGTCACAGGTGGCCCGCTGCAAGGCACCACCATCGATCTTACGGAGACGCCCATCACCATTGGCCGGGCGAACGACGCCACGCTGGTAGTCAGCGACGACTACGCTTCCAGCCGGCATGCCCGGCTATTTCCTCAGGACGGTCAGTGGATCGTGGAAGATCTCGGTTCGACCAACGGCACATATCTCGACCGCTCGAAAGTCACCCGCCCGACCCCGGTGCCGCTCGGTGTTCCGATCCGCGTCGGCAAAACAGTCATTGAATTGCGCAAATGACCATCGCACTCCGCTACGCCGCCCGCTCGGACGTCGGCCTCCTCCGCGAAGGAAACGAGGACTCGGCGTACGCTAGCGGCCGCCTGCTCGCCGTCGCCGACGGCATGGGCGGGCACGCACACGGCGAGGTGGCGAGCTCAGTCGCCATCGCCGCCATGGCCTCTCTGGAAGAGGCCCAACAGGGGGGTGACCTGCTCAACGCCATCGAGGCAGCGGTACGCGACGCCAACCGCAGGCTGCACGAGATGGTGGGGCGGGATCCCAGCCTCAAGGGCATGGGCACGACTCTCACGGCCATGCTGTGGAGCGGCACCCAGGTCGCCCTGGTGCATGTCGGCGACTCGCGCGCCTACCTGCTCAGGCGCGGGGAGCTCTACCAGATCACCCATGACCACACACTGGTGCAGCAGCTCGTCGACGACGGGCGCATCACGCCGGAAGAGGCCGCCACGCACCCGCAGCGCTCGATACTGCTGCGGGCACTCGACGGCAGCGGCGAGGTCGATCCCGATCTCACGCTCCGCGAGGCGCAGATAGGCGACCGCTACCTGCTGTGCTCCGACGGGCTGTCCGGTGTGGTGAGCGCGGAGACGCTGCATGCCACGCTCACCAACATCGACGACCCGGAGGAGGTCGTACGCCAGCTCATCGACCTGGCCAACAGGGGCGGCGGGCCCGACAACATCACGTGCGTGCTGGCCGACGTCCTGGAGATCGCCGATGGGCAGCAGGTGCCCGCCGAGGCCGCCATCGTCGGCGCCGCGGGCATGACCCGGCTGCGCGGGAACCCGCAGGACACCTCGCCGGGGCGACCTGGCGCGGTGACCGCACCCCAGCCGGCGATCACCGATGACGAGTTCGACGAGCCGGTCGCGCAGGCGTCCCGGCGGTCGGGCAGGCGTCGTCGCGTGTGGCCCGTGCTGGTCACCGTGCTCGGTATAGGCAGCGCCGCCCTCGGCGTCGGCGGTTACTTTGGATACCAGTGGACTCAGGACCAGTTCTTCGTCGGCGCTAGGGGCGACGAAGTGGTCGTGTTCCAGGGCATCAAGAGGGAGCTGGGGCCATTCCAGCTCTTCAACGTCTCCAAGCCCACGGGCAGAAAGCTCTCCATGCTGTCCGAGGCCGATCAGGCGCTGATCAAGAGCGGCATTCCCGTCACCACCGTCGACGAAGGGCTGACAAGGATCAACGCCTTGAAGTTCTCCGAGGACCAGAAGAGCGACACGCCCACGACCGCGACCACGAGCGCCTCGCCGTCACCGTCCGCGAGCGCGACCAAGACGAAACAGCAGTAGATGAGCGAAGTCGCCGATTCCCCCGTCCCGATGCCGGCCAAGCGCCGCGTGGCCCAGCTCCTCATGCTCGCCCTCGCGGTGCTGATCGTCATGGCGGCCTACGCCAACGTGGGCCTGGCGATCGACGGCAGAGTGCCCGCGGGCATGCTGACGTACGGACTGGGCCTGGGCGGCCTGATGCTGGCCGCCTATCTCGTGCTGGCCAAGTTCGCCCCGTGGGCGGATCCGCTGATCCTGCCGCTGGTGACCGTGATCAACGGCCTGGGCCTGGTGATGATCTACCGCCTAGAGGCCGCCGATATGGCCGGCGCGTCCGCCACCAACCAGATCATGTGGACCGGAATCGGCGTCGTCATGTTCGCGGGCACCCTGATCGTGCTGCGCGATCACCGCATGCTCCAGCGCCTCACCTACACCGCGGGCGCCGTCGGCCTGGTCCTGCTCGCGATCCCCGCGCTGCTGCCCGGCAGCCTCAGCGAGGTGCAGGGCGCCAAGATCTGGATCCGCATCGGGGGCTTCTCCATCCAGCCCGGCGAGTTCGCCAAGCTGGCCCTGGTCGTCTTCTTCGCCGGCTATCTGGTGGCCAAGCGCGACGTGCTGGCCCTTGCCGGGCGACGGCTGCTGTTCATCGACCTGCCCAGGGCCAGGGACCTCGGTCCGGTCCTCGCCACCTGGGTGCTGAGTCTGCTCGTCCTGGTCTTCGAGAAGGACCTGGGCACCTCCCTGCTGCTGTTCGGCACGTTCATCGCGATGCTCTACATCGCCACCCAGCGCACCTCGTGGGTGCTGATCGGCGTGCTGCTCTTCGTCGGCGGCGCCTTCCTCGCCGGGCAGGTCTTCGACCACGTCGGCGCCCGCTTCGACGCCTGGCTCGATCCGACCAACCCGATCTACTACGGCAACGCCCCCATCTGCCAGCAGGACCCGCCGGGCGACCCGATGTGCAGCAAGAGCTACCAGATCATGCAGAGTCTGTACGGATTCGGCGCGGGCGGGATCCTGGGCACCGGACTCGGCCAGGGTAACTCCAAGCTGATCCCGCTGTCGTTCTCCGACTTCATCTTCGCCGCGACGGGCGAGGAGCTGGGCCTGACGGGCCTGATGGCGCTGCTGATGATCTACGCGCTGCTGGTGGAGCGCGGCCTGCGCACCTCGCTCGCGGCCCGCGACCCGTTCTCCAAGCTGCTGGCGGGCGGCCTGTCGTTCATCCTGGCGTGGCAGGTGTTCATCATCGTCGGCGGCGTGACCAACCTCATCCCGCTGACCGGACTCGTCACGCCGTTCATGTCGCAGGGCGGCTCGGCCCTGCTTGCTAACTGGATCCTTATCGCGCTCCTGGTACGAACGTCAGACGCCGCCAGACGCCCCCCACCCCAGGCGATCCAGAACGAAGGATTGACGCAGGTGTTCCAGCGATGAACGGCACCCTGAAGCGCGTGGCCGTGGCCTGCCTGGCCATGTTCGCGCTCCTGATGATCAACGTGAACTTTCTGCAGGCGGTCAAAGCGGAGGAACTGCGCTCGGACGCGCGCAACACCCGCAACTTCTTCGATCGTTACGCCATCGAGCGTGGCCGCATCACCGCCGGCGGAGAGGTGCTCGCGCAGTCCGTCGAGACCAAGAGCAAAGAGTTCAGGTTCATCAGGCAATACCCGGAGGCCAAGCTCTACGCGCACGTCACGGGCTTCTTCTCGCCCGAGAGCGCGAGCGCGATCGAGGCGAGCGAGAACAGACTGCTCGACGGCTCCAGCGCCGACCTGCTGCTGCGGCGGAGCATCGACCTGTTCACCGGCGAGCCCACCAGGGGCGCCAACGTCGATCTGACGATCAACCCCAAGGCGCAGAAGGCGGCCTACGACGCGCTGCGCAAGAGCGGCAAGCGGGGCGCCGTGATCGCGCTCGACCCGAAGAGCGGCGGGATCCTGGCGATGGTCTCGCTGCCGACGTACGACCCCGTCGAGCTGTCGGGCACCGACAAGGGCAAGGTGTTCAGCCGCTACGACGAGCTGGCCAAGGACAAGACCCAGCCGCTGCTCAACCGCACCATCGGGCAGACCTACCCGCCCGGTTCGACGTTCAAGGTCGTGACGATGGCGGCCTACCTCGAGGACGACTCCTCGCGCGGCCCGCAGACCACTGTGGCGGCGCCGCAGCGGCTACCCCTGCCCCAAACGAACCTCAGCCTGCCCAACTACGGAGGCGCGGCCTGTGGCTCCGGTCAGGTGACGCTCTCGTTCGCGCTGGAGAAGTCCTGCAACACTCCGTTCGGCAAAATGGGCATGGACCTCGGCTTCGACAAGATGAAGGAGCAGACCGAGAAGTTCGGCATGGGCCAGCAGATCGGCGTGCCGATGTCGGTGGCCCAGAGCGACTTCGGGAGCGACTACGACAAGGCGGCCCTGGCGATGGCCTCCATCGGGCAAAACAGCAACCGCATGACGCCGCTGCAGATGGCCATGATCGCCGCGGGCATCGCCAACGACGGCGCGGTCATGAAGCCGTACCTCGTCAACAAGATCACTGACGCCAAGGGCGACACGATCGACCAGGCCAAGCCCGAGGAGCTGTCGGAGGCGGTCAGCTCCGAGACGGCGGGCAAGCTGCGCGAGATGATGGCGAACGTCGTCAGCAAGGGCACCGCCAACCTGGCGCAGGTGCCGGGCGTCCAAGTAGCGGGTAAGACGGGCACCGCGGAGACGGCCGACGGCCAGCCGCCGCACGCCTGGTTCATCTCCTTCGCGCCCGCGGAGGACCCGCAGGTGGCGCTGGCGGTCATCGTCGAGTCCGGCGCGGCCAACGTCGGCGCGGAGGCCACCGGCGGTCACACCGCCGCGCCGATCGCGAAAGCCGTGCTGGAGGCGGTGCTGAACAAGTGACTGACGGTAACCTGCTGGATCATGCGGCTCCGTAACCGCTATCTCCTGGTCTCCCGCATCGCCACGGGCGGTATGGGCGAAGTGTGGCGCGCCCGTGACGAGCTGCTCGGGCGCGAGGTGGCGGTCAAGATCCTGCGCAGCCACATCCACGCCGACCCCACGTTCCGCGAGCGGTTCCGCAACGAGGCCAGGATCACGGCGGCCCTGGCCGATCCGGGAGTGGCGCAGGTCTTCGACTACGGCGAGGAGAACGACCTGGCCTACCTGGTGATGGAGCTGGTCCACGGTGAGCCGCTGTCGGCCATCCTCTCCCGCAACGGGCCCCTCGGGCCCGAGGTGGCGCTCGACGTGGTGCACCAGACCGCCAGGGCGCTGCACGCGGCCCACTCGGCCGGGATCATCCACCGCGACATCAAGCCGGGCAACCTGCTGGTCACCCCTGAGGGCATCATCAAGGTGACCGACTTCGGCATCGCGCGCGCTCTGGAGGCGGCGCCGGTGACGCAGACGGGCACCGTGCTGGGGACCGCTCAATACGTCAGTCCCGAGCAGGCTCAGGGGTTCCCGCTCACACCCGCGACCGACCTCTACTCGCTGGGCGTGGTGGCCTACGAGTGCCTGTCGGGGCGCACCCCGTTCCAGGGCGACAGCCAGGTGGCGATCGCCCTGCTGCACCTCAACGAGCAGCCGCCGCCGCTGGGCGTGGACGTGCCGGCGCCGGTGCGCGAGTTCGTCCTGACGCTGCTGGCCAAGGATCCGGCGCAGCGCCCGGCCACGGCGCTGGAGGCGGCCGACCGGGCCTACGTGCTGCGCGAGGCGCTGGTCGGCGGCGAGCGGGGCGCCGAGCTGAGCATGCTGACCGACCCGGCGGGCTTCCGCGTACGCGAGCCGGCGCCGGAGGAGGACTGGGCGACCGACAGCCTCGCCCCGGTCACCACTGTGCAGGAGGGGCCGGGCAGGCGACACAAAGGCGCCAAGACGCTGGCCATGGTCGCCACGGCGGGATGCGTGGCCGCTGTGGGGCTCAGCGCCATCACGTTCGCCGCCCGCCAGCCGGCGGAGACGGCGCCCGAGGCCGCCGAGCCGGTCGGGTCGGCCGATCCGACCGAGTCGACGGTGCTGACTCCTGAGCAGGTACGACCCTCCAGGACCAAGACGCGCACCCGTGGGCCCACCGTGGTTCCGGCGAAGTCACCGAGGCCGATAGCCTCGCGGTCGGCTACCGTAAGCAAGTCGGCTACTCCTACCAAGAAGCCGACGCCGAAACCGACGCCGACGACCAGGACCACCGCACCCACGCCACCCCCAACGCCCACCACTACACCGACAACTCCGACACCGACCGCCTCGCCTGATCCGGGTGACACAAACCCGCCCAAGGAGGAGACGTGACGCGCCACGGGGTCGATGATGGACACCGGCGGCCCCCCCGTGCAGGCCGGTACCCAAGATGAACGGTAAGGGACAGTGCAGGAAATGACTCAGCCTCGGCTACTCGGAGGTCGTTACGAGCTCGACGGTGTCGTCGGGCGCGGCGGCATGGCCGAGGTGTATCGCGCCCGAGACATCCGGCTGGACCGCATAGTCGCGATCAAAACCCTCCGCTCCGACCTTGCGCGCGATCACACCTTCCAGGCCCGGTTCCGCCGTGAGGCGCAGTCTGCGGCCTCGCTGAACCACCCGGCCGTCGTCGCGGTCTACGACACCGGCGAGGACGTCTCCGAGGGCGCCCCCGTGCCGTACATCGTGATGGAGTACGTCGACGGCAGGACGCTGCGGGACCTGCTGCGCCAGGACCGGCGGCTGCTGCCGGAGCGCGCGTCCGAGCTCGTGGACGGCATCCTGCGGGCACTCGACTACAGCCACCGCGGCGGCATCGTGCACCGCGACATCAAGCCGGCCAACGTGATGATCACCCGGGCCGGCGACGTCAAGGTGATGGACTTCGGCATCGCGCGGGCGATGGCCGACTCCGCGGCCACGATGACGCAGACGGCGCAGGTGATCGGCACCGCCCAATACCTCTCGCCCGAGCAGGCGCGGGGCGAGCGGGTCGACGCGCGCAGCGACATCTACTCCACCGGCTGCGTGCTCTACGAGCTGCTGACCGGGCAGCCGCCGTTCACCGGCGACTCTCCCGTCGCGATCGCCTACCAGCACGTGCGCGAGGAGCCGATCCCGCCGTCCCAGATCGACCCTGAGATCCCGCAGTGGGCCGATGCGATCGTGCTCAAGGCCATGGCCAAGGACCCGGCCCACCGCTACCAGAACGCGAGCGAGATGCGGGCCGACATCCAGCGGGCGATGACCGGCATGCCGGTCGACGCCCAGACGATGGCGATGACCGGCAACTACGGCCAGGGCACGCGCATGATGACGGCCACGCAGGCGGCCACGGGCCCGGCCACGCAGCGCACCGGCGCGGTCCCGCCCTACGATTACGAGGGCGGCGACGGCGGAGGCCGTGGCGGGCGGCGCCGGGCGGCCGGCGGTGGCGGTGGCGGCGCGCTCAAGACCGCTCTGTGGATCATCATCCCGTTGCTGATCATCGGCGGGTTCGTCACGGTCGGTTACATGGTGTTCGGCAACAAGACCACGCCGACGGACACGAAGATCGCGATCCCGTCCCTCGTCTCGCAGAAGTCGGCGTTCGCCCAGGAACAGCTCAAGACCCTCGGCTTTCAAGTCCAGGTCGTCCAGGAGGCCAGCTCCGACATCGACAAGGGCACCGTGATCAAGACGGATCCCCCTGAGAACACCAAGGTCGACAAGGGCTCGGCCGTCAAGCTCTTCGTGTCCAAGGGCCCGCCGAAGGTCCAGGTGCCCGACGGCCTCATCGGCCTGCAGCAGGCGGAAGCCATGAGGCTACTGGATGAGAAGGGCCTGCGCGGCGTACTCAAGACCAGGGCGTCGACCAAGCCGCAGGGCACGGTCGTCGACACCAGTCCCAAGGCCGGTGAGGAGGTCGAAGAGGGCGGCACCGTCACCCTCTTCGTGCCCAAGCAGCTGAGCGAGGTGCCCAGCGTGCTCGGGCTCACCGTGGAGGACGCCACCGCCCAGCTCAAGTCCGCCGGCTTCAGGACGAAGGTCCAGGAGCAGCCCAGCGACCAGCCCGAGGGCACGGTCATCCAGCAGAACCCCGGCGAGGGCGAGAAGCTGGCGCCGAACACGACGGTGACGATCGTGGTGTCCACGGGGCCGGAGCAGCAACCGACGGAGGAGCCGAGCACCGACGTCCCGACCGACCAGCCGACGGACGACCAGCCGGAGTTCCCGTCGGAGGAGCCGACCGAGGACGATCCGCTCGGCGACGGCGGTCTCACCGGCTGACACCTTGAGCGGCAGAAGGGCCGCCTGTCCCCCGAGCGGGGCGGGCGGCCCTTTCCACGCAAAAACGCCCCCGCCGCTCGGGGGCAACGGCGGGGACGCTCACTTGTTAGTCGCCGGCCGACCGACGTGTGTTACAGGGTTCGGCGCAGCCAATTTTCCAGCAGCCGGTGGCCGTGTTCGGACAGCACGGACTCGGGGTGGAACTGGATGCCTTCGATGGGCGCCCGGCGGTGGCGCAGGCCCATGATGACCCCGTCATCGGTGCGCGCTGTCACGTCGAGCTCCGCGGCCGGCACGGTGGCCGGCAGCACGGCGAGCGAGTGGTAGCGGGTCATCCGCACCGGCGAGGGCAGCGTCTCGAACACGCCCTTGCCGTCGTGGGCGATGGCGCTGGTCTTGCCGTGAACGAGCTCCGGCGCGCGGGACACCGTGGCGCCGAACGCGACGGCGATGGCCTGGTGGCCCAGACAGACGCCGAGCAGCGGCCGGTCGTGCTCGGCCGCGTGGCGCACCAGCGGGACGCTGACGCCGGCCGCCTCCGGCGTGCCGGGGCCCGGGCTGATGAGCACGCCGTCGAAGCCATCGGCGTCGCTCACGTGTACGTCGTCGCGCGACCGCACGTCGCAGTCGGCGCCGAGCACGCGAAGGTACTGCACGATGGTGTGGACGAAGCTGTCGTGGTTGTCCACGACCAGCACGCGGCTCATTCTGTGACGGTCACCTCCTCAAGCTCCGCCATGGGCTCGAACAGCGGGAAGACGACATACCACAGTACGGCGACCACGACGGTGACCAGAACAGCGGCCGTCAGCACCCTGGTACGCGTGCGGCCGGGCAGCTTGCGCCAGAGCCAGGCGTACATGTCACTCCTTCCTCGGCTCGGTCTTGTTGAGCATGCCGTAGACGATGAGCCGCTGGGCGGCCGAGTATTTGGGATGGCAGGTGGTCAGCGTGATGAAGGGACTGGTCGGGCGCATACCGGGCCTGCCTGGCACGGGCGCGACCACGTCGATCTCATCGGGCTGGACAATGTCCTGGGAGACCACGCGATAGGTGTAGCGGGCCTCCCGGGCGTCGACGATGATCTCGTCGCCGCTCTTGAGCTTGTCGATCTCGTTGAACGGCGCCCCGTACGTGGTCCGGTGCCCCGACACGACGAAGTTGCCGATCTCGCCGGGCATGGCGCTGTCGGGATAGTGCCCAGGGCCCTTCTTGAGCTCTTCGACTCCGGCGCCCTCGACCACGGCGTACCGGAAGTCCCGGCCGAGCCTGGGGATGCGCAGCATGGCCACGGCCCGGCCCAGGCGGATCTTCCCCAGGCGGCTGCGTTCGCCGTCCGTCTTTCCGCGCGCTGACTCGCCGGCAGGCGGAAGGTCGCCCGCCAGCTCGCGCTGGAGCCGCAGCTGCTGGTTCTCGGTGTAGGAACCGGTCCCCCAGAGCAAATAAGCACAGAACAACATGAGAATCAGGCCCGCGGTGATGCTCGTTTCCCCCACGGCCCGGAGCATGGCCCGCATGCGAATCAGGTTAAGCGGAGGAGACGCGGCAGCCCGGGATCGCCATGACATGCGCGTGGCGACTATCCTGGACCACACTTCAACTAGGCTCGACAAAGAGCCTGCGGACAATCCGGATGCCCAGGCCCTCAGCAGGAGTTACCCAGTGCCCAAGTCCAAGGCTCGCAAGAAGGCGGTTTACACGCCGCCGCAGAGAACCCAGCAGGTCAAGGTCAGCCCGCGCTGGCTGGCGCCCACGATGGTCGTCTCATGGATCATCGGCATCCTGTGGATCTCGGTCTACTACATTGCACCGAACACGCGCTTCCTCGAAGATCTCCAGAACTGGAACCTGCTGATCGGGTTTGTTTTCATCATCTTCGGTGTGGTGCTTTCCACCCGCTGGCGCTAGTTCTTTCCACAGCCTTTTCCACAGGCTGAGGACACACGAGCGGATGGCCCCGCCCCCCGGCGAGGGAGTGCCGTCGCCTGGAGGAGCGGCGGGAGCGTAGCGACCAGAGCGGGGGAAGGCGGCGGCGTCGGGCGACCGAGCCCGCCTCACGAAGTGAGGCCATGTGCAGGTGGGAGTGCCGTCGCCTGGAGGAGCGGCGGGAGCGTAGCGACCAGAGCGGGGGAAGGCGGCGGCCTGGAGGAGCGGCGACCATAGCGGGGAAAGGCGGCGGCATAGGGCGACCGGGCCGTGTCAGGCCGCCCCGATGATGGCTGATGTCCTGACCACCACGAGGACGGCGAGCACGACCAGCGCTGCCGCGATGGTCAGCATCTGCCAGAGGGTCCTGTTGCTCTTGGGGGCGTAGGCCAGCGCGCCTCCCAGCAGCGATCCGGTGATCAGTCCACCGATGTGGCCGGTCCAGCTGATGCCCGAGACCACGAAAGTGATCACCAGGTTGATCGCGATGAGCGCGGCGATGCCGCGCACGTCCATGTTGAGCCTGCGCCCGACCACGAACACCGCGCCGAACAGCCCGAAGATGGCGCCGGACGCGCCGACCGTGGGCTGGTTGAGCGGGTCGAGCCAGAGGCCGAGCACAGAGCCGCCGAGGGCGCTGACCAGGTAGAGCGCCACATAGCGCACGTGGCCGAAGGCGCGCTCCAAATAGGGGCCGACGACGTAGAGAGCCCAGCAGTTGAACAGGATGTGGAAGACGCTGCCGTGGACGAACGCGGCGCTGATCAGCCGGTAGTACTCGTCCAGCATGGCGACGCCGTTGGGCCACATGGCCAGTTGCAGCGTCACCTCGTCGCCTGTGAGGTATTGGGCGCCGAAGACCAGGACGTTGATGACGAGGATCGCGTACGTCACGAAGGGCGTGCGGACCACGCCGCCACCGAAGACGGACTTGGCCTGCGGGAGGCCGCGGTTGCCCTCGGCCACGCACTCGGGGCACTGGAAGCCGACGGCCGCGTCGCGCATGCAGTCGGGGCAGATCGGGCGATCACAGCGCTGGCAGCGTACCCACGTCTCCTTGTCGGGGTGCCGGTAGCACGTGGGCACGGCCTCAGCCGGCTGCTCTGGCTGAGGGGGCGGGCTGGGCGGCTGGCTGGTCATGACGAAAGCCTATGACGTGCACGCGGGTGCCGCGTTACGCGCGAGATCCCAGCATGAACCGCTGGTCGCGCCGCACGTGCCCAGGCGAGCCACCGTACGGGGCCGCGGGGCCGTTCGCGTCCTGCCCGCCCCTCTCGACGCGCAGGTCAGGCCTGGACGCGGTCGATGGTGACCGACTCCAGGATGACGTCCTCCACCGGCCGGTCACGGCGGTCGGTGCGAGTCTTGGCGATGGCGTCCACGATGTCCTGGCCCTCGATCACCTCGCCGAAGATGGAGTGCTTGCGGTTGAGGTGCGGCGTCGGCACGACCGTGATGAAGAACTGCGAGCCGTTGGTGCCCTTGCCGAAGCGGATGCCCGCGTTGGCCATGGCCAGCAGGTAGGGGCGGTCGAAGGAGAGCTCGGGATGGATCTCATCGTCGAACTCGTAGCCGGGGCCGCCGATGCCCTGCCCCAGCGGGTCACCGCCCTGGATCATGAAGCCGGAGATCACCCGGTGGAAGATCGTGCCGTCGTAGTAGCGAGCGGTGCTCTTTTCGCCGGTGCCCGGGTGCGTCCATTCGCGGGAGCCTTCTGCCAGCTCCACGAAGTTCCGTACCGTTTTGGGAGCCTTCGTCGGGAAGAGCTCCACCTTGATATTTCCGCGATTGGTCTGCAGGTTTGCGATCAGCTTCTCAGCCACGAGACAGCTGCCCCCCTCTATAACAGGGTTGATTTGTGATGTTTGAGGACTACGACCGTAACAGCCTCCAGAGCCATCCTCCCACGGCCGGTCATGATTGAGCCGCCTTGTCCAGGGAAGGTCAGGCTCGGGGCCCCAACGACAGGGGAGGTTGTCGTGTCCCTGACAATGAGAAGACGCCGCGTGGTAATACAAGTACCAGCCACGTGGATGGGCCGAGCAAAGGCCCAGGCCATGCGCACCGGTTACCGCATGGCGCCCGTGGCGGGCCAGGCCAAGGTGGCCGCCGCCCAGCGGATCGAAGACGCCCGTTATTGGGCGGCGCCGCGGCTGAGGTCCGCGGCGCACGGGTTCGAGGACCAGGTCGCGCCCAGGGTCAGCTCGATGCTGACCACGGCGGCCAGAAAGATCGAGCCCAAGACGCCGCAGTCGCGGCGATGGCCGACGTTCGCCCTGATCACCGGTGTTGCGGTGGGGGCGATCGGCTTCTTGTTCTACCGCCGCAATGCCCAGCAGTGGACCGAGCACATGAAGGAATCCGCCGCTGATGCGTCACGCTGGGTCAACGAGAAGGCGGACAAGACCACACAGTCGGCAGACCAGATGGCCGCCAATGTGTCAAACAAGGCGGACGAGGCATCCCGCAAGATGTCCTGATCTCGCCCGGAAGCGCGCCCTCGACCGGGGGGCGCGCTTCCGCTGTGTTCGGCCCCGTTGACGTTCTACCAAGCGCTTGCTACAACCCCGGCATGGCGCTGTCACCGCTCGACGACTACCCCGTGCACCAGGCCGCCCAGGTCATGCGGCACGTGGCCACCTCCGACCGCAACTTCTACGACCGCTACTACTTCAACTGCCACGCGGGCACCGACGAGCTGATGCTGATCGTCGGCCTCGGCCAGTACCCCAATCTGGGCGTCACCGACGCCTTCGCCTGCGTACGCCACCGCGATCTGCACCGCGTCGTGCGGGCCTCGCGCGAGCTCGGCGCCGACCGGATGAACACCGAGATCGGCCCGTTCCGCGTCGAGGTCGTCGAGGGGCTCAAGCGGCTCCGGGTCGTCCTGGAGCCGAACGAGCATGACCTGTCCTTCGACCTCCTCTGGGAGGGCACGATCCCGGCGACGCTCGAACCCCGGCACTTCCTGCGGTGGCAGGAGCGGGTGATGTTCGACTCCGTACGGCTGGCGCAGACCGGCCGCTGGTCCGGAAACATCAGGATCGGCGGGGACGACATACCGGTCACCCCCGACCGCTGGCAGGGCACCCGCGACCGTTCCTGGGGCATCAGGCCGGTCGGCGAGCCCGAGCCACCCGGCATCCAGGCCAAGAACCCCGGGACGTTCTACTGGCTGTACGCGCCGATGCAGTTCGACGACCACGCCATCCTGTGCATCGTCCAGGAGGACGAGCGCGGCCGCCGGGTGCTGGAGGAGGCCGTGCGCGTCTGGTCGGACGGGCGGGAGGAGGAGTATCTCGGCCGGCCTGACTACCGCCCCGTCTACGCCCCCGGCACCCGGGACGTCGTCGAGGCCACCATCACCTTCTCCCCGCCCGGCGGCAAACCGTTCGACGTGCGCTGCACTCCTCTCCTGCCGGTGCACCTCATGGTCGGCACCGGCTACGGGCTGGAGCAGGACTGGAAGCACGGGATGTACCAGGGTCCCGGGCCCGTCGTGCAGGGTGTCACCTACCGACTGCCCGACGACGCCGGGCGGATGTGGGGCCTGGTCGACGCCGTCGGACGCTTCGAGTACGACGGGCTCGTCGGCCACGGGCTCTACGAGTACTGGGCGCTCGGGCCGCACCCGTCGTTCACCGGATGACTACTCGGGCTTCTTGCAGACGATTTTGACCATCTTGCCGGGCTCGCCGCCCTCAAGAGCCTCGGCCACGGCCGAGGGCCCGTCCTCGCCCTCGGCCACCTTGACCGCCTTGCCCTTGAACACCTTGATCGCCTTGACGTCGGCGAGTTCACCCGGCTTGGCGGGGTGGACGCGCACCGCGTCGCCATCCGTCTTCTCGATCAGGATTTCCTCCGACCCTTCGGGCAGCTTCTCCGCCGGGACGGCCTCCTTCACGATCTCGTCCGGATCGACCGGCTTCACCTCCCCGTCGGGACCGGCCATGATGCCCGCCGGCTTGCCCGGCTGGAGCTCGGGAAGCTCGATGGTCCTGCCGTCGCTCGTCGTGCACGTCACCTTGGCGCCCGCGGTGGAGTGCGGATCGTCGGCCAGGGCGGAACCGGCCAGACCGGTGAGCGCGAGCGCGCAGACCGCGCCGAGCACCGCGAGACGTCGCTTGAACATGAATTCTCCTCACTGAGAACGATCGAACGCCCCGAGACTGGCCCGCCGTACCTGAAACGATCCTGAAGAGGCCCAAAACGATCTTCAGGTTGGCTTTAGGTGACGTGCGGCACTCTTGACGGCGTGCGAGTGCTACTGGTGGAGGACGAGGAGCGGCTGGCCGACCTGATCAAGGGTGGGCTGGCAGGCGAGGGCTTCGCCGTGGACGTGGCCCACGACGGGCGCGACGGGCTGTGGATGGCCACCGAGAACGCGTACGACGTGATCGTTCTGGATGTGATGCTGCCGAGGATGAACGGGTACGCGGTCTGCTCCCGGCTTCGCGAGTCGGGCGACTGGACGCCGATCATGATGCTCACCGCCAAGGACGGCATCTACGACGAAGCCGAGGCGCTCGACAACGGGGCCGACGACTACCTGGCCAAGCCCTTCTCGTACGTGGTGCTCCTGGCCCGGCTGCGCGCGCTGGTGCGGCGGGGCGGGCGCGAGCGGCCTGTGTCGATCAGCGTGGGCGATCTGGTGATCGACCCGGCCGGGCTGCGATGCCGCCGGGGCGAGGTGGAGATCGGGCTGACGCCGAAAGAGTTCGCGGTGCTGCACGCGCTGGCGCGCCGGCCCGGTGAGGTCGTCTCCAAGAGCGAGCTGCTGGCCCAGGCTTGGGACTTCTCCTACGACGGCGATCCGAACATCGTCGAGGTCTACATCAGCGCCCTGCGCCGCAAGATCGACCTGCCCTTCGCCCGGACGACGCTCATGACCGTCCGCGGGGCGGGCTACCGGCTGGAGGCGTCATGAGGCTACCGATGGGAAGCGTCGTGAGGCGGCTACGGGCCGACAGCGGGCTCAGGTGGGGGCGGAGGGCCGCCGGGCTCTCCTCCGTGCGGCTGCGGGCGACCGCGGCGGCGACGCTCGCGGTGGCGCTCGCCCTGGGCGTCGTCGCCCTGGTGCTGGTGGTGGCGCTGCGCGGCAGCCTGGTGAGCAGCGCGGACGACGAGGCGGTCAAGAAAGCGGTGGCCGCGGCGCCGTACGCGCAGGCGCTGAAGATCGCGAGGGCTCCCGGCACCCCGCCCGAGATGCCCCCGGGTGAGCCGCAGGCAGGGGTGGTGCACCTGCGTGGCGGCGCGGTGGCCACCACGATCGCCGATCCCGACCTCCTGCTGACCACGGACAAGGCCATCATGGGCAGCCAGTGGGCGGAGCGGGGCCAGTACGCCGTCGCCGGGGTGGAGGTGTCCACGGCGACCGGCCCCGCCATGGTGTATTCGCGGGTGTCGCTGGACGCCGCTGAGGAGGCGCTGCGCACGCTGTACGGCGCGTTGCTGCCCGGCGTGCCCGCGGTGCTGCTCGTGGTGGCCGTCATGACCTGGTTCTCGGTGGGCCGCGCGCTCGCGCCGGTGGCCGCGATCCGGGCCAAGGTCGCCCACATCACCGCCCGCGACCTGCACCAGCGCGTGCCCGTACCCGGCTCGAAGGACGAGATCGCGGCGCTCGCCACCACCGTGAACGGCACGCTCGACCGGCTGGAGACGGCCGTGGAGACGCACAAGAGGTTCGTCGCCGACGCGGCGCACGAGCTGCGCAGCCCCATCGCGACCCTGCGCGCCCGGCTGGAGCTGGCCGAGCCCAGTGAGCTGACCAAGGAGGCGCTGGCCGACATCGAGCGCCTGCAGTCCCTCGCCGCCGACCTGCTCCTGCTGGCCAAGCTGGACGCCGGCGAGCCGCTGCGCACCGCCGAGCTGGACCTCGGCCAGGTGGCGGCCGAGGAGGCCCTGCGTGTCAGGAGGCGTCCGGACGTGCGGGTGGAGCTGGACATCGAGCCGGACGTGGTGCTCAAGGGCTCGCGCGCGCACCTCGACCGCCTGGTGACGAACCTGACCGACAACGCGGTACGGCACGCCGCCTCCGCCGTACGGGTACGCGTCCGCGCCGAGGCGGACGAGGCCGTGCTGGAGGTGCTCGACGACGGCCCGGGCATCCCGTTCGAGCAGCGCGAGGCGGTGTTCGACCGCTTCACCAGGCTCGACGAGGCACGCGCCAGGGACGCCGGCGGCGCCGGGCTGGGACTGCCGATCGCGCGGGACATCGCGACCCGGCACGGGGGGACGCTCGTGTACGCAGGCGGCGGATTTATCGCCAGATTTCCCTTAAGTCACACCTGAACCACGGGTGATGCGCGAACGTGTGGATAGTTCAAGGAGGCAACTATGCTCACACGCCGTGCATTGATCATCCGAGGTGGTGCCACCGGCGCCGGAGTCGTCTTCCTGTGGCCGGGACGGGCGGAGGCGGCCGGTCCCGTGCTGGCCACGACCAAGAGCATCCCGCTCGGCGGCGGCAAGATCATCAAAGGCAAGTACGTGATCACACAGCCGAAAAAGGGCGTCTACCGGTGCTTCAGCGCCAAGTGCACGCACCAGGGCTGCACGCTCGCGAGCGTGAGCAAGGGCACGATCAACTGCCCATGCCATGGCAGCAAGTTCAGCGCCTCGACCGGGGCGGCGGTGAACGGCCCCGCCAAGAAGCCGCTCGCCCGCAAGAAGATCAAGGTCTCGAAGGGGAAGATCAGCCTGGCGTGAGCGGCAGCGCGTAGGCCGTGCTCCGGTTGATGATCTCGAATCCGGCGCGGCGGTAGACGGCGACGGCTCCCGTGGGGTTGTCGGCGTCGACGCCGAGTCCGGCGGATTCGTACCCCTGAGCGGTGAAGGCGGCGAGCGCGTGCGCGATCAGCGCGCTCGCCACGCCCTTGCCGCGCCACTCCCGCAGCGTGCCGATGATCTGGATCCAGGCCGTGCGGGTGGGCATGGTGTCGAAACAGTGAGTGATCAGCACGCCGACCGCGCGACCGCCGGCCAGGGCCACGAACGAGGCCTCCGGGCGGAAGTTCCGCGATCCGACGATGTGGCCGCGCCAGCTCTCCGGCGTGTGCGGCACGCTGCCCCAGTGGTCGCGGAACGACTCGTTGCGTACGTGCCGGGCGCCCTCGTCCAGATCCGGCGACCAGGCGGCGATGGACACCCCGGCGGGCGGGTCGAGCACGGGCAGGTCGCCGGACAGGTCCCGCTCCATCCGGGCGAAGGACCGGACGGCGGCGAACCCGGCGCGCTCGGCCAGCGCCGTGATGCCGACCCGGCCGTCGTACGCCGTGAGGTGGAGCTCCACCGGGACGCCGGGGAAGGCTCTCGCGCTCAGCCCCGGCGCCGTGCGGATGCCCCAGTCCACGATGCGGCCGCCGAGCCCGCGCCTGCGGTAGTCGGGGTGGACGCCGCCCCATAAGCGCATCATGTGGACCTCGTCGGCGGACTGCTTGACCGGGAGATAGCCGAAGGCGACGATCCGCTCGCCCTTCCTGGCCGCGATCGTGCCCTCGGCCAGATCGATCAGGTGGTGGGCGAGCTGTTCGTCCACGTCGTCGACGCCGTAGACCTCGCCGGTCCTGTCCTCGGCCTCCATCGCGGTCCACAACTCGGCCAGCGGCCGGGCGTCCTCCCGGGTCAGCGGTCCCCACTCCATGACGGGCAGCCTAGGTGAGCCGTGCGGCGCACCCCAACTGGTTTGCGATGCGGGTGATGCCCTCGGCGAACGACCGGCGCGTACGCTCGCGGAAGCCGATGAACAGGTTGTTGGCCAGCGCCACGGCCCAGTACGGGCCCGCCACGTCATAGACGCGGTGCACGACGCGCGTGCCCTCGGGATGGGGAGCGAGCGACCATTCGCCGCGATACCACCATCCGCCCTGGTAGGCGACGGTGTGCTCGCCGATCTCCGTCTTCCTCACGTGGTCCGGCCGCTCGCCCAGGAGGATCGGCCACACCTGCTCGACGGGCGCCGCGATCACCCCGGCGACCTCGGTGATTTTCCTCATGGCCGGCTCACCCGGGTGTTCTGGAAAGAGGCGAGGCGCCAGCCCTCGGGCGTGCGCACCGCGGTGAGCGTGACGATGGACGCGCGACTGGGGTCCGGTTCGCCGTTCACCGTCGAGCCGCCACCGCTGATCACCAGGGCGACGTCGTCGGAGAGGCGCTTGATCCGCGGCTCCTGGCCGCCCTCTTCGAGCTTGATCGAGGTCTTGAACAGCTCACGGTGCACGTCCTCGATGGCCTGCCGGCCCTCCAGGTGGAGGCCGAAGAACGTGATGTAGTCGGCGTCCGGCGTGAACAGCTCGGCGTACGCCCTCGCGTCGCCGGCGTTCCACGTCTCCCCCATCCGGGCGAGCAGGTGGACGATCTCTGCGGACATGGCACAGCTCCCTTGGTCGCGGCGCCTATCCTGGGAATGCGCGTTCGGGCAGGGCAGGCGCCTTGTTCGGATGTCGGCCGCCGGGGTGTTGGCGCACCCCGGCGGCCCTTAGATTTCCGCCGAGTCGAGCCCTTCCTTCTGAAGCCGGTCGAGCTCTCCCTCGCCGAGCCGGTCGAGCGCCCCTCTGATCCAGTCGAGCTCGGCCGCGTAGAGCGCCTTCTCGTATTCGACCTCGAGCATGAGAATCGCGGGCAGCCCGCTTTCGGCCATGGCCCGCAGGTGGGCGTCCATCCCGGCCAGCGTGCCCTCGATCGCGGCCGCCCGGCCGCGCAGCGCGCGCTGCGCGTCGGCCGACGGCAGGCAGCCGATGAGCGAGACGGCCGCGACGAACGCGCGCCGGTCGGGATCGGGCTTCTCCAGGAGCTGCCGCAACCGGGTGGCGAGCTCCGCGCGGCCCTCCTCGGTGATCTCGTAGACCGTGCGTTCGGGCCTGCGGCCCTCGCGGCCGGTCTTGGCGGGCGTGATCAGCTCATCCCGGGCCAGCCGCTCGACCGCGTGGTAGAGGCTGCGCGGCAGGCCGGTGATGTAGTCCTTGTGCGTGTCGACGATGAAGCGGTGCAGCTCGTAGGGGTGGGCGGAGCGCACCGTGAGCAAGGCCAGCACCGTGAGGCCGACCAGGTCGTGGCGTCGCGCCATGCTGCCTCCCGCTATATTGCAAAATGCAATATAGCATTAAGCGTCGAGCTGCAGGAAGGCCCGGGCGATGGCCTCCCTCGACACGTCCTCCGGATACGGGAAGAGCTTGATCGAATCGCGCAGGCCCGCCACGTGCGCCTGCCTGGCCAGCTCCGCCACGAGGGCCAGCTCGGCCTGCTGCGCCTGCGCGAAGGCCCGGTCCACCACCGCGCCGTGCCCCGGCACGATCACCAGCTCGGGCATCTCTTCCAGCATCGCCGCCGTGGTGGCCGGCCAGTCCAGCGGATAGGAGTCGCTGAACGCCGGCGGCGCGCCCTCCTCGACCAGGTCCCCGGCGAACACCACCCCGGCGTCGGGCACGTGCACGACCACGTCGTTGCTGCTGTGCCCCAGCCCGAAGTACCGCAGGTGCACGATGCGGCCGCCGATGTCGAGGCTGGCCGCGGCCGCGAACGTGTGGTCGGGCGGCACGATCGTGACCTCCTCGAGCTCCTCGCGCCGCTCCGGCAGCCTCTTGATGACGTCCGCGAGGTGCTGCTCGCCGTACTGCTCGATCTCCTCGGCGCACCTGACGTGGCCCCAGATCTCCGCCGGGCGGAAGATCGCGTTCCCGAAGTAGTGGTCGAAGTGGGAATGGCTGTTGACGACGGTCCACGGAGCGGCGGTGATCCTCCTGACCGCCTCGACAAGATCCGCCGCTTCCTGGTGGGAGGTGCGCGTGTCGAGCACCAAGCAGTGCCCGTCCCCCACGATCAGGCCGGTGTTCATGTCGAAGGACTCATGACGCCGGACGAAAACCCGGTCGCCGATCTCCTGCCACTGCTCGTTCATGCCACTTAACCCTACTTTTAGGATCAGTGGCATGACATATGACTTCCAAGTCGTCATCGACGCAAGCGACCCGCACGCGCTGGCCGACTGGTGGGCCGACGCCCTCGGATGGCAGGTGGAGCCGCAGGACGAGGCGTTCATCCGCGAGATGATCGGGAAGGGCTACGCCACCGACGACGACGCCACCACGCACCGCGGCGCGCTGGTGTGGAAGTCGGGCGCGGCCATCCGGCATCCCGACGGTCTCGAACGCGCGCCGCGGGTGCTGTTCCAGCTCGTGCCCGAGGCCAAGACGGTCAAGAACCGGGTGCACCTCGACGTCCGGGTGGGTGCGGGCAACATCGAGTCAGAGGTCGAGCGGCTGACCGC
Organism: Nonomuraea sp. H19; assembly: GCF_052068215.1. Classification (NCBI taxonomy): domain Bacteria; kingdom Bacillati; phylum Actinomycetota; class Actinomycetes; order Streptosporangiales; family Streptosporangiaceae; genus Nonomuraea; species Nonomuraea sp. H19. The sequence continues at coordinate 434,022 of NZ_JBQHCV010000002.1, read as the reverse complement.
CAAGGGCGCGAAGGAGCTGCACCGCGGCCGCCAGGGGCCCAACTGGTGGGTCACCCTCGCCGATCCGGAGGACAACGAGTTCTGCGTCAGCTGATCAACCCCGCAGGTACGCCAGCACCGCCAGGACCCTCCTGTGCCCGTCGGCGGCCGGCGGCAGGTCGAGCTTGGCGAAGATGTTCGCGATGTGCTTGGCCACGGCCGCCTCGCTGACGAACAACTCCTTGGCGATCGCCATGTTCGAGCGCCCCTCGGCGATCAGGCCGAGCACCTCCTGCTCGCGAGGGGTGAGCCTGTCGAGGGGGTCGCGCCGCCGCCGCAGGAGCTGGCGCACCACTTCGGGGTCCACGACCGTGCCGCCTTCCGCCACCCGGCCGAGCGCGTCGACGAACTCGCGTACGTCGCCTATGCGGTCTTTCAGCAGGTAGCCGATGCCCACGCCGTCGCCGGACTCCAGCAGCTCGGCCGCGTAGGTCTGCTCGACGTACTGGCTGAGCACCAGCACGGCCAGGGCGGGATGCCGGGCGCGCAGCTCCAGCGCGGCCCGCAGCCCTTCGTCGGCGAAGCCGGGCGGCATCCGCACGTCGGTCACCACGGCCTCGGGCCGGTGCGCGGCGACGGCGGCGAGCAGGCCGGGCGCGTCGCCGACCGCCGCGACCACGGTGTGGCCGAAGCGTTCGAGCAGGCTCACCAGGCCCTCCCTGAGCAGGACGGCGTCCTCAGCGATCACTACACGCACTGGATCTCCACGATGGTCGTTGCTACGCGCACGGTATTTCCACCCGGACCAGAGTCGGCCCGCCGGCCGGGCTGGACAGGGACAGCCTGCCCGCCACCACGGCCAGCCGGTCGGCCAGCCCCGTCAGTCCGGTCCCCTTGGCCGGATCGGCGCCGCCGTGCCCGTCGTCGCGCACCTCGACCACCAGCGTTCCGCGCTCGACCCGGCCGGTGACGGCGCCCCTGGTGGCTCCGCTGTGCTTGGCCACGTTCGCGAGGGCCTCGGTGACCACGTAGTACGCGGTGACCTCCACGGGCGCGGGCAACCTTTCCGGCATTTCGACGTCGACCTGGATGGGGACGGGCGAGCGGCCGGCCACGTCGCGTACCGCGGCCGCCAGTCCGCGGTCGGTGAGTATCTGCGAGTGCACCCCGCGGATCAGCTCACGCAACTCGGCCAGCGCCTGCTTGGCCTGCTGCTGCGCCAGCCCGACCAACCGGCCCGCCTCCGAGTCCTCGGGCAGGTCGAGCCGGGCCATGCCGAGCGTCATCGACAGCGCTACCAGCCGCTGCTGGGCGCCGTCGTGCAGGTCCCGCTCGATCCTGCGCCGCTCCATCTCGAACGCGTCCACCAGCCGCGCCCGCGACCGCAGCACCTCGCTCAGCTCCGGCCCCGCGGGCGCGAGGATCGCCCGCACCATGGCGCCCCTGGCGCCGCCCCAGGCCGCGATCGTGTACGCGGCGACCGGCAGCAGCAGCACGCCCACCACGACCGCCACGACGGAAGGGAGCACGGACGCTTCCGGCTGGACGAGGGGCGTGAGCATGAGGACCACCGGGCCGGCGCAGGTGAACGCGACCATCAGCAGGTCGATCCACCACATGGCGAGCAGCGTCATGACCGCCAGCCCCGCCTCGCGTCTGCGCCGGTCCGGCGTCTCGGGCAAGGGCACGCCGTCGACGAGCCGCAACCGCCGCCGCTCGAACCAGGCGACGGGCAGTATGGCCGCCGCCAGGACGCCCGCGCCCGCGACGAAGCCCAGAGGCATCGGCAGTGCCAGGACGGCCGCGGCGGTGAGCGCTGTGGCCGCGCCCGGGACGACGCTGCCCAGCAGGTACGCCGCGCACCGCCAGGGCCAGGCCGACCTGAGGAACGGCAGCGGCCGGCGGGTGAGCGCCTCCAGCGCGGTCCTGTTGAGCACCCTGTGACGGTAGCCGCTGGTGGAAGGGCGGACAGTAGTGCTGGGTCTACCCTTCAGCGGCGCAGCGGAGCGGGCTCACAGGACCGGCCGGCTCTCTGACGTAAGGCAGGACGCCTATCTGGAATTCGTCCTCGTAGACGATGGTGCCGGGGTCGGGTGAGCGTACGACGTCGCAGGGGACGCCGTATCGATGGAGGAGATCCTCCAGGGGCGCCAGGGCGGCGATGAGGGCGGTCGCGGTGGGCTTGAACCAGGGGACGGCGCGGACGGAATTTCCATCGGCGTAGAAAGGGGGGTAAGGCAAACAGGTGATGAACCAGTCGTCGACCTCCTTGAAGAGTGCATCGTCTTCCGAGGTGAGGCGGCCGTCCCGGCGAAGGTGGTGACAGGCGGCGAAGATGCCCACCGGCACGCCCAGCCGTCCGCAATAGCGGACTTGGAACCGTACATAAAGGCTGTCGCCTTGGCGCGGGGGCTTTCGGGTTCCATTAGCCACAATGCGGTTTTACCTCGGCGGAACGTCTCGCGCACGAAATGCGTACCCTCCGGACACGTTGGTCGCATGCCGCGGTCAGCTCCGGGCGCGGCGCGTGACTCCAGGTGACACCTCGCAGTAGCCGGGTCGAACGACTGTTACTGGCGGGGCGACGCGGCTACCTTCGTACGTATGGCGATGCCGATACCGTCACGACGAAACAGCGCGGACGACGACAAATCCACCGATTCCAGCACGCCAACACCTTCGTCCTGGTTGATGTCGTCCTCACGGATCCCCGCGGAACCGGCGCCCCGATCCGATGAAAAAGCATCGATAATCGTCAATCTAGACAAGCCCACATTCGATGCCCTCCATCGGAAAGCCCACTCCAACGGCCGCACGATTTCCGACTTGGTTCGCGCCGCGGTCGAGCGCGAGGTCAGTACGATGACCCATGCCACCATCCTGATCCAGCGCTGGAACCTGCAGCGCGAGGACCTCGATCGAGCGGCGGACGCACTGGAGGTGGACCGGATCTCCGACGACGTGATGTTCCAGCTCGGCCTGCATCCCCATCAAGAAGGTTGATCATGCTACCTGGGCGGGTACTCGACGTCGGAGCGCTCGTCGAGATCGCGGTCGCGAAGACGAACCATTCCCGTAGCATCGCGGCGCTCTGCCTCTATCGCGGCGGAGGTCTGTGCATTCCCGCGACGGCCCTGGCGCTCGTTTATTCGATCGTCCCGCTCTCCACCAAGATCGAGCTCTTCGACCTGATCAGCAGCCCCGCCGTGCACGTCGACGACCTCACCGAGGGCAAGGTGCCCGACATCGCCGAGATCCTCGACGGGTCGAGCGACATCACGGCCGGCCATGTCGTCCTCTGCGGGCGCGCCACCCAGTGGCCGATCCTGACCGACCGCGCGGACATCCTGCGCAATCTCGACCCGGGAGTCCTCATCGACGCGCTTCCCGAGCAGAATTAAGGGTGTTGCGGGGGCACGACCCGTGACGGCCACCATCGCCTCCATGCGGATCGCCAGGTTCGCGGCCGACAGCTCCGAGTTGGCGAAAATCATCGACTGCTACCGGGCGCGGCTCGGTCCGGCCGTGGGACTGCCTGCTCGGTGACGGGAGAGCACTATGGTGAGAACCCCGCACATGTTGGAGCAGAACCACCTTGGCCCACCGCGCACTGGTCATCGCCCTGCTGCCCGCCATCGGGCTGCGTGTGCTCGCCGTGCTCGGATTCCCGCCTGCGCTGCTGTTCTACGGCGACTCGTTCGCGTTCCTGCGCGAGGAGCTGACGCCGGGCACGACCAGGCCGTCCGGCTACTCCCTGCTGCTGGCGCTGCTGCGCCCCGCGCACAGCCTCACGCTGGTGACGGTCTTACAGCATCTGCTCGGGCTGGCGCTCGCGGTGGCGGTGTACGCCCTGCTCAGGCGGCGCGGCCTGCCGGGCTGGGGCGCCACGCTCCTGGTCACCCCGCTGCTGTACGACGAGTTCCTCATCCTCCTCGAGCACATGATCATGGCCGACGCGATCTTCATCGTGCTGGTCACGGCGGCCATCGCGCTCATCGTGTGGCGCGTCACCCCGGCCACGGCCGCCGTCGGCGGGATGCTGCTCGGCCTGGCCGGGATCACCAGGACGATCGGCCTGCCGCTGCTGGTGCTGACGGCCGGCTACCTGCTGATCAGGCGGTACGGCTGGCGCCCGCTGCTGGCGCTGGTCGTGGCCGGGGTGATCCCGCTGGGCGCGTACGCCGCCTGGACGAAGGCGGAGAAGGGCAAGTTCGCGCTCACTGAGGCGGACGGGAACTTCCTGTGGTCCAGGACCATGAGCTTCGCCGACTGCGACGTGATCAAGCCGCCGGAGCGGCTGGCCGTGCTCTGCCCGCGGATGCCGGTCGAGGAGCGTCCCTATCCGCCGCACTGGCTGTGGGAGAGCTTCTCGCCGCTGCTCAAGGTCCCGGGCGCGGACAACCGCAACAAGCTGGCCGGGGAGTTCGCCAGGCAGGCCATCCTCGCTCAGCCGGGCGGCTATGCGGGCGCGGTCGCGACCGATCTCACGCGGTTGCTGCGCTGGGAGCGTACGGCGGTGGACGAGAAGACCCCGTACAAACTTCCCTCGGCCGAGCGGCCGATCAGCGAGTCGGTGCGGGGGGTGGCGGAGTCGTACGAGGCCGGGCCGGCCGCCACGCGGGTCGTCGAGCCGTACGCCGGGTGGCTGCGCGCCTACCAGCGGTTCGGTTACGTGCCGTTCCCGCTGCTCGTGCTGGCCCTGCTGGCCGCGCTGGGGCTGGCGCTGGTGCGGCGGCAGCCCGACGCGCTGCTGCCCGCGCTGGCGGCGCTCGCGTTGATCGCCGCGCCGCCCTTCCTGGCGGCCTATGACGTGCGGTACGTGATCCCGGCGATTCCGCTGATCTGCCTGGCACTGGGCCTGACCCTGGGCACCCGGCCGACCGGCGAGAGCGCGCTCTCCGCGCGGGAGCGGGAAGCCGTGGCCGGTCGCGCGCACTGACCTGGCGCCCGTTGCCGCCCGGCAATGGCGAATGCTACGGTTCGACCGTAAAGACTTTCTTACACCTGATGGGAACTCATGACTACGGCCGGGACGACCGGCGACGACCTGGTGGAGATGCTGGCGGCGCTGGCCAACCCGCTGCGGCTGCGCATCATCGCGAAGCTGTCCGACGGCCGTGACTACGTGAGCCACCTGGCCCGCGAGATCGGGGTGAGCCGCCCGCTCCTCCACATGCACCTGCGACGGCTCGAGGCGGCCGGCCTGATCGTCGGCAGCCTGGAGCTGTCGGAGGACGGCAAGGCCATGAAGTACTACGAGGTCACGGACTTCAATCTGCAGCTGACCGCGCGTGCGCTGGCCGAGGCGGCGAAGACACTGACGGACCCGGAGAAGGGTCCCGGAGCCGAGGAGCACTCCTGATGCTGGATGGGGCAATGTCCTGGCCCGAGGTGATCTTCTACCTCGGGGTGCTGGTCCTGGTCGCCTTCCTGCTCGCGGTGGTCATCGTGGGCATGTTCGAGTCGCGGAAGGCGAAGCTCCAGGCCGACCAGGCTGAGGACTTACGGCAGCTCGTGCGCCGATTCGAGCAGCTCTCCGAGAACACCATGGACGCCCAGCAACGGGTGGCCGCCGACCTGGCCGAGCTGCGCTCGCGTACGGCGTCGATCGAGCAGATCCTGCGTACGGTCGAGTGACGAGGCCGGGGAACCCGGCGTTCCAACCGCTCGTTCTTCTCGCATGACGACTCCGCAATTAGCCTGCCCTCTCTGCCACGGCACCGAGTTCCAGCAGGAGGAGGGCCGGCTCGACAGCAGATGGGGCATCACGTCGCACCGCATGACGCTGATGATCTGCATGCGATGCCGCTACATCCTGCATTTCTACGACAAGCACTCGATTTTCGACTTCGACTGAGGCGCTCGGCCGCTAGAGGCCGAAGGCGCCGCCTTCGATGAGGATGAGCAGCCCGATCCCGATCAGGACGAGAGGCAGCAGGATGTGCCCCCATCGGCTCAGCGCCTTGGCGACGAGCGGCCGGGTGGCGAAGAACCTGCCCGCCAGGCACCAGACGGCGACCAGGACGAGGAAGACGACCGCGTAGACGCTCATGCCGCCGAGGCCGGAAGTGGCGAAGACCGGGACGTAGACGCCGAGGTTGTCACCGCCGTTGGCCAAGGTGACGGCGGCGACCTCCAGCGCTTTGGGGCCACCCGGCCCGGTCCTGGCCTCCTCGGGATCGCCGTGGTCGCGCCAGGCCTCCCAGGCGGCCTTCAATCCCAGGACCAGAGGCAGGAGGCCGAGGTACGGGATGAGCGACTCCGGCAGGAGCGTGGCGCCCAGAGCGGCGGCGACCGACACCGCGAGGATCGCGGCGAAGCCCAGGTATTGCCCGAGGAAGACCCGCAGGGCGGCGTTGCGGTGCCCGGCTCCCTGAGCGAAGAACAGCGCCAGGATGACGAGGTCGTCGACGTTGGTGATGGCGAACAGGCCGACGGCCTGCCCGACGATGCCCGGGTTCACGCCTGTCATGATCGTGGTCGTCCCTGCCGATACGCCACCTCGCCGAGCACCCCCAAGGCATAATTACCGCCGATGCCGAAATTTCAGGACCTGTCGGAGTATTCGGCGGCGATCGCCCCCATCATCGACGCGGCCCACGTCAACGTGCACGCCTCGGCCCGCCGGGCGGCCACCAAGCTCGCCGAGACCTCCGGTGTGACCCCGGGCTTGCTGTACGACCTGCGGTTCGCGCTCCCCCTGCGCCCGGTGACCCGCCCGCACCTGGCCACGATCTACCGGTACGCCGACGCGGCCGGCCACGAGGACGGCATCCGGGAGCACCTTCGCGAGGGCACGCTGGCAGAGGACCGCGACGGCCTGCTGCGCCTGACGGAGACAGGGCTGGAGTTCGTCCACCGCCTCTACGAGGTCCATACCGCCGCGGCCGAACGCGTCTGGGCCGGGCACGACCTGCCGGGGCTTGCCGGGCTGGCCGGCAGGGTGCTGGACCGGGCCGAACGCGTGCCGGGCGGCGCGCTGGCGCTGGTGGCGCCCCCGTACGAGCCGGAGGGGGCGGCGCCGGGGGCGCTGCTGTTCAACCGGCTCGCCGCCCTCCGCTATCACCGCGCGGACGCGCATGCCGCGGCCTGGCAGGCAGCGGGCCTGTCCGTGGCCGAGATCGTCGGTTTGAGAGACGGGCCGCTGCGTGCCGGGATCGAGGCGGACACCAACCTGCGGGCCGCCGCCCCGTACCGGACGCTCTCCGAGGCCGAGCGGGACACCCTGTACGACGGCCTCCTCAAGCTGATCTAGAGCGCCGCCAGCAGGCGGCCCACCTCCGTGCGGTCGTTCACGCCGAGCTTGTCGTAGGCGGCCTGCAGGTGGTTGGCCACCGTCCGCGTGGACAGCGTCAGCCGCGCGGCGATCTGCCGGTTCGTCAACTCGGCCGCGGCGAGCTGGACGATCTCCCGCTGGCGCGGCGTCAGCTCGGGCGTGGCCAGCTCCACCAGCGCGGGCGTCGTGACCCCCGGACAGCGCTTGGCCAGCGCCCATGCCCTGGTCTGCGCGCCCCTGGCCAGGGTGCCGCGCCCTGACTGGCGGTACGCGGCCGACTCCTGCGCGGTGGCCTCGGCCGCGTACAGCACCATGCCGAGCCGCTCGAACTCCTCCGCCACCACCCGCAGCTCGCCCGGGTCCCCCGTGGCCCGTGCGTGCCTGGCAAGCAGCCCGGCCAGCGGCCCCTCCACGCGTTCGGTCAGCGCGGAGAGCCGGTCGGCGGCCAGCTGGGGCATGCCGAGCCGCACCAGGTCGTGCAGCACGAACATCAGCGGGCCGAGCTGCTCGTGCTTCTCGGCGAGGTCGGCAGCCGACAGGCACAGACGCACCGCCTCGTCCAGATCGCCCCCCGCCGCCGCCACCCAGACCGCCGCCTGCAGCACGGGCTGCCGGGTGAACGGCCAGCGCGCCGCCAGCTCCTCCGCCTCCGCGAGCGTGGTACGGGCCTGCGCCGTCCGGCCCAGCAGCGCCAGCGCGTGGGCCAGCTCCCCCAGGCACCGGCCCAGGTACGGCGTGCGCACCGGCAGCCTGGCCGCGTCGTCCCGGCACCACCTGGTGGCTCCCTCCGCGTCCCCGCGCAGCCTGCTGACCAGCGCCCGATAGGCCCCGAACCCGGACACCGACAGCTCGCCGGCGGCCAGCCCCATGCCCTCCTCCGCGGTGCGCGCGGCCGCCTCCAGTCGCCCGGAGAACGCCTGCGCCGCACACCGCGCGTCCAGCAGCGTCGGCAGCGCGTGCGGCGCCTCGTCGCCCCAGCCTGCCACACCCGCCAGCGCCCGCTCCGCGACCGTGAGGCTGCGCTCGAAGCGCCCCGAGTAGGCGTCGATCCACGCCTCCAGACCGGCCGCGTGCGCCGCGCCCCTGACCGTCATGGGCGTGCACGCGAGGGCCTGCGCCAGCGACCCGGCCGCCCCGGTGAGGCGCCCCGCGAGGAAGTCGGCCACGCCACGGTAGATGTGCGCCTCCTGCCGCCAGGCCGGATCCGCCAGCGTCGCCGCGACCCCGTCCAGCACCCGGCTCGCCTCGGCGTCCGCGCCCGCCCAGGCGAGGTTGATGCCCAGGCTGAAGGCGTGCTGCGCGCGCTCGCTCTCGGTCACCGCGGTCTTCGCGGCCTGGCGCAGCGCGGTCAGCGCGGAGTCCGCGTCGCCCAGCACCATGAGCACCTGGCCGAGCAGCGCCACCGCCGCCACCCCGGCCCCCGCGTCGATCGCGGCCCTGGCCAGCCGCGCGGCCAGCCGGGGGTCACGCCGGGCGAAGGCCAGGCCCGCGGCGGACAGCAGCATCTCGGGCGAACTCGCGGCCGAGCCGCTGTCCAGCCGCCACACGGCCGCCCGCAGCTCATCCTCGCGCCGCCGCAGCCCTGTGGCCTCCAGAGCCTCGGCCAGCATCCGCCGGCGCCGCCGCGCCCGCAGCGTACCGCAGTCGGCGCGGACCACCTCGCCGTACAGGGGGTGACCGAGCCGGACGTGCTCCCGCCTGCCCTCGCCCACGGCCACGACCAGGCCGCGGGCCTCGACCCGCTCGATCGTCCGCGCCGAGGTCAGGGACTCCAGCAGCGCGGCGCCCAGCGGCTCGCCGAACGCCACCAGCTCGAGCACCTCGCGCTCGTCCTGGTCGAGGTGCCCGATCCGGTCGCTCACCAGCTCGTGCAGCCTGGTGGTCATCGACAGCTCGCCCCGCCAGCGCCATTGGCCGTCCAGCTCGGCCAGGCACCCCGAGGCGCGGCCACCGAGCACGACCTCGCGCAGGTAGAGCAGGTTGCCCCCGCTGACCCTGGCCAGATGCCGTACGGTCGCCGCGGCCACCTCGCCGCCGAGCGCCTCCGCGAGCACCTGCCCGACCTCGGTCTCCATCAGCGGCGGCAGCTCGATCCTGGCGATCAGCTCGTCCTTCCACAGCGCGGTCACGGGCGCCGGCTGCGGCTCGCCGGTGCGTACCGTCACCAATAACGTGGCCTCGCCGCGCTCGGCCAGATAGTGCACCAGCGCCGCCGAGGCCGGGTCCAGCCGGTGCGCGTCGTCCACGTTCACCAGCAGCTCGCCCCGCCCCGTGCCGCGCAGGTGGCGGGTGGCCCAGCGCAGCAGGTTCTCGCCGCCCTGCGGCGGCCCCGTCAGCACGTGCGCGAACGCGCCGAACGGGATCATCGACGCGGTCTCGGTGCCCAGCGCGCGCACGACCGCGTACCCCTTCAGCCCGGCCAGCGCCTGCCCCGCCAGCCTGCTCTTGCCCACCCCTGCGTCACCGGCGATCATCACGCCTGCTCCCGACCGCAGTGCCTCCCGTACGGTCGTGAGCGGCCCCCCTCGCCCGACGAACGGCCATCCGCTCCCCAGCTGCTCGCTCATCGTGCCTCCTCTCACCTGCCATGGTGATAAGAGGAGGTTCGCGGGAGGTTCAGGACGTTTCGCGCTTCAGCCCGGCTGCGGTGAGCAACAGGTCGATCACCGCCTCGGTCCCGCTGAACGGCACCGGCTCGCCGCCGACCTCTTCGAGCAGCCCGCGGAGCTGGCCGCCGGATTGTTCGGGCTCGACCAGCCGTACGATGACCGTTCTCACCCGGCCACCATCTCTCCGGACGGTTCAGGTCTGGTTCAGGTGAGGGTAGGGGGCGGGCTCGACCTCCAGCTCCCGCATGTGTTCGGCGTAGAGCTGGTAGCGCCGGCGGGCGTCGCCGCGGCGGCCCGCCAGATCCAGCACCCGCACCAGGCCCAGGTGCGCGCGCTCGTCGTAGCGGTCCCGCTCCAGCAGCCGCAGCCAGTAGCGCGCCGCCTCGTCGTAGCGCCGCTCGCCCGCGCGTGCCGTGGCGAGCCTGGCCGCCGCCTGCACGTACGCCAGCCTGGCCTGCTCGCGCAGGCCCACGGCCCAGTCGGCGTAGGGGTCCTCCTCGCAGAACTCCCCGCCGTACGCGCTCTCGGCCGCCGCCCACCGCTCCAGCGCCTCGGCCGTACGACCGGCCTGGTCGAGCCGTACGGCATCGGCCACCAGATCCAGAAATCTCTCGACATCGACGTCGACGTTGGACAGATCCAGCCGCAGCGCGCCCTCGTCCGAGACCACGACGTCGTCGGGGGGCCGCTCCCTGCCGGGGTCGAGCACCGCGCGCAGCGTGGACACCATGACGTTCAGCCGCCGCAGCCCGACCGCGTCGCCCTCCTGCTCCGGCCAAAGGATCTCGACCAGGCGCTCCCTGCTGATGCCGCTCCCTCTGCGGCTGATCAGGATCTTCAGCAGGTCGCGGGCCTTGCGCGACTGCCAGGCGGTACGTGCGACGGGCACGCCGCCCAGCAGGACGCGGAACGTTCCCATGGTCTCGACGACCACCCGCGCCCCCGGCTCCGGCGCGGCGCGGGCGATCAACGCGTCGATCCGGTCGTCGAGCGCCCGGCAGCCGATCGCGTGCATGCGCTCGCGTATTTCCCCGGCGGCGGCCCGGCCGGTCGCGGGATCGGCCAGGGCGGCTCTGACCAGCTCGGCCCTGGCCTGCCCGATCGGATCGCCGAGCATCGCCCACTTGCGCACGGCCTCGTCGGCGAGCTTGGGGTCGCCGTCGAGCTGGGCGCGCAGCTCGGTGATGGCGGCCTGCGCGGCGTGGTCCCTGCGCCGCACCGCGACGGGCTCGGTCTCGTCCAGCATCGCCCTGGCCCGGTCGAGCCGCCCGGCGGCGAGCGCCACGCGGGCGCTCACGACCCGCGCGCTCACGCCGGCGATGCCGTCGGCGTGCTCCAGCGCCTGCTCGGCGACCCGGACGGCCTCCTCGGGGTCCTCGTCGGCGAGCAGCCCGGCCAGCGAGTTGAGCCCGTTGGACAGCTTCTGCACGTCGCCGGCCGGCGTCTCGGCGACGACCCGCCGGTAGATCGCGATCGCCGCAGCGCGGTCGCCGCGCAGCGCGTGGACCTCCGCCAGCCGGTCCAGGCCGTAGCCGACAAGCTTGGAGCCCATCGCCTCCCACCCCGCCACCGCGGCGGCGGCCTCGGTGGCGGCCTCCTCCAGGCGGCCGAGCCCGATCAGCGCCTTGGCCCGGTTGGCGGCGTTGAGCGCGGCGAAGGGGGCGAACGACACCAGGTCCGACAGCCTGCCCGCGAAATCCGTTTCGGCCAGGGCCTCGGCGTAGGCGCCCTCGTCCAGGTAGCGGGAGGCCCGGTTGGCGTGGATGCGGATGAGCTGGACGACGTCGCCGGCGCGCTCGGCGTACTCCAGAGCCCGCAGGTAGTGGGCGTCGTTGGCGCGGCGGTCGCCGTCGAGGGCGGCGAGCATGGCCAGCACGGTGTTCGCCATCGCGAGTGCGCCCGCGTCGCCCAGGCTGCCGGCCTGGTCCAGGGCCTTGTCGGCCAGCTCGGCGCAGCCTGCGCGGTCGCCCTTCAGCCAGAGCACGGAGGCGGCGGAGGCGGCGCACATGGCGGCGTCGGCGGGCGGGAAGCCGTACTCGTGGCCCCTTAGATACATGGCCATCGCCGCGTCGTAATCGCCGCGCAGGTGATCGATGAAGCCCAGCCGCCGGGCCACGAACGCGTCGAACGCGGGGCCTGCGGCGGCGTGGGCGAGCAGGTCGCGGGCGCGGTTCCAGTGGCCGCGGTTCTGTTCGGCGATGCCGGCCAGCTTGAGCATCGCGGGAGATCGCCTGGCCGCCTCGGGTAACAGGTCGAGAGCGGCGACCACGTCCGCGCGTTCGGCCAGGCGCAGGCCGTACGAGTCGAGGAGGGAGGCCGCGAGGCCGGGGTGCACGGTCGCGACGGCGGCGCGCAGGGCCAGCTCGGGCTGGTCGTGCTCGACGTACCAGCGGGCGGCGACCGCGGCGACGTCGTGGGCCTCGTGCCGGTCGAGCGGGGCGTGCCTGGCCAGGACGTGCGCGCTGGTCTGGGTCAGCCGGTGGCCGTCCTGCACGGTTTCGAGGAACAGGCCGCGGCTGGTCAGCGAGTCCAGCGTGTCGGGCGGCGCGCCGAGGACCACGGCCAGATCGCCGGTCAGCACGGGCAGTACGGTGGCGGCTCGCAGCAGCTCGCGCATGGCCACGGGCAGGTCCTTGAACGCGTCGAGCGTGAGGCGTTCAAGCGTGGCGGAGTTGGCGGCCAGGCTCGCGGCGGTGCTCGGCCACGTGGCGGGGTCCTCGCGGGTCAGCGCGTCGAGCGCGGCCTGGACCGCGGCCGGCCAGCCGCCGCAGGCCTCGTGCAGCGTGCCGGCGACGACGGCGCCGGCCTCGCCCAGCCGGTCGCGGACCCAGGCGGCGGTCTCCTGCGGAGTGAGCGCCAGATCGGTCGCGTCCAGGTCGAGCACCTCGTGGTCCTGACGCAGCCGGGCGGTCGGGAACGGCAGCGGCGCCCGGGACGCGGTGACCACGTGCAGATGTCTGGGCGCGGCGCGGACCAGCGTCTCCACGTAGCGCACGGAGCCCGGCGCGCCCGCGATCGCCTCGACGCCGTCGAAGACCACGGCGAGAGCCCGCCGCAGCCGCCGGGCCAGGGCCTCGGCCAGCGCGCCCGCCAGCGCCGCCGCTCTGGACAGTTCGTCGGCGTCGGGGCCGAGCGGCGCCTGCGCGGCCGTGACCAGGTCGGCGGGCAGCCCGGGCACCGCCTCAGACAGCGCCGCGACCACCGCCCCGGCCAGCGTGGGCAGGTCGCGGTCGGCGGGCCCGAGCCGGTGCAGCACCGCGCCCACGGCCTGGCTCCACCCGGCCAGCGCGATCGATTTCCCGTAGCCCGTCGTCGCCACGAGCGAGGTGAGCCTGTGCGTCAGCGCCCCGTCGAGCCGCCGGTCGAGGGCGGGACGGGGTTGCACCCACCCTCGTTCCACCACCGCATGCTACGCCTGCCTTCGTCGGCGACTCCAGAATTCCGTTGGAGACTCCAGAGTTCGCAAAGTGCCACCTCCCGGTAACCAGTGGGTAGGCGCACTATTGTCGTACTTCTTACAGGAGGCACCGTGGAACAGGACCTGCCCGGCGGTGCGAGGCTGATCGTGGGGGTGGACGAGTCCCCGGCCTCGCGCTGGGCGCTTGCCTGGGCCATCGGGGCGGCCAGGCTGCACCGGATGGCCCTGGTCGCCGTGCACGTCAGTCGCGCGCCCGTCCATCCCTTCCCCGAGGCGCTACCCGTCCAGGCCGCACTGAGGCAGGGCGAGGATGCCCGTTGCGCCGAAGTCGTCGCGGGGGTGTTCGACGACGTCGCGGGCGGAGTGCCCGACGACCTCACGACGGCCGTGGTCGGCCGGGTCGGCGATCCCGGCTACCACCTCGTCGACCTGGCCCGCGAGGGCGACCTGCTGGTGCTCGGACGGGGACGGCGCGGCCTGCTCAGCCGCATCTTCCTGCCGTCCACCAGCATGTATTGCGCCCGGCACGCGCGGACCACAGTCGTGATCGTGCAGCAGCCCTCGCCGCCCGACGACCCGGAGATGTCAGGGGAGCGAGCTCGGCGGTTCTGGAGCCGCCGACATCATTAGCGATCTGCTGAGCAGTTCGAGGCCCCCGGGGATCTGCTGCCGCGTGATCGCTCCATAGCCCAGGACCAGGCCGGGTTGGGCCGGGGTCTCACCGCAGTACGCCTCCAGCCGCTCCAGCGCCAGGCCGGGCGCGGTACGTACGGACACGCCGGGCGCGAGGCGGGCACACAGGTGCAGACCCGCCGTGGAGGGGACCGGGCGCAGGCGGTCGTCGGCGGCCAGGGCTTCGGCGACCATGGCGTGGCGGGCAGCGTACTCGCGGGTCGCCTTCCTGATGTGCCTGGCCAGGAGCCCTTCGTCGATGAACCGGGCCAGGGCCGCCTGCGTGGGCAGCTCGCCGTGCCAGTCGGACAGCTGCCTGGCGGCGCGCAGCGCCGGGGCCAGCGAGGCCGGGGCGACGAGGAAGCCCAGCCGGAGCATGGGGAGCAGGGTCTTGGAGAACGAGCCGACATAGATCACCCGGCCTGCGCGGTCGAGGCTCTGGAGGGGTTCGAGCGGGCGCTCGCCGAAGCGGAACTCGCTGTCGTAGTCGTCCTCGATCACCACCGCCTTGCGGCGCTCGGCCCAGGCCAGGAGGGCGGCGCGGCGGGCCAGCGACATGGGCGTCCCCAGAGGGAACTGGTGGGACGGGGTGACGTACACGATGCGGGCGGCTTTCGGGATGGCCTGGACGTCGATGCCCTCGGCGTCGACCGGGACTCCTGCGACGCGGGCGCCAAGTGAGCGGAACAGCAGGCGGGCCGGGGGGTAGCCGGGCTCCTCGACCGCCACGCAGGCCCCCGGCTCGATCAGGACGCGGCCGATGAGGTCGAGCGCCTGCTGGGCGCCGTTCGTGATCAGTACGTCGCCGGGGCCGGCGTGGACCGAGCGGCTGATGCCGATATGCCGGGAAATAGCCGCTCTAAGCAGCTCATGTCCTGAAGGGTCGCTGTAAGCGGCCGTGCCGACCCGCAACTCGCGGGCCACCAGCCGGCGCCACGTCTCCATGGGAAACAGATGGGGGTCGGGCACGCCGACGCGGAAGTCGTATGGGGCGTTCGGCGTGGGGCCGGGGAGCCGGATCTCCCGCCAGAGCGCGCGTGGCAGGACCACACCCTTGGGGGCCGCACGGCCCCGTACCGGCTCGGCCGACACGAACGTGCCCGCGCCGGCGCGCCCCACCAGGAATCCGTCGGCCACGAGGCGGTCGTAGGCGAGCGCGACCGTGTTCCTGGAGATCTCCAGCCTGCGGGCCAGCTCCCTGGTCGGGGGCAGCCGCTCGCCCGATCTGAGCCTGCCGTCGAGGATGGCGTCGAGGAGCTGCCGGTAGACCTGTGCGGCCAGGTCACCGCGGCCGTCGAGGCTGATGTGGAGGTCCATCTTGGCCCAATCAACTTGCCGAAAATTGGAGCTTACAACGGGACAAATGGAGACCCAAGATGAGCGCATGACAGAACGCATGGATCTCGGATCGCTCGCCGGCGAGGCGTACAAGCACATGGCGGGGCTGGACAGGTTCGTCGCCGCCAGCACCCTTCCCCAGCCCCTCCTGGAGCTGGTACGCCTGCGCGCCAGCCAGATCAACGGCTGCGTCTACTGCGTGAACATGCACAGCTCGGACGCCAAGCAGGCGGGCGAGACCGACGCCCGGCTGCACGCGGTCGCGGTGTGGCGGGAGGCGCCGTTCTTCACCGAACAGGAGCGGGCCGCCCTCGGCTTCACCGAGGCCGCCACCCGGCTCTCCACCGGCGACATCACGGACGAGGTGTGGCAGCAGGCCGCCGCGCACTTCACGGAGCCGGAGCTGGCGGCGCTGGTCGTGGCCGTGGCCACCATCAACGCCTGGAACCGGATGGGCGTCGCCACCCGCATGACGCCGGAGTCCTAGGTGCGACTCCGGCCGCCACCCGCGGTGGACCGCTGGCCGCGGTCCACCGCATACGTCGTGGCCGCGCGCCGCATCCTGGCTCAGGCCCAGTTCGCGAACGCCGTCGGCGACGGGATCTACCTCGTCACCTCCGCGTTCTACTTCTCCAGGATCGTCGGCCTGTCGGCCACCGAGATCGGCCTCGGCCTCACGCTGGGCTGGGCCGCCGGCTCGATGGCCGGTGTGCCGCTCGGCCACCTGGCCGACCGGCGCGGCCCGCGCGGCGTCGCCGTGCTGCTGGCCTTGGCGACCGCGGCGGCGGTGGCCTCGTTCGTGTTCGTCCGGTCGTTCGCGCCGTTCGTGCTGGTCGCCTGCCTGTACGGCATCGCGCAGACGGGCCTGTCGGCGGCCCGGCAGGCGCTGCTCGCCGGGCTGGTCGAGCCCGCGCAGCGGACCACGGTGCGGGCGCTCCTCCAGGCCACACTGAACGGCGGCCTGGCCGTCGGCGCCGCCATGGGCGGGCTCGCGCTGTACCTCGACACGGCTTCGGCGTATCTGACGCTGTTCGCGATCGACGCGCTGAGCTTCCTCGTGGCCGCGGCGCTGCTGCTCAGATTGCCTGCGGTTGCCGCGGTCCGGGTCACCGATTCCGGGCCCAGAATGGCGGTGCTCAGGGACCGGCCGTACGCGGCCGTCACGCTGATCAACGCGGTGATGCTCTTCTACATGCCGCTGCTCACCGTGGTCGTGCCGCTCTGGATCGCCGAACGTACGGCCGCGCCCGGCTGGGTGGTGTCCGTGCTGCTCCTGATCAACACGGGCAGCGTGCTGGTCTTCCAGGTGCGGATGGCCAGGCGGGTGAAGGGGCTGCGGGATGCGTCCTCATCGGTGCGGCGTGCCGGGCTGGTGATGCTGGGAGCCTGTGCGGTGTTCGCGCTGAGCGCGTACGGGTGGGCGTTCCTGCTGGTCGCGGCCGCGCTGCTGGTCGCCGGCGAGATGCTGCTGGCCGCGGGGGCCTGGGAGATCAGCTTCGCGCTCGCCCCGGAGGACAAGCAGGGCCAGTATCAGGGGTTCTTCGGCACCGGCGTGGCCGTGGCCAGGATGCTGGGGCCGGTCGCGCTCACGGCGCTCGTGCTCGGTGGGGGGACGGTCGGCTGGCTGCTGCTGGGGGTGGTGTTCCTGACGGCCGGCGCCGCGATGGCACCGGCCGTCAGATGGGCGGGTCGGCTCACTTGAAGCGGCGTAGCCGGAGGCTGTTGCTGACCACGAAGACGCTGGAGAACGCCATCGCGGCGCCCGCGATCATCGGGTTGAGCAGGCCCAGCGCCGCGAGTGGCAGGGCGGCCACGTTGTAGGCGAAGGCCCAGAACAGGTTGCCCTTGATGGTCGACAGCGTGCGGCGCGACAGCCGTAGCGCGTCGGCCGCCACCCGCAGATCGCCGCGGACCAAGGTCAGGTCGCTCGCCTCGATGGCGGCGTCGGTGCCGGTGCCCATCGCCAGCCCCAGATCGGCCTGGGCCAGCGCGGCGGCGTCGTTGACGCCGTCGCCCACCATGGCCACCACCTTGCCCTCGGCCTGGAGCCGCTTGACGACGTCGACCTTGTCGGCGGGCAGCACCTCGGCGATCACCTCATCGATGCCCACCTCGGCCGCGACCGTCTTGGCCACCGCCTCGTTGTCGCCGGTCAGCAGCACCGGGGTCAGCCCCAGCGCCCTGAGCTGTTCGATGGCCTCCCTGCTGGTCGCCTTGACCACATCGGCCACCACCAGCACCGCGCGGGCCTGACCGTCCCAGCCGACCGCCACCGCGGTGCGGCCCTTGGCCTGCTCCTCGGCCAGCTCGCGCTCCAGCTCTTCGGGCAAGTGCTGCGACCACTCCTCCAGCAGCCGGGGACGGCCGGCCAGCACCGCGTGACCGTCCACGATGCCCTGCACGCCGAGCCCCTCGACGTTGACGAAATCCTCCACGACCGCATCCACCGCGGCCTCCGATTGTGCCGCCCGCGCGATGGCCCGGGCGATCGGATGCTCGGAAGCGTGCTCCAGCGCGCCGGCCAGCCTGAGAACCTCCTCGCGGCTCTGTCCCTCGGCGAGGTGGACGGCGACGAGCGTCATCCTGCCCTCGGTGACCGTGCCGGTCTTGTCCAGCACCACGGTGTCGACCCGGCGGGTGGACTCCAGCACCTCCGGCCCCTTGATCAAGATGCCCAGCTGGGCGCCACGGCCGGTGCCCACCAGCAACGCGGTCGGCGTGGCCAGCCCGAGCGCGCACGGGCAGGCGATGATCAGCACCGCCACCGCCGCCGTGAACGCCGCCCCGGCGCCGTCCCCGGTGCCCAGCCAGTACCCCAGAGTGCCGACCGCCAGCGCGATCACGATCGGCACGAAAATCCCCGAGATCCGGTCGGCCAGCCGCTGCACCTGCGCCTTGCCGGTCTGCGCCTCCTCCACCAGCCTGGCCATCTGGGCGAGCTGGGTGTCCGCGCCGACCCGGGTGGCCTCGACGATCAAGCGGCCGCCCGCGTTCACCGTCGCCCCGGTCACCGCGTCACCAGGCTTGACCTCCACAGGCACGGACTCGCCGGTCAGCATCGAGGCGTCCACCGCCGAGCTGCCCTCCACGATCACACCGTCGGTGGCGATCTTCTCCCCCGGCCGCACGATGAACCGATCACCCGTGGCGAGCTGCTCGACCGGGACGCGCCGGCCGTCGGCCAGCTCCACATCCTTGGCACCCAGCTCCATCAAAGCCCGCAACGCCGCGCCCGCCCGGCGCTTGGAACGCGACTCGAAGTAACGGCCGGCCAGGATGAACGCCGTCACCCCCGCCGCCGCCTCCAGGTAGATGTTGCCGGAGCCGTCACTGCGCGTGATCGTGAACGCGAACGGGTGCGTCATCCCCGGCATGCCCGCCGTACCGAAGAACAGCGCCCACACCGACCAGCCGAGCGCGGCGAGCGTACCCATCGAGATCAGCGTGTCCATCGTCGCCGCGCCGTGCCGCACGTTGGTCCAGGCCGCCCTGTGGAACGGCCAGCCCGCGTACACCACCACCGGCGCCGCCAGCACCAGCGACAGCCACTGCCAATTGGTGAACTGCAACGGCGGGATCATCGCCATCGCGATCACCGGAACACTCAGCACCAGCGCCGTGACCAGCCGCTGACGCAACGACCGCAGCTCATCCTCCGACTCAGCGGGTTCAGCGGCCGGCGGGGCGGGCAACGCGGCGGTATAACCCGCCTTCTCCACCTCGGCGACCAACTGCTGCGGGTCCACCCCGTCAGGAAAGGTGACCTTCGCCTTCTCCGTCGCGTAATTGACCGTCGCGGTCACGCCCTCGAGCTTGTTCAGCTTGCGCTCGATCCGGTTCGCGCAGGACGCACAGGTCATGCCGCCGATCGTGAGTTCGACAGCTCTGCCTTCAGTGAGGGAAGACATCACCTCTCCTTTCTTCGCATCCCGTGCGTTCAGTGGCTGTGGTCGTGAGTGGCCGAAGGGGCGTGCCCGTCGGACAGCAGCGACGCGGCGGTGAAGCTGGCCGTACGGACCTTGCCCTCGTGCTGGAAGTCCAGGAACAACCGGTAGTCGCCGCCGCTCGGCACCTCGGCGTAGAACGTGATCTCCGGTCCTGCCTTCTTGCTGTCCTCAGGATGGACGTGCAGGTAGGCGAGGTCGCCGGCGCGGAGGGCGACCAGGTGGCCGTACGCGCCGAGGTAGGGCTGCAGGTCCTTGACCGGCACGCCGCCCTTGCTGACCGTGAGGGTGAGCTTGCTGGACTGGCCGGGGACCAGGTCGCCGGCCAGGTTCACAGTGTAGTCGTCGACGGTCGCCGTGCGGCTGACGTGCGGAAGCGGCTCGGGCCGGTAGTCGCCCGCGGCTTGCAGATCCGCGCCGAGCGTGAGCTTCTCGCCGCCCTTGGGGACGAAATCGGCGAACGCGCGGTACGCGCCTGCCTTCGGAAGCGTCAGCTTGACCGACCAGGTGCCGTCAGGGGTCATATCTGGATGTACGTGCTGGAAGCTCATCAGGTCGCGGGAGGCGACAATAAAGTGCATTTTCTTGTCGTGCTCGACCTGGTAGTCGGTCACCGGCCTGCCGTTGGGGCCGATGATGCTGAACTTGAAGTCCATCGGCACTCCGATCGCGACCGGGGTGATCGTGTTGAGCGTGTAGCCGTCCTGCGACACCTGCAACCCGCCAGGGGTATCGGTCTTCGCCGGCTGCGTGGTGGCGTGCTCGTCGCCGTGCCCGCCAGCAGTGGGCTCCCCGGCCGGTGCGGTGGCGTGACTGTCGGCGGATCCGGCGGTCTGGCTGTCGGCGGGGGCCATCGCGGCGTGGTCCTCGGCCGGCGCCGGATCGGCCGTCGGGCCGACCACGCGCCCCGCGCCCAGGGCGCCGCCGAAGACGACGGCCAGCCCCAGGACGTAGGTGCCTAGTTTGGCGGCCGCGTTCATGAGCGACCCGCCAGCTCGTATCCGGCCTCTTCTACCGCTGCAGCGATCTTCGCCTCGTCGATCGGCTCGTCGCTGCCGACCGTCAGCAGGCCGCCGGCCAGATCCACCTCCACGGAGGTGACCCCCGCGACCTCGCCGACCTCCTCCTTCACCGAGCTCACGCAGTGTCCGCAGGTCATGCCCTTGACGGTGTAGGTGGCGGCGGTGCTCATCGCGGTCTCCTTAGCCTTGCAAGTCTTCGCGTCCGATGCGGGTGCCCGTCTTCGTCCGAGTGTAACACCGTACCCCCCTAGGGTATCTCGTACGGCTTCTGTGATCCAGCTCACAAAACCTTTTCACGTACGGCTAACTGTGTGCCGAGGAGCCCAGGCGCGCCCGACATAGCCGCCATCATTACCCGGATACCAGTAAGAGACATCCCAAATGCCGAGATCAGGCTCATCGCGACCAGGGAGCAGCAGCGAAACCGCAGATGGGAGCCGTGCATGAGCTATACAGTCGCATACCCCCGGGTGGGTACGGCACGCCGAGACCGCCCGGAACCTCTACCTGCACCCTGGGCATTGACAGAACCCGGCGCGTCCGCGCGTTGAGGCGGGATATTTGGCATGATCGAGACGTCGCCCGAGTCACCGCCGCGACGATGAGCCGTTGCTACGGCGAGTCGCTGCTACGACGAGTGGCTGCTACGGCGACTCGCCGTCAAAGAGATCGATATCGATGATGTCGATGTCAAAGTTGGGACGGGTATGGTGCCCTCACCTGGGGCTCAACACTCGTTCTTCGCACATTCCACGCATGTGGTCCGTGCACAACACAGGGACCGCAGCCATCCCTTGCTAGGCTGCATGTCAACCGTTGGGTCTCACCCCGGCAGGTGAGGCCGTCGAAGAAGTGGGGTCACACCGTGAAGAAGCTGCTCGTTCTGGCGCTGATCGCCCTTGGGGGGTTGCTGATCTGGCGTAAGGTGCAGGCCGACCGCGCAGAGCTCGATCTCTGGACCGAGGCGACCGGCAGCGAGAACTAACCGACCGGCGAGGCGATGAGTGACATCGTCCCCATCAAGCTGGTGTGCCTGGATCTCGCAGGCACCACGGTCGGTGACATCGTCATGGTCGAGCGCGCCTTCGCCGAGGCGATCGCGACCCAGGGCATAGTGCCCGGGACCGGAGCGTACGCGCGTGCCATGGTTCACGTGCACCGGTCCCGGGGCTGCCCCAAGATCGATGTCTTCCGCGGGATCTTCCCCGGAAACGAGGCCCAGGCGCAGGCGGCCAACCTGACGTTCGAGCGTTCCTACGAGGGTGCGCTGGAGCGGGCGGGTCTCGTACCCACGCCCGGAGTCACGGAGGTTCTCGACAAACTCCGTGGGACCGGAATCAAGCTCGCTCTGATCACCGGCTTCAGCCGCGGGACCTTGAGCCGCATCCTGAGCGTGCTCGGCTGGCACGACAAGATCGACCTGGCCATCTCCCCGGAGGACGCCGGCGGCCGCGGCCGCCCCTGGCCCGACATGGTCCTGCACGCGGTGCTACGGCTGGGCGTGGGGGACGTAAAGAACGTGGCGGTCATCGGCGACTCCGAAAACGACATGCTGTGCGGCAAGCGAGCCGGCGCGTCGATCGTGGCCGGGCTGATGACGGGCGTCCACAGCCGGGAGCGACTACTGAAGGGCGGCGCAACGCACATCTTGGACTCGATCATCGACGTTCCAAGCTTGGTGCTGAGCGACGACCTCGGAACGACGCAGGTGGCTTCCTCCGCCCGGTAAGCTATCTTCGTCGAAGGGGCCTTAGCTCAGTTGGCAGAGCGCCTGCTTTGCAAGCAGGAAGTCAGGAGTTCGAATCTCCTAGGCTCCACCAGTAAGAACGCACCCCCGCTAGTGATCACTAGGCGGGGGTGCGTGACTAATTGAGTGACTATGTGTCCCCGCGCGCGGGGAAGATGTTGTCCATGACCTCTGCCCCTTCCAGCAGGACAGGCCGGAGCTGGAAGCGATAGACCGTCTCCGTCACTACGGTGTTTGCATGGCCTACCAGTCGTGAGATGTCCTCAATCGGGACCCCGGAATCCGACAGAAGCGACACGAAGCTGTGCCTTAGCTCGCGAGGCGTCCACTCAGCGCTGGTCAGACCGGCGCGGTCCAGCACCCTTCGGAAGTCGCGCCGTACGTTTGTGGCGCTCAGCGCTGTGCCGGTCTTAGTACAGAAGACCAGCCCCATACCCGTCCGCGAGTCGCCCGCAGCGAGTCGTACCCGGTCCTGAGCCTCGCTGAGCAGGCGAAGAGCTTCAACAACGCGAGCCGGCATCTTCAGGGTGCGACGCGACCTCACGGTCTTCGTATCGCCCTTCTTGCGGACTGATCGCCAGACGTAGATCGCGAACTCACGATGTTCCCATCCGATCTCGCCCACAGGCAGCCAGGCCCGCCTGTTCTCGTCGAACGCCACCACATGCGGCCAGGTCAGCGCGCGTACTTCCTCTGTGCGCGCCGGTGAGCAGTGACAGCAAAATGTAGGCGCGTATGCGTACCTCTGCCTGCTCTGCTGCCTCGACCACGGCCGCCGCTTGCTTGAAGCTGAGCGCGCATGATGGACGACCAGGCCGCCCTTCCGGGATATCGCATAGGTCAACGATGTTTCGTTTGACCTTGTCCCGCTTCATGGCGTTCTTCACGGCGCGATTCAGAACGGAGTAGATGAGCTTGAGGGTCCGTGTGCTCAAGACTGTGGCCTTGCTCGCCAACCACGTGTCCACGTCCTCCACCGACAGATCTCGAAGCTTGCGCGCACCAAGCGCCGGAATGACGTGAAGGTGAACAAACCCGGCATAGAGCTGCACGGTTCTCGCGTCTCGCCCCTTCAATCCGTGTTCCAGCCAGTAGATGACAGCATCAGCCACGGTGTAATCGGACGGTGCAATCGCCAGGCCGTCTTCGTAATCCCTGACGATCTCTTTGAGCTTGTCCTTGGCCTCAGTCTTGGTCTTACCACTTCCCCTCTTGACGATGCGCTTGCCCGCAGGCGTGTAACCCACCGTCAGCGAGGCAATCCACCGCCGCCTACTTTCGTCCCAATGCAGTCCGCCGTCTCCGCGACTTCTCCTCTTGACCATCAGCTTGCTTCCATCTCTCGCTCAAGCAGTGCGATGTACTCGCCGATGGCAGCAGCAGTAACGAGACGAGTCCGCCCCTCCTTGACCGACTTCAACCGACCCGAGCGAATCAGCTCATAGACCGAGGAACGACTCTGCCCAAGGAGCCTCACAACATCTCGGACTCGATACAGCCTGATGTCCTCAGCCGTGTCAATCATGGGCTTCCCCCCTTCGCCGTCGTAGAAAGCACAGCCGCAAGATGCGACTCGCCTGCGGTATAGCCCTGGCCGGCGAAGCTCCAGTGCGCGAGCACGAGCGTGGATTCCTCGCGCATCTCAGTACGACCAGGCAGGTCTTGCGTTTGCCGGTAGGTGGCGCGTTCATCCCGGATCGCGCCGAGCGTGGTGGAGTAGGCGCGTGATCGGGTGGAGAAGTGTCCGCGGAAGCCGAGCATGTGAGCCCACTTGCGCAGCCGCAGCCCGGTCAGTTCCGGGTGCGCCTGCGGGTTGCCCAGTCGCCACGCGGTGCGAATCAGACGCGCGGCGTGCGTGCTGGCGCCGTGCTCGTGTAGCCGGGACAGGTCATGAGCGTGGATACGGCGATCCACAGTGCCGGAGGTCTCGGCAGCTTTGGTGGCGTATTTGGCGACGTAGGCGGCCACAGCCTGCTCTGACAAGTGGCCGTCGAGCTCACCGGTTTCGATCGGCTTGACGTCGACCTGGCGGCCCCAGACCAGTTCCTTGGCTGGCTGGCCGAGGTCTGGCGCTTTCAGCCGCACCGCGGCCACAGCCGAGCCGATCGCGGTATCGAGCAGTTCCAGGCTGGCCCACGACGGCGGCTCAACCACATCCGCCGGGTCGCTTGTGCGGCCATCGAGGCGGACGACGGCATGGAAGTGGACCACGCCGCGGGCTTGGTATTCGGCGACCTTGGCGAATGAGACCCGCACTGCCTTGTTGAACGCCGTCTGGGTCAGCCCTGCGGCGGCGGCCAGGTGGCGGCGCAGGTAGATGGTGAAGCGGCGCCACAGTTCGCCTGCGTGCGCGTTCCACAGCACGTGCCCGACGTAGTCGTAGGAGTCGGGGTCGAGCGGTTGGCCGATCCTGTCGTCGTCGGCCTTGTGCCGCTCGAAGCAGGCGAGCCCGTTGCGGCGGGGATGGCACACCCTCCGGACGCCGTTCTTGTCGGGGCCGCGATGCACCGGCCCGAACGAAGGCGCGGTCAGCGTGGTGAACACCCGCGGATGGCTGCGGACGCTGGCCGGCACGCCTTTGGCGCCGCCGAGCAGCCCGGCCCGGATCAGGTGGAAGGTGTCGCGCCGGTACAGCTCGGCGCAGGAGGGGCAACGGGAGGCGCGCCGGTTGCCGCAGCGCACCAGAAGCTGCCCGTGAGGCTCCCCCGCAGTGCTGTAGCTGCAGACGATCTCGCCCGAGACGGCATCGAGCGTCATCGTCTCGCCCACCAAACGGACCGGTTCGGTGCAGCCGCCCAGACGGTGGACCTGTTCGACCCAGCGTGACAGGTCCTTGCCAGAGCGCCGGGCCAGGTCACGCACGACCGGCCCGACGCACTCAGCGAGCAACGCAGGCGTGCTCACCCTCGAACCCTCCTTAGCTCGACAACCTGGACGCGGACACGGCAGGCATCGCACTGCCGATCAGCGGGAAGACGACAACCGCAAGCGATGAGCCGACGCTGACCGTTGGCCTTGACCTCGACGGGACGCTGACAGGAGGCGCCCTCAGCAGTCGTGACGCGCCGATCCACGCTCCACGGGTTGTCCGTGACGTCGTCGGCGTAGGTTTCGGTCACCGCGACCCGGTAGCGGCTCACCGCTCCGCCTCCACCTCGCCCGAACTCTTGCACCGGGCACAGCCGGTTGCGTCGCACTCATCGCACCGCCGCCAACCCCGGACACTTCTGCGGTCAAAGACCGAGCACACCACCCAGCCGACGCCGCGGCAGGAGGAGCAGCGGACCGCTGTCTTGGTGCTCATTGGCCACACCTCCGGCAGAAGATGGCGGTGGTGTAGTTGACCGTCTTGCAGTGACCGCACCGCCAGGTGTCCGGCGTGGTCCGCGGCAGCGCCGGCGTCCTCATAGCCCCGCCACCTCCCCGGGACGGAGGTCCTCCAGTGACAGGCGGCCGGTGCCCTTGCAGCGCGGGCAGGGGAAAACGTCTATGTGGCCACGCAGCGTGCGCTTGCCGCCGCAGCGGACACAGCGCATCGTGGGTTCGTGCTTCATACTGGAATCTCCTTTGCTTGATGGCAGGTGAAGGAAGCGCGCCCTGCGGGACGGGTATGAGCGGCCAAGCTGAGCCGTTCCGCGGGCGCGCACCCCTTTTACAATCGAGTCGTTACATGTCCGCCGCTAAGACGCGCGGATGGCGGCGCTGATCTCGTCGTGCGTCGAATTCCGGTAGGCCGCGGCAAGCACTGCGTGACATCGTGCTTGTTCTTTCCGAGTGCCCGTCCTCAGAGCTTTGTCCAGCTCACGCGTAGCCGCCTTGAGCTTTTCTACTTGCGAGCGACGAGCCCTTGGCTCTCGCCGGTGTCTACAAGAACATGATCCGTGGTGTCGTTGCCCTCGTTTTCCGCTGCAGAGCAGCTGGTGGCAACCTCGTGATCAACGACGAAGTCACAGACTTCCATTGGGCATCCGAGGACGAGATCCGCGACATGGTGAGCGAAGCTTTCGCCGTCCGCATCCTTGACGCCCTCCACGAGGGAACACCCGCCATCCGGCACCACGACGGAGTCAGCCTCATATAACCCAGGTGCCAGAGGTGCCCGATGTCTGTCTAGTCCCACGAGATGATTGACAGTTCTGTCCCAGGACATGCTTGACGGGTGCCCTCGAAAACATAGGTCACCTTCCCTGGGTTAGGCCGCGGCTTTGATGTTGCGGACGGCCTGAGTCGTGGTGCGCCGGACGATGCGGACGTCGTCGGGCAGTCGGATGGCCAGGGCGGTATCGCCGAGTAACGTCGCTGTCGTGAAGGACACTGAACTCGTCGGAGTGCAGAAGACCCTCAGCCCCGTCCTCAGGGCCAAAGCACTGGACAACCGACTGCCGGATCCGATCCTCGGCGACGAATACGCTGAGCAGGCAATGCGCCGCCTCGACCCCGAATACGACAACCGCAGATTCGGCACAAGCCAGATGGGCCTCGCCGCCGTGGTGCGCGCCAAGGCCCACGACGACTGGGCCCGAAGCTTCCTCGCCGACCACCCCGACGCGGTGGTGCTGCACCTGGGCTGCGGCCTCGACGCCCGGGTGTACCGGATCGATCCGCCCGCCACCGTCGACTGGTACGACCTGGACTACCCGTCCGTCATCGAACTGCGGCAACAATTCCTGCCGCCCCGCGAGCACTACACCCTGATCGACTCCAGCGTTACCGACCTGACCTGGCTGGAACGCATCCCCCGCGGCCGACCGGTGTTGATGATCGCCGAGGGACTGGTGCCCTACCTGACCGAGACCGACGTCCAGCGGCTGCTGACCGGCGTCGTCGACGCCTTCCCCACCGGCCAAATACAGTTCGACACGGTACCGGTCTGGGCGTGGCGAACCTCGAAATGGGACCCTTCGCTGCGCAAATACGACGCCCAGTTCCACTGCGGCTTCAACGACCCGGCCGCGCTGGCCGATTGGCACCCGCGGCTCGAATACGTCGACGAGGCGCCGATGTACGACTCACCGGTGCTGATGGCCAAGGCACCCGCGAACATACGCCGCATGTACCGCCTCATGAACCTGCTGCCGGGCATGAGACGGTCCACCCGCATCGTGCGGTTCCGGTTCTAACGCGCCGACCTCAGTACTGCGGACGCTCGTCGCGTTATCGACCAGCGTCATTCCCCGCCCCCGAAACGCGCCACGTGCAGAACACCGCCTCACGAGACGCTGGAACACGGCACCGGTGTCTAGCATGTCTTAGGACTCCCCTGTCAAGCATGTCCCGAGACAGGACAGAGATGGCTGAGGTCTGTCTAGGTCTGATGCCCCAGGTCAGCCTGTTACAAGTTTCCTCACGTCTTCAAGCCCGCCGCGCAGCGGCGGGCACACCGTGATCACGGACGGGAGGCGTGTGCTGGACGTTCCCCGCAACGATGAAGATCGAGAAATGGCCAGCATGCAGACGCAGGGCTTCCACCGAAGTCCGGGGGAGGATCATCGGAGCTGGGACGGTGTTGCAGCACGGAGACTCACCTAACCTCCACCAGCTCGGGATGATGACTACCAGGAGGACCAAGCGTCAGCCTCCCCAGCCCATCACCACCGGACCCGCCTTGCAGACACGCACCCCGCCGCGAAGGACAGTCGATCAGGCAGCCCGGCCCCTGCGCGCTCGCTCGCGGCGGGCTCGGCTCGTTCCGGCCGGTCCCGCCGCGGCGGCGCGCGTGCCGCAAGCGGCACCACCCAAGTAGTGATGGCCCAGGTACGGCTTGAGCGCATCGCTCTCCTCCCAGGTCTTTCACCAACCCAGCGCCCACAGTGAAGGCCACGGCACGCCACCCGCACGGCTCAACACGCCCACGACGAAGATGGCGAAAGCCCTCACACTCGTAGGCACCGATCAAAGGTGAAGCGGCGAATGCGCGACCGTGGGGAAGATGAAAAGAAGGAATGGGGCTCCGCCCCAAACCCCGGCCCTCCTCGGAGATGACCAAGATCACACGAATGTGCAGGTCGGGCGGAGGTTCCCTGTGGGCATCTCCTCGCCGGGCACCACAAGGGACACCAGACCAGCCGCACCAGGGCAAGCCGCCGCCTGCGAGCAGGACAACCAGCGCGCGAGGAAGCTCACCGGGACACATGTACACGCGAACGGCGGCTTGCCCTGGCGCGTCCGGCCCGGTATGGCTACGCCTGCCCGACGAGGAGATGCCCTCACGACCGCTTCCACTCTGCAGGTAGCTGACGCCTGCGAGGACCGGTTATCAGGCAAGGTCGCAGTTCATCTGCAAACCACACCACAGCAATAGGAGTGGCAGGAATCAGGCGCTATTTGGCAGTAAGGTTAATGGTAATGCGACGGCAGACTCGTTTATCGTCAAGAGCAGGTCCGAAGACACTGACTAGCAATCCTGATCAATAGGAGTTTCATGCGAAAGACCATCGCATCAGTACTCTCATCCGCTGCCGTTGTTCTAGGTATGCTTGCAGTGACAACCGCTCCTGCGGCAGCCGCGACGGCAAATCCCACGAAGCGTTGCCAGGCTGAGCCTGGTGAAATATTTCCAATCTGTAACCTCTACTTCTACAACTTCCCCGGTGGAACGATCAGCATCGATGTCGACGCCGACGGAACCGGTACAGGTCATTGGAACCTGCAGCACCATGGGCGGTGGACGGACTGTAACCTGTACTACAACTTGCAGGATCCGGCCCAGTCTTGGACTTGTAGCAACCTGCCGGCAGGCAATTACATCCTCCGTAACGCCGGCCAGACCAACACGACCTTCCACCAACTCGGAGCACGCTGGTGAGAAGTATGCGGATGGCTACAGTAGAGCCCACGAAAGAGCGCGTCTCACAGGCAATAGAGCGTGCCGTGGCGCGAGGAACTCTCGTTCCTGGCCCTAATGGCGTCATCCGCATACAAAAGCCGAAACTCAACCTCAACGCCACGAGTTCGGGACGAAGAGCGCCGGCTGATTTCACCAGCTAATCCTGGCCCCACCTACCGGCGGTTTCTGGCTCCACCCATCACTGGCGATCATGGCTTGATCACCAGTGAGATTTGGCCCCCCACCCCAGCGGCCGTCGCCCCGAAGGCCGGTGAGGTGGGGGGCGGGCTTTCGGAGTGGTCGGGCTGTGCCGCTGGTGGCCCAGGGTGAAGAGCAACTGCTGACGCAACGGGTGGGCGAGCGCCGCGAACTGCTCAGGCGCGCCAATCTCCAGAACATCCTCAGGAGGTGGCAACTGGGAAGGCTGATCACGCATACCGAAGGTGTCTACACGTCTTTGACGTTTTCGTAAGAGCAGTGCTCTACTCCCTGCCATGACGACTCTTACGAACCTTCAGCCCGCCCCTGTCATCGACGAGACAGCCCGACTGCTGACCGAGCACTATGTTTTCCCCGAGATAGCCGAGAAGCTCGCCGACCTGCTACAACGACGCCTCGCCGAGGGCGCCTATGACGTCGACGGTGCCGAGGAACTCGCCCGTCTGGTCACCACGGACCTGCAGTCCGTCAACGACGACAAACACCTGAGACTGAAGCACCACGCCGACCCGGTGTCCCCCAAGCAGGGCGTGGCAACCCTGGACTCCATCCGCCGGGACTTCGACACCTCGCTGGGCGGTGCGCCCCGGGTGGAGTTGCTCGACGGAGGGGTCGCCGTGGTGGAGATGGCGCCGATGCTGTTTCCGCTGGAGTGGGCCGCCGAACCGCTGAGCGCCGCGCTCACCCTGGCCTCCCGCGCCCAGGCGCTGATCGTGGACCTTCGCAACAACCGGGGCGGCGACCCGGACACCGTCGCCTTCGTCTGCAGTTACCTCCTGGACGAGCGCACCCACCTCAACACCATGTACTGGCGCAGCGGCGAGCGCAGCGAGCAGTCCTGGAGTCTGCCGCACGTTCCCGGCGCGCGTTTCGGCGGCAGCAAACCGTTGTACGTGTTGTCCAGTGACAGCACCTTCTCCGCCGCTGAGGAACTGGCCTACGACCTGCAGCAGCTCGGCCGCGCTGTTGTCGTCGGCGAGCAGACCCGCGGCGGCGCACACCCGTGCAAGGGCTGGACCGTGCACCCCCACCTGGAAGCCACCGTCCCCACCGGCCGCGCCATCAACCCCGTCTCCGGCGCGAACTGGGAGGGCACCGGTGTGCAGCCGGACGTCCCTTGCGCTGCCGCGGAATCCCTCGACCACGCACACGCACTGGCCCTCGCCCGACTGGCAGGCTGACGCAGTCCAGCTCATCGACAGGGTGGTACCAAACGTCGTTCGTGATCAAGGCGACTGGAGCTCCGGGTCTGGTACCGGACCGCGCTGAGGTTGGTACCAAAACTCATGCTTCAAACCAGGCACCCCGGGGTGGGGCCAGTTCTCACCGGACATGAATCCGCTTCACCCCGGTGGGTCCAGCGGACTTCGTCAGGTGGAGCCAAAATTCGTTCCTCAACTCAGCCGGCCCCAGTCCGCCCCGGGTCCGTGGCGAGCGTTGAGTGTCAAACTGCGTGACAACGCCTGGGCACCGTTGCAGACACTCCCGCACGACGTTGGACACCCCGGCCCATCCGAGCAGGACCAACTCCAGATGCAATATGCGTTGAACTTCGTTTGCAAGCAGGAAGTCAGGAGTTCGAATCTCCTAGGCTCCACCGCAGCTCAAAGGCCACTTCCCTAGATCAGGAAGTGGCCTTTTCGATCTTGTACAGCTGCAAAGTACAGCTACGCGCTCAGCCGAGGTAGCACAGCAACTAACCCAGTCCACGATCATATGTACGTGGCGACGGCTTCGAGCACGCGCGGTTCGCAGTGCTCATGGCCCTGGGCATGGGCCAGTTCATAACGGTTCCCGTCGGGTCGGTGGTCGGGTTCGTGCTTGCCGCCATGGGCTCGTGGACGAGCTTGCCGGCGGGTAGGCCGCGCAGCTGCGCCCGCAGGCCGTCGGGGGCGGTGACGATCAGGGCCTTCATCTGGCGCTGGTCGACGGCCGAACGGCGGGCGATTCGCAGGCAGCGCAGGGCTTCCACGCTCGAGGATGATGACGAAGTGGCGAGCCCGCTAGAGATTGACCTGGGCGCGCGACATGCGCTGGCAGGTCAGGCTGTCGGCTCGTGAGATTGCGCTGGAGCCGGAGGACGTCGAGTACTTCGAGTTGGGAGCGAAGACTACGAGGCCGAGGTCTTTCTCCTGCAGTTCTGGCCAGGCAGTCGCTGAGACCGGGAGAAAGCCAAGGCCCTCGAACCCCTGGCGGTACTGTTCGCCACCAGCCGCACCACTGTCCACCGCACCACCCACCACATCGGCGAGCTGCTCGATCAGCGCAACATTACATCACCCCCGCGCCCACCCCGCCAGTAGCGCTACGGTCCTGTACGCACGCGTTCTTGCCGAAGACTCCAAGGCCGCCACCAAGGTCAAATCGGCGTGTTGATTCTCTGCGGTCCCTTAGCTGAGGCCCTTGCCGCGTTTGTGAGGCGATGACTCATCTGGAGAAGGGCCTTCCAGGTGCGAGTTCTGAGGCTGGACGGGTACGGCTCATGAGACGACAACGGACGTTCCCGCCGCGAGCAGGAACGCTGTCCTTGAAGAGCGTCACGGGCTCAAAGTGGGACGCCTGGCCCGCGCAGTTCTTGGGGGCATCCCGGCACTTTTCGCAAATCGTGCTCCTGCTCGGTTTCTCCAATGTTAGTGAAGACGATGTCATAACATCGAACTTCGTATCCCGAGTTGAAGAATATGCCCCCCGCCTCAACGGTAACCGCCGTCGAGATCACCAGCGAACCTTCGTCGGGCCGACTTGCCTTGAGCACCCCGGGCCCTCGCGTCTGCCGCCAGGAGTCTCCCGAAGGATCTTTCTTGAGTTGCCGGTCGAGTCGTTGGATATAGCTTCTCAGCGCTTCCTCGGCACGCGTCTCGATGCCGGTTTCGATGATCGCTCCGTACAACAGATAGGGGAGGATGATAATGCCCAAGACAAAGGCGAACAACAACGTCAGAGTGACAGTGGATAACCGGGGCCACCTCTTGCCCTTCATGTCGTAAGCGTACCGCGCTGGCCCGGCCTGCGCGGTACGCTGGAAACTTCTCTACACCTACGGCCTACCAGCCGGTGTAATTGACTGCCGGGTCGGCAAGGTGGTTCTGGAGAACCTGGGTGTAGGCTGCCAGGCCCTTGGCGTTCGGATGCATGGACGTGCGGCTCGCGCATCTGCCATTGTCGTTCACTAGGCAGTCGGACAGATCGCCGAAGTCGCCACCACCGGTGTCCTCGAAATTTACCGGGATGATCCATGGGTCGTCGTCACACACGCCGTGGGTGCCGAATTGTGATATCGGGTTGGCGAACGACACCTCCTCACCGGCCACCTTCAGACCAGCCACCATGGAAGATTCCTGGGCCGCCATGAAGTCGGAGAGCCTGTTCAGCACTTCCATCTCGGCCGCCGTGAAGTTGAACGTCGACCTACAGGGCAGACGGTCGTGCTCTTCGGCTCCGCCATTCCCGGTGCTGAGCTGGAGCCTGACGACCGACTCATTATTGATCTCGAGCCTGGCCAGTACAGGGTTCGAGCCACCTACACGAAGGACGAGGACAACTGGATGATCCTTGTCCAACTCCAGCCGGGAACCTGAGCCCCGGGCGTACTCCGCGCCTGTGTCGCTCTTCCATTGATCATGTGGTCGAGTGTCGTAGGAGCCTCAGTATGGCATTGCCCGAGCGTGCTGCTCCGAAAGGGCCGCCCATCGCTCAACATCACGTACCTGGCCACCTGGCGGCCACGCGGAATGCTCGCTCACCTGCACATCCCTCCAGCCGCCATCGTTTGCATTGGACACGGGCAGTTCTGCTCCGCCGCGCTCGACGAGAACGAGGGCCGTCGCTATGAAGCCCTCCATGAGTGAGTGCAGGATGGGATGGTTCGAACGCTCGTAGCGCTCGATAAGTGCACTCACGAAGGCCGCGAAGGCGGCCAGGTCAACCTCGCATTCGTCGCTCACCATAGGGCCGAGCCCCGTCGGCAATCCCGTCTCGGGGGCAAGAGCCTCAGCAGATCGCATGAACAGGCCAGCGACTCCGTTTGAGGGGTTCCAGAGGACTTGATCGACAACCTGGAAATACTGGCTCATGTTCTCCTCGCGTTCCACGGCGCCCGCCGCTCGGGCTGCGACGTTGGGCCCGAAGGTTGCCGCTTCCTACGCATCCCCGGGTATCGCCGCGGGTCCATCGTAGTAACCCGGCCGAGCTATTAGGACGGACTCGAACTGTCTCCCCTCGGGGTCGTCCTCTGCTTCAGGCTTAATAGAGCGCCAAAAGGCCAAGAGAAGCTCAGGCAAGGTGTAACTGTGTCCGTTCTCTTCCTCGATCACCGTTGTACGCTGCCGAAGCTGCGTCACCAACTCTTCCGCGGGTGTGGCGAAAACATCCAACTCCGCCCAGAGAACACGGTCCCACTCATCCGCGCCGGCTACTGGGGTGTAGATCTCAATGGCTTCTACTACCTGGTGCTTGTCGAAGTATGCGAACACGGAGGCGCCAGAAGAGGACCGGTGAACAACCCAGCCGGAGCCATAAGCTTCCGGCGTCCCAAGTGCTTCCAACGCAGCGTGTGCATCTGCATGTGACATCCCAATTCGGACGGGACCAGCGCCAAATGGTGGCGACAGCTCGAAGCGCACGATGCATCCCTTCTTGTGAGAGTGAGACAGACCGATCCTGGCCACTCTGGAAAGAAACGTGCAAGTGACGACCCTGATTGCCCCCGGCTGGGGCTCTTCCGGCTCCGGGATGATCGCCGAGGGCCTGCTCGTCATCGCGAACCTATCAGTGGCTGAGGTAGGGGGCCTGATGCGCGCGTCGCGCGAGAAACACCAGCTCGCGGGCTGATCGTCGGGCTATTAGCGGCCATTAAGAGGGGTGACGAGGGGGCAACCACGGTTTATCAGGACCGGCTTCTTGCCCAGCCCAGCGCCCCAGCGGGCCGTACTCGATGCAGTTTCCAAGCTGGTAGCGCGGCATTCGATTGCCTGCCGCTTCACCGTCAGAGACTCCATCAGGCAACTTCACGACCACTGGGCGACGCTGCCGATGGGTCGATCAGGGCACTCCATACAGACGAGGAGATAAGCTGCGCCGGCATCGCCGATCATGAGTCCGGAGGGACCCATCTGCTCTGGGTCGAAGTCTGAGCTGAGGAGGTGCCGCTCCTCAAGCGGTACCCACCTCGTCGCGGATCCGGGATCGTGCTCCCAACTGGCGATCGTCAGCAGATGCACCATCTCATGGCCCTGGCCGCATGTGACGGTCTCGGGGGATTGGATCCAGTCAATCCATCCGCCGACCTTTGTGCCCGGAGCAGCCGACAGATGGTAGTAGTAACTCCAATCTTCCGCATCGTCCAGCGACGATTCCCATTCCTTGATTTTCTCGGCCAGCTCTGCCGACTTCTCCCAGGCCGGATACTCCTTGACCCGCTCGGGTGAGAGCACGCACGGCTGGGGGAGAAGTCCTTCCTCGCTGGCCACGGGCTTCGGAACCTCGGTGAGGGGCTCTGCGACGAGGCTCGCCTTCCGCCAGAGCACGCGTACCACCGGCCGAAAGTCGGACTCGTGCACGAAGGGACACCACAGTATCTGGCAGACGTCCGTGTCCGGCGGGAACGGCAGCTCGGGTACGTCCCGGGCGTGGAGTTGGAGGATCGGCACCATCGCGATCGGCTGTGCTCCTGTGAAGCCTTCGTGGTCAGGAGACGTGCAGAACGGCCAAGGGTCGCCGATGGGCCAGAGCAGCGGGCCGCCCATGGAACTATCAGTAGGCGAAGGCGCTCCGGGACGCGGGTGTAGCCGGACAGCGATCTTGCTCTGGCCGGCCAGTTCGGGAAAGAGCTTCGCCACGTCGAACGGCGCCGGGGGCGTCGTCAGGCCCACGTCTTCGTCTCCGATCATTACGGATACCGTCAGGCAGCACACCATAAGCCAGTGCACCGACAGAATGAGGGTTCGATTGTCTATGACGCAGTTCGAGTGTCAGCCCTCGATGAGGTAGTGCAACCCGCAGGACGTGCGCGTGGCGCCGTGCAATATGCGTGTAATGATCACGGCGGCGCAAGCGCTGTGACATACAAACGCCGCAGGTCAGAAGCCGTGTAAGCGCAGGAACGGTCACGCGCTGTAAAGCCGTAGGCAGTTCGGATGGCGGCCAACCGAGTAGCCACCAAGATCTTGCGCCTAACCTCGAGCAGTCTCCTCAGTACCGCTGGCAGAAGCGGTAGCAGAGGGCCGGATGGCGATGGTGCTGACGGTGCCTTTTCCCCACACAGTGGTCTCGATGATCGTCTGGCCGTCAAGGGACACCATGCGGAACTCCGGAACGAAACGAGGTGTGAACGTCCCGGCGATCCAGCTGCGCAGTTGCTCCACCCCGCTTGCAGCAAGGTCCCATTCGTCAAGAAGACGCACCTGGACCCATCCGTAGTGGTCCTCCCACTCGTCCTCTTCGTCTGCGTAGTTGACTAGCAGCAGAAATTCGCGCTCTTCGTTGAAGAGGCCGAACTCCGACGCCATCCGGAACCAACTCGCGTTGACCTTGACAGGCATGTCCAGGTCGTCGACATCGGGAATCTCGTCCGGCCGAGAGTCGAATCGGCCATCCTCGGGTCGAGCGCTTGAGGGGTAACGTCCCGCTGGCAATTGAGGTTGCCGGACCTCTCCTTCCACTCGCCGGATGAAGAGCAGCCCAGCGGGCGCGAGCTGGGCGGCGATCTCGGAATCAGTCAGTGGCACGAGCGCACACTAGCCGCAGGGCGAGAGACACGTCCACCACGAGGCCGGACTGTGAAGGACGAACATCGCCCTGCCTGTACCCGGGACAAGCTGAGCGGGCCGGTGGACGACGGACGGGAGGACCAGGCCGGCGAAGTGCGCGTCGCGCCGAGGTGAGCAGGTGGGCGGGCGTGATCGTCGTGCCATTAAGGGCGGTCAGCAGCGGTCAACCACGGTCACTCGCGGACAGTCCTCAGCGCAGGTCAAGGCCGTTGCGCTTGAAGATCAGACCGTTTTGCAAGCAGGAAGTCAGGAGTTCGAATCTCCTAGGCTCCACCGCAGGTCAAAGGCCACTACCCATGATCGGGAAGCGGCCTTTTGATCTTGTACAGCTGCCACAAGGCACCTCTGTGTCATTCACTGGGGGCGAGTGACCGGAACTACCGTAATCAGATGGTCCAGACCTTTGAAATCCTTGGGATTGCAGGTGTACAGAGGGAGCCGGTTCGCGATTGCCACACAGGCAATCATCAGATCTGCGGTGCGGGGGCGTGGTTTGCGCCCTGAGGCGATGACGGCCGTCCACAACTGGCCGTACTCGCGGGCAGCAGTGTCGTCGAAGGGAAGCGGGTCGAATTCGGCTTCGGCGGTCTGCAGGATCTTCATTCGCTGGGCGAGTTCCTGCGGTCCTGTCGCTATCAAGACGCCGACCGAGAGCTCCGCTGTGGTGATGGCGCTGATCAGCATCTCATCGGGGAGCTCGTCGGGATCGATGCCGGCGCGCAGGATGAGGATGTTGGTGTCGAGGAGCCCTAGGGCGTGGGTCATCCCTCGTCCTCAGTGAATTCGCGTCGGCCGTATGCGCGATCGTAAGGATCGTAGAGATCGTCGTTGACGTGGCGCTCCATGTCCTCGCGATATTTACGGTCGTCCAGTCGGGGCATGCCACGCGACACGGCGGCGAACTCAGCGCGGGAAACGGCCCGGCGCCGGCGGCGGAGAGGGACCAGATCACCGATGTGATGGCCATTGCGGGTAACGGCGTATCGCTCCCCACGTTCCAGGCCATCCATGATCTCCGCCGACCGGTTACGCAGGTCGCGTTGAGATATCTCATGGGAGCGGTCAGGACCAGGAGTGCTCACATCTGAAGTCTACTGCGTTGTGCCATGCCGTGCTACCAAGTGCCACGCCTGGACACTCATCGAGCCCGAAGGGGCAGTAGCGAGTGGGGAGCGACCGGATGGGCGCGAGATCGCTACCCGGGCCGACGCAGAGGTTGCTGTACAGCAAAGAAGTACAGCAACGGGGCTGGAGCGCCTTGGCCCAGACACGGCGGTTGAAGTTGGTGTTGCGCAGCGCCCCGTTGTCCGGTCCGGCGAAGATCAAGCCCGTCGAGGGCGTCACCGAGGTTCTTGGTCAGGTACTTCGACAGGTAGCGGATGCACTGATCCGCGTCCGGAGTGCCCGCGAGCACGCCCTTCACGTCCACCTGATCTCCGAAGCGGACCACATGCAGCGGCTCGGCCGCGTCGTCCTGGTCCAGCTCGTCGAAAGCTTGGTCCCACGCCGGCAGGACTTCACCCATGATCGGATCGAGGTAACCGACGCCGTCTTGCCAGACGGGCAAGTGATCATCCTCGAAGCGGACTCGATCGCAGGGCGGCCACCACACTTGGTGATAGGTCGCTCAGCATGCTCGCCTTATCCAGCCTGGCACGCCGCAGTGTCACTGACTCGCCCAGGACAAGTCCAAGCAGACCAGAGGGCAGAGGCGACGGGAAGTACAAGTACTACGCCGAGACCGGGCACATCGACGGTGCCTGGAAGTGCGTGCGGTACGCCGGATGGACCCGCGACCCGAGCGGCCGCGTTGAGGCCTGGGGCGGCCGCAGGAAGTGGGAGAACTGCCAGGGCTGAACAGTTCACATGCGGAGGGCTTGAGGCGAGCATCCCGTGCCCGCCCCCTTCCGTTAAGGGCAGACGTTCTGGTACGGCGCTCCGCCCAGGTACCGCTCCCACTCGGCGGGCGACAGCGAGCGCCCGACCCGCGCGCACACCTCCTGCGCGACCCGTTCTCCGCCAACGGGAACCCCGCGGACGGCCCTCTCCATCCCGACGTACACGGCCGCCCCGTCGGCGCTGAACGCGAGCGACCACGGCTGGCCCTCCTGCAGCAGGTA
This sequence comes from Nonomuraea sp. H19, assembly GCF_052068215.1. Lineage (NCBI taxonomy): Bacteria > Bacillati > Actinomycetota > Actinomycetes > Streptosporangiales > Streptosporangiaceae > Nonomuraea > Nonomuraea sp. H19. Next base: position 396,085 of record NZ_JBQHCV010000002.1, on the reverse strand, counting down.
GGACCCGCCGAGCCGTCGCCTGGCCTCGACGTCCCAGAGCTGGAGCAGGCCGTGCGTCGAGGCGGTGGCGAGCGTCTTGCCGTCGGGTGAGAAGGCCAGAAAATCGACTTCGTCGGCGGCCCGCGGCAGGGCGGGGCGCAGTGCCTCCGGCCCGTCGACATTCCACAGCTCCACTCGCCCGGTAGTGCTCTCGTACGCGGCGAGGAGCCCTCTCCTGCTGATCGCGAGCGCGTCCGGGGGCCCGAACCCGGCGCCTACCGGCTTGCCGGTGCCGACGTCGATGAACCTGCCGCTATCCGGCGACACGTACGCTGTGCCGCCCGGCAGGAAAGGCCCGCCTCGGAATTTCGTGTCGAACGAGCTCAGCACGTGCCCGTCGGCGGCGTCGAGCACCACTTCCTTGAACACCGGGCTCCGCCCGTGCACGACGGTCATCGCGAGCCGCCGCCCGTCTGGAGTGAAGTGCACGTCGCTGGGGATGCCGTTCTTCCCGGGTACCCGTACCGACCAGAGCTTCGCCAGGGTACGCAGGTCCCAGAGCGTGACCTTGCCGTTGACGTCCTTGACGGCCAGTTTCGTTCCGAAGAAGTCGGCGGGCTCCTCGTTCTCGGTATCGACGGAGAGGCGGCCGGTCTCCTTGCCCGCGCCCATGTCCCAGATCCGAAGCTGCTTGTCGGCTATGATCGCGGCCCACTTGCCGTCGCCACTGAGGTAGGTCAATCCCGGCACGGCCGTCGCGTGGGTGCGCGGCCGCAGGTCCAGGCTGACGACGGCGTCGTCCACGACGTACCGCAGCGTGCTGCCGTCGGGGTCGAACGCGACGTCGGTCAGATCGCCCTCGGCGCGATAGTCGAGCACCATGTTCCGGGTGTGCAGATCCCAGACCTGCACATCCCTTCCCAGGAAGGAGGCGAGGTGCCGGCCGTCCGGGCTGAAACGCAAGTGGCCGTCGGACCCGCAGGCGCGGCAGAGCATCGTGTCGCCGAGGGCGCGGCCCGAGGCGGCGTCGACGAGGGCGATGTCTGTCCCGTTGCTGCAGGCGAGCGTCTTGCCGTCCTGGCTGAACGCCACCTCCTTGGGGCGAGCCGCACAGGTGGAGAACGGCCGCTCCATCCGCCACCCGGGCAGCGCGATCTGGTCGAGGCGGTCTCCCGGCAGCAACAGGCGCCTGCCCGTGGGATCCACGAGCGGATGGCTCACCGCCTTCTCCCCGCGGAGTTCGAAGACGGCCTTGCCGAACCGCTTGCCGGTCGAGACGTCGAGCAGGTAGTGGATGTCATGCATGCTGTACAGCACCGTGAGCGTGGTCTCGTGCTCGCCGAACACGGCGCTGTAGCCGAACTCGGTCGATGTGGGAAGCGGCCGTTCGAGCAGCTTCCTGCCGGTCTTCAGGTCCCAGACACCGAGCCTCTCGGTAGTGGTCTCGGCCAGCAGCCGCCCGCTGCGGCTCAGCGCTGGTGGATAGGCGATGGTCCCGCTCAGAGTCATCTGGGGCCAGCTCGCCGTTGGCCTGCCGGTGCGCACGTCGTACACGTTGACCCCGCCTTCGCTGGCGCTGACCAGCGTGCGGCCGTCACGGCTGAGCACCCGCCGTGCCACGCCCTTGACCGGCTGGTCGTGGAAGACGGCCGTCTCATGCTGCTGGAGTGAGGCCGTCAGGCTGGAGCGGGCCTCCGGCTGCGCCGGTGAGATCCGCCAGGCCGCCACACTCAGCAGCATCGCCAGGGACGGGTCGATGGTCCGCTGCCGGTCCGCCTCGGCGGCCGCCTGCTTGGCGGCCAGGATGTCGCGTTGCCGTGCCGTCTCCTGGCGCTGCCAGACAGCCAGCCCGCCGGCCACGAGCGACACCACCAGCAGCCCGGCCAGCGCGACCGTGGTCAGCGTCCTGCGCCTGACCCGCCGTCTGGTGAGGTCGGTGCCGGCGCGCAGGAACTCTCGTTCGAACGGGGTCAACGTGACGTTCCGGCGACCGGTCGCGGCCCAGCTCAGCGCCTGCTCCAGGCGGCTGCCCTGGAGCACGTCGGCGTCGCGCCTGCCGTTCTCGGCCCAGTGGCGGGCGGCGGCGTTGACGCTGTTCAGCATGGCCAGCCCGTCGCGGTCGGCGTCCACCCACATGCGCAGCCTCGGCCAGGCACGCAGCAGGCCGGGGCGCGACAGGGACACCGTGCCGTCGCCGCTGACGATCACGTACGAGAACGCGTCCAGCACCCGCTTGATTGCCGCCGACTCCTGCTCAGGGCGCCCCTCGAACAGCTCGTCATACCCGGCCGACCGTCCGGTCTCGTGCCCGTCCTCCCCGACGGCCACCAGCCGCAGGAACACCTCGGCCACCACCTCCCGCTCCTCGGGGTTCAGCGACTCGTAGGCGTCCTCGGCGATCGTCCCCAGAGCGGGATCGCCCTGCGGCGCCGACCCGTGCACGCCCCGTGCGGTACTGCTGCCCGCCGCCAGCAGCCCCTTGGTGTCGGCGCCGTTCCCGCTGACCAGCGCCAGCAGCAGGTCGCGGGCCGTGGGACGGGCCGCCGGGTCCTTGGCCATGGCCGCCTCGACCAGGGGGGCCAGGCGTGACGGCAAGGCGCTCAGGTCGGGTCGGTGCGACAGCACCCGGTGCATGACGGCGCCCAGGTTGTCGGCGGCGAACGGCTCGTGCCCCGTGGCGGCGAACACCATGATCGCGCCCCACGCGAACACGTCGGCCGGCGCGCCCGCCCGCTCCCCGATGAACACCTCGGGCGCCATGTACGCCGGCGTGCCCGACACCTCGCCGGTCCTGGTGAGCGACATGTCGAGCGTGCGAGCTATGCCGAAGTCGATCACCCGTGGGCCGTCGGGACCGAGCAGCACATTGTCCGGTTTGAGGTCACGGTGCACGACTCCCGCGTCGTGGATCGCCGTCAGCGCGGTGGCCACCGCCGTGGCCAGCCGGTACAGGTCGTCACCGGTGAACCGACGTCCGCCCCGCACGGCCGCACCCAGGCTCGGCCCCGGCACGTACTCGGAGACCAAATACGGCCTGCGCCCGTCCAGGTCGGCGGCCAGCACGCGCGCCGTGCAGAACGACGACACCCGCCGCGTGGCCGTCGTCTCCTTCGCGAACCTGTCGCGGACCGCAGGATCGCCGGCCGCGTGCAGCACCTTGACCGCGACCCGGTTCCCGTCCGCGTCGTAGGCGTCGTACACGACTCCCTGCCCGCCCGCACCGAGCCGTCCGGCGAGCCAGTAATTCCCGATGCGCTGGGGATCCCCCGCGCTCAGCGCTTCCATGGCGGGTTAGATATCATTTTTATCGCGGAAGTTGTCACACTAAGGGGGTTTGGCCCCGTCCTCCTCCCACGACCCAGTGAATCAACTTCGTGAAGGCGGATGTTCACTCAGGCGTGGCCATCCGGACGCGGCAGCCGTCGCGGCCTCGGACGGTGTGGCCGGAGCGTTCCCAGATGGGGTCCTGAAGGGCTGTCCCGGGCAGGTCTTCCACGCGTGGCGCACCATCACGAAACCGCTGAGGTCCGTAAGCGGCTGAGGTAAGGACCTGCTCGCCCGCCGGCCATCGACCCGGGGAAAGCGAGCAGGCCGGGCGAGGTGTCGCTGGACGCGCAGGTCAGGACCTACTCGTCCTCTTCGTAGCGCCACTCCTCAAGCACCCACGGATCTCTTTCGAGGCGCTGCGGGCGGCATATCCACACGGGAGAGACGCGGTTTCGGCCACGCTTGGATCGAGATCGATGATGTGCGCCATGAGCTGCGTCTCCGCAGATCGAGCAAGATCGCTCCTCCCCTCCGCGCCGCCGCCGCACATATGCAGCACGGCGATCGCCAGGCTGTGGCCGGCCATCACACGGGGTTGGGGGCGATCGACCGGCCGGGACTTCGTTCCTCAGCCCCAGCCCACCGGGTGATCACCGCCGTTGTCGCCGAGTGCCCCGCACGGTGGCTTTACACCCAGTTGTCACGTGTGGTGTAACTGGGGCGCAAGCGACGATTAAGTGTTGGTCCATATGTTCCTCTCGTTAGGAAAACCTACGAAAGGGACGGTCCCTTGCCCGCTCCTGCGGCGAGCCCAAGCTCGTCGTCTGCTACCGAGCATCTACGGCTGCGGCGTTCGGGCTCTGTGCCCGCGCGATTGGTAAGCGTCCCGGGACTTCTCTACTCAAAGTGACATAAAGAATACTTTTGGTAATTAGTTGAGACGCATCCGGAGGATCGCCGTGAAGAGCATCAAGAGAATCGCCCTCGTCTCCGCCATCTCCGCCGCCCTGGTCACCATCATGGGCGGTGCCGCCAACGCCTCGATGTCCGCGGCCCCCGGCTCGATGTACGTGGCCTACGAAGGGCCGGGCTTCACCGGCCGGACACAGGTCATCAGCACGTGCGGCACGACCAACCTCCGCTACCGCGGGTCGTACAAGTGGTACGGCTCCGGCCAGGCCGGCCGAATGCACAACCAGATCAACGCCAGAGGGCCGGTGCACTTCACGCTGCCCACCAAGGGCAACGCGCAGCAGAAGACGGTCGTCGGTTGGAAGAGCATCTTCAAGGTGTGCTGACGCCCGCCTCTTGACACGACGACCTCGCCCCGGGATCGGCAGCTACGAGGAGGACGGGGGAGAACCAGGCGACGGCTCCGCGCATCGGACTGACGGCAACGTTGACGGCACAACACCTGATGATCTCTCACTCTGATCTCGTCTCCAAGCCTGCCGGAAGGTCCGCCACGGGCAGGGTGGTCGAGCTGATAAGGAAGAGGTCAGCCGCTTGATCACGTGCCAAGCCGTGTATCTGCCTGCACGACTGAGGCACCCCGGGGGCCGTCACTCAGCCTTTGTCCCGTTTGCCGTTGATCGGTGGCTGCACCCCGCCCTGGCGTCTTAGGGTGTCGTGATCACCCGACGATTCTGGAGGGGCCGTGAGGCTGGAGGACATGGACGAAGCCGACATCGAGAAGCTCAAGGAGCGCTGCCGCAAGGAGCTCCAGGACACCCCCGATGATGTCGGACTACTGAGCCAACTGGCTGCCCTCGAACTCTATGACCTGCAAGTGCCACATGGTGAAGGGATAAACCTGCTGCAACGCGCGTTCGACGTCGACCGCAGCGACACGATTTCGTTCAGCAACTACATCGATGTGCTGGCCGAGGTGGCCGATGCGGAGGAAATCGACGAGGTCTACCTCCAAGCGATCGAGGCGGGCAACGTCGATGCGATGGTCGAGTTGAGCGATCGACTCTACGAACGAGACTACGAACGCGACGCGGTATTGAAGGCCATCCCATACATGCGCCGCGCGGCTGAAGCCGGCCATGCCAAGGCGCAGGATATCCTCGCCGAGCTTCTCAAAGAGATCTCCTAGTATCAACCGCAGATCCTGATCTTCATAGCTCAGAAGCGGTTGTCGTTTGTAATGGCTGGTTCGGGCGCGTGCCTGATGGCGGCGCCGCCAGCGGGACCAATGCAAGACGAAGGCATGGGCGATCATGACCGGAGTGGTCCACCGAGACCTGGAGGTCCAAGTGCGGACCTGATGCTCATCCAGGCCGGTCAGGCCCTTGCCGGTCTGAAACGACTCCTCAATGCGCCAGCGCGTGCCGGCCACCTTGACCAAGACCGGCAGCGGCACCGGGCGGGGTGCGTAGCAGCGGAAGAAGGCCATCTCGCCGGTGCGGCGGTGGCGGCGGATCAGCGGCCAGCGGCGGCCCGGCTGCGCGGAGCGGCCCGGCGAAGAGGCGCGGGGTCATTCGTCGTCTGGATCTGCCGGCTCCACGGTCGGTGCGATCTGCAGTGGTGTCGCGGCCCCGCCAGCGATCTCGCGCCCTTGATTCAGTGTGTAGTCGAGCTGCCTGGCCAGGAGTGGGAGGGTCGCCGGAGGTAGGTACGCATCAGCACCGGCGTCAAGTAGTCGTCGGACTGGGCCGTGGTACTGAACTCCGAGTTCGTGGTCCTCGATTTCGGTGACGATGATGCGAGCTTTCGGGAACATCGATCGGAGCGCTGCGATCAACTGCGGGCTGCCTGGAGGCACCAGCAGCACGTCGGTTGTCGCGGGAGCTGCATGCATATCGAGCACTACGTAGTCCGCCCCGAGCTGGGTGGACAGCGCAACCCGAGCCGCGGTCGACAGCTCCATCGCGGTGGCCACGACTGTCACGCTCTCGTAGTCGATCGGTGCTTGATCGTTGGCCTCATCTGGCGCGTCGCGATCGACGATGGCGCCTTGGACCAGGTCAATGGTGCTGGAGATCGTCGCGATCGACGCGCCGTCACGCGTGAGGACCAGGTCCTCACCAGGCTCGAGGGCGTCGATGAGCGCCACGACGTCTTCGGGAAGGCAGGTCACGTCGATTCGCTGCGTGGAGCGTGGGGAGCGTTTGCGGATCACCATGCCTGGGAAACGCTCACGGCTGCGAGGGCACCCTGCGTCATGCGCAGCCCCGGTCGCCTAGTGAAAGGCCCATTGAGGTGCCATGGTTGCCTGCCCGGAAGGTGCCGCTCAACCGGATGATCACATGAGTCCCTTCTGATGCTGCGATCTTGTTGGATGCCACTACACGACCATTGGTTCGACGCCGCGCCGGAGTTTCCCTCATCGTCCAGGTCCGCGCCCATCGACGGCGACGCGAAGGTGGGGTCATGGGAAGGCGGCCAGGCGGCGCAACGCATCACTACCTTGTGGCTCGCCAGAGGTGCGACAAGCGAAAAGTTAGCTATCAGTTCCAGCCAGCTAGATGATCAACTGAGTGGCGGCTCGCCGTCGCTATAGGAGTTCCAAGTCACGATGGTGGGGCCAAATCTCGTTGGTGCTCCGCACCGACAAAGATCGCGAAATGGTGCGCATGCTCCTCTGGAGGTGAGCAGACGACGGAGGGCCCGGATCGCGTTGATCCGGGCCCTCAGTCGTTCGGTTCGTGTGTCAGCCAGTGACCGGGATGTGAGTCTTCACCGGCGTCGGGGTGGGCGCGGGCTTGGGCTCGTCCGGTGTCTGCGTGACGTCCGCGTCCCACTCGATCCAGTCGTGGGTCACCGTCCCGTGATCACCCTTACCAGGGTGGGTGGGGGTCGGCGTGTTGCTCGGCGTCGAGGTGGGCGTCGGCGTGGGAGTGGGCGTCGCAGTGGGTGTGGAAGTCGGCGTCGGCGTGACCGTCGGCGTGACCGTCGGCGTCGGCGTGACCGTCGGCGTCGGCGTGACCGTCGGCGTCGGCGTGACCGTCGGCGTCGGCGTGACCGTCGGCGTCGGCGTGACCGTCGGCGTCGGCGTGACCGTCGGCGTCGGCGTGACCGTCGGCGTCGGCGTGACCGTCGGAGTGGGCGTCGGCGTCGGCGTCGGCGTCGGCGTCGGCGTGGGCGTCGGCGTCGGCGCACACTTGACCCAGAACACCTTGTGCTTGGGCGCGCCATGCTTGCCCGCGAAGTCCCACAACAGCTTGTAGTGCCCGTTCGGCAGGGTCATGTCGACGGTACGGCCATGCCCATCCTTGTCGAGCACGAGGGTGCCGCTCTTGACCGTGGTCCTGTCACCCGTGGGCGGCCAGGACTTGATCTTCCAGCTCACCTGCTCGGCCGCGTCGAAGTTGAACCCGACCAGATAGAACACGCACACGCGCGGCTCGTTGCGCTGGTCGTCCTCCGGCGTCGTCCACTTGTGGATCTTGACGTCGCCGTTGTCGCCGGGCGGCTTGCCTTGGACCGCTCCAGCTGAGGCCGTATTGGAGCTGGCGAGCACCGTGAACGCTGCCACTGCGAGCAGGAGTGCCGCTGTGATCCAGCGATGCACTAAAGAGAGTCTGGGGGGTGTCACGACCGCACCTCTGGGTGTATGAGAGAGCTGGAGCCTCAAAGGGCTCATCTGTGTAAAAATGTCACACCTATGGCCGAGGATCTTCAAACGTTCCAAACCGTTATCTAACGGGGCCAGAAGGTTACGTTCATGTCGTAAGTGTCAGAGAACCCAGGAGCCGAACGTGCCGCTCGATGCCCCCCGCCGACTCATCGGCACCGCGCTCGCCACCATCAGCCTCATCGCCTCGACCCCCGCCAGCGTCGCCGCCTCGCCCGCCACCCTCGCCGCCAGCGCCTCGGTCACGGCGACCGCACTCCCCCAGGCCACCACGTACACGGAACTGAGCGGCCTCCCACAGGACACCGACACCTACGGCAAGCTGAGCGGCATCGTGGTCCATCCCGCACGCACGGTGCCCGTCTACGCCCAGCCCGGCGGCAAGCCCGCGGCCACCCTCCCGGCCAAGCAGCTCGGCAGTCAGACCTGGGTCCCTGTGGTAGAGACGCGCAAGGGCTGGTACCGCGTGCTCCTGCCCAGCAAGCCCAACCACGTGACCGGCTGGATCAAGGCCAAGGGCCTGAAGAAAGCGCGCAGCCACTACCGTGCCATTGTCAAGCTGAGCACCAGGCAACTGACCGTGATGAACGCGAACAAGAAGCTCGGCACCTGGACAGTGGCCATCGGCGGCACGGAGACCCCCACCCCGGTGGGCAGAACCTTCCTGCTGGCCCTGATGTCACCGAAGAAGAAGACCTACAGCCCGCTGATCCTGCCCCTCGGCACGCACTCGCCGACGCTCGACACCTTCGGCGGCGGTCCCGGCACAGTCGCCTTCCACGGCTGGCCGGACCGCAAGGTGTTCGGCAAGGCGATCACGCACGGCTGCATCAGGGTGCCTGCCCACGCGCTCAAGGTGCTGGCGGGACTGCCGCTGGGGACTCCGGTTCTGATCGCCCCCTGAGGACGAGGGCGGCGGCCAACGGGTCCTCGCCACTGTCGACGCTTGCTGGGTGCTGGCCGTCGCCCTCGTTCGGAACCCACTCGCCGCTGATCCAAGCCTCAGCGTGAGTCGCGCGAGCTCGATCCGGTACGGCTGCGCGGCCGGCTCACCGCTGATCTCAGCTGAAGCCGCTAACCGCCCAGCCGGATGATGCCGCGGGAAGCGGCGACCGTCACTGCGGCGGTGCGGTCGTCCACGCCAAGCTTGGCGAAGATGTGCAGCAGGTGGGTCTTGACCGTGGCCTCACTGATGCACAGGTGGGCGGCGATGGCCTTGTTACTCATTCCCTGGGCAACCGCGCCGAGGACCTCGACCTCCCGACCGCTGAGGGCATCGGGAGCATCGGCACGCGCCCACGACAACACTCGGGTCGCGATCGCCGGCGACAGGGCGCTCTCCCCTCGCGCCGCCGCCCGGATCGCGTCGAACAGCTGCTCACGGCCGGCGTCCTTGAGCATGTAGCCGATGGCTCCCGCGTCGATGGCGCGTGAGATGTCGCCATCGGTGTCGTAAGTGGTCAGGACGATCACCTTGGCGCCTGGGTCATGTTCGCGGATCCGGCTGATCGCCGTCGCGCCGTCGATCTCGGGCAGTTGCAGGTCCATCAGGGTGACGTCGGGCCGCAAGTCGCGCGCCAGCCGCACCGCATCTGCGCCGGAGACCGCTTCGCCGACCACCTCCAGGTCGTCCTGGGTGCCGAGCATCGCCCGTATGCCGTCGCGGACCACCGGGTGGTCGTCGGCGATCAGGACCCGGACGGTCATCATGCCCCGCTCAAAGCCACCGCTGGGAGGCTGGCCACCACTGTGGCGCCCGCACCCGGGGCACTTTCCACGAGCAGCGTGCCGCCGAGCTGCTCCATCCTCTCCTGCATGATCGAAAGGCCGTGCCCGAAGGCGGCCCGCCTGGGATCGAAACCGTCGCCATCATCGTGGACATCGAGCACGACCAGGTCCTCCATATACGACAGGGTCAGCGTGACCTGCTCGGCGCGGGCATGGCGGCGAACGTTGGCGACCGCCTCCTGCGCCACGCGCAGCAGCTCTGCCTGGGCCTGGGCTTCGAGCGGCCGGAGCTTGCCGGTGATCACGGTGTGCGCGTCGATACCGGTTTCATCCGACAGCCGGCCGGACAGCCGCTGCAGGGCCTCCGGTAGGCCACCCTCGTCGAGCTCGCCGGGTCGCAGCGCTCTCACCACCCGGCGGCTTTCCGCAAGGTTCTCCCGTGCCGCCTGCAGCGCCTGGGTCAGGTGCTTGTTGTCCGGCAGGGTCGCCTGGGCCGCCTCCAGCAACATCGCCACGCTGGCGAACCCCTGGGTCAGGCTGTCGTGGATGTCGCGGGCCAGCCGCTGCCGTTCGGCCGCCACGCCCGCCTGCCGTTCGGCCGCCGCCCGCGCCTCCTGCGCGGCCTGCAGCCGGTCGAGGAGCCGCTTGCGCTCGGCGCTCTGCCGGGACACCGAGCTGATGTACCCGACCGCGGTGGCCCCGCTGATCGCGATCAGCGGGGCGATGACGATCTCGGCCCAGGTGATCGACCCGGTCACGTGGAAACGATGCCACAGCCAGCCCCCGGCACACGACACCACCGCGACCAGCCCGACCCGCACGGCGTCCATGCAGTACGGCACGAGCACGCTCAGCGCGACCACCAGGAAGGAGGAATCGATGGCGAACAGCCCCAGCCAGAGCAACCCACCGCCGAGCACGTATGGCGCGGGCACGTCATCCGGAGGCGGCGTGCGCAGCACGAACCACACCGCATACCAAGCGGCCAGCCCGGCCACCAGCACCACCGGGAGTACCTGCCCCGCCTCCGTCAGGGGTCCAGCCGAGGTCAGCACCAGCCATGAGGCGAAGAAGGCGTGCTGCCACCGGCGCCGCGACCGCTCCCAGGACTCCACACCGCCGACGATAATCAACCACCCGTCCGCTCGGCATCAACCAGTCGACTGATCACGTAATCGGCATTCCGCTCGATGCGGGCGCCGCCGTGCCGGAACCAGACTCGACGGCGTGACCGCCATCCCCAGCCCGACCCAAGCCGTCTGGCACCTCGGCCCGCTCCCGATCCGCGCCTACGCCCTGCTGATGCTGCTCGCCGTCCTCGTCGGCATCTGGGTGACCCAGCGCCGCTGGGTCGCTCGCGGCGGCGAGCCTGGCACGGTCGGGGACATCGCCACCTGGGCCGTGCCGTTCGGCCTGGTCGGTGCCCGGCTCTACCACGTGGCCACCGACTGGCAGCAGTACTTCGGCCCCGGCGACGACCCGCTGCGCGCGTTCGCGATCTGGGAGGGCGGGATCAGCATCTGGGGCGCCGTCGCGGGCGGCGCGGTGGGCGCGTGGCTGGCCTGCCGCCGGCGAGGCATCGCGCTGCGCGACTTCGCCGACGCCGTCGCGCCCGGGATCGCGCTCGGGCAGGCGATCGCCCGCTGGGGCAACTGGTTCAATCAGGAGCTGTACGGCAGGCCGACAACCCTGCCCTGGGCGCTGGAGATCGACCCCGCCCATCGGCCACCCGGTATGGAATCCACTGCCACCTACCATCCGGCTTTCCTCTACGAGTCGCTGTGGAACCTGGGCGTGGCGGGGTTCGTCGTCTGGGCCGAACGGCGGTTCCGGCTCGACCGTGGCCGGACATTCGCGCTCTACGCCGCCGCCTACACCGCCGGTCGCGCCTGGATCGAGTGGCTCCGCATCGACCCCACCCACCACATCCTCGGTCTGCGCCTCAACGACTGGACCGCACTGCTCGCCTTTACGGCTGCAGTCACGTACCTCACCGCCACGCGAAAGGTCGCTCCAGCGGATCGACCAGGCGGCGGGCTTCCTCATGGACATGCGTGACGGGGGAAGCGTCACGTGGGGGTGGTCGGCCAGCCCGCCGGCTGTCGTCGCAGCAGGTGGCGCTCCTGCGCCGTCGAGGGCGCTGTAAAACAAGATCAGATTCGAGAGTGAGTCAGGGCCTTATTTCAGAGCGCTGAAGTGCGGGTAGATCTCGGACTTCTTGCCGAGCTTGAGCAGCGTCTCGGTAACCCGGCCCTTCAGGTCGACGATCCCGATGCCGGCCGCGGTGGAGATGAGCAGGTGCTTCTCGTCGTACCAGCCGAGGGTGGTGGGCCGTGCGCCCGCGACGATGGGAAGCCTCGTCACGGCCTTGCCGGTCACCGCGTCCCACACACAGGCGGCCTTCTCCAGCGGCAGGCAGGCGGTGACGAACCGCTTGCCGGAGGGAGAGAAGACCCCGCGCCCGTCACCGCCCGGCCTGCCTCGCACCTGATATTCCCTGGCGGCCTTGCCCTGGAGGTCGTACAGGCGGACGGTCGTGCCGCCGAGCCTGCCGTGCCTGACCAGGAAGCGGGTGCCGTCGTGGTTCCATTCGAAACCGCCGACAGTGACCAGCGCCTTGTGGATCTTGATGAAGCGGGGCGTGAAGTCAGGCAGATCGAGGATCAGGACTCCTGCCGAGCGGTCGCCCTGGCGGGCCAAGCTGACAGTGAACAGCAGTTTCCGGCCGTCCGGCGACCACCGGGGCCAGCGCATCTGGGGATACTGGATGCCGCCGTTCTCGGTGTCGGCAGGGGTGTACTCGGTGAGCTGGATCGCGACGTCCCGGCTCTTGCCGGTGGTTCGGTCGAGGATCCGCAGGCGGTCCTTGCCCGGCTCTCTTGGCGACTCCAGATGCGCGACCGTCCAGCGTCCGTCGGGGGAGACCGCGACCTCCCCGTAGTCGGTCTTGATGAACCGCCGCCGGTCCGGCTGCCACGCCCACAGCACGAACGGGTTACCCCGAGTTTGGAAGTTGACGGTGCTATAGGACGTGAACTGGACAGGGCGGCCGTTCAGGTCGGCGACGACCGCGGCCTGACCCTTTCCGACCTGGTCGTTTCCCTTCCGTTCCGTTACACCAGGTAACGGGCCTTTGGTCGGCTGGGGCGCGGGCACAGCAGCCGAGGCGGTGGCTGTGGCAGTGGTGGTGGTGAGCACGAGTGCGCCCACCAGGCTGGACACGGAACGACCGAGCATGCGATCTCTCCTGGCTGTCGGAAAGAGAAGCCTTACTAAGGAAGGTCATGCTAGGTCCACCCCGGGCCCGCCGTGGCAGCTCATGGAGACTCATCAGAGCCAGACATTCAAGCGGTGTTCCTATGACAAACGCGCGCCGTCTCTGCCCCGCAGCTCGGACAGAGGGCCGACCTCGCCCTCGTCCGCCATGTGGACGGATCCAAGCCAGGGGCCGGCATGTCCAGGCGTACAGCAGTTGACACCTTTTGCAGCTAACCGCTATCTATTGGCTAACCGTTAGGGGGCGGAGTGCAAGACGCAGTGCTGGCGATGCTCGCCAAAGAACCGTCGCACGGGTACGACTTGCGCGCTCGGCTGCGGCGGAGTCTTGGCCCGCTGGGCGAGTCGATGAACCCCGGCCAGATCTATGTGACATTGGCCCGGCTGGAAAAAGCGGGGCTCCTTGTCTGTGAGCGGGCGGACGGCCTGCCCGAGCGGCCGGAGCGCAAGGTCTATGCGCTGACGCCGGCCGGGCAGCAACGGGTGGCCGCCTGGCTGGCCGAGGTGGGCTGGCCGAAACCGGACCTGGCGGAGTTTCATCTCAAGCTCGCCGCTGCCGCCGCGGCCCGGCTGGCCGACCCGGTGGAGCTGGTGGCGGCGCAGCGCCGTGAGTTGCTGCGCCGCTTGCGTGAGGCGCAGCACGCGGCTTTGGCCGAGCCGGCGGGATCGAGCGCCGGCTTGCTGCTGGAAGGGGTCGTGCTGCGGTTGCAGGCGGACCTGCGCTGGCTGGATGCCTGTGAGCGGGCCTGGTCCAAGGTCGATGACGAAGTTGAGGGTGGATGAACGTGTCAAGTGCCGCGGTCCGGGCCTGCGGCCTGGTGAAGACGCATGGTCAGGGGCAGAGCCGGGTCCGCGCGGTGGACGAGGTCGACCTGGAGGTGCCTCAGGGACAGACGCTGGCGGTGATGGGGCCCAGCGGCTGCGGGAAATCCACTCTGCTGCACCTGCTGGGTGGCCTGGAGCGGCCCACCGGTGGGGAGGTGTGGGTGGCCGGGCGGCGCATCGACACCTTGAGCGAGCGGGCCTTGGCGCGGCTGCGGCGCCGGTCGGTGGGGTTCATCTTCCAGGCTTTCCATCTGGTGGAGGAGTTGTCGGCGGCCGAGAACGTGGAGCTGCCCGCGCTGCTGGCCGGGCGCTCGCGCCGCCAGGCCAGGCGGCGCGCGAGCCTGCTGCTGGAACGGGTCGGGCTCGCCGACCGTGGCCGGCATCTGCCGTCGCAACTGTCCGGTGGGCAGCGTCAGCGGGTCGCCATCGCTCGCGCGCTGGTCAACGACCCGCTGGTCGTCCTGGCCGACGAGCCGACCGGCAACCTCGACACCGCGGCGACCCTCGATGTGCTGAGGATCTTCGAGGAACTGCGTTCCGTGGGGCAGACCTTCGTGATCGTCACGCATGACGAGCGGGTGGCGGCCACGGCGGATCGGCTGGTCTCCATGCGCGACGGGATGTTCGTCGACGACACCCGGCTGGCCGGCTCCCACACGCGCGGGCTCGGCGGGCTGATCGGGCTGGAGGGCTGAACGTCATGGGCTCCATCGTGCTCGTCGTGCGTCTGGTGCTGGCCGACGTGCGGCGGCACAAGGCCCAGGCCGCGATGCTCCTGCTCGCGGTGACCGTGGCCACCGCCACGCTGGCTCTGGGCCTGTCCCTGCGCGGCGTGAGCGACGCGCTGTACGAGCAGACCCGCGCGGCCACCGCCGGGCCGGATGTGGTGGCACTCTCCGGCGACACGGGCCCCGCCGTGACCTCGGCCCTGGCCGCGCTGGCAGACGCTCCCGAAGTAGTCGCCCACCATGGCCCCTATCGCATCGTCTACGCCGACCTCACCACGCGCGATTCCACGTCGTCCCCAGTGGTGGTGCAGGGCTTCGCCGAGACGTCCGGCGCGGTCAACCGGCCGCTGGTGATCTCGGGTCGTTGGGTACGCTCCGGCGGCGCGGTCCTCGAACGCGGCTTCGCCACCGCGCTGGGCGTCGGCGTCGGCGACCGCGTCACCATCGCCGGCCGGTCGTACCCCGTCGTCGGGATCGCCGTGACCGCGGCCACCTCCATCTACCCCTGGGCGGCGCAGATCGGGCCGGGCGGCGGCCCCAGCGACTACAGCGGCCTGGCCTGGATGACCCGATCAGATGCCCGGGCCCTGGCGTCGTCCCAAGATCTCCCGGTGACCTTGGCCCTGGACCTCAAGCTGCGCGACCCCGCCGCGACCGAGGCCTTCCGCGACGCCCACCGCGGCTCCACCATCAGGATCAATGTCCACTCCTGGCAGTTCACCGCCAAACAGGACATGGTCATCCTCAGAAACAGTCAACCGATCCTGGTCGTCGGTAGCTGGCTGCTCAGCTTCCTGGCCATCACCGGAGTGGCGGCGCTGGCCGCGGGACGCGCCGCCGAGCAGACACGCCGGGCCGGGCTGCTCAAGGCCGTCGGCGCGACCCCGGGTCTGATCGCCACTGTCCTGCTCACCGAGTACCTGTCGCTGGCGCTGGTCGGCGACGCGCTGGGGCTGGTGATCGCCCGCCTGACCGTGCCCGCCATCGCCAGCCCCACCGCCAGCCGGATCGGCGACGCCGCCGGGCCGACCGGCGCCACCGTGGTCGCGGCGACCGTACTCGCCGTGGCGGTGGCGGTGCTGTCCACGCTGCGTCCCACGCTGCGGGCCATGCGTACGGCAACCGTCACGGCGCTGTCCGCGACCGCGCACCAGCCCCGTCACCGACCCTGGCTCACCGCGCTGTCCGCGCTGCTGCCCACGCCGCTGCTGCTCGGGCTGCGGCTGACCGCCCGCAGGCCGGGCCGCGCCGTGCTGCAGGCGTGCTCCACCGCCACCACAATGATCGCGATCGTCGCCCTGCTGACCCTCTACGCCCAGCCGGAGAGGGGCTACGGCCTGGATGGCTCCTCCGCCCTGCCCAACCTGCGGGGCGAGCACGACCGCCAGCTGATGCTCGCCGTCACCATCCTGCTGATCGCACTCGCCGTCGTGAACACCATCACGTTCACCTGGACCACTGCCATAGAGGCCCGCGCGAACATGGCCATCGCACGTACGCTCGGCGCCACCCCAGGGCAGATCTCCGCGGGGCTTTCCATCACCCAGCTCCTGCCCAGCCTGCCCGGTGCCGTCATCGGCGTCCCTCTGGGCGTCGGCCTGCTCTCGCTCTTCGCCGCCAGGAATGCAGTGGAACCCCCCTCCTCCTGGCTGCTCGGCGCCGCACTCGCGACCCTCCTGGCGACGGCGGCACTCACCGCCCTGCCCGCACGCCTGGCGGCCCGCCGGCCCGTGGCGCAGGCCCTCAGCGCCGAAACAGCCTGACCGGCCCCGCTCAGCAGGCGCCGACGGCAGCGGCGCTCAGCGGACCGAGGCCCGCCCAACCCCGTAGAGACCTCATCCGCCCCACCAGCGTTTGCCGACGGGCGCTCGGCCACCGGCGTCTGAATGAATCGATTTGATCGACGGAAAGGAATCACGAAGTGGCATCTGACGCCGCCGGCGCTCGGCGATTCATGGCGGACACGAGGGAGCCCCGCGGATGGGTGTCCCCCAGGACAGACTTCGTGACGGCGCTGCTCGGAATCTGGTTCGGGGTCGGACTGATGATCGACGCCTGGGCGCACAGCAACGGGGCGGAGCTGGAGACGTTCTTCACTCCATGGCACGCGGTGTTCTATTCCGGCTTCGCTGTGGTCTCCGGCTGGATCATCTGGCAGGTGTGGCGCAACGTGCGCGCCGGCCGGCAGGGGCTGGCGGCCGTCCCCACCGGTTATCTCGCCGGGCTGGTAGCGATTCCCGCGTTCGCCGCCTTCGGGTTCGCCGACATGATGTGGCACACCATCCTCGGCATCGAGACGACCATTGACATCTTTTTCAGCCCGTCACACCTCGGCCTCGTCGTGACGATGATGCTCATCATCACGACACCGCTGCGCTCGGCGTGGAACGCCCCCGACGTCGGCACCCGGCCCTCGCTCGGCCGCCTGCTGCCTGCGCTGCTCGGACTAGCGTTCGCCACCACGCTGGTGTCGCTGTTCCTGTCGTACGGCGACGCCATGCAGTACCGCCCCGAGGGCATCGTCCGGGCGTTGTCCATGCTGCAGAACGCGGGCGGCGGCGGCCCGCGGGGCGGCGGCCCTGTGGCGGTGGGCCCGGGCGCCGCGCAGGTAGCCGTCGCGATGGTCATCACCAACGTCATCATGCTCAGCCCTGTGCTGTTCCTGGTGCGCCGCTGGCTGTTGCCGTTCGGCTCGGTGACCGTCGTGTACACGATCATGGTGCTCATGCCGGGTGCCCAGGCGGCGTTCCGCAACCTGCCGATCCTGTTGTCGTTCGTGGCCGCCGGGTTCGTGAGCGACCTGCTGATCCGCTGGCTGCGACCGTCGGGTGAGCGGCGCGCCGCCTACTGGGCCTTCGCCGGGCTGTCGGCCTTCGCCACCTGGTCGCTGTACATCGGAGTCGCCTCGTCCACAGGCGGCGGCCTTCCTGCCGTGCCCGAGCTGTGGACCGGCGCGCCGGTCATCGCCGGGCTGATCGGGCTGGCGCTCGGGGCGCTGTTCCTGCCCAACGCGGTCACTGCCGAGCCGGTTCCGCGGTCGCGTCGAGCATCCTGACGACACCGTAGTAGCCGAGGTCGGCCGCTCCCTGGAGGGCGTATCGGCCTGGGATCCGTCGCCCGCCTCGGCGACCACCTCGCATACGTCCACGTGAGTTCCCGGTAGACCTTGGTTGTTTCTACAGATCCGCCGGCGAGGGGATGGCGATCAGACCCAGCGTGGCGATCTCGGTGAGTGCCTGGCAGGAGAGATGCCGGACCGCGGCCCATCCGGGATCGGTGGCGAGCCCTTCGGGGGTCCACTTGTCGGCGTTGTCCTCACCACTCATCTCCGCCAAGCAGTCGTCGATGCGCTGCAACAGGTCGTGAAGCACCGGGGGCAAAAGTGCCGGTGATCGTGCGTCGACACTCCATGGCACCCACCCGTGCGCCCAGTCGAAGTCGAGCGCCAATTCGTCCGCGTGCCACTGGTGCCGGGCAGCCCACGCGACCTGTTCGTCGGCGGAGGCGGCCAGCATCACCAGCGTCTCCGCCAGTCGCAACAGCGAGGTCGGCACGTCGGGCATAGCGTCCAGAGCCTCGGGTTGGGGGGCAGAATTCATCGGCGCCTGCCCTTCTCTCGTGATCTCCGTACATCATCCTCTCGTGGGGGCACCCTCCGCCCACGTAAAAGTCGTTTCGCTGACGGTCGGGTCGAAAGCTCGCTCCCGCGTGTCCGGCGAGGGCGGCAACTTCTTCGATGGCTCGACTGAGCACCTCAGCCGGGATGCACCTCTCAAGTAGGACCACCTCGCATGGCCGATCCATGTCCTCGTCTGGAATGGCCGAGGTCTTGACACGTGCGGTCTTGCTGCGGTTATTGTCGAGCGGAGCGCGCAGGGGATCGCGCCGAGACTCGCCGGAAGGCTTGAAGCCACCCCGTTCTGTTCGGTTGAGCGACGGATGCCACAGCTCTGTCCAGCCCGTGCGAGTCCGGGTGAAGAGCGAGGTGTTCTCCGTGAAGACGCTCCCCGACAACCCCAATCTCGACCACCTGCGCCGCCAGGCCAAGGAACTGCTGGCCGGCCTGCGCGACAGCAGCCCGTCGGTCTCGCTGGCCGCCGCCCAGACCGCCCTGGCCCGGCAGTACGGCTTCCGCGACTGGCCCGAGCTGAAGGCCGAGGTCGATCGCAGGCGCGGCAGTGCCGCAACAGCCGCCCCGGCACTTGCCCACGAGCTCGCCGAGCGCTATGGCCTTGGCCGGGTGACCGGCGAGATGCGATCGCTGGCCAGGGCCGACGAGATGGGCCGCCAGTGGTCGCTGGAAACCGACCGGGGCCGCTGGGCGGTCCGCACCATGGACACCTGGCATCCCATCGTCGACGCCGACACCGACGTCGACCTGCAGCTGGCTGCCGCCACCGCGGGCGTCCTGCTCCCCACCCCGGTCCGCAGCCGCTCCGGCGCGGTCGTCGAGTCGATCGGCGGGCACAGCTGGCGGGTGCGCGAGTGGCGGCACCCGGGGCCGCCACTGGTGGCCCCGGCCAGCGCCGCGGTTACCCGCTCGGTTGGCACGGTCCTGGCCACCGTCCACGGGCTAGCCCTGCCGGTGGACCGGGTCAGCCCCTGGCACGCCTTCCGCTTCACCGACACGACCTGGCCGGAACTGGCCGCGATCGCGCGGGCCAGGCAGGCCTCCTGGGCGGACGAGCTGACCGCCGCGGTGCCCACCCTGGTGGAGCTGAGCACGATCGGGCAGGACGCGCCCACACCGGAACCCGTCCTGAGCCACAACAGCCTGGGACCGGGGAACGCGCGGCTCGGGACCGACGGCCGCCTGATCGTCGTGGGCTGGGAGCACGCGGGCGGCCAGCCGCCGGGCTGGGAGCTGGGCGAGGCCCTGATGAACTGGGCCGTCGACCCCTCCGGCGGCGTGAACGTGGCCGGCGCGCGTGCCATGGTCGAGGGGTACGGCGAGGCGGCCGGTTCGCTCCCGCTGCTGGATCCCGGCATCTTCCGGGGCGGCGTCACCGCTGTGTGCAACTACGTGTTCGGGCAGCTCCACCTCGCCATGGACGCCCGCGATCCAGAAGACAGGCGGCACGCCGACCGCAACGTCAGGCACCTGTTGTCGCACCTGCCGACCCGGACCGCCCTGGAGCGGCTCCTCGACGTGGCGGTGCTGTCGGGCTAGTACTCCGGAGCAGGTTGAGGTCATGGTGGAGATCTGCGCTGGTAGTGGCAGCGGCGGTCGATCGCTTGGCGGCGACGGCGCCATGCGGACCAGCGCAGGACCTCCTCGAGCGAGCGTGGCCGGGCGAGGAGGAGTACGGCTAGCAGGCCGCGGGTCTCCGGAACAGTTACGGCGATTAGGAAGATCACGAGAAATCAGGGCTATATGGGGTAATGCCGACAGTAATCTACACAATGGGACATGTCCCAAATTGTAGCCTTGTCGTGATTCGATTACTTATGTACGATCACTTCGGTTGAGCCTTGGCGAGACCAGGATCGCCTGAAATTTCGCATTCGGAGGTGTCCCGTGGCTTCAAAAATCAGAGCACAGAAAATGCTCATCACCGCGGCGATTATTGCCGCTGGCATCGCATTCGCGAGCCCGGCCCATGCCGTGGTCGAAACGCCTGGCGGAGGCCAGGCCACCACCAACGGTTACACCTGGTCCAATTAATACTACGGGTCGTACTGCCACGGGCCGAAAGCTCATCGGGAGTTACCGCGGTCGCACCGCTGGTGATCCATAAAAGTTTTAGCCCAAAGGCCAGGGTGGCGGTTCAGCTTTCAGCTTTGGGGACGAGCCCACCGGAGACACCGGGCGGAAAGCCGTTCCTCAGCGGGAGCGCCGCAGCTGGAGGGCGAGGTATGTGGATGGCAGAGCCGGTCAGAGCGCGGCGGTTGAGTGAGGACGAGGGACGCCGGTTGCAGCAGATTGTGCGCCGGGGCGGGCATGAGTCGATCCGGGTGCGCCGGGCGCTGATCATCACGGCGTCCGGGTCGGGGACACTCGCCCTGGCTATCGCGTGGTCACCGCACTAGGCCGTGTCCCGTGATCATGTAACTGGGTCGCGGAGCCGCCGTGCTCGCCCGGCCTCAGGACGGCACCAGATACCTACGCCGCAAGGGTCATCCCGCCGTGCAGTGCGAACTCAATACTCTCTGAGCCTTCTGTCCGATTCAGCTACACGGCTGATCATTCGATCATTAGGCTCATCCATGCGGACAGCAAGATCTTGGTTATAGTTCGTGCCCCTCGCTCTGCCTTACCCTCACGGAAGGGAAAGTCATGCAGTCAGGTCGCACTCCCCGTCTCCGTACCTCCGTCACCCACATCCTCGCCCTGGGCACACTGACCACAGGGGTGGTATTGGCTGCGCCGGCACCCGCATTGGCCGAGGCGGGGTGTCTCGTCAATGACGTCTTAGTGCCTTACGGGCCAGACAAAATCGTTAATGGAACCTCTGAAGACGACAAGATCATCTGCATGCTCGCCAACCAGGCCGGCTACACCGTCAGCGGACTCGAGGGCGACGACACCATCGAGATCAACTACTCGAATACGGGCGGCATCAACAACGCCGGCACCATAAACGGCGGCAACGGAAACGACACGATCAACCTCTCCCCCGCGGGGATCGAGGGCAACACGAAGACCGGCGTGATCCATGGCGGCCCCGGCAATGACAGGATCAATGCCCTGGGCGGCAACAATGGCTTGATCCAGGGTGGCCTGGGTGCCGACCACATCGTCGGCGGCGGCGGCATCTACTCCCCTCATCACGAAGGGGGCATTATCGAAGGCAACGAGGGTAACGACACCCTCATCTCCGAAGGCGGGAACGGCGGCGGGGCGTCATTCTCCACCATCGACGGCGGGCTGGGCAACGATCGCATCTGCGGCGGAGCCGGCTACGTCGACTACGAACTGGTCTTGCACTGCCTCCGGCGAGCCGGATACGGCATGAAGCTCTTCGGCGGACCCGGTGCGGATCACATCATCGGGAGCGCGATCGGTCCTGACACCATCCATGGAGGCGGAGGTGCTCAGGAAGGCACCGATGGCGCCGACTTCATCTGCGGCGAACGCGGGACAGTTACGGCGGGTCTCCTCACCACCTGCGCTGCCACCGACGAGCTGTCCGATGGCAACGACACCATTCACGGCGGCGACGGCATCGACGTCATCTTCGGCCAGCATGGTAATGACCAGCTCTTCGGCGATCTCGGAGCCGACGTTCTCCGCGGCGGTGAAGGCACAGACAGCGCGAACGGCGGCAACGGCATCGACACCTGCACCGCGGAAACCAAGGTCTCATGCGAACTCTGACTTGCGGCGGCTGACCCCGACCTAGGCCGTGCCCCGTGATCATGTGAGGGGTCCCGGAGCCAGATCCGGATCGAGGCGACATCGAGGGTGCCCTGGTAGATGCGCTCGCGCTTGTCGAAGCGGGTGGCCACGGCCCGATACTGGCGGAGCTTGTTGACGCAGCGCTCGATGGTGTTGCGCTCCTTGTACCGCTCGGCGTCGAAGTTGGGCGGGCGGCCTCCGGCCGAGCCCCGGTTGGCCTTCTGATCCTCCTTGACGGGGATGACCGCCTGATTACCGTGTCTGCGCAGGTAGGCGCGATTTCCCCGTGAGGAGTAGGCTTTGTCGCCCATCGCGCGGGCGGGCCGCTTGCGCGGCCTGCCCAGCCCGCGCCGCTGGATGCGGATGGACTCCATCAGGGGGATGAAGCGGGGCGAGTCACCGTGCTGGCCAGGGCTGGTGAGCCGGGCGATCGGACGGCAGCGCCGGTCGGCGACCAGGTGAATCTTGGTGGACAACCCGCCTCGGGAGCGGCCCAGCGCCTCCCGGCTCGACGTCACCCGTTCGTGATCTTTATCGGCCCCTTTGACGGGATGTCCAGGGCCGGGGCATGCCGCGCCGCGTGCTGGTGGGCGCGCACCACCGTGGAGTCGGCGCTGACCGTCCAGTCCTCACCCTCGGCCTCATCGCACCCCGCCCGCAGCTCATCGAGGATCCGTGCCCAGGTCCCATCCAGTGACCAGCGGCGATGCCGATTGCAGGCCGTCTTCCACGCCCCGTAGCAGGGCGGCAGGTCCCGCCACGGGTGCCTGTCCGCGTCCGGTGGAAGATCCCGTTGATCACTGTCCGGTGGTCGTTCCACCGCGCGCCCCAGCCCGTGCTCACCGGCAGCAGCGGCTCCAGCCGCTCCTCCTCATCGGTCAGATCATGACGTTTCAGACGTTCCTCATCCACGCTAATGATCTACACCAAACCGGCGCCAAAGATCACGGGACACGGCCTAGCCGGAGAACCTTTTCGCGAGGTCCCGGGCCCATTGCGCGGCCTTGGCCGCCTGTTCGCCGGTGAGGGGTGCGCCAGGCCACCGGCTCAGGCGCTCCACCTGCTCGGCGAAGCGCAGGTGCTCCCGGGAAGCGTGTTCCCGGCAGGCGAGGCAGGTGACGCTTTCCGGACGAGGAGAGGTCATCGCATAGGGCACTTGGAGTCCGCAACCGGTGGTGACGACACTCGGTGCGTCGGGCACGAGGCCCAACAACGACACGGTCGCATTGCGGCCACCGGCGCTGGCCTGCATCACCTTCTGCTCGACGTGGACGTGGGGGTCGGTGTCGCTCATCTGCGTCTGCGCCTCCGTCCGAGTCGTCCCGGAATCAGACTAATGCGTTGACCACTCAGGTTCACCGGGTTGGTCAGACTGCTGGTGGTGGGCACCAGTGTTGCCGACATTCGCTGCGGATACGGGCCAGGCAGTCGGCCGGCTCGCTCGCGCGCGTCCTCTCCCGGGTCAGAGCGCGTGGTCCACGGCGAACTCCTGGTACACCCGCTCCTTGGCCGCCCAGGCCTTGGGCGAGTAAACGGCGTAGAAGGACTTCCCGCACTCCAGGTCCTTCAGAGCCGCCTTGATCTCCTTGTCCAGGTACGGCCTAGCCTCCTCCGGCTTCAGCAGCGGCTTCATGATCAGGATGTGGCCCTTGGGCACCTTCGGCAGCGGGCCCTTGTGCTGCTTCTTGGCGACCTCCGTGGCCTGCTTCGTGTACTGCGACTGACCGAGCTCGGCCAAGGCCGAGGGCTTGGTCGGGCTGACGCCCAGGCACTTGGCGAACCGCTCGCCGAGCTGCGCGAGCTGCTTGTCCTTGTCGAGCGGGACCAAGGACTTGTCCAGCGCCGCGTTGAGCTTGGTGAGGTAGTCGTCCCAGTACGAGGTGACGGTCTTGCCCAGGTGCTGCTTGGCGGCCTTGGCGAAGCAGCCGTCGTCGGCGGCGCGCCACTTCTTCAGCTCCTCCGCCGACATCGCCATCAGGTTCTCGTTGTTCGGGTTCTCCCCCGACACGGGGTTGACCACCGTGTCGCGCGGATAGACGACCTTGGACCAGACGCCGAACCCGTATTTGGCCCGGTACGCGCGCAGCGCCTCATAGTCGCCCGTCAGCCGCTCGCGCTCCCCGGGCTGCCACGTGCGCTTGATGACCGGCTCAGCCAGGTAGGTGAAGCCCTGCTCCTGCATGCAGGCGACCCTCGTCTCCTCCATGGCGGCCTTCTTCTTGTACGCGGCCTCCGTCTCCGGCGAGGTGAGACCGCCGGACGAAGCGATGAGCAGGGTGACCGCGACGGCCTTCGCTGCGATGAACATGGCAAAACTCCTTCATCTGTGTGGACATGCGAAACAGAACTTCCGGCAGAAAGGCCGGATCGGGGGAAGTCTCAGCAGGGGATCTTCATGCGGGACGCCTTCGGCGACACTTCGGGCAGCCCGGGAACGAGATCGACGGCGAGCACTGCGGTGCCGTTCACCGCGCCCTTCTTCTCGGTGTGCTCGCCGCCAGAGGGCGTTTTCACCTTGCGGTCCCTGGTGTTCACCGTGCGCTCGCCCAGGTAGCGATAGGTCCGCCGGTCGAAGATCAGCTCGGACCGGGTGCCGTTGCCCTCGTCCATGGCGACGGCCAGGCCGGGGCGGCCGGCGGCGTCCACGGCATCGGGGATGAGCACGATGCCGTCCAGCCCGGCGGCCACCTGGTACAGCGCGGCGCCCAGGCTGGGACGTACCACGGACTCGGCGACCAGGCCCTGGAGGGAGGACCAGATGCGCAGCGGCTCCTCGCCCGTGTCGGCCACGATCTTCGCGCGCACCTGGGCGGGGTCCGTCGGCCAGGCGCTCAGCCGGGCGTAGGCCGGCTGGCCGGGGCAGGCCGCCGGCTCGTACACAATGTCCTCGGAGCCGTGGTCCCAGAGATACCGGGGCGCCGGTCCCGTGGCTGACAGGCCCTGCTCACGGCTCAGCCAGGGCTTGCCCACGTCGGCGGCCTCCCAGCGCTCCTCGTTGACCAGCACCTTGGCGTACTGCGTCCGGCCCGACTCGTCCTCGGTGTACAGACTGCGCTGGGCCAGTCTCTTGGTGTGGACGTACTGGCCGCGGGCCGGCACCGTGTCAGGCTGGTCGGCGGCGGCCTGCGCGGCCAGGTTGAGCAGCGCCTTGGCGTCGGCCGGAGGCGCGGCGAGCAGGTACCCGGGGGTGTGCGGGCCGGAGCCGCCCAGACCCACCTCGGTGACGAGGATGCCGGCGGTGAGCGTCACCGCCATCGCGCCGACCAGGGCGACGCGCCGGATCGGCAGCGAGGTACGCCACCTGGGGCGCGGACGGTCGAACCGGGACACCAGGGCGGCACGGGAGCCCGCCAGGTCACGCTCGGTCGCCTCGGGGATCTTGGCCCACAGCCGGCCGAGCTCCTCCATCTCATCCATGGTCTGCCCCTTCCAGTGCCTGGCGGACCTTCTTGCGCGCCCGGTTGAGCCGGGATCGCACGGTCCCGACCGGGACGTTCAGCGCCTCGGCCACCTCCTCGTACGTCAACTCCGCCCACGCCACCAGCAGCAGCGCGTCCCGGTCCCCGGTGCGTAACCCGGCCAGCGCCGCCACCAGCGGCCTGTTGACCGCGAGCGTGCCCACTCCGTCCTCCACCGGCCCACCGGTGATCTCCGCCGGGTCCACGCCGCCGCGCACGTACGCGCGGTAGCGGGCCACCTCGCGCCGCCGCCGTTTGCCGATCACGTTCGAGGCGATGCCGTACAACCAGGGCCGGGCGTCGGCCTGGCCGGGCTGGTAGCGGTGCCGGTGTTCGAACGCTGCCAGGAACGTCTCGGACACCACGTCCTCGGCCGAGTCGTAACCGAGCCTGCGGGCCGCGTAGCGGTGCAGGGCAGGCGCGTGCCGGTCGAACACTGTGGCGAACGCCTCCGGCTCCCGCAACGATCGGCGGATCAGGTCGGTGTCGGCGGCCTCGGCTGTCGCCGGTTCGGCCATGGACTGGTCAGCTCCTTCACGCGGTGCCCAGATGCGGCAAGCGGGCAGATTCGCCTGTATTTACCGCTGCTCCGCCGAAGAGTTCACGCCGGGGCCGATGTTTCTCCGCGGGCCGCCACTGGGAGAGGGGGCCTGATCGGGGTCCACCGTGGCGACCGCTTGATCGGCTACGTCCATGTCCTCGCGATATTTCCGGTCGTCGAGGGGCGGCAGACAGTCGCTGAGTAGGATCCGCCAGATCAAACTCAGCGACTATCGCTCTGAGGTCATCATCGGTGTCAGGGCAGGAGCCATCGGGGCGAGGCCGAGGTCGGCGAGCGCGGCGGCGCCGCGGGCGGCATGGTCGCCGTCGGCGAGCACCAGGGTCCGTGCCGACTGGTACCGGCAGCCGGCGGCGTCGAAGGCGTCTGCCGTGGCGAGCAGTCGCTCCTGGTCATTGTCGAGAAGTGCTTCGGCACGCTCCACGATGGCGCTGGCGACCGGGTTTCCGGCCGTGATGGTCCGGGCGTCGGCCAGGCGGTCGCGAGCGTCGGGGCGCCCGGCGAGCACGGCGGCCTCTGCGCGTAGCGCCACGTACCAGTGGAGCCAGATCCAGGTGACCCATTTCCATACCTCGCCGGGCTCGGGCGCCATCCGCTCCAGAGCCTTCCTGCCCTGCCCACGGTGAAGCAGCCTCATCGCGTCGAAGACAGCCCCATAGCCGTAGGTGCGCTCAGGTGTGTCGCCGAGCCGATCCAGGAGCGTCCGCCATTCGCGCTCGGCGTCGTGGTCGTCGCGGAGGTGGTGGATCATCGCCACTGCCGCCGCCGCCGGGCCGAGGGCCAACGTGGCTGGGCTACCCGCCCGCTGCCACGCGTCGAGGAACCGCGTGCTACCGGTGAGCGCCTGGTCAACGTTGCCCGCCAGCGCGTCGGCGACCAGCAGCCAGCTCGTGGCACGGTGGCCTACCTCGGCCAGTGACGGATGGTCGGCGAGTTGCCGTGCCCACCGGTTGGCGCCCGGCAGGTTCCCAGCGCCGAGGCTGGTCTGGGCAGCCATGCCGAGCGCGTCGATCAGCTCGTGCGTGCCGGCCGGAGTATCCGGTGTGGACGACAGCAGCATGACCCGGCGCCGGGCCGTGGCCGCGGTGGCGAACGTGTCACCGGCCCAGCTCTGGGCGGCGGTGAGCGCGTCGAGTGCGGCGGACTCGGCGAGCGGGTCGCCGGTACGGCGCGCGAGTTCGACCGCTCGCTCGGCGCGCGCAAGCGTCTCTGGCACCGTGTTGTCGGGCGGGCCCTGAGCGGCGCCGAACGCGTCGGTGAGCACCCCGGCCTCGGCCAGCGCCACCGCCGCCTGCGCGTTCGGGTCGTCACCGGCCAGATCCCGCGCCTCGCTGATCAGTGCGATCGCCTCCTCCCGGGGCGGGATCTGCACGAACGTGCTCGAGAACCGGTACGCGGTTGTGGCGGCGGTCGCCAGGTCGCGGGCGGCGGCGGCGGTATCCCCAGCTCGGCGGACAGCGTCCGCGGCGGCGCGGTGGAGGCGGTACATGTCATCACCACGCGTCCGGCAGCCGGCCACGGCCGCGGCGTGCCGGAGCATCGATGCGGTGGTGGCGGGGTCGTCGGCGAGCGCGGCCGCCTGCTCGTATCGCTGCTGGGATTCGCCGATCAGGTTGCGGTTGAAGGTCAGTTCCGCCAGACGCCGGGCGATGCGCTGCGCGTCCGCATGCTGCTCCGGCTGGTCGGCCGCCCAGGCCAGGGCGGCGCGGAGATCGTCCGCAACCGCGTCGAACCGGGCCCGCCAGTCCGCTCCCACCACCGCCAGGTCGGCGGCCTTGGCCAGGCACCAGCGAAGGTGCCGGGCTCGGGTGTCGGCCAGCTCACCGGCCTCGGTGAGCCGCTCGGTCGCGTACTGTCGGATGGTCTCCAACGCTCGGTACTTCGTACCGTTCGCGGACGCCGTCACCATCAGCAGGCTCTGTTCGGCGAGCCGGGCCAGCCCGTCGGCGACCAGGCCTTCCTCGGACCCGGTGACGTCCGCCGCCGCAGCAACGGTGAACGGCGCCACGAACACCGACACCCGGCGCAGCAGCGCCCGGTCGCCCGGCTCCAGCAGGGCATGGCTCCAGTCCAGCGCCGCCCGCACCGAACGGTGCCGCTCATCGGCACGGGAGCCGCCGGTGAGCATCCGCAGCGGGTGGGACAGGGCGGCGGTGATGCCGTCCAGCCCGAGCGTGGGATACCGGGCGGCGGCCAGCTCGATCGCCAGCGCCATTCCATCCAGCCGCTCACAGATCGAGGCGATCTGGTCGTGCAGTGGAGGATCCAGCGGCCAGCCGACCGCCGCCGCCCGCTCCATGAACAACGCGACCGCGTCCGACTCGCCGTCGACGGCCAGCGACAGCGGTGGTACCTGATACACCCGTTCGAAGGGCACCATCAGCCGGGCCCGGCTGGTCGCCAGCACCGTCACTCGAGGGCACGTCGCCAGCAGCCGCTCGAGAAAGAGCGCCACCCCGTCCACCACTTGCTCGCAGTTGTCCAGCACCAGCAGCGCATGACGGTCGGCCAGCGCGGCGGCCACGGACTCGGTCATGTCGCGACCGGGCTGCTCACCGAGGCCGAGCGCCCCGGCGACCGCAGTCGCGATCACGCCCGGATCGGTGACCGGGACGAGGTCGACGAACCACACCCCGTCGGAGTACTCGCCGGCTGCTTGCGCGGCCACCGCCAACGCGAGCCGGGTCTTGCCCACTCCGCCGGGACCGATCGCGGTCACCTGGCGGTGCGCCTTGATCATCTCGGTCAGCTCGGCCCGTTCGTTCACCCGGCCGATGAACGAGGTCAGCGGGGCCGGCAGAACCGGTGCCGGGTGAGACGGGCCGGCGCCGGCCGGCTCGGGTGCACGCTGGGCGAGCGCCCGCCGATCCGGCACCTCCAGCTTGCGCAGCAGCGAGGAGACGTGACTCTCCACGGTACGCACCGAGATGCACAGCCGTGCCGCGATCTCGGCGTTGCTGAGATGGGCCCCGACCAGTTCCAGCACCTCGGCTTCTCGAGGCGAGATCTCCACTCCTGTCACCATTGCCCCAGTTTGCCGCATCCCTCCGCGCCCCCATCCGCAGTGGCCACGGTGTCCGATCCGTGCCGCCGATCCGTGGGCGGTTCCGTGGTCACCACGGATGTGGATCGGCCTGGCCGGAAGGAAAGCTGTGAATACGCACACAGCGGGTCGATGCGACCCACGACTACAGGAGTGACCATGACCGGCTCTCCCACCCAGGGAATCAAGACCGTGCTGCACCCCGTGTCCGACCTGGCGAAGGCCAAGGCGGTGTACGCCGCCCTGCTCGGCGTCCCGCCGCAGGCCGACTCGTCCTACTACGTCGGCTTCGATGCCGAGGGCCAGCACATCGGGCTGGTGCCGGGCGGTGGACCGCAGGGCATGACCTCACCGGTGGCCTACTGGCACGTGCCGGACATCGAGGCGAAGCTGGCCGAGGTGACCGCCGCGGGTGCCACCGTGAAGGAGGCCGCGCACGACGTCGGCGGCGGCCGCCTGGTGGCCACTGTCACCGACCCCGACGGCAACGTCCTCGGGCTCCTGCAGGACCGGTGAGCACCGGCCTGCCCCCCATATCCGCCGCGTAGCGGCCCCCGACAAGACGACAAACCCCCCTCGCTCAAAGGACCTGCCATGACCTCCTTCGCATCCGTCACCCTGGAAGTTCCCGACCCCGCGGCCGCGGACGCCTTCTACAAAGCCTTCGGCCTGGGCCCTTACGTGAACGTACGCGCCTCGGATGCGCCGACGACCGGCTTCCGTGGGTTCGCGCTGTCACTCGTGGCGTCCCAGCCGGGCAACGTCGACGCCCTCATCGGCGCCGCCCTCGACGCCGGCGCCACCACGCTGAAGCCGGCCACGAAGGGGTTCTGGGGCTACGGCGGCGTCGTACGCGCCCCGGACGGGACGATCTGCAAGATCGCGACCTCGAAGAAGAAGGACACCGGCCCTGCCGCCCAGCACATCGACCAGGTCGCGCTCCTGTTGGGAGTGGCGGATGTCAAGGCGAGCAAGCGGTTCTACGTCGACCGCGGCCTGGCCGTGGCGAAGAGCTTCGGCGGCAAGTACGTCGAGTTCGACACCCCGTCGTCGGCCGTCACGCTGGCGCTCTACCCGCGCCGCGCCCTCGCCAAGGACACCGGCGTCTCCCAGGAGGGCACTGGATCGCACCGGATCGTGATCGGCAGCGATGCCGGGCTCTTCACCGACCCGGACGGGTTCGTCTGGGAGACCGCGTCCGTCTGAGGCGCGGCGGGGCGACCTCGACGGCACCGACCCGAGTAGAGGACCATCAGGTCCCTTCGCAAGACTCCGAATATCAAGATCCTCAAGGGGGAAATCTGCCATGAGCAGCACCGAAAGCAGCACATACAAGGGATTCACGGCCGAGGAGCGGGCCGCGATGAAGGACCACGCCCAAGAGCAGAAGAAGGCAGCGCGCCGCAGCTCACGCGCGGACAAGGCGGCGGAGGCGGCGCGGGACGTGCTCGCGAAGATCGCCGAGATGCAGGACTCGGACCGGATCATGGCCGAGCGCGTCCATGCCGTCATCACAGCCAGCGCCCCGGTCCTGGCGCCGAAGCTCTGGTATGGGATGCCTGCCTACGCGCTGGACGGCAAGATCGTGTGCCACTTCCAGAGCGCGGAGAAGTTCAAGACGCGCTACGCGACGCTCGGGTTCAGCGACCAGGCGAACCTGGACGACGGCACGATGTGGGCTGCCGGTTTCGCCCTGACCGAGGTGACGCCCGAGGTGGAGGCGCGGATCAGCGCGCTGGTAAAGCAGGCGGTGAGCTGAGGCGCGCCCGGCGATCTCGGTGCGGGGCGTTCGCACCATCAACCCTTGGCGATCTTCTGTCTTCGGCTTCTACGCGGGCGCTCAAGGGAGATGTGGCCACTGAGGCATTGACCGGCTACGGGCCCTTTCGTACGTTCAGGGGGCTCGTTGGACGGCATCGCCAGGAGGCGCTCATGGCAGCACGGTCCAGCACCACATGGCCCTGGCCGGACCTTCCACCCGGTCCGTTCGGCACCCCCTCCCCTGACCTGGTCCGCAGGCTCGCCCAGGCTCCGATGGAGCCCACCACGATGCCGAGCGGAGACCAGGTACCCATGATCGTCAGGTACGAGGACGTCCGTGCCCTTCTCACCTCGCCGGCCAGCAGCCGCAACCTGCGGGCACCCGGCCTTCCCAGAATGGTGAGCGGCACCGCCCTCGAGGACGACCCCGCAGCACTGATCAACCAGGACCCGCCGGAGCACACGCGCTACCGCCGCATCATGCAAGGCACCTTCACTCCCAGGCATATCGAGCGCTGGCGGCCTCGCGCAGCGGCGATCGCCAACGAGCTGATCGACGCGGCCGGCCAGGAGTTCGACATGGTCGCCGATTTCGCCCTGCCACTGCCCGCGCGGGTGATCTGCGAGATGCTGGGCGTCCCGATGGACCGGTTCGAGCAGTTCCGCGGTTGGACGGAGATGTTCCTGTCCACCTCTGAGGCGAGCGCCGAGGCCAGGGGAGAGGGATTCGCCGCGTTCATGGCGTACGCCGGCGAGCTGGTCGCGGAGCACCGGGTCAGACCGGGAGACGATCTCATTGACCTGCTCATCGAGGCGCGCGACGAGGGGGACAGGCTGAGTGAGGCGGAGCTGACCCACATGGTCTTCACGCTGATCATGGCCGGGCACGAGACCACCGCATCGATCATCATCCGGGGCGCATTCCGCCTTCTGTGCCACTCTGAGCAGTACGCGCAGCTGGCGGCCCGACCCGAGCTCCTGGAATCGGCGGTGGAGGAGATCCTGCGCTGCGAAGGTCCCGGGGGGAACGGCTTGCTTCGGCGGGCCACCGAGGACATCGAGCTGTCCAGCGGCGTGATCCCGAAGGGCACCGTCGTGCTGCCCAACCCCACGGGCGCCAACCACGATCCGTCGGCGTTCGACGATCCACTGCGGTTCGACATCCAGAGGTTCGCCGGGACGGCGCCCAACCCGCACCTGGCGTTCGGCCACGGTCCCCACTACTGCCTGGGGGCGAATCTGGCCAGGATGGAACTGCAGGAAGCCTTCCGCGCCTTGGTGACGCGGCTGCCCACCCTCCGTGCCCAAGAGGACTTGTCGACCCTGCGGTGGACCAATGACGGACTGATCTATCGCCCCCTCCGGCTCCCGGTCAAGGGAGGCTGAGTACGGATGATCACCTGACCGCGCGGCGTCGTCGTCCCAGGCAGCGGTCGGCCTCGGCCCGGGTAGGGCGGCGGCGCCGGCCGACGCGTACGACGTCGAGTTCGGTGGTGACCTTGTCGAAGGCCCGTAGCGACAACGGGTGCTGATCGGGTGCGTCACCAGAGTCGAGCAGCACGGTGCGCACCAAAGCGCGCGCGGCTCACCAGGTGCTGTCCCGGCGACGGTTGCGTCTGAAAGCTGCCAGCGTCTGCCGCTTCATCGTTGATTGGCTGGGTGGCCGTAGTCCACGTGCGTCTGCCTGAACGGGAACCATGTCAACGACCACGCTCACCCGACCCCGCTCGCCATTCATCGACTGGCTCGCGGTCACCTCGCTCATGTTGGGCATCTTCGCCATCGTCACCAGCGAGATTTTGCCCATCGGCCTGCTGACCGACATCGGCGCCGACTTCGGCATCTCCGACGGCACCACGGGACTGACCATGGCCCTGCCCGGCATCGTCGCTTCGATCGCCGCGCCCGCCGTCACGCTGACCACCGCCCGCCTGGACCGCCGGGTGATGCTGTGCGTCCTCATGGCGGTGCTCGCCGTCGCCGACGTGCTGGCTGCCGTGGCGAGTTCCTACTGGGTCATGCTGGTCTCCCGGGTGCTCGTCGGCCTCGTCATCGGGGGATTCTGGTCGATCGGGGCCGGACTGGGCGGCCGCCTGGTGCCGCCGCCGTCCGTCAGCGCCGCCACTGCTTTGATCTTCTCTGCCGTGCCGCTGGGTTCCGTGCTCGGCGTACCGGCCGGGACCTTCATCGGGCACCTCGCGGGCTGGCGAACCGCCTTCTTCGCTCTGGCCGCGCTGGCCATCGTCGTCCTGGTCGCGCTGCTGATGCTGCTTCCGCCGCTGCCCGCGCATCAGGTCACCAGCCCTCGCGTCCTGCTCGACCTGCTGCGTGGTCGGGGTGCCAAAATCGCCCTGCTGGCGACCTTCCTCATCGTCCTGGCCCACTTCGGCACCTACACCTACGTCACGCCCTTTCTCCAGCACGTCACCGGCCTGCATCCCGCAGCCGTCAGCGCCGTCCTGCTGGCGTACGGCATCGCCGGAATCGCCGGCAACTTCCTGGCCGGCAAGGCCGCCGCCACACGTCTGCGACACGCCTTCGTGACCTGCGGCTGCCTCATCGCGGCCACCACCCTGTCATTGCCCTTGATCGGCACCACGACCGTCGGCGCCGTCGTATTGCTCGTGCTCTGGGGGCTGGCCTATGGCGGCGTGCCCGTCTGTTCGCAGGCATTGTTCATGAACTCCGCCCCCCACACGCCCGAAGCCGCCACGGTCGTCTTCACCTCCTCGTTCCAAGCGACCTTCGCCCTCGGCGCGTTCTTCGGCGGTGCCGTCGTCGACGCCTTCTCGGTCTCGATCGTGATGATCTGCGGCGGGCTGGCTGCTCTCCTCATGGCGGCGTCCCTGTGGTCGCTCACGAGATCCGGCTGATCCTGCGTCCGGCTATGCGGATGTGTTCGGCCTTCGGGTGGCGCATGCGTAGCAGTTTCCCGTAACAAACGCAGAGGGTTCCCGCAATGGTGAAGGGGCCAGGGGCCTAAGTAGCTTCGGCAGGTGCTCAGAACCACCCTTGCCGCGATCTGTCTCGCCCTGACGCCCAACACCGCAGCGTCGGTCCCGACGTCTGTCGACGCCTATGTCGAGCAGTACCGCGAGGCCACAGGGCTGCCGGGGGTCGCGGTGGCGATCACGAAAGGGGCCGAGGTCATCCACGCCACCGGGCACGGTCACACCGCCGCCGGCGATCCCGTGACCGCCGACACTCCCATGGCGGTGGCCTCGGTCAGCAAGTCCTTCACCGCCTTGGCCGTCATGCAACTGGCCGAGACGGGCAAGGTCGCCCTGGACCAACCGGCGCGCCGCTACCTGCCCGAGTTCACGATGGCCGACCCGCGGGCCACGAAGATCACCATACGTCAGCTGCTGAATCAGACCTCGGGCATGGCCGACTCGGCCTTCCCCGAGAAGAGCCTGCCACAGCCGGACACGCTCGAAGGCGCCGTGGCCCGGCTCAGGACGGCGAGGCTCGCCACGGATCCCGGGACCGCCTTCAGCTACCACAACACCAACTACCAGGTCGCCGCACGGCTCGTCGAGGTGGTCAGCGGCCGGCCGTTTGCGGACTACCTCGACGCGAACGTGTTCGAACCCCTCGGCATGCGTCGCAGCACGACCGTCAACACCGATCGCGACCTGCCCGGCAGCGCACGCGGTTACCTGTACGTTCTCGGCCAGGCCGTCGCCTTACCCGAGCCCACCGGGTTCGGAAACGGCTCGGGCGGAATCCTCAGCACCGCCAACGACATGGCGCGCTGGCTGATCGCGCAGAACACCGGGCTCCTGTCTCAGAAGGCCGTCCGCGAAATGCGCACTCCGTCGAAGCAGAACGAGGAGTACGCCCTCGGGTGGATGATCGGCAATACCGGACGCGGCACCCCCGTGATCGAGCACGGCGGCGACCTGTTCACCTCCACTGCTCACCAGCTGCTGATGCCGGAATCCGGCTACGGCGTCGCCGTCATGGCCAACACCGGCATGGCCTTTTCGGACGCGCACGCCCTCATGACCGGCATCGTCGCCATCATCGAAGGCGGCACCCCGCAGCTGCCCTCCACGCAGTCCCTGCTCCTCACCGACGTGCTCTTCGCGCTGCTCACGCTGGTGACCATCGGGCTCGCGGCGCGCGGCGCCGTACGTGCCCGGCGATGGGCCGCGCGCCGTACGGGATGGCAGCTATGGCGGCTGGCGCCGTACCTGGTCCCGCTCGTGTTGTGCGTGACACTCGCCCCGATCCATCGCGTGCTGGCGCGCGGACGCGACGCCATGTGGATCCAGCTGGCCTACCTCTACCCGACGTTCATGGTCTGGCTGGTGACGGCTGCGGCCGCGGGCCTTACGGTCGTCGCCGCACGTCTCTGGGGCGCAGCACGGCTACGAACCTGATGAAGCGCCGCGCGGTGCCCGGCTGCCGGCGGTGAGCCGCATGGGTCCACCGTGGAGGTCGGCCCACGTCCTGGACGACACACTGGTTGACCAGCTGCTTGACGAATAGACAGACCCAAACTTTACCTTGTATTGGGATGACCGATATGGTGGTTTCGGCCCAAGATCTATTTGCTCTAAGAGGTTGAAGCATGAACCGCAAGAAGCTCGCATCCGTTTTGTTCGGCTCCGCTGCTGCGGCGGCTATGCTGCTGACCCCGGCAACGGCAGCCTCCGCACAGACGAATGCGGCGAAGGCCGCTACCGTGTCGGCCGGAGCCGGGGTCGAGCGCGACAGCGTCAGTTGCACCAGGCCCAGGGGCAAGTCGGCCAACTACTCGTGGGGCGAGGGCAACACGACCGCGACCATCTACTTCAACAACCACTGCAGCCACAAGGTCAGTGTCAAGATCATGTTCGTGAGGAAGGGCTCGGTCGGCGACAAGGCCGCCAAGTACCGGTGCATGACGGTCAACGCCCACACCAAGGGCAAGAAGAAGTTCTACGCCGCCGTCTACAAGCCGTATTCCGTGTCCCGCGTCGCGCGCTGCAGCTGAGCCGGCCGCCGGCGTCCAATTCGGGATGACGGCGCCGTACTCGCGCCGCCCACAGATCGCTTTTCGCGCCTGGCGGCGCCCTGCGGTACGGATCCGCTTCCGCCCGTGGACCGGGCCGGAAGTTCGACGGTTCGATGGACATCCGCTGGGGTCCATCGCAGGTCAAAGGCCACTTCCCAGAATCGGGAAGTGGCCTTTGACATGTGTGCGGGTGAGGAAATCAGTCGCTGGAGTAACGCTTCAACAGCTCCTTCAGCGGCCGGCCATCAAGTGGGTCACGCGCTTCAATCGCAGTGTTCGAAGGGGCTGGTGAATGAGCTGCTGCCGACCGAGCCGCCCCACTTGACGCACTGTCCGGCCGCGTCGCGCCTGACGGGCCCCGCGTAGTAGCCGTAGCTGCCCGAGTCGGTCGTCCTGCTCTCCCCTTGCGGCTCCAGGAAGGCCGACATCGACGACGGTGAGCCGAGGTTCGTCGTCTTCAGCGTCACGACGCAGTTGTTGCCGTTACCCGAGTTGTAGAGCAGGTAGGTGCGACCACCAGTAAGGCCGGCTGAGTCGATGACCGAGTAACCGCTGCCGCAGACCTCCTCAGGGGTGTGGGGGTTGCTGCCGCAGGTGTTCGTGCTCGTGATGGCCTTCTTCTGGCCCAAGGACACGGTCACGCCGTCTACGGTCGGACTGGTGTCCATCGCGCCGGTGGAGGTCCGCTGTTCGTAGTGCAGGTGCGGAGCGCCGGAGCCGCCCGTCGAGCCGACGGTCCCGATCGCGGTGCCCTGGCCGACGCTCAGCGAGCTGCCTGCAGACCTCACCATGGTCGCGAGGTGGGCGTAGCGGGTTCTGGTGCCGTCACCGTGACGGACCTCTACCCACTTGCCGTAGCTCGTGCTTCCCGCGTCGTAGAAGTACGCGGTCCCCGAAGCGGTGGCACGTACGGTTTCACCGTCGATGTCATCGCCCCCATAGTCCTGCCAGTCGAGAGAACCCGATGGGTTGTGGCCGGGGTACCAGTTGTTGGCATAGAAGGTTTTCCCGCAGTTGAACGGGCTCTTGTGAGAAGCCAGGACGCTGATGCCCTGCGCTGAGGCGGCCTGGGGGATCAGCGCTGCCGCGAGAGCGACCAACAGGGCAGTGATCGCGGATCTGAAAGTCTTCGGCCAGGTCGGTCTGCCGGTTGTGGGCATGCTCACCTCTCTGAACAGGTGCGTATGGGGGGATACGGTTAGGCGCCCAGTTCCTCGATGTCGATGAGCCCATGGCGGCAGAACTACGTTGGCGGCAGGGTGATCAGGCTCGATGGGAAGAGAGGGCCGCGGTCAGGGAACATTTCGACATCTCACCGCCCTTGGGGAAGGACGGGTCGATCGTGAACATATCCTTGAAAGTTCTTTTCATCAATCTCTGTGACATGAAATTTTGCGGCTCTTCGAGTTCGGCGTCGAGCCCGAACCGGGCAGTCCGCGACGATCGAGCCGTGGTCCGGCGTCCAGATGACTCCCCAAGCAGGCAGAAAGCGAGAGCGCGCCTATCAAGGGGCAGTTTGTGGTAGCACCCTTCAGCTAAGCCAATGAGGGGCATTGCTTTTATGGACGCCCAAAATCATCAATTTGGTCACCTCTTATCCCGAACCGAATAAAAGGCCACTCCCCATGATCGGAAAGTGGCCTTTCCGTCTTATGCAGCAGTAATGATCATGCTGCAGTTGCTCACGCCACCAGGCACTGCTCGGGCAGTTCGGTGAGCTTCACCGTACACAGGCCGCCGCGCTCGGTCTTCACATCGGTCACCTCGAGCTGCGTGCCGGGGGCGAGGATGAACTCCTCCTCGCCGGTGAACGCGGAGAAACTGCGAATCCCCACGGCACGTACGGGGTGCACCTCGAAGAGCGTCCGCTTGCCGCGGCGGCCGAGGAACGCCTGGGCCACGCTGAGCTTGGACGTACACGAGGACACGCCCCACCAGGTCACGGTTCGGCCGAGCGGGTACTGCGCCCGCAGGTCCAGCGACACCCCACGCCACAGCGGCTCCTTGCGGGCCGGCAGACGCGACACTGCCGAGAACAAGAGCCGCAGGTACGGGAGGTACGGGACGATCCGCGTACGGTCCGGGTTGCGCAGGGTGGCGTTGATCTGCCGATAGAACGCCGACTCGCAGGTGTAGAGGTAGAGGGCCGCGACCTCGTCGGCGGACAGGCCGCCGGCCCCGCCGCTCACCTGAATCTCGCCGAACTGGTGCGACTGCTTCACGTGCCGGTCGAGGCCCGACAGCAGCTTGGCCACCGGCGCGACAGCCTCGCGGAAGTCCATGAGCGGGGTGTCGAACACGCCGGTGATCGCGGGAAGTACCAGCCCCTCGTCCTTGACGCTGGCGAGCCGTTCGAGGTAGAGCTGGTGCAACTCCATCGTGGAGGCGATGAACGCCCCCATGCGGTCGGCCGTGTCGGCGTCCGCCCCACCGGCTTGCGCCGTGAGCTTGTTCCAGCCCTTGCTGGGCAGCCAGTCGATCTCGTTGGCTCCAAGCGCCTTGAGCGCCGTGTTCACCGCGTCGAAGTGGTTCCCGTCGCAGAAGATGTCGCCCTGTGCCGCGGGGTTGGGGTGGTCAATGTGCCAGACCTCCACCTCGGGATACTTCTTCTGGAGCCGGAGTACGACCTCCTTCAGGCTGCGGGCGTGCACCCCCCACCACGCGAAGACCACGCCCCGGTCGGCCTCGTCGGCGTTCTGCTTGGCCCTCAGGATCTCCTCGACGAGCTTCTCGACGACCGGTCGCCAGAACGCGGTGTGCTGGCCGGCGGCCATCGTCCCGTCGCCGCTGGCGGTGAGTGCCGCGTTCAGAAGCAACACGCCCTGCGTGAGCATCGCCTGGAACCACTCCGGCGGCTGCACGGTGTCGTGCTTCTTCAGGAGCGCGCGGATGTCGGCGATCGGCGTCTTCTTGGGGATGCCGTGCTTCCACATCGCCGCCGCCTTGATGATGCAGCGGATGGTGATGACCTTGCCGAACTGGCTGTCGGCCCAGTCGTGGAAGGTGTTGTCGAACATGGCGATGCCGGTGGCGCTCTCGGCCCGCGGGTACGGGTTCTGGCCGAAGACGACGACCTTCCACTTGTGCGGCGGGTTGGGCTTGAGCGCCTGGAAGGTCAGTTCCCGGACGGGCACGACGTTCGGGCTGCGGCCCGGGCCGATGAACGTGGCCGCGGCCGGCTGCGCCTCGATGACCGGCTTCAAGAGCGGCAGCCACGGCTCGCCGCCCCCCTTGAAGAGTTCGGCGAGGGCCAGCGGGTCATTCGGGTCCGGCGGGGTGGGGACGTTGGTGTCGCTCATCGTGGGCTCCGGCGAGCCGTGCCGGTGACGGCACGGGTGGTCGAGGGCTGGGGGAATTACGCCGCGCGAAGACCCCGGTGCGATGTCGGAGAACCAGAAAGCCCACCCACTGGAGTGGGTGGGCTCTCCTGTCGCGGGCGTCAGTTTTTCTTCAAGGCATGGTCCGCGGAAGGATCATGGCAGAGTAACCCGGAGGCCGTACGTCCGCAAACGCGGAGATCGTTCCGAAGCTCCAACCAACATCACGTTCGCCCGCGTGGCGCGGTATCTTCGGGGACGTTGGATCAACCCCCCTCCCCGAGACCGGAGTGAGCCATGGCCGTCAAGCTCGTGAAACCGCTGCTCAAGGTGGTGCTGGCGGACGTCAACGCGAAAGTGGTGGAGGCGTGGCGTGCGGCGTTCGCCGACACTCCCGAGGTCGAGATCCACCAGGGGTCCATCCTCGACCAGCACGTCGATGCCTGGGTCAGCCCGACGAACTCCCGAGGGCGGATGGACGGCGGGGTCGATGCGGTCATCAAGCGGCATCTCGGGGCGGGGATCCAGCTGCGCGTCCAGCGAGCGATCAGCGATCAGTTCGGAGGGTCGCTGCCGGTGGGAAGCGCGGTGTGCGTACCGTCCGGGGCGACCAACCCCAAGTTCCTGATCTCGACGCCGACGATGGAGCAGTCGGTGCAGAACGTGAGCGAGACGCTGAACGTGGCTCTGGCGTGCGCCGCCGCGTTCCAGGCCATCCACATGCAGAACGAGAAGGAGCCGGGCAGCATCGAGTCGGTGGCGCTGGTCGGCATGGGCGCGGCGACGGGCAAGGTGCCGCCGCGGGTGTGCGCCAACCTGATGTGGACCGGCTACACCCTGTTCAACGACTACTACTTCTGGGACTACGACGACCTGCGGAAGACGATCCGCGAGCAACTCGGCGACATCGAGAGCCGCCCGGAGGAGGAGCGGGTGCGGATCAAGCCGCCCCAGCCGCCCCGCTCGCGTGGTTGACGAGGTGAACGCGACTCATCCAACCCGCGCATGAGTCGGACCTCAGGCGTCACGCGCGATGGTCAGGTAGACGTGGTCGCGGGCCAGGGGGAGCGAACCGAAGCGGATCCCGGTGGCGTCCCGCACCGCGTTGGCCAGGGCGGGAGCCACCGGAAGGAACGGGCTCTCGCTCATCGATTTGGCGCCCAGCGGGCCGATGACATCGAAGGTGCCGGCGAAGTGAACCTCGGTCCTGGGCACGTCGCCGAAGGCCGGGATGTGGTAGTTGCGCAGGGTCTTCGTGGTGACGTGTCCGGCGTCATCCACGATCATCGACTCGTACATCGCCGCGCCCAGGCCCTGCGCGACCCCGCCCTCGATCTGCCCCCGGCACTGCATCGGATTGACGACGCGGCCGGCATCGGCCGCATGAACGCTCTGCAGAATCCTGATCTCGCCGGTCCGGGGATTGACCGCGACCCGGAAGCCCTGAACGTTGAACGTCACCGAACGCGGCGAGCCGCCATACGTGCCGGCCGCGGACAGTTCCCGGCCCGCTGCCCGCATCGCGGACCACACATCCTCGAGGGCGACACGCACGCCGTCGCAGCGCACATGGCCGCCGTCGAGGTCGCAGGCCGACGGGTCCACCTCGGCGTGCTCGGCCACGGCGGCGACGATTCGCTCACGTAGCGCCTGCGCCGCACGCAGGGTCGCCAGGCTCGCGACCATCGTCCCGGTCGAACCGAACGCCCCGGTGTCGTGGCCGACGAGGTCGGTATCGGCCTGAACGATGCGGATCCGGTCGACGACCGTGCCCAGCGCTGTGGCGGCCATCTGCTGGTGCACAGTCGTCGTGCCGTTGCCGAACTCGGCCGTGCCGACAGCCAGCTCGTAAACGCCGTCGGCCATCAGCCTGATCCGCGCGTCGGCCCAGTGCCCGTGCGGCGGGGTCGCGTCCAGCATCCCCAGCGCCACGCCCTCACCCACCAGCCAGTCGCCGCCTGGCGGCCGCACCCCGTTGCCTTCGCGCAGGGCCTCGGCGACGAGGGTGAGGCACTCCCCCAGGCCGTAGCTGCCGATCTGGACGTCGTCCGGCTCGGTGCTGAAGGACACCATTTCGTCGCCCGGTCTGATGACGTTGAGTTCGCGGAATGCGATCGGGTCCATGTCGAGCTCGCGGGCGAGCTCGTCCATCGCCGACTCGACCGCGAAGATCGTCTGGCTGAGGCCGTACCCGCGGAAGGCACCGGCAGGCGGCGTGTTGGTGTAGACGGCATAGCCGTCGACCTTCTTGTTCGGGCAGCGGTAGACGGCGATCGACTCGTTGCTGCCGTGGAACAGGGTTTGGGCGGCGTGATTGCCGTACGCGCCGGTGTTCGACACCGTACGCAGCTGGATGGCCGTGAGCGTCCCGTCGCGGCGCGCGCCGACCTTGACGTGCACGGTGACCGGATGGCGGGTGGTGCCGCCGACGAACATCTCCTCACGGGTGTACTCGAGCTGCACCGGCCGTCCCGTGCGCAGCGTCGCCAGCGCGACGACGTCCTCGGTGAGCATCTCCTGTTTGCCGCCGAACCCGCCGCCGACGCGACCGCAGAGCACACGCACCTTCTCCGCCGGCAGGTCGAACACATCACACAGCGCCCTCTGGGTGAGAAACGGCACCTGGGTGCTCGACCGCACGATGAGACGGCCGGACTCGTCCAGCCAGGCGATCGACGCGTGCGTCTCAAGAGGCACGTGCTGAACGCGCTGCGTGAAGTAGCTCTGCTCGTGCACCGCGTCGGCCTGCGCGAAGCCCGTCTCGACGTCGCCGATGTCACCGTGCACCTCGGCGGCGACGTTGCGCTCGGCATGCGCGATGCGCTGTTCGGGCCCCTTGTCGTGGAGGACGGGGGCGCCGGGCGCCATCGCCTCCTCGGGGTCGAACACGGCGGGCAGGATGTCGTAGCGGACCATCAGCCGACGGCATCCCTCCTCCGCGGCGGCCACGGATTCGGCCACGACGCCCGCGACCCGCTGGCCGGCGAAGCGGATGACGTCGTCGAACACCAGCGTGTCGTCGGGATCGACCTCCGAGTTCTCGTGACGTCCGGTCGAGAAGAGCCGCCGCGGCGAATCCTCGAAGGTGAGTACGGCGTGCACTCCGGGGACGGCCAGCGCGGCGCTCTTGTCGATCTCCACGATGCGGGCGTGCGCGTACGGCGAGCGGAGCAGCTTGAGATGCAGCAGACCGTCGGGGGCGAAGTCCAACGTGTAGCGGGCCATACCGGTCACCACCTCGGGACCGGCCGGCGCGGGCACATTACACCCGAACGACTGCCCCGGCCCGGACTCCTCGACGTGCGCCACCCCGTTGATCGCGTCCTCGATCGAGCGGTAGCCGGTGCACCGGCACAGGTTCCCCTTCAAAGCCTGGGACAGATCGCGTAGCTGGTCCTCGCTGAGAACGGCTGCCGTCATGAGCATCCCGGCAGTGCAGAAACCGCACTGGAAGCCCTGCGCGGCGAGGAAGTTGCGCTGCATCGGATGCGGTTCGCCGTCGTGGGCGAGTCCTTCGACCGTCGTCACCTTGTGGCCGACCGCGCGAAAAGCGGGGAACACGCAACTGTGCACGGGCACGCCGTCGACGTGCAC
Organism: Nonomuraea sp. H19; assembly: GCF_052068215.1. Classification (NCBI taxonomy): domain Bacteria; kingdom Bacillati; phylum Actinomycetota; class Actinomycetes; order Streptosporangiales; family Streptosporangiaceae; genus Nonomuraea; species Nonomuraea sp. H19. Next base: position 353,627 of record NZ_JBQHCV010000002.1, on the reverse strand, counting down.
CGTACACGCACCGCAGTCGCCCGCGTCACAGCCCTTCTTCACGCCGAGCCAGCCGAGGTCGCGCAGGAACGTCCGCAGACACTGCCCCGGGCGCGGCTTCTCGCTGAAAGTCCTGCCATTCACCTCGATCTTCATCGCTGCCCCCTAGGTCCCCTTGCTCGACAGTTCGCGCCGGATCTCCTCCGCGAACTCGACGGTCATGTGCCTGCGCCACTCCGGCGCACCGTGCACGTCGCGGTGGTAGAGCTCCGGGGGGATCTCTCGCCGCAGGGCGGCACCGAGGTCTGATGGATCGGGCAGGTCGGGGAATGACAGCTGGATCGGACGGACGGTCGAGGCGGTCACCGTCAGGACGAACGAGCCGTCGTCGGGCTGCCGCCTGCCGATCAGCAATGCCGCGGACCTGCCATGCGGGCTCAGCGAGATCTGGCGGAATGCCGTCCGAGACCGCAGCGCGGAAACCGGCAACATGATCGAGCGCAGCAGCTCACCGGGTTCGAGCACGTTGCGCTGTGCCCCGGTGACGAAGTCGACGCACGCCACCTGCCGCTCGCCGTGCTCCGGCGTCCAGATCGTGCAGATGCCGTCGAGTGACGCCGTAAGTGAGATCATCGGGCCGGCGGGCAACGACAGGCAGAGATTGCCGCCCACGGTCGCTACGTTCCAGACCTTGAATGAACCGAGCAGCGCCCGGCAGCAATCGCCGATGATCGTCGCCGCTCTCCAGTCAGGTGGCGTCACCGCCCCGTAGAGCTGCGCCAGCGTGCAGGTCGCGGCGATCTCCAGCCCCCGCTCATCGATCCGCAGTGGCTGCCAGCCGAAACTCGCCAGATCGAGGAGCCGGCGAAGCCCCGGTTGCGGCTCGGAGAACAGCCATGTGCCGCCGGCAAGCCACGCGTCCCCCGGCTGCCACGTCTGTGCCTCGCCGAGATCGCGCGCCTCCACGACCGAGGTGACGGTGTTCAGATCCACCTGTGGCCTCCTCGTCGATCTCGGGATTCCTCGCGCCGGCTTGCGACTTCACGAATGCAGGAAGGGCTGGAAGACACCTTCGGGATCCCATCGCGCTCTCACCTCCCGCAGGCGCTCCCACGTCTCGGGCGCGAACGATCGCTCGGCTCGGGTGGGAGCGGCCAGGAGGTCGGTCTCCGCGATGTAGTGCCCGACCCCCAGCGGCTCGACTTTGCTCATCGCCTCGCGCAGCCAACGGATGTTGATCTCGTCGTCCGCGGGGTCCTGCCAGATCGCGTAACCGACGACATAGCTTCTGCCCAGTATCGAGAAGGCCATTTCGGGCAACGGGACTTCCCCGGGGGGAGCAGGAGGAATGATCGCGAGAACGAGGGACTTGTCAGACGGAGCCTGGGCCACGTCGTCTGCCAGCACCGACAACAGCGCGCTGAGATCTTCCATCGACCAGAGAGTGTCGGCGGCCGAGCGGTGGTGCTGCGACCAAAGCGCGCCGGAGGTTTCGAAGAGGGCGTCAAAGGTCGACCGCTCCTCCGTCACACCGGCCAGCGCCCGCCCTGCGAGTGGGCAGACTTGGAACGCTCCGAGAGATCGGACCGCCTCGTCCTGGGAGCCGGCGAAGGCGGTGGCCGTGACGACGACCACCTTCGTTCCCGGCGCGATCGTCGTCAAGGTCGGCGGTGCTGTGCCGAGCACGACACTCAGCTCGACAAGGGGAGGGAGCAGTGCCGCCATCTCGGACACCCAGGAAGTCACATCCGCCACATCCGCGAGCGGGAAGACGTAGCTGCTCATGGTGATCGCCGTCGGGAGACGGTGCAGCCCCAGACGGAACCGGGTGACCGCGGCGAAGAAGCCAGGCCCCGCTCCGCGTGCCGCCCAGAAGAGGTCGGAATTCTCGTGCTCGCTGCACCGGAGCATCTCGCCCTTCGCGGTCACGGTTTCGACTTCGAGAAGGCTCAGGCAGGCCGGACCCCACACTCCGGGGTTCCAGCCGAGGCCGCCGCTGAGGATGTAGCCGCTCAGTGCGACGGATCCGCAATGACCTACGGGAAAGGCCAACCCGTGCTCGGCAAGTGCCGGAGCGAGATCACTGCCTCTGGAGGCGGGCTGCACGCTGGCCGTGGCTGAGGCGGCGTCTATGGTGCACCCTCCGAGCTGCGACAGATCGATGAGCATGCCCCCGTCGCGTAGCGCTGCGCCGACCCAGTTGTGCCCGCCCGCTCGCACGCTGATCCGCAAGCCGGTGGACCGGGCGAGCCTGACCGCTGACAGCACGTCTTGCTCGGAGGCGGCCCGGACGATCACGTCGGGGAACCGCTCCGGCTTGAGCCCGTTCCACACCATTCTTGCCCTGAGGTCCTCGTAGCCGGCGTCTCCTCGCCGGACGAGCAGCCCGTCAAGGTCTCGGACCAGCTCACGTTCGGACATGTGAACCTCCGGGTGGCCGCATGGTCCAGCCCAAGCTCCGGCAACGCACGAATCTCGTCGAGCGGCTTCCTTCGCACCTCGAATTCAGCCACCTGATCAATGGGTGGACACTCGAGAAACGAAACACGATCACCACAAGCTCTGTTCGCCAGGAAACGGTGAGAAGTTTCCCGCACCCACGGAGCCTACGATCCACATGAGGCCTCACCTGGGAAGTCTAGCTCCGGGCCACCCAGAAAAGAAGCGCAGCAATGAATAACACATAACTGCCGACCCCGCGGGAATTTCGGCCACACTTTACCTGTCGGAGGTTGCGATACGGGAGTGCAGGACTTCGTGTCCAGGATTTTTCAAAACGCAAGGCCCGGCAATTCCGCTTATCGTCCAGTTCTCACCGAAGCGCCCGATCGCAGCGGTGCAGGCGGCCGGCTTCCAGGGCGGACAACCTGCGGACAGGTCAGGCCGGACGGGTGCGGGGCGTCGGCACGGCCCCGGTCAAGATGGCGCCGATCGCCATCGGCGGGGAGTTTCCGGGTAGGAGTGGAAGCATGATCTTCTTGAGACGGATGGTCCAGGTCGCCGTACTCACCCTCTTGGCCATCCCGATCATCGCTGTCCCATGGGCGGCAGCCGACACGCGCAAGCGGCCACAGGCCGAGGCAAGAGCTCTGGCCCTCCGCATGCTGGCCCAGCTGAAAGTCGCCCGGCCATTATCGATCCGTGGGTACAGCCACCGGCGGTTCCAGCCCCGGTGGGCTCACCACAAAGGCAAGTGCGATGCGCGCGAGATGGTGCTGGCTCGCGACGGGCGGCGCGTACGCAAAAACGCGGCCTGTCATCCCGTCAAGGGCGTCTGGTACAGCCCGTACGACGGTAAGTGGCTGAAGAGCGAAAAGAAGGTCGACGTCGATCATGTCGTGCCGCTCTCGTACGCCTGGCGTTCTGGCGCCAGCAAGTGGAGCCAGGCGCGGCGGCGCGCCTTCGCCAACGACCTCACTCGTCCAGAGCTCAGAGTGGTCAGTCACTCCGCCAACATCGCCAAGGGCGGCCAAGGGCCGCAGAGCTGGCGTCCGCCGAGACGCAGCTATTGGTGCCGCTACGCGATCTCATGGGTCACCGTGAAACATCACTACCGGCTCTTCGTGACCTCGCGGGAGAAGGTGGCCTTGATCAACATGCTCCGCACCTGCGGGCGGTGAAGCGCGGCCGTCCGACGCCCACGCGGTCGGCGCCGGCCTGCACTATCGTGGTGCTGAGTCCGGCACACTCTTCCTGTGCCGGACTCAGCACCACGCGATAGGCGGCCGTGGGTTCACCGGCGCTTAACTCTTGCTCCAGATCGCCGCGATCGTGCCACCTTCGATGTCCAGGCACTGCGGCAGGTAGCCCAGCGCCTTGAGCTTGGTGGCCTGGAGCGTGTAGGTCACCTTGGACAGGTCCAGGTACTCCTTCACGCCGGTCGCGCTGCCCTTGCTCCACACGGTGGTGTAGAGCTTGCCCGGCTCGATGGACATGAGGACGGGACGCAGGCCCTGCTTCGTCTTCGCCACGAGCTCCTGGCCGCGCTGCTCCAAGGTCTGGCCCAGGGTCACCTGGACGGCTCCCCCGGCGGCACCGGCGACCCAGACTGCCGCGTAGAGCGGCCTCTCGACGGTGCCGTACACGTCCAGCGAGGCGAGGCTGAGGCCGGCGGCGGTGAGCTCGGCGTTGACCTTGACGAAGGTCTCCTTGGTCATGCTCAGCTGAGACTTGACCTGGTTGGTGGTCTTCTCGAAGACCGCCGCGAAGACCGCGTTCGCGCCCGTGCCGGTACCACTGATCAGCTTGGGCTGGTAACCCGCCTTCAGCTGCTCGGTGATTCGCTTCGTCAGGTCAGTGCCGGTCAGACCCTGCAGGATGTTCACCTTGCTGGTGGCGTCCTTGATCCACACGGTCGTGTACTGCGGGTTGGCCGCGTTGGTCACGCTCAACGCCGAGGGGACGTAGCCCTTGCCCAGCAGCTGCTTGGCGCGCTGCAGCAACTGGGTCCCGCTGAGCGCGTCGAGGGAAAGCCAGTCCAGCGGCAGGTTCTGAGCCGTCTGGGTGGTGGTGGTCTTGGTGGGTTCGGCGACCGCCGGGGAGGCGATGGCCAGCAGGGGAGCGGTGGCCGCCGCCAGGGCCGTGGCGAGAGCGACGATCCTCTTCTTGCTCCTCATGATCCTCCTATGTGGGTAAAGGCTGTCCCAATTTCTGGCAAGTAGGGACCATAACAGAGAATGAGGGAGAGTTGACCAATCGTCACCATGATCGCAACATTGCCGTGTCAGAAATCCTCAGGAATCGGGACAAGATGGACACCTAGCCAGAGGGATGTTCACGTTTCGGCAGGTCTGCGCGTAAGGTCATGTTCCGCGATGGTTCAACAGAAGAATGCTCGCTCGGCTGACAGACGAGCTCGCTGAGTGGAACGTTCTCGGACTGCACGTCGGCAATCAGCCGTAATTAGTGCGTTCCAAGTAAGGCACCCCGTGGAACCTTGTAAGGACGGCTCGTAGAGTCGTCCTTCAATGGCGGTCAGCCGGCGGCGGCCGGCTGGAGGAGGCCGGTCTCGTACGCCGCCGCCACCGCGGCCGCCCGGTCCTGCGCCCCCAGCTTGGCGAACACATGCAGCAGGCGGGGCACACCAGTGCGTCCGCAGGGCGACGCCGCCCGCGACGAGCGAGATCGCGACCATGACGCCCAGCGTTGGCGGCGAGGTCTCGCCACCGGCCCAGCCGTAGCGAACCGCCTGGACCGCTGGCGCCATCGGGGTGAGGTCGCCGATGGCGCGCTCTGAGATTCGCCGACGGGCGCGGCCGGCAACATCCGCCGATCGGTTGACGGGGGCCGCCCGTAGCCGATCCGCAGGCGATCGAAACGCCGCCATTCCAGGGTGAGGTCAACCATCCGGCAGCCGCCGGTGTTCTCTCACTGCTCCCTCACTCCCCTGGAGTCCCGTGATCGCCCTTCCCGTGGTGCTCGTCGCCGTGTACATGACCACGCTCGACTTCTTCGTCGCCAACCTGGCCGTGCCGTCGATCAGGACCGACCTGGGCGCGGACGACGCCGCCGTCCAGCTCGTGATCGCCGGATACGGTCTCGCGTACGCCGCGAGCCTGATCGTCTCCGGGCGGCTCGGCGACCTGTACGGCCACCGGCGCGTGTTCGCGGCCGGGCTGGCGCTGTTCACGCTGGCGTCTGCGGCGTGCGGCCTCGCCCCCGACGCGGTGTCGCTGGTGGCGGCCAGGGTCGCGCAGGGCGTGGCGGCCGCGCTGCTGGCGCCGCAGGTGCTCGCGCTGCTCGGCGTCATGTACGAGGGCGCGGCCCTGGCCAGGGCGTTCACCTGGTACGGCAGCGCCGTCGGCCTGGCGGGCGTGAGCGGCCAGGCGATCGGCGGCCTGCTCGTGGCGGCCGATCCCCTGGAGCTGGGCTGGCGCGCCTGCTTCCTGGTCAACGTGCCGATCGGCGCGGCGGCGCTGGCGCTGACCGGGCGGCTGCTTCCCCGTACCGGCGGCTCCGGCACGCGGCGGGATCTCGATCTCGCCGGGGCGGCGCTGGTCGGGGCCGGGCTCGTGGCCGTGGTGCTGCCGCTGGTCGAGGGGCGCGAGCAGGGCTGGCCGCCGTGGACGTGGCTGTGCCTGGCGGGCGCGGCGCCGATTCTGGCCGCGTTCGTACGGCGGCAGCGTCGGCTGGCAGCCGCCGGGCGGGCACCGCTGCTCGATCTGGCGGTGTTCGAAGAGCGCGGGTTCGCGGCTGGGCTGGTGGCGGTGGCGTTGCTGTTCGGCACGTCGGCGGGGTTGTCGTTCGTGCTCGCGCTGTACCTGCAGGAAGGGCTCCGGCTCGGTCCGCTGGCCGCCGGAGCCGTGTGCACCGCGCTGAACGCCGGGTTCTTACTCGGCGCCCTGCGCGCCGGCCGGGTGCCGCCGATCGTGGCCGCGTCGGTGGTGCTGCTGGGGCTGGGGCTGCTGGGTCACTTCGTGGGCGCGGCGCCGTACCAGGTGGCTCTGGCACTGCTCGTGACGGGCGCCGGGATGGGGCTGCTGATGTCGCCGCTGATCTCCTCCGTCCTGTCAGGGGTACGGCCGGAGCGCGCGGGCGCCGCGGCCGGGGTGCTCGGGACCGTGCAGGAGGCCGGTGGGGTGCTCGGCGGCACGGTCACCGGGGCGGCGTTCTTCGGCGCGCTGGACGGCGGATGGGACGCCGCGACGCTGGCCGGGGTCGCGGTGCTGGTCACGGGTGCGCTCGGCGTGCTGGCCTACGCCGTCCGCATGACGGTCAGCCGTACCGGCCGTGCGACGGCAGTCGCACCGCGGCGGCGAGGTCGTCGGCGAGCGGCGGGATGTCGTCAGGGCGCAGAGGGGAGATGGTGAGGCGGAGCGCCGGCGGCGTGCCGATGCGGTTGCGCGCGCCCGGTGCGGCGGCCCAGCCGCGGGCCAGCAGCCGGGTGATCGCCGCGGCCTCGTCCGCGACGGGAACCCACACGTTGAGCCCGGTGCGGCCGTGCGCCGGGATGCCGCGCGCGGCCAGCGCCGCGACCAGGCCGTCCCGGCGCTCGGCGTACGAGGCCGCCACCGCGGCCGCGTCGACCGCCTCCGTCCGCCACAGGTGAACCACCGCCCGCTGCAGCAGATGGCTCACCCAGCCCGCGGCCAGCCGCTGCCGGCCGCGCAGCCGGCCCAGCGTGACCGGGTCGCCGGTGATCAGGGCGAGGCGCAGGTCGGGACCGTAGGCCTTGGCCGTCGAGCGGACGAGGATCCAGCGGGGTGTGACCCCGGCCAGCGGGTGCAGGGGGACGTCCACGAACCTGTCGCCATGGTCGTCCTCGAGGAGCAGCACGCCCGGGTGCGCGGCCAGCAGCGCCCGTAGGTCGGCGGCGCGCTCCGCGGTGACGGCCGCGCCGGTCGGGTTCTGGGCACGGGCCGTGATCACCACGGCTCGCGCGCCTGCCCGCAGTGCCCGCCCGAGCTCGTCGGGCAGCGGCCCCTCGTCGTCCAGCCGCATCGGCAGGGGGCGCAGGCCGAGCACGGCGACCAGGTCGAGCAGGGACGACCAGCCCGGGTCCTCCACGGCGACCGCGTCGCCGGGACGCAGGTGGCCGGCCAGTACGCGTTCGACCGCGTCGAGGGTGCCCGAGCTGACCGCCAGCGGCGCCGCCGGCACGCCGTGCGCGCGCAGCCGGGCCCCGGCCAGGGCGAGGAGTTCCTCGTCGTCGCCTGTGCCGTACATGGCAGGGCGCTCCCTATGCGCGCGTGCCGCGGCGGCGAGGGCGTCGTAGAGAGGCGGCAGCAGGTCGGGGTCGGGGTTGCCCTTGGACAGGTCGCGTACGCCCGGGGGCACCTCGATGCGGATGTCCTCGCGTGCCGTGCTGGCCGGACGCGGCCTGACCCTGGTGCCGCGTCGCCCGGCGGTCTCCACGATGCCGCGCTCACGCAGCAGCCGGTACGCGGCCGCCGCCGTGTTGGGGCTGACCTCGGCCATCGCGGCCATCTCGCGTACCGGGGGGAGCGCCGCGCCGGGCGGCAGCCGGCCGTCCGCCACAGCGGCCTCGACGCCGGCCGCGATCTCGCTGGCTGTCTGACCGGTGATTCGATACCTTTCTAGCACAAATCACATTATGTACCAATACAAAGGAGTTCGAGTGCTCATTCATCCCTGGGATGCGGCTCGCGACCGCGACGAGTGGCGGGACTGGCTGCGTACGCGCGACTTCGGGCAACTGGCCGCCAACGGCGTGGACGGCGGCCCGCCGGTGGTGGTGCCCACGCATTTCCTGTTCGACGGCGGGAACGAGGTCGTGCTGCACCTGGCCAGGCCCAACCCGATCTGGGCGGCACTGGAGGCCGACCCCGTGGTGGTGGTGAGCGTGCACGACGACTACGCCTACATCCCTTCCACGTGGCGTTCGGACTCCCCCGGCAACGGCGTGCCGACCAGCTACTACGCCTCCGTGCAGCTCACCTGCCGGGCGGGGATCGTGGACGACAAGGAGGGCAAGGCGGAGATCCTGCGCCGCCAGCTCGCCCACCACCAGCCTGACGGCGGCTATGGCGAGATGGCCGCCGACGCGGGGCCGTACCGCAAGATGCTGTCCGCGATCCGCGGGCTGCGGCTGGAGGTGGTGGAGACGCGGGCCAAGTTCAAGTACGACGACCACCGGCCGGTCGAGTTCCGCGAGAAGATCGCCGCCGGGCTCGCGAAGCGAGACCTTCCAGGGGATGCCGGGGCGCGAACGCAGCAGCTCAGGCGGATGGCGCCAGATCCAGGCGAGCCCAGGTAGCCGTCGCTTTGTCGGTGGCTGTTGACAGGATCGTCCCCATGACCGAGCTCACCTCCGCTATCACTGACTACTGGGATGCCGCCGCGCGGGCATTCGACGACGAACCCGACCACGGCTTGCGAGCCGAGCACACGCGCGCTGCGTGGGATCGGCTGCTGCGCACGTGGGCGCCGGCCGATCCGGCCGACGTCTTGGATGTCGGCTGCGGCACCGGCTCTTTGTCGGTGCTGCTGGCCGCGGCCGGGCACCGGGTGACCGGCGTGGACCTGGCACCGCAGATGATCGAGCAGGCACGGGCCAAGCTGGCGGCCGCCGGGTTCGCCGGGCGGTTCCTGGTCGGCGACGCCGCGGTCCCGCCCACCGGCGAGGCGCGGTTCGACCTCCTGCTGTGCCGGCACCTGCTCTGGACCCTGCCCGACCCCCAGGCGGCGCTGCGCGAGTGGGTCGCCCGGCTGCGGCCGAACGGCCGGCTGGTGCTGGTGGAGGGGCGCTGGGCCGAGGCCGGACAGGCCTATGTGCCGGGAGCCGCATCGCTGCCCTGGAACGGCGGCGTCAGCTCCGCCGACCTGGCTTCCGCAGTGCGGCCGCTCGTCACCGGTCTGCGCATCGAACCACTCAGCGATGAAGCCGACCTGTGGGGCGGCCCCGTGAACGACGAACGCTATGCACTGATTGCTCACATTTAGCGTCCTGACCAGGCCCTGTCCCGCTCGTGGTCAAGGTGCGGCCGCCGCGCTGAACGCATGACTCCGCACGCCGGTCCGGATCGCGAGCAGGTGCTCGAGTGTCGATGGCGGCCGCCTCGTATGAGGCAGCGGCATGGCCGGCGGCTTGCCGCACATCCGCTCCCACCAGGCTCGATGTCCGATCGTCACTAGTGCGACCGGCGGACGAGCCGGAAGAGTGGGACACATGCTCGCAGACGACGAGGGGCGCACACTCGCGGAGGATGACGCGTACGCCGTGCTCAGGAGCCGGGACGGCCGTTTCGACGGCCGCTTCTTCGTCGCCGTCGTGACCACCGGCATCTACTGCCGCCCGAGTTGCCCGGCCGCGCTGCCCAAACGCGAGAACGTCCGTTTCTACCCGTCCTCCGCGGCCGCCCTGGAGGCAGGCTTCAGGGCGTGCAAGCGCTGCCGCCCCGACACCGCTCCCGGCTCCCCCGAATGGAACATCCGGGCGGACGTGACCGGCCGCGCCATGCAAATGATCGCCGACGGGTTCGTCGACCGGGAAGGCGTCGCCGGGCTCGCCGCCCGCCTGAGCTACAGCGAGCGTCAACTACGCCGCCAGCTCATCGCCGACCTGGGCGCGGGCCCTCAGGCACTCGCCAGGGCGCAGCGCGCCGCCAACGCCAGGACGCTCCTGGAGACCACCGATCTGCCCGCGGGCGAGATCGCGTTCGCCGCAGGCTTCTCCACGATCCGCCAGTTCAACGACACCATGCGCAAGGTCTACGGCATGACGCCCACCGCGCTGCGCCCCAAGCACCGAACGCCATCCCGCCGGCCACTTGACGGCACGCCCACGGCTTTTCCTGGAACGCACCGGCGGACGCATGGCATGCTCCACCTACGTCTCACCTACCGCCCACCTCTGGACCTGACCGACCTGTTCCGGTATCTGGCCGCGCGGGCGATCCCCGGCTTGGAGGAGGCCGGCGACGACTTCTACCGCCGGGCCCTCGCCCTCCCCCACGGCCTGGGCATCGTCACGCTCCGGCCCGGGGAGTCGTACGTGTCCTGCGAGCTGCGGCTCGACGACCTCAAAGACCTCCCGGCCGCGGTACGGCGCTGCCGCCGCCTCCTGGACCTGGACGCCGACCCGCGCGACATCAACGACCACCTGAGCGCCGACCCGCTGCTGGCTCCCCTGGTGGCGGCCGCCCCCGGCAGGCGGGTGCCCGGCCATGTGGACGCGGCCGAGATGGCGATACGCGCGATCGTGAACGAGGAAACGACCGCCGGCCGGACCGTGCTGGCCCACCTGATCCAGCACTACGGCACCCCGCTCGAACGAACCGCCGCGACGCCTGAACGCATCACCCATGCCTTCCCCAGCATGGAGGTGCTGGCGAACGCGGACGTGCCGGCCCCGGTCGCCGCCCTGGCCCGGGCTTCGGCCGCCGGCACGGTGCGTCTGGGCCCCGAGACCGACCGCGCCCACGTCGAAGGCGAGCTCCTGGCCCTGCCGGGCATGGAGACGGAGGCCGTGGCACGCCTCCGCATGCGAGCCCTCGGCGACCCCGACGTCTTCCTGCCCGCCGATCCCGCGGTCAGAGCGGGTCTCCGCCGCCTCGGACCGGCGGCGGAACAGCGGGTTCCGCGGTGGCGTCCGTGGCGCTCGTACGCAATGCAGCACCTGCGACGGATCCCCTCCACCTGAGCACGTCAGTAAGGACCCCATGTCGACCTATCGGTCCCTCCTCACCACCAAACCGGACTTCCGCCGCCTCTGGCTGGGCGCCTCCGTCTCCGTGATGGGCGACAGCATGACGTTCATCGCGCTGTCCTGGCTCGTGCTGGCCCAGCGGGATGGCACCGCGAAGCTGGGCCTGCTGGCCGTCTGCTACACCGCCCCGGTCCTGATCGGCGGCCTGGCGGCCGGTCCCGTGCTCGACCGCTTCGACAAGCGGACGATCCTGATCGCCGACAGCGTCCTGCGTGGTCTCGTGGTGGCGTCGATCCCGCTGGCGGCCGGGGTAGGCAGCGTGCCGGAGTGGCTCCCGTTCGTGGTCGCAGCCGTGTACGGCCTGCTGAAAATGGTCCCGATGGCCGCAGTCCCCGCGGCCCTCCCGGACCTGGTGGCCCCCGGGCAACGCGACGCCGCCAACGCGTTGGAGTCCGTGAGCTACTCCCTGTCGGGAATCATCGGCTTCACGCTGGCCGCCCCTCTCCTGACCATGCTCGGCCCGGCGAACCTGCTGGCCTTGGACGCCGCCACCTACGCCTGCTTCGCCTTCGCGCTCATGCGGATCCGCACGCCCCTGCGGCCCCACCCTCAGCAGATCGAGAAATCCCGTCCCAAGACCACGGTCTTCCGCGACAAGGTCCTCGTCGGTACGACCTTGGCCTTCATGGCGTTCAACATCGCCGAAGGCGCGATGACCATGGTGGTGGCCCCATGGCTGGCCAAGGAGCAGCTTCCGGGCAACGGCGCCACCCTGTCGCTCCTGATGGCCGCCCTGTCGGCGGGCGAGTTGCTGGGCGGCTTCGTCGCGGGAGCCTGGCGCCCCAGGATCGGCAGGCCGGCCGCGATCGCCGTCGTCCAGCTCGTGGCCGCCGCAGGCATCCTCGCCGTGCTGGGGACTCCCCATTGGGTCCCGGTCACGGCGGCGTTCCTCATCGTCGGGACGTTCAGCGCCCCCATGACGGTATGGGCGCAGTCGTTGCGCATGGAACGTGTCCCCCCATCGCAGCGCGGCCGCGTCTTCAGCGTCTTTCGCACGATGATGCAGGCAACCCCGCCCATCGGCGCCGCCCTCGTCACGCCGATGCTGGTGGCAGGCAATCTGCCAGCGGCAGCGATCCTGATGACCGCGCTGGCCGGCGTGCCGGCCCTCGGTCTGCTCCTGCTGCGCGAGAACCGCATGCCCGAGATGGATCCCGGCCTCCAGCGGATCGGAGGCCACCGCGACGACGATCACGACGTCATCATCGCCGCACCGGAAGCCTCCCGGGAGCGCTGAACCCACAGGGTGTGGATAACTCGCGCCTCCTGTGGATAAAGCCTGGCACGCGTGGCCTCACCACAGCGCCGCCCGCACGTCGGGCCAACGCTCCGTCAGCATCGGCCGGCCTGGCATTGCCGCAGCACAACCCCGATGTGGCCGGTGTTAGAGCGGGGCCGGGCCACGAAAAGTAGGGATCCCGAGGAGGTCGTCCCCCTTCCTCCTGATTCACGAAGCACGCGGTCCACAGCCTGTGGACGACGAGACCGCTCATCCACCGTGACGGGCGGTCCGAATGCCCTCAGAAGGTCAGTCCAGCGCCGGCCGCGATGCTCCTCGCCACCTGGGCCGGCGGAGTGCCGGTCGTGTCCACGACGTGGCCTTCCCGGCTGAGCCAGGGGAAGGCCTCGCGGTAGGCCGGCAGGTGCTTCATCCGCCAATTCGAGGCCGCCGCATCGTCCGCCTCGATCCGGCGGGCGAGTGTGTCCTGGTCGGTGTGCAGCACGAAGTCCCCTAGCTCCGGCAGGTCGGAGACGGTGCACAGCATGTGGCCGACAGTTCTTGACCAAGCGCTCGCTAGGGTCTTATATCGGGTCATGGATATATGTAGGGATTCCGATATTCGCCGGGATCGGGTCGATGCCTAGTCAGGATCAGCGGCGGGCCGAGACGCGGGCGCGGCTGATCGACGCGGCGGCCGACCTGTTCGCGCGCAAGGGATTCCACGCCGTCTCCGCCGAGGCGGTGGCCGAGGCCGCCGACCGCACCACCGGCGCGCTCTACAACCACTTCGGCGGCAAGGAAGGGCTGCTCCTGGCTCTGCTGGAGGTGTGGAAGGAGCAGGCCGCGGCCGAACTGCTCGCCGGGTTCGAAGAGGAGATCACCGGGCTCGACGAGCGGCTGGCCGCCATATTCGCCGCCCTCACCCGCCAGGACGACGATCGCGGCGCGTCATGGCTCCTGCTGGAGATGGAGCTGTGGCTGCACGGCGCGCGCGCTCCCGCCATCGCCGAGCCGCTGGCCAGACGGTACGCCGACGTACGCGCCCGGCTCGCCGAAGGGCTGTCCGGCTGGGCCGAGGCGGCGGGCGTGCCGCTCCGCCGATCCCCCGAGGAGACGGCCGTGGCGGTGCTCGGCGTGCTCATCGGCTGCGCACTGCAGCACCGGCTCGATCCCCCGGCAGTCGAGGCGCGGGCTGTCGTGGAGAGCCTGCGCGACCTGCTCGGGCTGCACTGACGAGGCCAACGCCCGCGCCGAAGGAGGCATCCATGCGAATCGACCTGCTCGAAGACACCTGGGAACGCCAGGTCCCGCACGACCAGTTCGACTACCTGCGCCGCAATGCGCCCGTTTACTGGCACGAGGTGCCGGACGACACGGGGTTCTGGGCTATCACGAAATATCAGGATGTGAAGGCGATCAGCCGGGACGCGCACACCTGGTCCACCCAGCTCGGCACCGCGTTCATCCGTACGCAGACGCCCGAGTTCATCGCCATCGCCAGCCTGACGCTCCTGAACATGGACCCGCCCAAGCAGACCCGCTACCGCCGGCTGATCAGCGCGGGCTTCACGCCCAAGATGATCGCCCAGCTCAAGGGCACGATCCAGCGGCGCGCCGAAAAGATCGCCGACGCCGTGCTGGACAAGGGCGGCGAGGTGGAGTTCATCGAGGACGTGGCCCAGTACCTGCCGCTCCAGACGATCTGCGACCTGGTCGGCGTCCCCGAAGAGGACCATGCCCTGATCTTCGACTGGTCCAACCGCATGGTCGGATTCCAGGATCCCGACTTCCGCTCGACGCCGGAGGACGGCGAGATCGCCGCCGCCGAGGCGTTCGCGTACTGCGACGGGATGGTCGAGGAGCGGCGCAAGCACCCGCGCGATGACATCATCACCGCCCTGGTGCAGGCCGAGGTGGACGGCGACCGGCTGACCAGAGACGAGATCGACTCGTTCTTCGTGATCCTGTTCGTGGCGGGCAACGAGACCACCCGCAACCTCATCGCGCACGCCATGAACGCCCTCATCACCCATCCTGACAGCTACCGCGACCTGGCCGCCGGGCTCGGCGACGAGGACCTGTGGCGCACCGCGACCGAGGAGTTCCTGCGCTGGGGCTCCTCGATCCACAACTTCCGGCGCACCGCGACCAGGGACACCGAACTTCGCGGCCAGCCGATCGCGGCGGGCGAGAAGGTGGTCACCTTCTACGCCTCCGCCAACCATGACGAGGAGATCTTCACCGACCCCCACACGTTCGACATCCGGCGCGACCCGAACGACCACGTGACGTTCGGCGGCGGCGGACCGCACTTCTGCCTGGGCGCCAACCTGGCCCGGCTGCAGATCCGCAGCATGATCAGGGAGCTGCTGCGCCGCTTCCCCGCCGCCGAGCACGCCGGTCCCGTCAGGCGGATGCGCTCGGACTTCATCAACGGCATCAAGCACATGCCCGTCCGCTTCAGCTCATGACGGAAGCGTGGCGTACAGGTCGGTGCCGGTGCCTGTCCGGGTCCAGCACCGTGGCGTACCTCATCCCCCAGAAGTCTCTCCGGTCATAGCGGCATGGAGGCGCAGGTACGGCTCGGCGTCCTTCGGCCTGTTCTGGCGCTGCAGCGTACGGCCGAGCAGCAGATGCGCGTACCCCTCGGCCGGGTCGCGCTCCAGGACCAGCCGCAGCTCGGCCTCGGCCCGGCCGAGCTGGGCCGAGTGGTAGTAGGCGCGGGCCAGCAGCAGCCGGGCGGCCAGGTTGTCCGGGGCCGCCGCGACCACCTCGGCCAGGATGCGAGCGGCCCCGATGTAGTCCTCCGAGCCGAAGAACAGGCGGCCGCGCTCGTACTCCTCGGCCAGCTTCTCGGTCAGCATGTCACTCCTCTCCCGGGACGGGCCCGTCGGCGTGCGGAACGCGGTCGGCGGGGACGACGCCCAGGCGGCCGGCCTGGTAGTCCTCCATCGCCTGGATGATCTCGGCGCGGTTGTTCATCACGAAGGGGCCGTAGTGCACGACCGGCTCGCGGATCGGCTGCCCGCCGAGCAGCAGCACCTCCAGGTTCGGCTCGGCCTGGGGCTGGGTCTGGTCGGCGGCGACGGTGAGCGCCCCGCCCTGGCCGAAGACGGCCAGTTGCCCCTTGCGTACCGGCCTGCGCTCGTCCCCGGCGAAGCCCTGCCCGGCCAGCACGTACGCGAGGGCGTTGAAGCCGGGGTTCCACGGCAGCTCCAGCCGCGCGCCGGGGCTCACGGTCGCGTGCACCATCGTGATCGGGGTGAACGTGACGCCGGGACCGGCGTGCCCGTCCAGTTCGCCGGCGATCACGCGCAGCAGCGCGCCACCGTCGGCCGAGGCGAGCAGCGCCGCCTGGCGGCCGCGGATGTCCTGGTAGCGGGGCAGGTGGAACTTGTGGGCGCGGGGCAGGTTGACCCACAGCTGGACGCCGTGGAACAGGCCGCCCGAGACCACCAGGTGCTCCGGGGGCTTCTCGATGTGCAGCAGCCCGGACCCGGCGGTCATCCACTGGGTGTCGCCGTCGGTGATCGTGCCGCCGCCGCCGTTGGAGTCCTGGTGTTCGAAGATGCCGTCGATGATGTAGGTGACGGTCTCGAAGCCGCGGTGCGGGTGCCAGGGGGTGCCCTTGGGCTCGCCGGGGGCGTACTCGATCTCGCCCATCTGGTCCATGTGGATGAACGGGTCCAGCAGGGACTGCGGCACGCCGGCGAACGCGCGCCGTACCGGGAAGCCCTCGCCCTCGAACCCGCTGGGCGCGGTCGTCACCGACCGTACGGGCCGGCGTCCGACGGCGGCCGGGTCAGGTACGGCGACGCGCGGCAGGGTCAGGGTGTCGGCGGTGATGGCGGGCATGATCTCTCCTGACTGTTGAATCTTCAATCACTGCTCGCCTGAACACCGGGGCATCATCAGGCATTCCCCGGACCCGAACTACATGACCGACCGGTCGTTAATATAGTCTGGTCGCATGACAGAAGACGGCCGGCGGCTGCGTGGGATGCGCAGCCGCGAGACGGTCCTCCAGCAGGCGGTGGAGCTGGCCTCCATCGACGGGCTGGCCGGACTCTCCCTGGGACGGCTGGCGGCGGCGACCGGCATCAGCAAGTCCGGACTTTTCGCGCATTGGCGCGACAAGGAGCAGCTCCAGCTCGATGCCGTGGAATGGGCCACCCGCCAATGGACCGAGCAGGTGGCGGAGCCCGCGCTGCGCGCCCCCGCGGGCGTGCGGCGCCTGTTCGCGCTGCACGAGGCGCGGCTGACGTTCTACGGCGATGGCGTGCTGCCCGGTGGGTGCTTCTTCTTCGCCGTGCAGGCCGAGTTCGACGACCGGCCCGGAGCGGTGCGCGACCGCCTCGCGCGGGCCATGAGCGAGTGGCAGGAGTTCATCCGCCGGCTCGTGGTCGCCGCCGTGGAGCGGGGCGAGCTGGTCGAGAGCGTGGATCCGGCCCAGCTCGCCTACGAGATCGACGCACTCGGCGAGATGGTCATCATCCATTCCCGGCTGCTCGACGGGCCGCCTGCCCTCGTCCGTGCCCGCCGTGGCGTACTGCAGCGCCTGCGTGCCCTCTCCCCTCACCCCGAATTGCTCCCGGAGGATTGACATGATCGAATTCGGCGTTCGCGAGCCGGTCCAGGTGCACTTCGATGACCTCGACGCGATGGGCCTGCTGCACAACTCCCGCTACGCCTTGCTGGTCGAGCGGGCGATCACCGCCTACTGGCGCCGGCTCGGCTGGGCTCCCGACGCCGCCGTGTCGGCGTTCAAGGACGTGTTCCTGGCCGTGCGCGAGTTCAAGGTGACCTACAACGTCCCCATTGCGGGGGTGGGCGAGCCGCTGGTGCACTTCTGGATCGACCGCCTTGGCCGTACGAGCGGGGTGTACGGGTTCCGCGTGCTCTCGGCGGATGGCGCGGTGGTGCACGCGGAGGGCTATCGCGTCAACGTCAACCTGGACCCCGCCACCTTCCGGCCGGCGCCGTTCAGTGACGAGCTCCGCGCCGCTGCCGCGCCTCTGATGCTCGCGGCGGCGGCGCCGTGCTGAGGTCACGCTGGATCGCAGGTCCGGCGGCGGCACAGCCCGGCCCCTTGGTGGCCGCACTGACCGACTTCCGGACGAACCGGATCCTCGACCTGCCCGGCATCGCCCGGCGTGGCCGGTCACTCAGCCGCCTGTGGCCGACGCTGCCGGGCGCGGTGGGCATGTGGCTGTGGACGGACCTGGCCACCCGCCGGGTGGGTTCGCTGTCGGTGTGGCGCGACGAGGGCGATCTCCAGGAGTTCGTCCGGCTCCGCGCGCACGTACAGATCATGCGCGAATACCGGCACCGGGGCACCCTCCGCTCCCGCATCTGGCAGATCGACACGCTGGACAAAACCGCCCTGTGGCGAGCCCTTTGACGCGGGAGCAGAGGGGCGGGCTCAGGCCTGTCCCGCTTCCCGGTTCCGGGTGAAATGGAAGGGGCAGTGTGTGCCACCCAGCCCGATGGTGGTACGGCGGTCGAATCGGAAGCCGTGCCTGTCAGGTTCGATGGCCTCGATCCAGTTGGCGTCGAACGCGCACATGGCCGGCGTCAGCTCCGGCGCCCCGTTGGCGACCAGCACGTCGTGATAGAAGCACCGGCGGACGTCGACGTGATAGCGCTGATCGTCGTCGACCGGCCGGTCGAAGACGAACCCTTTCCCGAACGCCTGCTCCTCACGCGATTTGCTCAGCGCCACCATGGCCTGGAACGGGTCCGGTGCGGCGTCCAGCATCGCCCGGGTCCCCTCCTTCATGGTGTCGCCGAGCGGTTCGATGAACGCCTCGCGCACGGCGGCGACGGCCGCCTCCCGCCCCAGCCGGGGCAGCAGAACCTGGTACGCGGCCGCCAAGGCCACGGTCAAGCGCAGGTTGTAGCGG
The DNA here is from genome assembly GCF_052068215.1 of Nonomuraea sp. H19. Classification (NCBI taxonomy): domain Bacteria; kingdom Bacillati; phylum Actinomycetota; class Actinomycetes; order Streptosporangiales; family Streptosporangiaceae; genus Nonomuraea; species Nonomuraea sp. H19. The sequence goes on along the minus strand of NZ_JBQHCV010000002.1, from coordinate 335,356 downwards.
GCCGGCTCGTCGACGATCAAGTGCTGGCCGGCCGCTTCGAGCTCCTCCTGACGTGCCCGCATGGCGGTCAGGAGCTCGCCGGGAAGCGCGTGCTCGCGCAGGATGGCGGCGAGGTGGTCGTAGAAGGCGTCGAGCAGGAGGGCGGTGTCGCGATCGGGATCGGGGACGTAGCCGCCCTCGGCGAGGCCGAACTGGTCGGTGGACATGACGGTCCTTTCGTGTACGGCTCGGCACGCGTACACGACCGTGATCCTGCCTGGAGGCACGACTGGCCGTGCTCGCGACCGAGCGAGCACGCCAGCGCACTCCACCGACCGACCAGGCGCTGACAAGCTTGTGTTGATGTTGTCCCGGCCAGATTGCCACGCCTTCGGCGATCATGTCCAGCCATGCCTCGCCCTACCGGCCTCGGCGCACCCGCTCGGCCAGGAAGTCCTCCCAGGTACGGCGGCCGACGGCGTGGTCGGGAGCGAGGTTGGCACCGGCGCGGAACGCGGCCGCGGCCTTGCCCGGACTCCGGACCGGCAGGACCAGCCGGCGCTTGCCGGTGGCCTTGAGGTAGTCGCGGGCCAGGTCCTCCATCTTGTGCACGCGCGGCCCGGCGATGTCCGGCACGAGCCCGGCCGGCTTGTCCAGGGCGAGCTCGACCAGCCGGGCCGCCACCTCACCGGTGTCGACCGGCTGGAACCGGACACCGCCCCACGTCATCAGCACCGGCAGCTTGGCCATCAGCCCCAGCGTCAGCCAAACCCAGTCGTGGAACTGGGTGGCGCGCAGCGTGGTCCACGGCAGTCCGGACTCGGCGATGATCTGCTCGGCCTCCCGCTTGGCCGCGAAGTAGCCGAACATGGCGCGGTCGACGCCGCTGACGACCGGAACCCGGTCGGCGCCGACGACCGAGACGTACACCACGTGCGGGGCACCCGCCCGCGACGCCGCCTGCACCAGGTTCCGGGCCTTGACCTCATCTCCCTTGGCACTCCCCGCGCAGTGCACGATCGTCTCGACCCCGTCCACCGCCGCCTGGAGCCCCTCACCGGTGGAGATGTCGCCGGTCACGTACTCGATGCCGGCCTCGTGCGGGTGGCCGCCCCGGCTGAGCACCCGCACCGCGCAGCCGGCCTCCCGCAGCAGCGGCACCACCAGGCGCCCCAGCGTGCCCGTCCCGCCGGTGACCAGAATCTGTGACGTCATGGCTTCCTCATTCGCTCGTTTCGTGGGCCTCTAGTGCGCTGACCCGGCGCGAGGGAGGAATGTGACACCCGGGCGAATCCGCTGCTCGGGCGGGACTCCCGGCGCGGCCGTCACGCGTGCGGCACGTCCTTGATGTCGTACTCGCCCTTGCCGTCGTCGGTCGCGGCGAGCATGCCGGAGCCGCCACGCTGCGGTGCGGCCGCCGCAGCGGCGGCGGCGACGGCCAGGACCGCGGTGACGGCCAGCGCCGCCACCAGGATGATCTTCTTCGTCTTCATGCCCGCCACTCTGGCGGCCACCGCTTGGTCATCAGTTGCAAATGACGTGGAACACACCCAGAGTGGCTCCGGAATAGCGTCGGCCACAGAGGCCGTTGAGCACGGGGGTGGCGCGAACGCCACGATGGTGGCGGATGATTCGGATGCCGGGCTTATGCCCTCCCAGGGCAGGCGCCACCGACTATCTGACTCAGGGAGCAGCGCTTGTCTCGCAACTCGGCCGAACTACGCCCAAGAATCGTCTCCGCCGTCTATCCCGCCGGCCTGCTGGCGCCGCCACCTCGCACGTTGCTCGACATCCTCGACGAGACCACGCGCCTGCACCCGGAGGCGCCCGCGCTCGACGACGGCACCGTGTGCCTCGACTACCGCTCGTTGCGTGCCGAGGTGGACCGGGTCGCCGCCGAGCTGGCGGAAGCCGGGGTCGGCCGCGGGGCCAGGGTCGGCGTGCGCATCGCGTCGGGGACGGCCGAGTTGTACGTCTCCATCCTCGCCGTGCTCGCGGCCGGTGCCGCGTACGTGCCCGTCGACGCCGACGACCCGGACGAACGGGCCGAACTGGTCTTCGCCGAAGCCGGAGTCGACGCCGTCCTCACCGGCGAGCTGACGGTTCACGGCGGCGCGGGGACGGCTGCCACGCCGCCCCTTCCGGACGACGACGCGTGGATCATCTTCACGTCCGGTTCCACCGGCAGGCCGAAGGGCGTCGCGGTGACGCACCGGTCCGCGGCCGCATTCGTCGACGCCGAAGCGGGACTCTTCCTGCCGGATCGTCCGCTGGGCCCCGGCGACCGGGTGCTGGCCGGTCTCTCCGTGGCCTTCGACGCCTCATGCGAGGAGATGTGGCTGGCCTGGCGGCACGGCGCCTGCCTCGTGCCCGCGCCCAGGGCCCTGGTGCGCACCGGGATTGACCTGGGACCCTGGCTGGCCGCCCAGCGCATCACAGCCGTCTCGACCGTACCGACGCTGGCCGCGCTCTGGCCCGTCGAGCACCTCGGCGGGATCCGGCTGCTCATCTTCGGCGGCGAGGCGTGCCCTCCCGAGCTGGCGGAGCGGCTGGCCGTACCGGGTCGGGAGGTGTGGAACACGTACGGGCCCACCGAGGCGACGGTGGTGGCGTCCGCGGCGCGGCTCACGGGCGACGGCCCCGTACGCATCGGGCTGCCCCTCGACGGGTGGGACCTGGCGGTGGTCGACGACTCGGGCGAGCCGGTGGCCATGGGCGAGACCGGCGAGCTGGTCATCGGAGGCGTGGGCCTGGCCCGCTACCTGGACCCGGCGAAAGACGCCGAGAAGTACGCGCCGCTGCCGTCGCTGGGCTGGGAACGCGCCTACCGCAGCGGTGACCTGGTACGGGCCGATTCCGAGGGCCTGATCTTCGTCGGCCGGGCCGACGACCAGGTGAAACTCGGCGGGCGCCGGATCGAGCTGGGCGAGGTGGACGCGGCGTTACAGGCGCTGCCCGGCGTCACCGGCGCGGCCGCCGCCGTCCGCACCGCGGGTGGCGGGCACCAGGTGCTCATCGGTTACGTCGTCACCGGGCCCGGCTTCGACATCGCTGAGGCCCGCGAACTGCTCGCCGGCTCGCTGCCCGCCGCTCTGGTGCCGCGCCTTGCGGTGGTCGACTCCCTCCCGACCAGGACCTCCGGCAAGATCGATCGTGACGCGCTGCCCTGGCCGCTGGCCGAGCCGCCCGCGCCCGCAGCCGAGTGGAGCCCGGCCGAGGCGCTGCTGGCCGAGCGGTGGACCGGCATCCTCGGCGTGCCGCCAGAGGGACCCGACGCGGACTTCTTCGCCGACGGAGGCACCAGCCTCGCCGCGGCCAGGCTGGTGTCCGTGCTGCGCCCCGACTATCCGGATGTGGCGGTGGGCGACGTGTACGCGCAGCCGACGCTCGCCGGGCTGGCACGGCTCCTGGTCGCGAGAGGTGAACGCGAGCCCGCGCGACCGCCCGTGGTCCCCATGCCCCGGCGCGCTGCCCTGATCCAGTCCTTGCTCATGGTCCCGCTGCTCACCGTCGGCGCGATGCGCTGGATCGTGCTGCTCGCCGCGCTCAACAACCTGCTCGCGCCGCCGTGGGCACCGGCTCTGTCATGGTGGTGGGTGGCTCTGGGCGCGCTGGCGTTCGTCACCCCCATGGGGCGGATGGGCCTGTCCGCGGCGCTCGCCCGGCTGCTGCTGCGCGGCGTACGGCCGGGCAGCCATCCGCGCGGTGGCAGCGTACATCTGAGACTGTGGTTCGCCGAGCAGTTCGCGGCCAGGCTCGGCGTCCCCGACCTGGCCGGCGCGCCCTGGATGGCGTGGTACGCCCGGCTGCTCGGCGCCCAGGTCGGCGCGGACGCCGATCTGCACTCGCCCCCGCCCGTCACGGGACTGCTCAGGCTGGGCCGGGGCGCGTCGGTCGAGCAGGAGGTCGACCTCAGCGGCCACTGGTACGACGGCGACCTGCTGCACATCGGCGAGATCCGGATCGGCGCCGGCGCCACCGTCGGTTCCCGCGCGACGCTGCTGCCCGGCGCGAGGATCGGAAAGAACTCCCGGATAGCCCCGGGATCGGCAGTCGTCGGCACCGTACCCTCGGGCGAGCTCTGGGCCGGCGCGCCGGCGTTCAGGCAGGGCAAGTCTCGCAAGCCGGGAGAGCGAGCCGCCCGCTCGCGCTTCTGGGCGTCGATGTACGTCCTGACCGCCATCACGCTCAGCCTGCTCCCCGCGGTCGCGGCCGGGGCAGGTCTCGCGGTGCTCGCCGCGTTCGCCCGGGACGCCCGCACGCTCGGCGAGGCCCTCGCCGCTGCCCTGACCGGTGTGCCGCTGGCGACGATCACCGGTATGGCGGCCTTCGCCCTGATCACGCTGGTCAGCGTGCGGCTGCTCGGGCTGCGCCTGCGCCCGGGGCACCACCCCGTGCACAGCCGCCAGGCGTGGCAGGCCTGGGCGACGGGACGGCTGATGGCCTCGGCGCGCGTCTGGCTCTTCCCGCTGTACGCGAGCGTCCTGACCCCCGCGTGGCTGCGGACGCTCGGCATGAAGGTGGGCCGCGGCGTCGAGCTTTCCACGGTCCTCGCGCTGCCCACGATGACGTCGGTCGGCGACGGCGCCTTCCTGGCGGACGACACGATGGTCGCCCCCTACGAGCTCGACGGCGGCTGGATGCACATCGCGTCGGCGCGCATCGGCAAGCGCGCCTTCCTGGGCAATTCCGGGATGACCGCACCCGGCCGCAAGGTGCCCAAGGACGGCCTGGTCGGGGTGCTGTCGGCCGCGCCGAAGAAGGCCAAGTCCGGCTCCTCGTACGTGGGCATGCCTCCCATGGAGCTGCGCCGCACCGCCGAAGAGGCCGACAGGAGCCGGACCTACAACCCGCCCGCACGATACAAGGCGGCCCGCGCGCTGGTCGAGGCGTTCCGCGTGGTCCCCGCGATGTGCGCGGTCGCGCTCGCCGTCCTGGTCGCCGCCGCCTTCGAAGGGCTCGCGGCACGGTACGGCTTCGCCGCCGCGGCCGCCCTGGGCGGCGTGGTCATGCTGGCCGCCGGGGTGGCCGCGGCGGCCGTCGCGACGGCCGCCAAGTGGGCGTTGGTCGGCCGGATCGGGATCGGGAACCAGCCGCTGTGGAGCTCGTTCGTGTGGCGCAACGAGCTGGCGGACAACTTCGTCGAGGTGCTGGCCGCGCCCTGGTTCGCGCGGCCCTGGCTGGGCACCGCGCCACTGAACGTGTGGCTGCGCTCACTCGGGGCACGCATTGGACATGGGGTCACATGTGACACGTACTGGCTCCCCGAGGCGGATCTGGTGACACTCGGCGACGGGGCATGCGTCAACCGGGGCTGCGTCCTGCAGACCCACCTGTTCCATGACCGAGTCATGAGCATGGACACGGTGACGCTCGAGGCCGGCGCGACGCTGGGCCCGCACGGCGTGGTGCTGCCGGCCGCGCGGGTAGGCGCCGACACCACGATCGGGCCCGCCTCGCTGGTCATGCGCGGCGAGATCGTGCCAGACCGGGCCCGGTGGTTCGGCAACCCCATCACGGCGTGGCGATGACGTCCTATTTCCCACAGCACGGCGACCACCGGTACGGCGTCTCGCACTACGACCTGACCCTGAAATACCGCGTCCCGGCCAACCGGCTCGACGGCACGGCCCGGCTCACGGTGTCCGCCGCCGAACCCCTCAACGCCCTCGACCTGGACCTCGGCAGGTTCCGGGTCTCGGGCGTCACCGTGGACGGCGGCTCGGCCCGCTACTCGCACGGCCAGGGCAAGCTCCGCGTGACCCTGCCCAGGCCGCTGCCGGCGGGAGCGCACGTCCTCGTCGAGGTGCGCTACTCGGGCAGCCCTGTACCGGTGCCGAGCCCCTGGGGCGGCCTGGGCTGGGAGGAACTGACCGATGGCGCGCTCGTCGCCGGCCAGCCGATCGGCGCGCCCTCCTGGTTCCCGTGCAACGACCGGCCCGGCGACAAGGCGTCCTACCGGATCTCTGTGACCACCGCGTCGCCGTACCAGGTCATCGCGAACGGCGTGCTCGTCGCCACGCGCCGCGCCGCCGGGACCACGACGTGGATCTACGAGCAGAACGAGCCCATGGCGAGCTACCTGGCGAGCGTGCAGATCGGGCGCTACCAGCTCTCCGAGGTCGCCGGAACCCGCCTGGCCCATCCGGCGCGCCTCGCCACGCGCGTGCGGCACGACTTCGGCCGCCAGGGCGAGATGATGGCGCTGTTCGCCGACTTGTTCGGGCCCTATCCGTTCACCGGCTACACCGTCGTGGTGACGGACGACGACCTGGACATCCCGGTCGAGGCCCAGGGCATGTCGATCTTCGGGCGGAACCATGTCGACGGCGTGCGCGGGTGCGAACGCCTGATCGCGCACGAGCTGGCGCACCAGTGGTTCGGCAACAGCCTCACCGTGGCCCGCTGGCGCGACATCTGGCTGCAGGAGGGCTTCGCCACCTACGCCGAGTGGCTCTGGTCGGAGGCCTCGGGCGGCCCGCCCGCCGACGACCACGCCAGGCGCTGGCACCACCGGCTCGCGCTGCTCCCGCAGGACTTCATCCTGGCGGATCCCGGCGCGGCGGTGCTGTTCGACGACCGCGTCTACAAGCGGGGCGCACTCACCCTGCACGCTCTGCGCCGTGCCCTGGACGACCAGGTCTTCTTCCTCGCCCTGCGCGCCTGGACCGCCGAGCGCCGGCACGGGAGCGTCACTACTCAGGAGTTCGCGGGTCACGTCCAGCGGCACACCTCGCGCCCGGTCGGACCGCTGCTGTCCGCCTGGCTGCATGACAAGCCGCTTCCTCCCCTGGGCCCGTCGCCGCGCCATTGATTCCCTGCGACTAATTTCCATGCCCAGCCCCGCGACCGCTGCGCTTCGCGGCGCGATGACCGTACGTCAACCGCCGCAGCAGAGTCTCCGCCGGCCCCCTTAGCCCGCGCGGCGCGAGCAGTGCGGCGAGCGCCACGGTGCTCAACCATGTGATCACGGCGATCCCCGAGGCGGCGGCGTCGCCGACGCGCGGGCCGAGACCTCCCAGGTACGGCGCGAACACCGCGACGAAGACCACCGATTGCAGCAGGTAGCAGGTCAGCGACCACTGCCCGCACGCGGCCAGCGCCCTGACCACCGGGCCGGGAGCCGTGCGCCCCGCCACCAGCCCGACTACCGCCGCGTACCCGAGACCGCCGGCGATGCCGGTCAGGCTGTGCAGCACGTACATGGACACGGAGACGGCCGTCGGCGGTGCCCAGACCTGCGTGTCGATCAGCATCAGCGGCACCCCGCCGACGACCGCCGCGCCCAGGCCGCCCACCGCGACCCTGGAGAGCAGCGCCCGGTGCGCGGCGGGCTCCTCCAGCAGCCGCCGGCGGGCCGCCCAGATCCCGAGCAGGAACGCCGACACAACGCTCGCGGCGAAGTACGTGGGTGTCATCGCGATCCAGCCGATCAGCCGCATCACCGTCGCCTCGATGGGGTCGGCCATCGCGGCAGGCGTGTCGCCCTTGGGCGCGGAGACGGTGAGCAGTCCGAACGCGGCCACCACGGCGACGTGCAGGACGAGCCCGGCGCCTGCGGCCCGCAACACGGCCCGGTCGTCGCGCCGGACGAACCCGACGAGGACCAGCCCGACCAGCCCGTACGCCCCCAGAATGTCGCCGAAGAACAGCAGCAGCGCGTGGCAGAACCCGAACGCCAGCAGCCACAGGCTCCGGCGCCGCAGCACCCGCCGCACCTGCGGCCAGCTCCGGCCCGCGGCGAGCCGCCGGTTCGTCAGCTGGGCGAGCCCGTAGCCGAACAGAGCGGCGAACATGGGGAGCGCACGCCCGTCCACGAGCAGGATCTGGACCCCGGCGACCAGCCGGTCGACGGCGCTGCCGTCGAGGGCGTAGCCACGGAAGCCGCTCTGGTGGCCGGACAGGTACATGTGCGCGTGCGCCACGGCGATGAGCAGCAGCATCAATCCTCGCGCGAGATCGGGCGCGAGCGACCGGTGCGCGATGGGCACGGCCCCCTGAGCAGGAGCCGGCGGAGCGATGGACATGGCTATCCCTGAAATTAGATACACAGATGTAGCTTATGCGGCACACGATAAGCTACAGCCGTGTACCTAAGCAAGCGGGGATGACGATGGGCGACCACAACACACGGACCCGCCGGCGCGGCGAGGAGCTGATCAACGCGATCCACACCGCCGTGCTGGAAGAGGTGGCGGAGGTCGGGGTGGGGCGCCTGACCATGGACGGGATCGGCAGGCGGGCGGCGACGCCCCGCACAACGCTGTACCGCCGCTGGTCCGACCCGATCGAGGTGCTCCTGGACGCGCTCTACCACATGCACCCGGTCGAGGAGCCGACCCCGGGAGCCGACGACCTGCGCGGCGACCTGGTCCGTGCACTCAAGCTCATGGTCGACTGGGCGTTCAGTCCGGCGGGCCGCGCGGTCTCGGCCATCCTCACCGACCCCCAGCGCACTCCGGAGGTGTCGCAGGCGCTGTTCGAGCGAGTCTTCGCCCACCGGGGCGGCACGTTCACCAGCACCGTGCTGCACCACTACGCCGAACGCGGCCGCTTCCCCGCCGAACTGCTCACGCCGGTCGTGGTCGACATCGGCGAGGCCCTCGTCACCAAGCGCCTCATCGACACCGGGGCGCTCCCGAGCGACGCCGACCTCGAAGCCATCGTCGACCAGGCCATCCTGCCCGCGATCGGACTCGGCCCGGCGACGTCATGACCTCCCGGCGGCACCGTCCTGGGGATCCGTCCCGCAGCCCGTTGTCGTGAACACCACGTGGCGGTGAGGCCGACCGGCCTGTTTCCTATTCTCGGTTGGCGGCGAGCAGGGCGAGCAGCATCTCGCGTTTCTCGCGCACCAGCCGCAGGCCTTCCTGGGCGGTTGCGTGGATGTCGGCAGCGCTTGCCTGTTCGTGGCCGAGCAGTGCGGTCACCACGTCATACAGCGACGACAGGCCGTGGTCGCCGCCAAGGTACGTCGTTCCCGCGCCCAGGCTCCTCAGGGCCGGCTCGTGCAGGTCGAAGGCCGACCGCGGCCCGCTGTAGAGGATGACGGCGTCCGCCGTGCCGATGGCCGAAGGGATGGCCATGATCGCGCCGTCGAGATAAGGTGCCGCCCCGCCGCGCCGCCCACTCGGCGGTCTCACGGGCACCTGGTGACGTACCGGAAGTCAGGTTCACCAGGACCCGACCGTCCAGGACCTCGCCCAGCGGATCGAGGAGTTCGTGCACGGCGTCGTAATCCGAGACGCAGACGATCACGAGCGGGCTGGCCGCGACGGCGTCGCCGACCGAGCCGGCGAGCCTCGCGCCCTGAGCGACGAGCTGTTCAGTCTTAGCTGCCGTGCGGCTCCACACGGTCGTGGGGTGCCCGTCGCGCAGGAACGCTCCGGCCAGCGCCTGGCCCATCAGACCCAGGCCTATGACCGTCACGGGAGTGTGGGCGGCATCGCGATTCTGCATCATGTGCTCTTCCTCGAGCGGGTTGGTGGTCATGGCAGAATCCTCAACGTTCACACCGATATGAAGGTCAAGAGGGAGTGAGCGTGCTGATTGGGGAGCTAGATGCCACCGAACGGCGTGTGTCTCGGCCCTATCAGGGATGCGACTCCACCACGCTGGAGTCGGCCGCCTCCCCATCGAGGACCACTCCGTGATCCAGGATGGTTCGCAGGGCATCGCTCAACGTGCAGCCACGGCCTCGGCCTCGGCCAGCGGGGGCAGATGCCGGATGGTGCGGCTCAACGTGGCGCCCAAAGCCACGACCGCCATGACGGACGCGATCGACAGCAGGGCGGCCGTCACGCCCCAGCGGTCCAGGATCAGTCCCGAGGCGAGCGGCCCGACCGGGGTCACCGCGCTGCCGATGAGGGCGAGGCTGCTGATCACTCGGCCCTGCAAGTGGTCGGGCGTGATGGTCATCTGGTAGGTGAACAAGATCGCATTGGCCGCCGGGGCCAGGAAGAACGCCGCGGCCAGCAGCGGTCCGATGGCCCAGGCGGTGGGATGGACGGCCATCGCGGGAATGGCCGCGGCGGCGACCCAGAACATCGCCAGGACGACCGCCGCCGGGCTGCGCTGCTGCAGCCGGGGGGCGGCCAGCGCGCCCAGCAGTCCCCCGGCGCCGGAGATCGCCATCATCAGGCCGACATCGGCCGGTGCGGCGCCGCTCTGCCGGGCGGCGACGATCGCGGTGAAGGTCAGCGCGGAGAACACAGCAGGTAAGCCAGGAGCTCTCCGGCAAGAGGGACCGTTCTCCCCAGGTTGAACAGCAGGCCGCCCAGCGGAGGGCCGGCGATCGAGGCTCCGTACTGGCGGGCTTCGTTGTGCGCGAGGGCCTGAGGCAGGTGCTCGGCGGGAACCACGCGCCGTAGCATCGCCGTCTCCGCCGGCTGGAAGAACACCCCGCAGGCGCCGCTGATCACAGCCGCGGCCAGCAGCATCCGCCAGTCGAGCAACCCGAGCAGCGAACCGGCGACGGTGGCGGCGAGAAGAGCGGCTCGCATGAGATCGCAGCTGAGCATCGTGCGCCGCCGATCCCACCGGTCGACCAGGGCGCCCGCCGGCAGGCGCAGCGCGATGCCGGCGGCCATCGCGGCAGAGCCGATCAGCCCGGCGTGGCCGGCCGAACCGGTCAGCTCCAGCGCCAGCAGGGGGTAGGCGACGGAGGCGACCTGGGAGCCCAGCGTCGAGGCCAAGGTGGCGCTCCAGAGCAGGACGAAGTCGCGGTTGCGGCACAGTGACTCACTCATGATCGCGATTATTGTACATTTTTTCAAAAATGTACAATGCCGAGTTGTACGGAACTGCAGTACTGTGCAGACATGGATGCCGAGGCAGTGCCCTTCACCGAGGCGCGCGCCCAGCTGGCCGAGCTGATGGGGCGGGTGGCCTACGGCGGCGAGCGGATCGTGCTCAGCCGACATGGCAAGCCGGTGGTCGCTTTGGTGTCGATCGCCGATCTGGAAAGGCTTCAGGCGATGGACGGCAGCGGCGCTGAGCAGGTCATCACCCTGGGGCGGTCGTCGTTCGACCGGGCCGGGCCACCGCCTGCTGCGCCGCCACGCCGTTTGGACATCGCGGCACAGGACAGTCCGCCGGGCGACGCCTCCTGCTGAATCTGCTCTGAGGCACCCAGGGCGTCGAAGACGTAGGTCGACAAGGCATCGCGCTCTCGCGACACGCTGTTCTGATCCGCGCCCCGACCCTGGACACGGTACTGATCGTGGGCGGCACCCCCCGGCGTGACACCGTGCAGTCGCTCCAGCGGTGTCCGTGGGCAGGCCCCGGCCGGTCGCCGGGCCGAAGGACCGGAGCACGGCGCGGTCAGTGGGAGTCTGGTCTGGGGATATGGATGCCGGCGGCGCGGAGCTTGGTCTCGAAAAGCGCGGCCAGCCGCGCCGCGGCCGGCGTCTGTGCTTCGCCGTGGTGGGCGATCAGCGTGTACCGGGCCGCGGCCTCGGTGCGGGCTTGCAAGCCGGTCACGGTCTTCAGCAGTGCGGGGTTGGCGAGGTAGTGGTCGGCCGCGGCGGTGGCGAGCTCGGCGATGCGGGGGTCGTCCGGTTCCCAGGCCGCGGCTTCGGCTGCGCGCTTGGTCAAGGCGACGAGCCGGGTGTCTTCGAGGGCGTGCTCGAAATGGGTGAGGTAGTCGTCGAAGCCTTCTGGGACCAGGGCCCTGGCCAGCACCCAGCCCTCCCTGGTGGCCGCCACCTCGTCCGCGGGGAATCCGCGGCCGAGCATCCGCTCCAGCAGCGCCACAGCGCGGTCGGGCAGCAGAGCCCGGTCACCATCGGCGAGCCGATGCAGCGTGTCACGTCGCGCGGTCAACTCCTCGATCCGTTCGGTGAGCTGCCGCTCGACGTCGGCGAGTGCGGCGGCGAACAGCGCGGCATCGGCGTCGAGCAGGGGCCCGATCTCGGCCAGCGGCACCCCGGCGGCGGCCAGCGTCCGGACCTGCACCAGCCGCAACAGATCGGCCGATCCGTACCGCCGGTAGCCGGAGCTGTCGCGTTCCGGCTCCTCGACCAGGCCGAGCTTGTGGTAATGCCGCACCGTCTTCACCGTGACGCCGACGAATGCCGCCGCCTGCCCGATCGTGACTCCGTTCCTCATCTGCTCAGCCTGCCTTGTGCTCGAGCTCGGCGACTACACACGCCACAGCCGAGCCCGTTGAGCTCGGCGTGGCCCCGGTCCGCGTTCTACCTGATGCACGACCGGAAGGGGTCGCCCTTCGAGGCGTACGGGTCACCGGTGCTCAGTCCGCCGGCTGAGCCGGATCGGCCTGCCCACCGCAGAACACCTCGTTGACGAGCCTTTGCTGGGCGTTCAGGAAAGCTGTCGCGATGGACAGGTCGGCGTCGTCCACACAGTTCAGCGCGGCGGTCAGGGTCTTGCTGCCGTCGGGTGTGCTGTACATCAGCGCCGCGTGGCCCACGGCGGCGCCGTTGTGGGAGATGACGGTGCCGCCGCCGTCCGTGTTCACCACGAACACTCCCAGGCCGTAGTCCATGTTCGGGATGCCCGTCGGGTGCGGGGTGCACATCTCGGCCAGCAGCGGGGCCGGCAGGAGCTTGCCGCCCATCAGCGCGGAGATGAACGTGTGGAGGTCCTGGGTGGTCGAGATCATGTCGCCGCCGCTGGAGATCCAGGAGGGGTTCTGGCGGGTGATGTCGATCGTCTTCTGCTGGCCGGCGTCCTCGTACCGGTAGTAGGCGTGGGCGTGCGGCTCGGGGATCTCCGGCGAGGCGGCCGGCACCACAGTGCCCGACAGCCCGAGCGGCCCCAGGATCAGCCGCTGCATCTCCTCGGCGACCGAACGCCCGGTGACCTTCTCGATCAGCAGCCTGGCCAGCACGTAGTTGGTGTTGGAATAGCTCCAGCCCGTCCCCGGCTCGAACCGCGCCGGCTTGGACAACGCCAGCTCCACCAGTTCCTGCGGCCGGTAGGTCTTGAGCCGGTTGTCCACCCACTCTTTGCCCGTGGTGCCGTAGGGGATGGGGATCCCCGGCACGACCGTCCCGTCGTCGTAGACCTCGCCGCTGAAGTTGAACACCCCGCTGGTGTGCTGCAACAGCATCCGCACCGTGATCCGCTCGTCCAGCCCGAACTCGGGCAGGTAGTCCGCCGCCGGGGTGTCCAGCCCGACCTTGCCCTCGGCCACCAGTTGCAGCACCAGGGTCGCGGTGAAGGTCTTGGTGTTGCTGCCGATCCGGACATGCCCGTTCGTCGGTGGCTTCGCGGTCCCGCCCAGCTCGGCCGCCCCGGCGCTGCCGACCCACTCGCCCCGCTCATCGTGCACGCGCAGCGACACCCCGACGAAACCGGAATCGACGATCTCCTCGATCGCCTTCTGCAGCTCCGGGCGATCCTGCCCGGAAGCAGCCGCCGACGCAGCCCCGCTGTCCGCAGTGGCCATCCCGGCGGCGTCGAGGGCGGCGGTGATCTTGCGGGCCATCTCGGCCGTGGTGGTGCTGGGCTTGTCCTGGTGGACCTGGGCGGCTTCGATGGCGAGGAGGATGGTGCCGCGGAAGTTGTCGGCTTCTGCCGGAGCTTGCTTGCCGAGCAGCTCCATGGCTGCGGTCAGGGCCGGCAGCACCCGGTCGGCGAGTTCGGCGACGGTCTTGCCCTTCAGTTCGATGTCCTTGGCCTTCGCGGCGAGCACGTGCCCGACCAGACCGGTCGCCGACGTCAGGGCGATGGAGGCATTCGTGGCGGCCTTGTGGGGCGAGCCGGTGGCGGCGGCCATCAGCGATACGGCGCCGTACGCGGCGGTCCGCAGGGTGCTCTTGTCCTGGCCGGAAAGGGCGATGGACATGGTGGTTTGCTCCTTTAAATCTGTTATGTCCGGTCGGCGTCGTGCCGCTGCGACGAGCTTCCACCCTGACCCAAGGTCAACCTCAACCGTGATCTAGCTCACAACTACTTTCGGGGTTGGGACAACTTCGGGAGCAGGACGCCGTCCCCGTCGGGTGATCGTTCTCCGGCACGACACGGCTCGGGCTGGACAACGCGCTCGCCGCGGTCACCTCCGCTGCGGCGGCCGTCAGGGGCGGCAGGTGGTACTGACCACGACGAAGTTCGGCCGGTTCGCACGCAACATGGCCGAGGCCGGCGAGATCCTGACCGGCCTGCGCGTCCTCCAGGCCGGGGGCGCGGCGGTGGATGTCGGAGAAGCGTCCGACCGGCGGCTCGGGCGTGCTGATGGCGAGCGCGAACGCCTCCGGAAGGCCGTCCATGCGGCCGCCGGAGAACGCGCCCTCGATGGCGTCCCGACCACGTCCCAGCGGCTGCGGCGCGCCCACTTGGGGATCTCGGACCAGAGGTAGACCGCGGGCGGGCGCTCTTGGTTCCGTTATACGCGCTAGCATTCCGTAAGGCGGAACAGAGAGGAGAGGGTGGTGACCGAGGCCCAATCCCCGGTGGGGAGCGTCGACCGTGCCCTGCTGATTCTGCAGGAGATCGGTAAACACAGCAGGGGCGTTACGCTCGACGAACTCGCCACCCGGCTCAGCCTGCCCAAGAGCTCACTGCACCGCCTGCTCGGCGCACTGAAGCACCGCGGGTTCGCCGCGCAGCCAGAACCCGGCGGGCCGTACTTCCTTGGCACCGAGATGCTGGCCACGGCCTTCAGGTTCTACGAGACGATGGACCTGCGCAGCCTCGTGCGCCCCTTGTTGCTGCGGCTGAGCGAGGAGTTCGCCGAGACCGTGCACATGGCCATGCTGGACGGCGGCGAGGTCGTCTACCTGGACAAGGTTGAGGCTGTGCGGACGATAACGATGACCTCGGTGATCGGCGGCCGCGACGCGGCCCACTGCACGGGCGTCGGCAAGGCTCTGCTGGCCTGGACATACCCGACAGACGAGGCGATCAGGGCCTGGTCCGACCGGTTCGGCCCACTGGCGAGCAGGACCCGCAACACCATCACCAACCCCGCCAAGCTGGCCACTCACCTCGACCAGGTGCGCCAGCGCGGCTACGCGCTCGACCTGGAGGAGAACGAACCGGGCGTACGGTGCGTGGCGGCCTCCGTCTTCATGGGCAGGAACGCGCCGGTCGCGGCGGTCAGCGTGACGGCGATCAAGGACCGCATGTCCGCGGCCAGGATGGAACAGGTCGGCCACCGCCTGCGGCGAGCGGTCGCCGAGCAGGTCTGACACGCCGGTGGCGCTGCCCTTCCCCCGTCACCCGCCTGCCCGCCAACCCCTACCGCGCACCAGGCGCAGCCGGCGAGGCTCACCCCTCCGCAGAGCACGGCGGGCGTGATCCGCCGCGCGCGGACGAGTATAATGATCTCGTCCGCTATAAGGACAGAAGTTCCGTAATACGGAAGCCTACAGTTCGCGACGTGTGCCACGGTTACCGGCAGTAACAAGATCAAGTGATGGGTTGACAACCTGCTGGCTCACCGATTTCCTTGTCGCTGGAATTCCATTCCGCAATACGGAATAGAGGGTGATTGTGTTGACTCGTCTCCGAACGCTCTTAACCCGGTTCGCCGTGGTCACGGCCCTGATGCCGACTGCCGCGCTCGGCCTCGCGGCCCCCTCCCAGGCATCGGAGTCGGCGGCGATCTGGCGTCCGCCGGTGGAGAGCCGCTGGCAGTACCAGCTCCAGGGCAACCCGGCCTACGCCTCGACCGGCGGCATCAACGTCGACATCTGCGAGGTCCCGCAGAGCGGCGGCGCCTGCGTGCGGCCTACCGTCTTCGACATCGACCTGTACGCCGCCGAGGAGGTCACCGGCAACAACAAGACGCTCAACACGGCGGCCGTCAAGGCCATCCACGCCCGGGGCGCCAAGGCGATCTGCTACATCGACGCCGGCTCGATCGAGGAGTTCCGTCCCGATTACAAGCAGTTCACCGACTGGCACGCGAGCCACGGCAATTCGCTGCTCGGCAAGCCGTTCAGCCCGGAGTTCCCCAACGAGCGCTGGGCGAACATCAACAACGACAAGGGCCAGCGGGACTTCCTGCTGAAGATGATGGCGGCCCGCGTCGACAAGTGCGTGCAGGCCGGGTTCGACGGGGTCGAGTTCGACGTCGTCAACGCCCACGAGGAGGGCAAGAAGGTCACCGGCTGGACCATCAGCCCCGCGACCCAGCTCATCTACAACCGGGCCCTGGCCGACCTGGCGCACAGCAAGGGCCTGTCCGTGGCGCTGAAGAACGACCTCAGCCAGGTCGACGAGCTGGTGTCGAGCTTCGACTACGCGATCAACGAGCAGTGCTTCGAGTTCGACGAGTGCTCCGAGCTGAGCGCCTTCGTCAAGGCGGGCAAGCCGGTCTTCCAGGTGGAGTACGAAACCTCGCCGGCGAGCTTCTGCGGCAAGGCGAAGAAGCTGAAGTTCAACTCCCTGAAGAAGCCGTCCGACTACTCGCTGTACGACAAGCCGTACAAGCCGTGTAGGTGACCGGAGGCCCCGCTCGGAGCTGGGCCACCATCCAGCCCCTGGCCGGCGTAGACCTGCCCGCCGAGCTGGCGGCTTCCACCACACGCGGCCGGGGATTCAGATTTCCGTCCGAGACGCCTTTGTTGCCGGCCTGCTCGACGCCTTGCTGGCGCGCGAGCTGGATCTGGCCTACCTCACGCTCGATGGCGCCGATCTGCCGCGCCAGATCGCCGAACGAGCGGATCTGCCCCGGGTGAAGATCCGCCAGCCGACCCGGCAAGAACCGTGGTTCTGGTCGGCCGGGCGCCCAGCCCGACCAACCCGGCAGCGTCCGCGTTGCCGGCGCATCTCCTGGAACACAAGCGATGAAGAGCGGCCTGGGCCGATCGAGGCTTGACCGCCTGCGCCCCACTACAGCTCCTGCAGGCGGGAGTCAGATCCCCAACCAGGCTGGGGATCTGGCGTCCTGTGTCAGCGTTCGCTCGACGCCGCGCGGTAGTGCAGGTCCTGTACGTACGGCGTCGCGATGATCGCGTACGGCGAGACCACCTTCGCCACCGTGGTGGAGCTCCTGGACACGGTGGCCGAAGCGGTGCCCGCCTTCAGCGGGAACGTCTTGGCGGACACTCCCGCGGGCGCGTCGTAGGTCTGCGTCGTGCCGCCGATCGTGACGGACACCTTGCCCGCCGCGGTGAGCATGGTGAGCACCTCGACCGTGTCGCGGGCCGCCGTGCTGCCGCTGCGCAGCTTCATGAGTTTGGTCTGCGCGTACGTCGGCTGGGCCGCGACCGGCTGGATCCTGTGGGTGAGGTACGCCGTGTCGTTCGTGATCTTCGGGCAGCCGAGCTTGTAGCAGGTCAGGTAGTAGGCGTTGATGTCCAGATAGGTCCAGCCCGCGTTCCTGGAGGGGGCGAACTGGGTGTTCTCCGAATAGTCGTTCCAGGTGGTGAGCTGCACCCAGTCCGCCTTGCCGTCGATCGCGCCCTTCCAGGAGGCCCGGAGGTTCTCGGTGTTGCCGGCCTCGTCGAAGATGCCCTGGTTGGGACGCTCGTCCTGGACGGACACCGGCTGCATCCAGATCTTGTCCATGCTGTGGGCGCGGTCGATGTTGGTGCCCAGGCCGGCGTTGCCGGCGGGGTTGCGGTTGCCCCAGTTCGAGAAGCCGTAGCTGATCGAGGCGAAGGCGTCGCGGTACCTGTTGAAGTCGAGGAAGCAGGGCACCAGGGCTACCTTGATCCCGTGCTCGGTCTCCATGGTCTTCATCCAGTCGGACCACCAGGCGGCGGTGCGGCCCTCGGCCTTGAAGGGGGCGACGACCAGGCGGTTGTGGGCGAGCCGGTAGACCGACTTCGACGCGGCAAGTTTGGCCATGGCCGTGGCGAGGGTGGCGCTGTCCACCGAGGCCAGCCCGTTCGTATCCGGCATGAGCACGATCTTGAAGCCGGGGTCCACGGCCTCGGCGGCCTTGATGAGGTTCTGCACCCGCGTCCAGTGCGCGCTCGTCACGGAGAGGATGTCGACGGTGAAGCCGTCCAGTCCCGCGGCGATGGCCTGCTTCACCTCCGTCTTGAAGTCAGCCAGCGCGTAGTCGCCGGTGATCGGGTCGCGTCCCAGCGGCCGGTCGCGGAGCAACCCGCCGTACGCGGCATGCTTGCCGCTCTCGCCTTCCGGCTTGAGGTAGTTCCTGGCGTAGTAGTCACTCGCGGGCGCCTGGTTGTCGAGCGAGAGCGGGTACGGGGTGAAGTAGTGCGCGAACACCTTCTTGCCTGAAGCACGCAGCGCCGCCGTACCGGCCGGGGTGAACGGCAGCGGCCCGTCGGTCTGCTCGCTCCCGGTTCCCTCGGTGTAGGTGACGGTCAGCTTCGGACCGCGGTTCCCGGTCTCGCGCGAGGACATCAGGACGGTCGTGGTGGCGGCCGTCCCGGTGAGGGCGAAGGCGTAGGTGCCGTCGCCCTCGACGGCCGATGAGACGTCCAGCTTGGCCGTCGCGCCGGCCGTGAAGCCCGTGTGCGAGCCGACGGCGGTCTCGTCGACCGTCGGCCGGGTGTTCCAGGTGGTGGCGGCCTCGCTCCACGTGCCCGACACCTGGCGGGCGGAGATGGTGGTGTCGGTCGTCCTGGCCGAGACGACGTCCAGAGTGACCTTGACGTCCTCGGCGTCTTCCGGGATGCCGGCGACCTTGAAGCGGACCAGGGCGATGCGCTGCCCCGCGGTGGCGCCGCTGCAGGCGGAGCCGCAGACGCTCAGCCACGTCGCGGTGGCGAAGCTCTTGGCGGGCTCGGCCTGGCTGATGAACACGTCCTCCGCGGCGGCGAAGGTCACGCTGACCGGCGCGACGGCGGACGCCTGCGAGGGGGTGACGGCGACGGTTCCCAGCGTGGCGAGGGTCACCACTGCCGTCAGCAGTGTCCGATATCGGTTGACCATGGAACTCCCTTGGCTCTCGGCACGGCTCCGACGAGGCGGAGTCGCCTGGCGTGGCCAAGGATGAAGCAAGATCAAGCACCCGTACTTGCTTTCCGGAAAAATCACCTATTGGAACGCTGCCAATTTCTTCGGTCCACGGGCGGTGAGGCAACGGACGCGGCTGGTCCAACGCGGCACGGATGACCCACCACCCCCAGCGACGCCGCCGACCGGCCCTCCTCGGCCCCCATGCCGTGCGTGCTGGAGGCCTTTGACCTGCGGCCGGGGCACGTCTCCTGGAGATCAGCGACGTCATCGTGGCCGAGGTCGCCGCCGGACTCCAGCGCGAGGAGGAGCCTGGCCGTGCTGCCTGGCGATGGCGTGCTCTACGTCCGAACGAGTGCCGGGGTGGTGACCTTGCGATGACCAGGGGCGGATGACGGGCTTAGCCTGCAGCGTTGTTGGCTCCACTCGTGAGGACGCGGGGTACTGCGGAGGCAGGGTCGATTCCGGCAAATGCGAGCCCGATGACGAAGCCCGCAATTTCCTCGAGTTGACGGACCCGGGCCAGCGAACCCAATACGGCCGGTACGCCTCCTGCGTCGCGCACAAGTTGGCCGGTGATCCGAAGTGCTGCCGGATCGTCGCCGCACATCGCCACGGTCACGGGTGCCTCGCCGCTGTCGGGAGACCGAGTCCATTGCTCAGCGGGAAAGAGATGGAAAGCCTTCACGACCTGCGCTCCCGGGGCGTGCTCGGCAACCTGATGGGCCCCCGAACTGCCGGGTTCGGTCAACAGGACGCCGACGCCGTGTTCTACCGCGTTGGTGGGGTCAATGAGCGGTGTCCCATCAAGCGTCCCCTCTGCTGCGCCCGCACTGCGCAGAATGTCTCGCACACCGTCCCACAGCACAGCAAGCAGTACGGCGTCACATTCGGTGACAGCATCCCGTGGGCTTGCCGCACGTGCCGCACCACCCAACCGTTCGGCGAGTGCCTGGGCTTTGTCCTGCGAGCGTCCACTGATCGTCAGCTCGTGTCCGGCATGCGCCCAGCTACTGCCCAGCGCCTCCGCCAAGGTCCCGGTTCCCAAAATCCCGATGCGCATGGTCCCGCCCTCCGTTCCTGATGGATAGGTCGACAGCAACCGTAGGACGGCGATATGCACCGATCGGTACGTAACGAGCGTGGGACCATGGCAAGAATGAGCGATCAAGGATCTCACCATGGCGAGTTCGTCGCCGATTGTCGTCTGCGTGCGGCGACCGACCTGTTCGCACACATGTGGGATCCGGTCGTACTGGCCGCGCTTCGTCCAGGGCCACGTCGGCGCCACGAGTTGCGTGCCACGATCGGCGGTATGAGCGACAAGGTGCTGACCGAGACGCTGCGCCGCCTGCTCGCCCATGGTCTGATCGACCGCCGTACCTACTCGGGAGGCCCGCCGCGCGTCGAGTACGGACTGACCCTACTGGGTGAAAGCCTGGTCAATGGCCCGATGAAGGCCCTTGGCGCCTGGGCGATCGAGTACGGCGAGCAGCTTCTTGACGCTCAATCGCAGGGCATGCGCACGCTGTCGAAAAACAATGCCACCGAGGAGCCCGCTGACGGTCCGAGTCGCTCCAGTCCCGGTCCATCGGCGTCTTCGGCGATGCTGTCAGACTGACCATCATCGTGGTCGTGACCGTGCTCACCGGACAGCCGCTTGGGGTTGCGCAGCAGCTCGGCGTGCACCGCGAGGCTGAGTCCGTAAGGCCGAGATCGGCGATGGACAGCGCCCGGCGCTTCGACCGCCGATGCTCAGTGGACGGACGAGTTGGGAGCGGCCCGAGAAGGTCGGATCACGCAGGGAGCTGAGAAGCGGTCGGGCGGACGTACATTGTGCGCGATCAGCACCTGGATCCCGGCCGGCAGTCAGCGGCGGGCGCGCAGCGGGGAGAGGAAGACCGGCAGGAAGGCGACCGCCAGGAACCCCCCACCCACCCAGAGAGTGACACGCACGGTGGCCAGTTCGCCGATCACGCCTGCCACGGTGGCGCCGACCGCCAATGCGCCGGTGAGCAGGAAACGGAAGGTGGCGTTCATGCGGCCGAGCAGGGCGTCGGGCGTCATCCGCTGTCGCAGGCTGACGCCTAGTACGTTGTCCATGCCCGTCTTCGTCATGGCCAGCAGCCAGCCGGCTCCCGCCAGCCACAACCAGGGGCCGCGGTCGATGAGCGGCACCAGCAACCCCGTGGGCGCCAGCAGCGGACCGGCCAGGGCAAGGGCACGGCCGTGGCCGAGGCGCTCGGCGATCGGCCGCGCGCACCGGGCGCCGAGCAGCAGGCCGGCTCCACCGGCTGCCCAGAACAGTCCGAGCGCTCCTGCCGGCAGGCCGAGGTCGCCGACGAACAGGATCGGGAGCACGGTGTTGATGATCTGTGAGCCGAGGTTGGTCAGCGCGGCGGTCAGTGCGAGGGCGCGTAGTTCGCCGTGGCCGAGGACGTGCCGTAGCCCTTCGGCGATCTGTGCGCCCAGCCGGGCGGGCCGCTCGGCGGCCGGCGCGGCAGGGGTGTGGCGCAGGGCGGTGAGCCGCAGGGCCGAGGCCAGGTAACCGGCTGCCGCGCAGATCACGGCCACGGGCGCGGTGAGCAACTGGACGAGCCCGCCGCCCGCGCCTCGCCCGGCCACGTTGCCGGCCGCGATCAGGGTCATCACGGCGGCGTTGGCCTGTACGAGGCCGTCCCGGCCGACCAGTCGCGGCAGCGCGCTCTGGGAGCCGACGTCGAAGAAGACGGTGGCGCCGCCGGTCAGCAGAACGACGGCGAACAACTGCCCGAACGTCAGGACGTCCCCCCACCAAGCGAGCGGGATGGAGGCGAGCAACACGGCCCGGGCCAGGTCGGCCAGGATCAGCACGCGCCGGTGACGCATGCGGTCCACCCATGCTCCGGCCGGCAGGCCGATGAGGAGGAAGGCGATGGTGCTCAGCGCGGCGAGTGTCCCGACCTGGCCGGGCCGGGCGTCGAGGGCGGTCACGGCGATGAGCGGGATGGCGACGTAGCCGATGTTGGCGGCGAGCTGGCTGAGCGCCGTCGCGGTGAACAAGATGCGAAAGTCGGGCGTCCGCCACGGGGAATCCGTGATCACTTGACTGGAACATCCTCTGCGACGGAGGGGCGCCCGTACTTCTGGACCAGGCCCACACCGGACAGGATGACCAGCATTCCGATCAGGACGCGCAGGCCGAGTCTTTCGCCCAGGACGATCGTCCCCAGCGCGACGGAGACGATCGGCAGGAGGTAGCCGACCGTGGCCGCGCTGGTGGCGCCTTCGTCGGCGACGAGCCGGTAGCTGAGGTAGAACGTGATCCCGGTGCTGAGGACGCCGAGCAGGACGACGGCGAGCACAGCGGTCGAGTTGGGATCTGTCGCAGCCGTGTCGGTCGTGGGCAGGGCCAGGGCGCTCAGCCCGGTGGCGGTGAGGAGCTGGGCGGCGGACAGGACCAGCGGCTCGGTGCCCTTGCCGGTCAGCTTGCGTCCCATGTAGGCGAAGGCGACGGCGTAGCTGGCCGAGGCGCCGAGCAGGGCAAGGGCTCCCCAGCTCAGCAGACCGCTCTGGCGCCAGGGGGCGAAGATCAGCAACGTGCCGGCGAATCCGATCAGCAGCCCGGTCAGCCGCAGTGGGTGCAGCCCGCGCTCGGTGCCGATGAGCAGCCCGATCAGCAGGGACCACAACGGGGTGGTCGCGTTCAGCACGCCGGCCACCCCCGAGTCGACGCTCTGCTCTCCGAAGGCGTACAGGAAGAACGGCAGGGCGTTGCAGAAGAAGGCGGCCACCACGAGGTGTCCCCACGTCGAGGGGTCCCGCGGCAGGCGCTGCCGGGCCAGGCGGGCCAGACCGAGCAGGACGGCCGCGCCGAGCGCGGCCCGGATGACGGTGATCTGCACCGGGGTGAGCCCGTTGTCCAGCGCCAGCTTGATCCACAGGAAGGACGACCCCCACAGCAGTGCGAGTACGGCCATCCGCGCCGACGATCGTCTGGTCACTGTTCTTCCTCCCCCGTTCCACGAGGAAGGCTGCCCGAAGAGAACCTCGCAGGACAAGTGAAGATTTATGGCGGACCATTAAGCTGGGCTACATGCTTGACGTGCGACGGATGCAACTCCTGCGCGAGGTCATCACCAGCGGATCGGTCACCGCCGCGGCCGCCAACCTCGGCTACACCCCCTCCGCCGTCAGCCAGCAGGTGGCGGTGCTGGAGAGGGAGGCGGGGATGGTGCTGCTGGAGCGCGCCGGCCGCGGCGTCCGGCCTACCGCGGCCGGGCGACTGCTCAGCGAGCACGCCGCCGTCATCGGCAGGCAACTGGCCGAGGCCGAGACCGCGCTGGCCGACCTGCGTGCCGGGCGCGCGGGACGGCTGGTGATCCGCTACTTCGCCACCGCGGGCGCCACCCTGATGGCACCCGCCCTGGCCGGCTTCCGCCGGGAACACCCGGACGTAGGCATCGATCTGCGGGTGACCGATCCCGGCGACCCGCTGCCGGAGGTGACGCGGGGCGAGGCCGACCTGGCCATCGTGGTCGCTCCTCGCGAGGTTTCACACGGGGGCGTCCGCCTGATCCACCTGCTCGATGACCCGTACCATGCCGTCCTGCCCAGGGGACACCGGCTGGCGGGCAGCCGGGTCATCGACCTGGGCGAGCTGGCGGACGAGCCGTGGGTGGGCAGCGAGTCACCCGGGCCCTGCCTGGACGTCCTGCTCGCCGGCTGCGCCTCTGCCGGCTTCACCCCGCAGGTCGTCGTCGAAAGCGACGACTACACGACGGCGCAGAGTTTCGTCGCCGCCGGCCTCGGGGTCGGCCTGATCCCGAGGATGGGGCTGGCCAACCGCCATCCCGGCGTCGTGGTCCGCAGGGTGCGCGGGCCGGAGCCCGTACGGACGATCCAGGCGGCCATCCGGGAGACGTCGGCGGCCCATCTCCCTCTCGCCAGACTCCTGGCCGCGCTCCAAGCCGCGGCAGCCTGAGGACATTCACCTCGATGCGGCGGGATGGGGCGAGGATGCCGCTGACCTCTCTGCGGTGCTCGACGCCGACGCTGGACAGCACATCCGTTGGATCGAGGGCTTCCCCGCCTACGCCTCATGTTCGGTGACGCCGACCCTCGCCCATCCCTTCGGCTTGTGTGAACGCTCACTTCGCAGAGAGAGCTTTGAGGGCGGCGTTGGCGACGACGCGCTGCCGCGCCGCCGCCCGCGCGATTAGCTGTAGAAGGTCTTGCTACCGCGGGGCACGATGGTGCCCCGCTCGCCCCAGTACGTCCTGACCGTGGCGCGGTAATAGGTGTCCTCGTAAGCGGTGGCCAGGCTCCGGCACGTGGGGCCGGAGGTGCTGGTGGTGTCCCTCCAGGTGTACGAGGGGCCTCCCCCGTTGACCGGAGCCAGCGACACCTCCACCCAGCGCGAGCCCTCGCCGGTGTACGCCCGGGCGCAGATGCTGTCCGCACCGTCGTCGTAGGTGACGACGCCGTCGCCGACGTTCCAGCTGAACGAGGCGGCCGAGGCCGGCTGTGCGAGAGCGAGGCTCGCCGCCGCCACACCGATGCCGACCACTGCCGTCTTGATCAGTTTCTTCATCATTCCCCCTTCAAGCTGAGCGGATCAGTCGCCGCTCGATCCCCGATCTTGGACCAGCCAGCCGCCATGACAAAAGGCATGACACCCAGTATTCGCCGCCTAGACACACACACTTAGGATCCGACCATTGAGGGGATGTTCATTGCACGCGATGCGTTCGACGCCGAAACGGCTGGTCAGCACCTCCCTGGGTGGGGGAGGCGGTCGAGGATCACGTGGCGAACATCCGGCCGCGGTTTCGGCGCCCCGGACCACCCGGCCCTGTGGTTGACCGAGCGGCAAGGCCGAGTGCAGCCGCTCGAGGTCAGTGACCGAATCACCGCCTCCCGGACGGGATCGGCCTACCGCCGGAGCTCACGCCTCATCCGCTGCGACACAGCCCTCGCGGGGCTCAGCCATGCCTACGGGCCGAGCAGTAGCCTCAAGCGAGGCAACCCTGCAACGTTCACCTTAAGATTGGCCGGGCCCGCTTGGAGGGTCGCCT
Source organism: Nonomuraea sp. H19 (assembly GCF_052068215.1). Lineage (NCBI taxonomy): Bacteria > Bacillati > Actinomycetota > Actinomycetes > Streptosporangiales > Streptosporangiaceae > Nonomuraea > Nonomuraea sp. H19. The sequence continues at coordinate 310,481 of NZ_JBQHCV010000002.1, read as the reverse complement.
GCTGTCGATGTGAACTGATCTCTGTCACCTGGTGACAGGTGATCTTGGTGGCGACCGAAGATGTTCGGAGGTGTTGCCGTCATGGTTCTAACGGCGGCAAACGGTGATACGCACGAATAGATGCGTCTGGCTTCGGTCAGGCTTTGAGAGCCATTGGGACCGCCGCGCACTACGTCCGCATCATGGTCGTCTTGGCCATCATCTTCCCAGTCGCACTCTTCACAGAACTCAAAGTAGCCACGCATACGCAAGGTCGGGTGAAAGCAGCATGGGCACGTGTATTCGCCTTGCGGTAGAGACAGCAGGGCCTGACGTCCGCCGGCCTTCACCAATGTCAAGATCCAGTCTCTCCGCTTCTTGATCTCATCGAGAGTGGGATGGTCGGCGGCAGTCATTGGCCCATTATGACCCGCAGCACCCCCCGCCACCCGATCTTCCCGCGCCTCGTCCACCCGAAGGGCAAGCAGGCCAAGGCCCTGGGGGTCAAGGGCTGGAGCTCCCCACTGGAAGAGGCCATCATCGCCGACCACCACGCCCACGACAACGGGACATCGACAAGCCCGCAGTAGCTTGGCACCCGTGGAGGAAGAACATCCAGGCAAACAGCGGGTGCAGTGGCCAGAGCGACGCAAGGACGTGCTCGAGGCACTACGAGCCCTGGGTGACCGGGCCTACCAGGACCAACACTGGCGATTCGGGAAAGGATGGCCGGACCTCACCGCTGCCGTGCACTGGCTCATCGACGACACCTTCATCGACCAACACGGCGCACGAGCACTGATCCCACACCTTTTCCTTGATCAACGAGAAGCCGACCTCGTGCAGACGGTCGTGGACGCCCTCTTACGCGTCCTCGATGACCTTGGCCCCGCCGCTCCGGACAACGCCTACCTCGACCATCCTGGATGGATCAATGTCCTGTATTCGGCTGAGGCTGCCCACACAGCTTTGTCGTCCGACTGACAGCACATGTGACGACGGCTCCAAGACGCCCCAGAGCCACGACGAGGTATCAACCGGCCGCCCCCTTGCACATGGGAGCGTCAGGCTCCGACCGGTTCGCGCGCCGTCACCGCGAGCAGGGTAAGGCGGCGTTCATCGCAGAGAGAGGCTGCTCGCGTTCGGCGCGCAGGTGGATGGTCGAAAGGCGTGAGGTTGCAAGCTGCCGCAGTTTCAGAGCAGGGCCCGAACCGCGCTACTCGTCGGCGTAGGGCTTGAAGAGCACGTCGCGTTCCATCCACGACTCGTTGAGCAGCTCACTGTGCACCTCGCCCTGGACGATTCCCAGGAGAAGGTCGGTGGTGAGCAGGTCGTACCTCTCCCACACGTCGCCGTTCCGGTCCGAGACCCGGATCGGGTACGAATCGGCCGCCGCCTCGGGTGAGACCTGCCAATAGAGCGTGACCCCCGTGCCGGTCGAGGCCCAGGGCAGCAGCCTGGAATCAGGGTCGAGATCGTCGGGCGGTCCCACGACCTCGTCCTCGAACAGGTCCTGGAGCTGTTCGAACTCCAGCCCCGACCGCTCGAGATCGACGTGCTTGAGACCGGGGCCGGGCGCCGGAACGTAGAGCCTCAAGTAGTCCAGCCAGAGTCCGCCACCCCCTGCGTCGAGAAGCTTGCGGTAGTCCTGCGGCACGGGCGCCCCGAGCCGGTGCTCGACCTGTTCCCAGTCGAACGGGCCGGCCAGCGGTGCGAGACGTGCCGTTTCGATCAGCTGCTGAGCACTGGTTGTCATGCGGGTGCATTCCTCGGGGTTGCTGGTCCAGGTCCGATCTGTCCGAACCGGATCCCGCCCGCGCCCGGCCAGGAAGGGCGCAGAGCACCTGACATGCCTGACATGCCTGAAGACCCCTAGATATCTGTGAGGCTAGTACAGGCGCCAACCTTACTTACCAAACATGCCTGACTACCAAGAGTCACCCAAGATAACGACACGACCGGCTCGCCCTCGGCCATGGAGGCGGTCACCTGGGAATGGATGCACCCGAACTGGGCATGGCGGTCCGGTTGCTGGTTGCCCTCCAGCACCTTGGCGTTGCCCTGCAACGAGTACCCCGCCTCGATCAGCAGTCGCCGCACGGTGTCGTCACTGACCGGATGCCCCTGGCGGGTCAACTCGGTGGCGAGCGTGTTCAACGACCACGCCGTCCAGCGCAGCGGCGACTCCGGATCGCCCCGAGTGACCGGCTCCACCAGCGCATCCAGCGCCGTGGGCGGCCCGGGGTCGACCTGCTCGCGCGCTTGCGGCCCGCTCCGGAGCGATGCATCCGGCCCTCGGCCAGCGGACGGCACGCCTCGTTTGGGTGGTCTTACATCGAGTAGGCGCCGGAGGCGAGGGCGATGACGCCGACCACGGTCATCAGCAGCGCCGAGCCGGGGTGCATGGCGATCGAGATGCGGATGTCCTGCTTCTTCCAAGCGAGCCAGATGCCCGGGTAGAGGAAGACGAGCTTCGACAGGACCGTCCAAGGGGCCCAGAAGTGGTACACCGAGAAGAAGAAGGTGTTGAAGAACGGGGCCCACTTGCCGAGTTGCGGGAGGCGGGGCAGTAGGAAGCCGCGGAAGTAGTACTCCTCGAGCAGGGGCAGGGTGAAGCCGGTGAATGGCGCGCAGATGAGCAGCGTGGTGAGCACGAGCTCCTGCGAGTAGCCCTGGAGGTAGGCGGTGCCGTCGGGGCCGGCGCCCTGGTAGTCCACCCAGGTGAAGAACCAGTCGTAGACGATGTTGTCCAGCGGGGTCAGCGAGAGCGAGACCACGGTCATCCACACGAGGCACGCGGCCCCGAGCCAGAAGGCCTTGCCGCGCGAGACCGGCTTGTCGCGGTAGTGGACGATGCCCTTCATCGTGAAGCGGCCGGTCTGCTTCTTGCCCAGCCACAGCAGGAAGAGCTGGAGCGGGAAGAGCACAACCGCGAGGGCGATGGCCCAGGCCAGGAAGATCGGGAAGTCCATCGCCCGGACCAGGGGGGCGGCGATGAACGCGTACACGGCGACGATGACCGCGCCGGGCACCAGGTGCAGTGCGATGGAGAACGGGACGGAGTGACGGTCGGCGAGGAGCTTCGCGACGAAGCCTTTCGGCCGGACGCCTTGGGTGTCGGCCGGGGGCCGCATTGCTGTATCCATGCCGAGAATGGTGGCCCCGCGACCCAACACGGAGCTGACATCGCCCTGATACGGCTTCGAGTCGCCGTGAAAGGCGCAGGTTACGGTGGGTGCGGACCGGGCGGGAGCTATCGGGTCGCTCCCGCGTCGCGGGTTCGACGGGGATCGGAATTATCTCCAGGAGCTGCTGTAGGGCGACGCAGCCCCGGACGCCGAGACCGTATGGCAGACCACCGCAGACGACAGCGCTCCGGTCACTGACATTCAGATCCGTGCGAGCCATTGACATTCTGTCCGCGCCGCGCGGACATATTCGCTGCGCTCAACAGCTGGGACGTGGCTGGGGGCGATCGGAGCCGCAGGACCTCCTTCGTCGGGCCCCACGGCATCGAAACGCGGCATGGTGCTCTCCGTGGAGGGGTTGTTGACGGCGGTGCGGGTCGATGATCAGGTCAGCCTGGTCTGAATCGGCACCCCAGCGTGCAAGAGGCCGTCTACCGGGATTTCCATTCGCCGCCCACCGGGAGTGATGTGGCCACCGCCGATGCGCACTGACCAACTCCGCTACGCCCTGGCCGCCGCCGCGCGCGGCTGGCCCGTCTTCCCGCTCGTGCCCGGCGGCAAGGAGCCGCTCAAGGGGCTGGCCATGGAAGGAACGCAACACCACCGACCCCGACGCCATCCGCGCCATCTGGGCGCGTCAGCCGTACAACGTCGGCATCGCCACCGGCCCGGCCCGGCTCGTGGTGCTCGACCTCGACGTACCCAAGCCCGGCGAGAGGCCGACGCCCGAGTGGGACCGGTCCGGCATTGGCGACGGCTCCGATGTGCTGGCCGCGATCTGCGAACAGCACGGCTGGCCTCCCGCTGGAGACCTTCCAAGTCCGCACCCGCCGGGGAGGAACGCACCTGTAATACATAGCCCCAGACGGCCTGAGCTTGGGCAACACCCAAGGCTCACACGGTGGCCTGGCCTGGCTGATCGACACGCGCGCCAATGGCGGGTACGTCGTCGGCCCCGGCAGCTCCGTGATCGCCAGCGACGGCAACGGCACCTACGACGTGGTCAACGCCGCCCCTCCCGCGCCGTTGCCGCCCTGGCTGGCGGACCTGCTCACCCCGGCCCCGCTACCCGCACAACGCCCGGTGCTGGTGGACCTGGCCAACACCGAACGGCACAGGGCCTACCTGCAAGCCGCCATCAACGGCGAGTTGGGGCGCGTGACCAGCTCACCCGAGCACGGCCACAACGTCGCCCTCTACCGCGCCTCCGTCGCGCTGGGTCAGCTCGTGGCCGGTGGCGCGCTGTCCGAGCACGAGGTGACCGCGCTCTTGCTCAACGCCGCTCAGGGCGTCGGCCAGCCGTACGGCGAAGCGTCTCGGACCATCGCCTCAGGGCTCAAGGCCGGTGCCCGCAGGCCGCGAACGGTAGCCGCATGAACAGCTCTGACCGGCCTTCTCACCTGCACCTCGTCCGTGGTGATGCCGTCCACGCGCCCAACCTGCCCGATGCGCCGGCGGTGCCGTTCCGCACCTCGTGGACCGCCGACGAACTTATGTCCATGACCTTCCCCGAGACCAAGTACGCCGTGCCCGGCATCATCGCCGAAGGGCTCACCCTGCCGGCCGGACCGCCCAAGGTCGGCAAGAGCTGGCTGTCACTCAGTACCGCTATCGCCGTCGCCGCCGGGACCAAGGCCCTGGGTTCCATCCCGGTGGAGCCCGGCCCGGTGCTCTACCTCGCCTTGGAGGACACCCCGCGCCGTCTCCAGTCCCGCATGGCCAAGATCCTGCACGGCCAGCCCGCGCCCGCTCAACTCACGCTGGCCACCTCGTGCCCGACCCTGCCGACCGGCGGGGCTGAGCACATCGCGCGCTGGCTGGAGCGCAACGTCGGCGCGCCTGGTGGTCATCGACGTGTTCGCCAAGGTACGCGGCACCACCCTGCCCGGCCTATCGGCCTACGACGCCGACTATGCCGCGATGGGGGTACGCCAAGCGCCTTGCCGACACCTTCCGCGTCGCCGTCGTGCTCGTGCACCACGTCCGCAAGATGGGCTCCGACGACTTCCTAGAACAGGTCTCCGGCACCAACGGCCTGGCCGGTGCCGCTGACTCCACGTTGGTGCTCAGGCGCGCCCGAGGGACCGCCGACGGCGTGCTCCACATCACAGGGAGGGATGTGGAAGAGGCCGAACCCGCCCTGTCCTGCCAAGCCGACACCGGCACCTGGCACCTACTCGACGGACCGCCCGAGGATCACCATCTCGGGGAGACCCGCGCGGCCATCGCCCGCTACCTGCGCAGCGACCCGAACAGCCCACCCAAGGACATCGCCGAAGGCGTCGGCTGTCCCCAGCTGTCCCCAAACCGCCTCTGACCAGAGCCGGGGGAGTCCACCGTCGCTCAAGCCGCGAACGACTGGTTGGCCTACGGGCTCAGCGGGCTGGGCCCGAGCACCGTCGCGACGAACACGACCCTGGTCAGGACCCACATCATCCCGGCACTGGGGAAACGGAAGCTCCGTGATCTCAGCGCACAGGATGTGGATAAGTGGCTGGCAGGCAAGGCCAAGACGCACAGCACGAGCACCGTGGCACGGCTCCACTCGTGTCTGAATCGGATCATCAAGCGCGCCATGGCGCGGGACAAGGTCCGCCGGAATGTCGTTGAACTGTGCCGAGTCCCGCAAGGAAGGGCGCCCGTCCAAGGCGCTCACGATGGCTCAGGCCGAAGAGGTGCTCAAGGCCGCCGAGGGCAAGAACCTGTACGCCTACATCGTGGTCTCTCTCCTGACCGGAGCGCGCACGAAGGAGCTTCGCGCGCTCCGATGGGATCACGTGGACCTCGCGGGTAACCTCGACGGCACCCCACCGATACCGCCGTACGTCGCCGTGTGGGCGCTCCGTACGGAACGGGGGAGACACCAAGACCCGCAAGTCACGGCACACTCTCGCACTCCCCAAACGGTGCGTAGACGTGCTGATCGAGCAACAGGAAGTCCAGCAGAAGGAGCAGGGCGATGCCTGGTCAGCGCACGGCCTGGTGTTCGCGTCCAACGCCGGAACCGAGCTGGACGCGGCTAACGTCCGGCGTGCGTTCCGCCGGGTCATCAAGCACACCAGCTTGAAGCCTGCGGAGTGGACGCCCCGAGAGCTGCGGCACAGCTTCGTATCCCTGCTCTCCGACAACGGGACGCCCCTGGAGGAGATCTCCCGCTTGGTCGGGCACAGCAGTACGGCGGTAACGGAGCTGGTCTACCGGAAGCAGATCCGCCCCGTCCTCCAAGGGGGAGCGGTGGTCATGGACCGCATCTTTGACACATGAACGATGAACGATGGCCAGTCCCGCATGAATGTGCGGGTCTGGCCATCGCAATGGCTTACCGCGAACGACGCAGCGTCAGTGACTGGAATCGGAGTTCATCCGACCCCACGATGTGGAAGTCCGCGATCTCGAACAACCGACTCGCGAACTCCTGAATCTCCTCATCGCTGCGGAAGGAGAAGAACCGGGGAGGCTCGTGGTCGTCCCCGTCAAAGGGACCTTCTCCGCGCAAGGTGCCACCGCCATAAACGCCAAGGAAGAACAGTCCGCCAGGTCGCAGAAGTGCGTGAACAGCTTCCAGCACCGCCGGTAGATCACCGTTGGGCACGTGCAGCAGACAGTTCAGTGCGTACGCCGCATCGAACGACTCAGGCGCGAAGTCGAGATGCAGGAAGTCCATGACATGAGCTTCAAGGCCCTTCTCTCGACACAGCGACACCATCGCAGGCGACAGGTCGACAGCGACCACATCCAAGCCGCTGTCCTGAAAGGGCCTGTTCCGGCACCGATCTCCAGCATCTGCCTGCCGTCGTTGTCTCGGACACGGCTCAGGAACGCTGCCCGCTCCGCCAGCTTCCACCGCGGCTTGCCGCTGCCGTCACGACGCTTGGCGCCGCCGTCGTAGGCCGTTCGAAGGGGGCCGATCACATCGTCATAGCGCACGCTCATCGGGCCATGATGGACTACAGAAGATCCTCACGACAGACCGAGTCGGGAACGGCAGTCACGCAGATAGACACGCAGACAGCAGAATGGCCGCTATCCGAAGATCGGAAAGCGGCCTTTTCGCTGGTCAACTGGGTGGGGCTACCAGGACTTGAACCTGGGACCTCTTCCTTATCAGGGAAGCGCTCTAACCGTCTGAGCTATAGCCCCGCGCACACCGACGTTATCGCATCCGCAGGTTGGAGGCGAACCGGTTGTTCGACGAGAAAAAGCTTACCGCCTCCAGCGTGCTGCTCGCGCCGTACTCAACCCCCGAGCACGGCGCGAGCGCTCGCCGACCGCGGCTATTCGGCCTCGCTGAAGGTCACCTCAACGCCTCCGACCAGGTCAGAGGCGATGTTGTAGATGACTGCCCCCAGCGTGGCAAGAGCCGTGATGAGGACCACGTTCACCGCACCGATCAGCGCGGTGTATCCGAGGATCCGCACCGGCTCGAACCAGGAGGCGATGTCGATCGGGATCGAGCTCTGCCCCTGCTCGCCCTGGCCGAGCTGGTTGACCAGCTCCACGATGGAGTCGAACACCCCCAGGGCGGACAGCACGCCGTACAGCACTGCGACCGCCACGAACAGCACCACGAAGCAGACCAGCGAGACCACGAAGCTGAACTTCATGGCCGACCACGGCTCGACGCGGCGCAGGACCAGGTGGGCCTTGCGGGGCAGCCGGCCACCGCCGGCGTTCGACGACTTCTTCTTCGGCAACTCGATGGCGGGCGGGGCCTCGGTGGCCAGCGAAGGGCGGACGCGAACAGTGTCATTGCCCTCCGCAGGCGGAGCAGGAGGCCCAGCCGGCGCAGGCGCCTGCCCCCGGCTCTGCTGCGCGGCCTCCTTGGCCGGGACGGCCTTGCCCTGCGCGGGCGAAGTGTCCTGGCCGTCGTCTACCGGGTTGAAAATCTCGGTTTCTGCGGGCTTCTTCGGTTGCTGTCCGTTGCCCGAAGCCGCCTTTGTCCTGGCGGGGCCACCCTGGGCGCTCATGGACTACTCTCCTCCCCCGTCTTCCTCAATGTCCACAGAAGTCTCCATCGACTCCGCGTTTCGGGCGAGGGCCACCACGCTGTCGCCTTCAGCGAGATTCATCAATCGCACTCCCATGGTCTGGCGGCCGGACTGCTTGATCTCGCCGGCACTCGTCCGGATCACCCCGCCGGCGGACGTGATCGCGAAAACCTCGTCCTCTGGGTTGACCATGACTGCTCCGACCAGCTTGCCACGGGCACTCACGATTTTCGCCGTCAGCACCCCTCTACCGCCGCGGCCCTGAACTGGATACTGCTCCACTGGCGTCCGTTTTGCGTACCCAGCCTTCGTGGCGATAAGCACATCTTGACCATCGGCGAGCCGATTCATGGCAAGAAGTTCGTCACCTTCGAGGAACCTCATGCCGATGACACCGCTGGTCGCCCGCCCCATGGGACGGAGTGCCTCGTCGGAGGCGGTGAACCTGATCGACTGGGCTCCCCTGGAGACCAGCAGCAGGTCATCGGTCTCGGAGACCAGGCGGGCTCCGATGACCTCGTCGTCCTCCCGCAGGTTGATCGCGATCAGACCACCCGACCTGGGGGAGTCGTATTCGGCCAGGCGCGTCTTCTTGACCAGGCCGCTGCGGGTGGCCAGGACGAGGTAAGGGGCGACGTCGTAGTCGCGTAGGTCGAGAACCTCCATGACTGTTTCGTCGGGCTGCATGGCCAAAAGGTTCGCCAGGTGCATGCCGCGCGCGTCGCGCCCGGCGTCCGGCAGCTCGTACGCCTTGACCCGGTAAACCCGGCCCTTGTTCGTGAAGAAGAGCAACCAGTGATGGGTGGTGGTCACGAAGAAGTGGTCGACGATGTCGTCCTGACGCAACTGCGCGCCGCGTACGCCCTTGCCGCCCCGCTTCTGGGCCCGGTAGAGGTCGGTCCTGGTCCGCTTGGCGTAGCCGCCGCGGGTGATCGTGACGACGACCTCTTCCTCGGCGATGAGGTCCTCGACCGACATGTCGCCGTCGTAGGCGATGATCTCGGTCTTGCGCTCGTCGCCGTAGCGGCCGACGACCTCGGCGAGCTCCTCGTTGATGATCTCCCGCTGGCGGGCCTCGCTGGCCAGGATCGCGTTGTACTCGGCGATCTGCGTCATCAGCGAGTCGAACTCGTCCTGGATGGCCTGCCGCTCCAGAGCGGCCAGCTTGCGCAGCTGCATGTCCAGGATGGCCTGCGCCTGCACCTCGTCGATCTCCAGCAGCCCCATGAGGCCCTGCTGGGCGTGCGAGGCCGAGTCGGAGGACCGGATCAGCGCGATGACCTCGTCGAGCCGCTCCAGGGCCTTCAGCAGCCCGCGCAGGATGTGGGCGCGCTCCTCGGCCTTGCGCAGCAGGTAACGGGTCCTGCGGACGATGACCTCGATCTGGTGCGTCACATAGTGCCGGATGAACTGGTCGAGGCGCAGCGTGCGGGGCACGCCGTCGACCAGCGCCAGCATGTTGGCGCCGAAGGTGTCCTGGAGCTGGGTGTGCTTGTAGAGGTTGTTGAGCACGACCTTGGCGACCGCGTCCCGCTTGAGGACGATCACCAGGCGCTGTCCGACCCGCGAGGAGCTCTCGTCGCGTACGTCGGCGATGCCCGTGAGCTTGCCCTCACGCACCAGCTCGGCGATCTTCAGGGCGAGGTTGTCGGGGTTGACCTGGTAGGGCAGCTCGGTGACGACCAGCGCCTGCCGTCCCTTGTCCTCCTCGACCTCGACCACGGCGCGCATGGTGATCGAGCCGCGCCCGGTCCGGTAGGCGTCCTCGATCCCGCGCCGGCCCACGATGAGCGCCTTCGTCGGGAAGTCTGGCCCCTTGACCAGCCTGATCGAGGCTTCGAGCAGTTCCTCGTCGCTGGCCTCGGGGTTCTCCAGGTACCACTTGACCGCCGCCGCCACCTCGCGGAGATTGTGCGGCGGGATGTTGGTGGCCATGCCGACGGCGATGCCGCCCGAGCCGTTGACCAGCAGTTGCGGGAAGCGCGCCGGCAGGACGTCGGGCTCCTGCGACTTGCCGTCGTAGTTGGGACGGAAGTCGACGGTGTCCTTGTCGATGTCCCGCAGCATCTCCATGGCGATGGGCGCGAGCTTGCACTCGGTGTAGCGCATCGCCGCCGCCGGGTCGTTGCCGGGCGAGCCGAAGTTGCCCTGTCCGTCGACCAGCGGATATCGCAGCGACCACGGCTGCGCCAGGCGTACCAGCGCGTCGTAGATCGAGGTGTCGCCGTGGGGGTGGTAGGTGCCCATCACGTCGCCGACGACGCGGGCGCACTTGAAGTAGCCGCGGTCGGGACGGTAGCCCCCGTCGTACATCGCGTAGAGCACCCGCCGGTGGACCGGCTTGAGCCCGTCGCGCACGTCCGGCAGCGCCCTGGACACGATGACCGACATCGCGTAGTCCATGTAGCTGCGCTGCATCTCGGACTGGATGTCTACGGGCTCGATGCGGTCAGCCGGGGGAGTGGTGTTCACGTCCGTCACAGGTGATGATCCTTTTTCTGGCTAAACGTCGAGGAAACGGACGTCGCGCGCGTTGCGGATGATGAAGTCGCGCCTGGCCTCAACGTCCTCGCCCATGAGCACGCTGAACAGGTCGTCGGCCTGTGCGGCGTCGTCGAGCGTGACCTGGCGCAGCAGCCGGGTCTCCGGGTTCATCGTGGTCTCCCAGAGCTGGCCCGCGTTCATCTCGCCCAAACCCTTGAAGCGCTGTACGTTGTCCCGCGGCCGTGGGTCGGGCTTGCCGTTCGCGATGCCCTCGGCGATGACCGCGTCGCGCTCGCTGTCGGAGTAGGCGTAGGAGGCGTCCTCGCCCTTGCGGTCCCACTTGATCTTGTAGAGCGGCGGGCAGGACAGGTAGACGTGGCCGGCCTCGATCAGCGGCCTCATGAACCTGAACAGCAACGTCAGCAGCAGCGTGTTGATGTGCTGGCCGTCGACGTCGGCGTCGGCCATGAGGATGACCTTGTGGTAGCGCAGCTTGGCGATGTCGAACTCGTCGTGCACGCCGGTGCCCAGGGCTGTGATCAGCGCCTGGACCTCGTTGTTCTTGAGGACCTTGTCGATCCGCGCCTTCTCCACGTTGAGGATCTTGCCGCGGATCGGGAGGATCGCCTGGAAGCGCGAGTCGCGGCCGCCCTTGGCCGAGCCGCCGGCCGAGTCGCCCTCGACGATGAACAGCTCGCACTTCTCCGGGTCGTTCCACTGGCAGTCGGCCAGCTTGCCCGGCAGGCCGCTGCCCGATTCGAGCAACGACTTGCGCCTGGTCAGGTCGCGTGCCTGGCGGGCGGCGATGCGGGCGCGCGAAGCCTGCAGCGACTTGTTGATGATGTCCTTGGCCTCGCCGGGGTTGCGCTCGAACCAGTCGCGCAGGTGGTCGTTGCAGGCCTTCTGCACGAACGACTTGGCCTCGGTGTTGCCCAGCTTGGTCTTGGTCTGGCCCTCGAACTGCGGGTCGGACAGCTTGACCGAGATGATCGCGGTCAGCCCCTCACGGACGTCCTCACCGCTGAGGTTGTCGTCCTTGCCCTCCTTGAGGAACTTCTGCTCGCGCGCATAGCGGTTGACGATCGTCGTCAGCGCCGCGCGGAAGCCCTCCTCGTGGGTGCCGCCCTCGGCGGTGTTGATCGTGTTGGCGAAGGTGTAGACCGACTCCGAGTAGGAGTTGTTCCACTGCATGGCGATCTCGACCGCGATGCCGTCGCCCTCCTCCTCGAAGGAGATGATCGACGCGTGCGCCGGCTCCTTCTTGGTGTTGAGGTGCTGCACGAAGTCGGCCAGGCCGCCCTCGTAGTAGTACTCGACGCGGTGCGACTCACCGTTGACGTGGTCGGGACGCTCGTCGGTCAGCGTGATCGTCAGGCCCTTGTTGAGGAAGGCCATCTCCTGGAAGCGCCGCGAGAGCGTCTCGTAGTTCCAGGTGGTGGTCTCGAAGATCTCGGTGTCGGGCCAGAACGTGATCGTGGTGCCGGTCTCGTCGGTCCCCTCGCCCTTGGCCAGCGGCGCGACGGGCTTGGAGTGCTCGTAGCGCTGGCGCCAGTAGTGGCCGTTCTGCTTGACCTCGACGTCCATGGCGGTGGACAGCGCGTTGACGACGGCCGAGCCGACGCCGTGCAGGCCGCCGGAGACCGCGTAGGACTGGCTGTCGAACTTGCCGCCCGCGTGCAGCGTGGTCAGCACGACCTCGACGGCCGAGCGCTTCTCCACCGGGTGAATGCCGGTGGGGATGCCGCGGCCGTTGTCGATCACGCGTACGCCGTTGTCGGCGAGCAGCGTGATGTCGATCCTGTCGGCGTAACCGGCCAGGGCCTCGTCCACCGCGTTGTCCACGATCTCGTAGACCAGGTGGTGCAGGCCGCGCTCCCCGGTGGAGCCGATATACATACCCGGGCGCTTGCGAACCGCCTCAAGCCCTTCGAGTACGGTGATTGAGCTAGCGTCGTAGGACAACTGCGAAATCCTCCTGCCGCGGACACGCGGCGGGGGAGGCCCTTCGAAATGCAAAGCTGCCCCTGCCGTGCCCGTCACCGTCGTGAGTGCCCCGATGCGCGGTCACCCAGGGGAGTCGGCTTGCTGCCGGGGTGACACGCAAGCGGACGTGTCCGGAATCCTTTTGCATTCTACCGCCTCCGGAGGCCCGCGGTGGCAATGAACGCGCCTGTGGTGCTCTCTAGCTCGATTTGCCCCCCAGGCAAGCATCCCCCCTCCGGAACGGGGGCCTATCGCCTCTGCGGCGGTCTGATCGCCCCCCGCGCCTAACCGCAGCGGTGAAAAGCGCCTGCTGCGGGTGCGGGTGGACGAGGCTATCCGTAGCGGCGCGAAGCGCCTGCTGCGGATAGCCGCTGGACGCGGCTATCCGTAGGTGTCACCTGGGCCGCGGCTTCCGGTCACCCGCAAGCCACCTGAAGGTCGCGGCGCGTTCTGCGGCCCTTTGACCTTGACCTTCTTGACCGTGCCGTCCCCGAGCTCCTCGTTCAGCCTGCGTACGAGGGTGCGCGCGAGCAGCCGGACCTGCGTCGCCCAGGCGGTCGAGTCGGCCAGGATCAGCACCTCGCCGTCCTCGAAGGACTGGGGTTTGGTGTGGGCCGCCAGGTCAGCGCCCACGATGTCGGCCCAGCGCCCGAACACGCCGCCGACCGCGGCCGACCGCTCCCAGCCGCGATCGGCCAGCAGATCGGCGATCGCGCGTCCGAAAAGCTGGGGGTCGCCGTTTTCTCTGCGTGGCCCGGCGGCCCTGCGCCTGGGCTCACGCCGGGGGAGTTGCCCGCGTTTGGCCGCGTCGGCCTTGGCTTGGGCGAGCTTCTCCCTGGCCATGGCGACGCCTTTGGCCGTGGGGTCGTCCTCAACGGACACGGGTCACGCTCCCCTCTGCGACATCGAATCGCGCCCCGGTCAGCTCACGGGGCACGTCGTCCGGCACGGCGGCGGTGATGAGCACCTGCTCGGCCGGCGCCACCATCTCGGCGAGCCGGCGCCTGCGCTGGCTGTCGAGCTCGGCGAACACGTCGTCGAGGATCAGCACCGGGTCGCCGCCGTCGGCCCGCAGCAGGTCGTACGCGGCCAGCCGCAGCGCCAGCGCGAACGACCAGGACTCGCCGTGGCTGGCGTAGCCGCGGGCGGGGAGATCGCCGAGGCCGAGGAGCAGGTCGTCGCGGTGCGGGCCGACGAGCGTGACTCCGCGCTCCAGCTCTGCCGAGCGGACCTCCAGTAGCCGCTCCCGCAGACGTTCTTCAAGGGTTTTCCCCAAGTCTGTGGATAACGTCTGTGTATCGAAAGATCCCTGCCCACCGGGGGCTTCGTGCTCGGCGGCACCCTCGTCCGCATCCCCACCTGTGGACAACGTGCTGCGGTACGTCAGCGTCGCCGGAGCGCTCGCCGGGGCCAGCGCGGCGTAGGACCCGGCCACCAGGGGACGCAGCGCCTCGATGAGCTCCAGCCGCGCCCGCAGCAGCTCTGCGCCGTGCCTCGCGAGGTGGGCGTCCCACACCTCCAGAGTGCTCAGCACGTCGCCCGCGCCCGCCGCGGTGAACGCGCTGTCGCTCTCCGCCCGCCGGGGGCTCCTGGCGCCTCTGCGGGCCTGCGCGGCCGTACGCAGCAGCGCGCCACGCTGCTTCAGCACCCGGTCGTAGTCGGCGCGGACGCCGGCGAACCTGGGCGCCCTGGCCACCAGCAGGTCGTCGAGGAAGCGGCGGCGCTCGGCCGGGTCGCCCTTGGACAGCGCCAGATCCTCGGGCGCGAACAGCACCGTGCGCAGCAGGCCGACGACGTCGCGCGCTCTCGACACGGGGGAGCGGTTGAGCCGCGCGCGGTTGGCCCGGCCCGGGTTGATCTCCAGCTCGATGAGCGCCCGCCGGTCGTCCCTGTGGACGGCGCAGCGGATGATCGCCCGCGTCGCGCCCTGGCGTACGAGCGGAGCGTCGCTCGCCACCCGGTGGCTGGAGTGCGTCGCGACGTAGCCGAGGGCCTCGACCAGGTTGGTCTTGCCCTGGCCGTTGGGTCCCACGAACGCCGTGACGCCCGGCTCGAGGCCGAGCTCCACGGAGGCGTAGGACCTGAAGTCGGTCAGCGACAGGTGGGCGACATGCACCCCACGAAGGTTAGTGGGCTCCGACGGCCACCGGGGTCACCGGCATGCGATCCTGTGGAAAACTAGCGCTCGCTCTCGCGCAGAGGCGTCACGTCCGCGCCCGGAGCGTCGGCGCCCTTGCCGGTGCTGCCCTCCGTCGAGGTGATCGCGTGGCCGCCGAACTGGTTGCGCAGCGCCGCGACGACCTTCATGGCGGGGGAGTCGTCCTGCCGCGAGGAGAACCTGGCGTAGAGGGCGGCGGTGATGACCGGCAGCGGGACCGCGTGGTCCACAGCGGCCTGGACCGTCCACCGGCCCTCGCCGGAGTCCTGCGCGTAGCCGCGGAGCTGGTCGAGGTGCTCGTCGTCGTCGAGCGCCCGCACCAGCAGGTCGAGCAGCCAGGAGCGGATCACGGTGCCGGTGCGCCAGCTGCTGAAGGAGCCCTTGACGTCCTTGACGATGTCGGAGGCCTCCAGCAGCTCCCAGCCCTCCGCGAACGCCTGCATCATGCCGTATTCGATGCCGTTGTGGACCATCTTCGCGAAGTGCCCGGCGCCGACTTCACCGGCGTGCACGAAGCCGTCCTCGCCCTCGGGCTTGAGCGTCTGGAAGATCGGCATCAGCCGGTCAACATTGGCCCGGTCGCCGCCGCACATGAGCGCGTAGCCGTTCGCCAGGCCCCAGACGCCGCCGCTGACGCCGCAGTCGATGAAGCCGATGTCCTTCCCGGCCAGCTCGGCGGCGTGCTTCTGGTCGTCCACGTAGTGGGAGTTGCCGCCGTCGACGACGATGTCGCCCGCGTCGAGCAGCTCGCCGAGGTCGTCGATCGTGGACTGGGTGGGTTGGCCCGCAGGGACCATGACCCAGATCACGCGTGGTGCCTGAAGCCGTCCGACCAGGTCTTTCAGGCTGGTCACATCGCTGATCGCCGGATCGCGGTCGTAGCCGACAACCTCATGACCGCCGCGGCGCAGGCGCTCGGCCATGTTGCCGCCCATCTTGCCCAGTCCGACCATGCCGATCTGCATGTTGTCCTACCCCCTTGTCAGGCTTCCATCATCCCCGATGACAGGTTCAGCCTGACAGGCGGATGGGCATGATCAGATAACGGTAGTCGGTGACGGCTCCGTCTTCCACAGGCTTTCCGCCGGTGAGGATAGCGGGCTTCGTCGATGTGGTCATCTGCAGCCGTGCCATGTCGGAGTCGATGGCTCCGAGCCCTTCGAGCAAGAACTGGTGGTTGAAAGCGATGTTCATCTCCTCGCCGTCGTAATCCACCGGCAGCGCCTCGACGGCCTGCGCCTCGTCGCCACTGCCCGCTTCCAGGACGACCTCCCCGCTCTTGAACGCCAGCCGTACGGGGGTGTTGCGCTCGGCGACCAGGGCCACTCGCTTGACCGCCTCGACGAACGACCCTGTGGACAAGTCGGCGCGCGCGGAGAACTCGGTGGGCAGCAGCGAGCGGTATTTGGGGAACTCGGGGTCGAGCAGCCGCGTCGTGGTCCGCCGGCCCGCGCTGGAGAAGCCGATCATGCCCTCGCCGGTGCCGCCGACGGAGCTGAGCGCGATCTCCACTTCGGCGCCGGTCGTGCCGAGGGCCTTGGCCGTGTCGGCGAGCGTCTTGCCGGGGATCATGGCGATGGCGGCGAAGTCGGGCTGCCCCGGCTGCCACTTCAGCTCCCGCACGGCCAGCCGGTAGCGGTCGGTCGCGGCGAGGGTCACGGTGTCGCCCTCGATCTCCATCCGCACGCCGGTGAGCATCGGCAGCGTGTCGTCCCGGCCCGCGGCGACGGCTACCTGGGCGACGGCGGAGGCGAACACGTCGGCGCCGACCCGGCCCGCGGCCGGCGGCATGGCCGGGAGCGACGGGTAGTCCTCCACAGGCATGGTCAACAGGGTGAATCGCGCGCTGCCGCACGTGACGACCGCCTTGGCGCCGTCCACCACGAAATCCACAGGCTGTGCGGGAAGGGCTCGGGTGATCTCGGCGAGCAGCTTGCCCGAGACCAGGACGACCCCCGGCTCACCGGTGTGGAGTTCGAGCGTCACCTCCGCCGAGACCTCGTAGTCGAATCCGGACAGCTTCAGCTGCTGCTCTTCCGTGACCTCCAGGCGCATGCCGGCGAGAACGGGCACCGACGGGCGCGCCGGGAGGCTGCGTGCCGTCCATGCCACCGCCTCAGCGAGTACGTCCCGCTCGATTCGGAACATCACGGTGATCGGCCTCCTGGGTTCGTCGCTGATTCAAGGATCCACTCTCCCGCACCTTGGCTCCGGGAGAACCCCTCTATGGGTCTTTGAGTTTCTTAGTAAGAGAGATAAGAGGTCATCACACTAGGGGCTGTGGGAACTGTGGACAACCAGCGTTGTGGCTGGTCAACCGCCATGTTTTCATCCACTGCCGGTGTGGGTGAAGCCTGGGGGTAACTCCGCCGCCTGGGGATGACGAATCTTCGCCCACAGGCCGTCCCCAGATCATGGTGCGCTCATCCACCGGGAACCGGGGGTTATCCACGAGGTTTCCACAGGTTATCCACGGGGTAAAAAGGACCCTTCTGGAGCCCCAGATCGGCTGTTCACAGGCTGTCCACACGTTATCCACTGCTCATCCCCAGAACTCGCGGGGATGTCCCCACCGTTGTCCCCAGCCCTTGTGGGTGGATTTTTCACGGCATTGCAGTGCGTACGGCCGCGCTCTTCCGGCGTTTCCGCTGGTCCACAGTGTTTTCCACAGGCTGTGCATGACTATCAAGATCCACGCTGTGTCTGCTTGATCCGCATTGTCAGCTCGTTGACCTGGTTGTACATCGACCGGCGCTCGGCGATGAGCGACCTGATCTTGCGCTCGGCGTGCATCACGGTGGTGTGATCGCGGCCGCCGAACTGCTGACCGATCTTCGGCAGCGACAGCTCGGTCAGCTCCCGCGCCAGATACATGGCGATCTGCCGGGCGTTGACGAGCGCCCGGCTGCGCGAGGTGCCGCACAGGTCGTCGATGCTGATGCCGAAGTAGTTGGCGGTCTCGCTCATGATCGCGGCGATGGTGATCTCGGTGTCGGACTCCGAGGTGATCAGGTCCTTCAGCACCACCTCGGCGAGCTGCAGGTCCACGCCCTGCCTGTTGAGGCTGGCGAACGCGGTGACCCTTATCAACGCGCCCTCGAGCTCGCGGATGTTGGTGGAGATGCGGCTGGCGATGTACTCCAGCACCTCGGGCGGCGCGGCCAGGCCCTCCTGGATGGCCTTCTTCCTGAGGATGGCGATCCGGGTCTCCAGCTCGGGCGGCTGGACGTCGGTGATCAGACCCCACTCGAACCGATTGCGCAGCCGGTCCTCCAGCGTGATCAGCTGCTTGGGCGCGCGGTCGCTGGAGATGACGATCTGCTTGTTGGCGTTGTGCAGCGTGTTGAAGGTGTGGAAGAACTCCTCCTGCGTCTGCTCCTTGCCCTCCAGGAACTGGATGTCGTCCACAAGCAGGATGTCGATCGCCCGATAGCGGCCGCGGAACCCGTCGGCCTTGTGGTCGCGGATGCTGTTGATGAAGTCGTTGGTGAACTCCTCGGAGCTCACGTACCTGACCCGCGCGCCGTCGTACAGGCTCTGTGCGTAATGCCCGATCGCATGCAGCAGGTGCGTCTTCCCCAGCCCGGAATCTCCGTAAATGAAGAGCGGGTTGTACGCCTTCGCCGGGGATTCCGCCACGGCCACGGCCGCCGCGTGGGCGAACCTGTTGCTGGCGCCGATGACGAATGTCTCGAATGTGTACTTCTGATTAAGCCTGGCCGGTTCGCTGGGCTTGTTGCTCTTGGCTTCCCACCGGTTCGGCGCCGGTTCCGGCGCTTTTTCCACAGGCTGTGAGTACGGCTGCGCCTGTTCAAAACCGAAGCCCGGCTGTGGATATTCGGTGGATATCCGGTCCGCCTCCGGCTGTGGAGAATAGAACTGCGGAGGCTCCGATGCCTGCTGGTGCTGCGGTTGCGCAGGCTGTGAATAACGTAGCTGACTCTCCACACCCTGGGGATAACTGTGAGTCACAGGCTGTTGATGAGGGCTTCCCGGAGGCTGCTCGGGCGCCGTCGTATCGATCATCACGGCCAGCCGCATGGTCCGGCCGAGCTCCTGGGACAGCGCGTGCGCCACGAGGGAGCGCAGCTTGCCCTCGATGAGATCCTTGAGGAAGTCGTTGGGGACGCCGAGCACGATCGTGTCGTTGGCCAGGGCGATCGGGCGCACCATCGACAGCCACGTGCGCTGCTGGATCGGCACGTTCTCATTGAGGAAGTTGCCCAGGGCCCTCGCCCATACCGCGCCAAGGTCGACACTGTTCACAGTGCGGTTCCCCCTACTCCCTCTCGCGGCCCCCCGCGATCGTTTATCCACATGGTGGGGCCGCCCGGTTACTCGGCGGCCTCATCGTCCACAGCGTGCCGGCCGAGCTTCATGCCCAGGCCCTCCACAGGATCTCCACAAGCTGTGCACAGTGTTTCGGCGGGTCCGGAAGGGCCGACAGTAGCCTTGTGCACAGCTGTGTTCAAGACGTTGTCCACAGCGTAGTGGCACCCGGGTGCACATGCTGTGGACGGCGCCAGGCGGTGGAAAACCGGCCTGTGGATCAGTGGATAACCGGTCCAGTTTGACCTGGGGCGCACTTCCCCCGTAACGTACGACGGTCGGCTTGTCACGCGACGGCTATTTCGCGTGCCCTCGCTTCTTTGGCAGGCCCATCCATGTGTCTTAAGCGTCCCTGCGGCGCACCTTCAAGCCTGGAGCCCACCCGTGAGCAAGCGTACTTTCCAGCCGAACAACCGTCGCCGCGCGAAGACCCACGGCTTCCGGCTGCGGATGCGCACCCGGGCCGGTCGCGCCATCCTCGCCGCTCGCCGCCGTAAGGGCCGCGAGAAGCTGTCGGCCTGATCGTCCCGCGCCCGATAGTCGGCCCGCCGGTGCACCTCGCCGGCGGGCGTTAGGCGTATACGGTGCTGTCCCATAAATCCCGCATGCGACGCGGGGAAGAATTCGAGGCGGCGGTCCGGCGCGGCAAGCGCGCGGGCCGTCCCACGCTGGTGGTGCATCTCAACATTTCTGGGGAAGAGGCACCTCTGGTGGGTTTCGTGGTGAGCAAGGCCATCGGTGGCGCCGTTACCCGAAACAAGGTCAAGCGACGGCTCCGACACCTGATGCGGGACCGTCTCGACCGGCTGCCGCGAGGTAGCCTGCTTGTGGTACGCGCCAATCCACCGGCCGCGTCCGCGCGATTCGAGCACCTGGCCGCCGAGCTCGATTCAGCGCTGGATCGTTTGCTCAGGCGGCGCGAGTCCTCGACGGGTGGACAAAAATGACGGAGCAGGCGCAAGGGGTGCCGAGCCTCGCTGCTCGGGTGTTGATCATCCCGATCCGGTTCTATCGGGCGTTCATCAGCCCGATGCTCGGTCCGCGCTGCCGTTTCTACCCATCGTGCAGCGCATACGGACTCGAAGCGATTGCCGTGCATGGAGCATTGCGCGGCACATGGCTGACTGTCCGGCGCATCGGGCGGTGCCACCCATTCCATCCCGGAGGTATAGACCCGGTGCCCCCACGCCCGGTCCGGTCTCACGAAACGCAAGGGAGATAGCTCGGTGGAGCTGTCCTGGCTGAGCTGGCTGTATCAAGCCGTAGCCCAAGTCATCATCTGGATCCATACTGCGTACAGCACGGTCCTCAACCCGGACAGCGGGCTGACCTGGGCGCTGACGATCGTCACGCTTACCGTGTTCATGAGGATCCTGATCTTCCCGCTCTTCCTCAAGCAGATGCGCTCGTCGCGGAAGATGCAGGAGCTCGCCCCCAAGGTGCAGGAACTGCGCAAGCGTTACAAGAACGACAAGCAGCGCATGAACCAGGAAGTCATGGCGCTCTACCAGGGAGCCGGCGCCAACCCGCTCGGCGGCTGCCTGCCCGTCGTGGCCCAGTTCCCCATCTTCATCTCCATGTTCACCGTGCTCCAGAACATGGCAAATGGTCATCCGAAGTACGGCATGACGCAGGAGCTGGTCGACAGCGCCCGGGCCGCGCACATCTTCGGCGCACCGCTGCCCGCCAACTTCTTCATGTCCTCGGCGGACATCGCGAGCTTCGACGCGGGTGTCGTACAGACCAAGGTGGTCCTGGGTATCTTCGTCGCGATCAGCTCGCTGACGACCTTCCTCACCGTCCGGCAGAGCGTCACCCGCTCCATGGCCCAGATGCCGGACAACCCCATGGCGCAGCAGCAGAAGATCCTGATGTACATCTCTCCGCTGTTCGCCTTCTTCAGCCTGAACTTCCCGCTCGGTCTGATCATGTACTGGGTGACCACGAACGTGTGGACGCTGGGCCAGCAGCACTGGTTCTACAGCCGGCACCCGATGCCCCAGTACGACGCCAAGGGCAACGTGATCCCCGTGCCGCCGAAGCAGGGTCTGATCGCCAAGCTCCGCAAGACCGCGCCGGAAGAGCAGGCTCCCCCGCCGCCGCCAGAGCCTAAGATCATTAGGCAGCAGCCGAGCCGCCAGTCCCGCAGCAAGCGCACCGGCAGCAAGAAGTCGTGAACACGAAGGAGAGGCCGGCCATGACCGAGGCCGAGCAGGAGAAGGCTCCTGATCTCAGTGCGCTGGAGCAGGAAGGCGAGATCGCTGCCGACTATGTCGAAGGCCTTCTCGACATCGCCGACATCGACGGCGACATCGACATGGACGTCGAAGGCGACCGGGCTCTGGTCTCCGTCGTGGGACTCAAGAGCACGGAGCTGGTGGGGCCGGCGGGAGAGGTCCTGGAGGCGCTGCAGGAGCTGACCCGGCTGGCCGTGCACCGGCAGACGGGGGAGCGGTCGCGGCTGATGCTCGACGTGGCCGGCTACCGCGAGCGGCGGCGGATCGAGCTGACCAAGCTCGGCACCGAGGTCGCCAACCAGGTCAAGGAGCGGGGCGAGCCGAAGTCGCTGCAGCCCATGACGCCCTTCGAGCGCAAGATCGTCCACGACGCGGTGGCGGCCGCCGGGCTCCGCAGTGAGTCCGAGGGCGAGGAGCCTCACCGGTACGTGGTGATCCTGCCTGCCTGAGCAGGGCCTGCCATCCGATGCGGCCGTCTGCCCGCCTGAGAGCGCGGTAGGCGGCCGTTCTCGCGTTTTATCCCCTTTATCCTCGTACGCGCTCCGTACGTGAGATGTGAGATTAATCGCTATCGATCCCCCGCCGCGTGCCGTTGGACGGCGTCGGAATGGGCGGCATCATGTAGCCCTCCCGGCGGCGCGCTCCAAGGTTTCTTTCAGACCTAGCCCGCTAGTCTTCCCCTGTGATCGCACATCTAGCCTTGGGTAGGTAGGGCCATCCCCTGCGGAGCGATCCATGCCCGGCTACGACCCCCAGCACCAAGAAAGGGCCACCGATCAGTGAGCGATGAGCTTCCGGCGCCGCCGGACATAGCGCGGGACGTCTTCGCCGGGGAGGCTTGGGCTCGCGCGAACGCGTTCGCCGAACTGCTGGCTGGTCCCGGCGTCGTCCGAGGGCTGCTGGGGCCGAGGGAAGTGCCGCGGATCTGGGATCGTCACCTGCTCAACTGCGCGGTGGTCGCCGAGATCGTGCCGCCGGACGTACGCCTGGTGGACATCGGGTCCGGGGCCGGGTTGCCGGGGCTCGTGCTGGCGATCGTGCGACCCGACATCACGGTCTCGCTGCTGGAGCCGTTGCTCCGCCGCACCGTCTTCCTTGAGGAGTGCGTCGAGGCGCTCAAACTGGACAATGTCGAGGTGCTGCGCGGGCGGGCGGAGGAGCTGGCGGGCAAGCGCGAGTTCGACGTCGCCAGCGCCCGCGCGGTGGCGCCGCTCGACCGCCTCCTGAAATGGGCGATGCCACTGCTCCGCGAGGGTGGCGAGCTGATCGCCATGAAGGGGGAGCGGGCCGCGGAGGAGCTGGCCGAGGCGGAAGCCGAATTGCGCGACAGCGGAGCGCGAACGGCTGAGCTTGTGACCGTCGGGCGCGGTAAGGTCGAGCCGCCTGCAACATTGGTTCGGGTCGTAGCGGGTCGCGCTCCGGAGCGAGCCAGGCGGCGACGAAGGAGGTGACGGTTGTGCCAGTCGCGTCATGCGGTCTTGGATGGCCGGGCAACCGTCCTGCCGAGAGCCCGACCGGGGTTGGCTGGCCCGAAATGGGCGTGTCGCGACAGCAAATTCCCGGCACCGGCACACCACTGGTTGAAAGGATGGCCATCGTGACCCCGACCCCCCTGAACCCCGGTGATTCGCCGTTGGTACGAGAGGCGCTCAGCTCAGTGGTTTCACGTGAAACATCCGCAACCCAGACGGCCGCCCAGTCCGGCGAGGCCCCCAGCGACGGCAACGGGGTCTGGCCTCGACCGTCCAAGTGCAGAGTGATCGCGGTGGCCAACCAGAAGGGGGGCGTAGGCAAGACCACCACATCGGTGAACATTGCCGCCGCCTTGTCCATGAACGGCCAGCGTGTCCTCGTGGTGGACCTGGACCCGCAGGGCAACGCCTCCACAGCGCTGGCGACCGAGCACCGTGGCGACGTCCCGGACGTCTACCAGGTCCTGGTCGATGATCTGCCCATGGCGGACATCGTCAAGCAGGTCCCGGACATGCCGAACCTCTACTGCGCGCCGGCGACCATCGATCTGGCGGGCGCGGAGATCGAGCTGGTCTCGCTCGTGGCCAGGGAGGCTCGCCTGCGTCGGGCGCTGGCGGCGTACGACTCGATCGACTTCGACTACATCGTCATCGACTGCCCGCCTTCCCTCGGTCTCCTCACGGTCAACGCCCTGGTGGCCGCGGAGGAGGTCATGATCCCCATCCAGTGCGAGTACTACGCGCTGGAGGGCCTCGGCCAGCTCCTCAGGAACGTGGACCTCATCAAGGCCCACCTGAACCCGACGCTGCGGCTCTCCACCATCGTCCTGACGATGTACGACGGCCGCACCCGGCTGGCGTCCCAGGTCGCGGAGGAGGTCCGGGCGCACTTCGGTGACACGGTGCTCAAAACGGTCATCCCGCGCAGCGTCCGCCTGTCGGAGGCGCCCAGCTATGGGCAGTCGGTCATGACGTACGACCCGGGCTCCAGCGGTGCCATGGCCTACATGGACGCGGCCCGCGAGATAGCGCACCGCGCCAACGTGGCCTGACCTGCTCCTCGTTCCTGGGTCGCCTTGCGTTCACAGGTCTGGGTGTTGGTCCCCTGCGTGGAGATCATGGGCCTGTGGGTGCTGCCAGACAACTTGCCGCCCTCCCATACGCCGGCCCGTTCCCGCCGAGCTTTGGGCGTGGGCGTGACGCTTCGCCCTTTGCGATGCGCTCGCGAGCGCCGCTGCTGAAACTATGCGCTCGTAAGACCGAGTCAGGGCCGTTCATTCGCCGCGCTGATACGCCGCACCCTCCGAAGAGCGGTCGCAAGCCCGAGGCCGGAAGTCGGTCATTCGCGGGTTGGGCAGGTTTGTGACCATGTCGGGGTAAATCCAAGGGGACAGGTGTGCGGCGAGGGGGCACCCTGCTGGGCCCACGACGGTAACCTCTCCTGGAGTGACCGGAATCAGCCGGGGTGGATGAGGAGACGCAGTGAGTCAGCAGCGGCGGGGATTGGGCAAGGGACTCGGGGCGCTCATCCCGACCGGTCCCATCGTTGATGGCACGGGAGCGGTGGCGGGCCCGGCCAATGGATCAACGGGGGAGACCGGCCCGAAGCCGATTGCCGGCGCGTACTTCAAGGAGGTCGCTCTCGATGCGATCGTCCCGAACCCGCGGCAGCCGCGTAAGATCTTCGACCCAGAGCGGCTGAAAGAGTTGGCGGACTCTATCCATGAGGTAGGCCTGCTGCAGCCGATCGTGATCAGACCGGTCGGTGGTGGGCAGTATGAGCTGATCATGGGTGAGCGGCGCTGGCGCGCGTGCCAGCAGGTAGGGCTTGACCTGGTCCCCGCGATCGTCCGCAACACGCAGGACACCGATCTCCTCCGGGACGCGCTCATTGAGAACCTTCAGCGCGAGCAGCTGAACCCTCTTGAAGAGGCCGCGGCGTACCGGCAACTCCTTGACGACTTCCAGGCCACGCACGACCAGTTGGCCGAGAAGGTAGGCCGATCGCGCTCCCACATCACCAACACTCTCCGCCTCCTGAACCTCCCGCCCGAAATCCAGCCCAAGGTTGCCGCGGGCGTCATTAGCGCCGGCCATGGCCGAGCGCTCCTTGGCCTGAAGTCCTCCGAGGAGCAGATTCAGCTCGCCAAGCGAATCGTCGCTGAGCTCCTCTCGGTCCGGGAGGTCGAGGAGATCGTCTCCATGGGGAGCGCCAAGGCCGCCAAGACGGCGCCCCGCAAACGGCAGGGGGCCAAGCCTTCGGTGCCCGGCCTGACCCACCTCGCCGACCGTCTCTCGGATCACTTCGAGACGAAGGTCAAAGTCGACCTGGGGGCCCGCAAGGGCCGAATCGTGGTGGAGTTCGCCACCATCGACGACCTTGAACGCATCATCGGCACCATGGCGCCTGAGGCGGTCCGTGCGATGCGAGAAGCGGGCGACTGATCCGCCGTTTCACGTGAAACCGGCTCCTCATGTTTCACGTGAAACAAGCGCTCCCGGCTCATGCGTCCGCAGAGGCGCGCCCTGTCGCCGACCTTCGGAGGCGGCGCCCTTGTTTCACGTGAAACCGGGCTTGTGACAGAACTACTGGCCATGCCGCCGTTCGCTGCTCAACCCTGGTGGCGGTGTGCGCCCGGATGGCGCATGCCGCGTGCCGGGCGGCCCGCTGCCGGTCGTCGCGTGCCGAACGTATGGGTGTTGCATGGGTGTCCTGAGTGGGCGCTGGGCGTCGTGTGCCGCCGAGCGTCACGCTTGGGTGCGTCGAGCGTCACGGGTGGGCTCCGTGTGCCGGGCACCCGTGCGCCGGGCACCCGTGCGCCGGGCACCCGTGTGCCGGGCACCCGTGCGCCGGGCACCCGTGCGCCGCGCGCCGCGCGTTGAGTGCTGCGTGTCGGGCCCTGCGCGGCGTGTCGGGCGTGGCGTGTCGAGCGTCGTGCATCAGGCGTGGTGCATCGGGCGCTGCGTATCGGGCGCTGCCTGTCGGGCCTGGCATGTCGCGCATGGCGCATGGCGCATGGCGCATGGCGCATGGCGCCGGGCGTCGGGCACCGCGCGTCGGGCGTCGGGCACCGGGCGTCGGGCACCGCGCGTCGCGCGTGGGGGTGGTGGGGGAGCGGGCGCCCGGTGGCGGGGGAGAGTGAACCTGACCGCGACGTGTTTCACGTGAAACGGTGCCGAGAGCTTGCGTGAAACTACATGGTGGCTGCCTTGCGGATGTCGTCCAGGAAGTCGTCAACGTGTCCGGGCGTGGTATCGAAGGCGGTCATCCAGCGGACGATGCCGGCCGACTCATCCCAGTAGTGGAACTGATAGCGGCGCCGCAGCGTCTCCGCGACGGCGGGTGGGAGGGCGGCGAAGACGGCGTTGGACTCGACGGGCTGAGTCAGGGACAGGCTGGGCAGGTCTACGATGCCGTCGGCCAAGCGGGTGGCCATCTGGTTGGCATGCGTCGCGTTCCTGCGCCAAAGGTCGTCCGTCAGGAGAGCCGAGAGCTGGGCCGAGATGAAGCGCATCTTCGAGGCGAGCTGGAGGGACTGGCGGCGGAGGAAGGGAACGGCGCCAGTCAGCGAAGAATCGAGGACCACCACGGCTTCGGCGGCCAGTGCGCCGTTCTTGGTGCCGCCGAAACTGAACACGTCCACCCCGGCATCCGTCGTGATGGTCTTCAGGTCGCAGCCGAAGAAGGCCGCAGCGTTGGCGAGTCGTGCGCCGTCCACGTGAAGGCGCAGACCGGCCGCGTGCGCCGCCTCGGCGAGCGCGGCGATCTCGTCGGGGGAGTAGCACGTGCCGAGCTCGGTGGCCTGGGAAATGGAGACGACCGTCGGCTGCGATTCGTGCGGATTGCCGACGCCGCCCAAGCGGGCCTCGATGTCGCCTGGGCGGAGCTTGCCGTGCTCGGTCTGCACCGTCATCAGCTTCACGCCGAGCAGGCGCTCGGCTGCTCCCGCTTCATGGGTGGCGATGTGGGCGCTGTCGGGACAGATGATGGCGTCGTAGCGACCGAGCATGAGGGCCAGACCGACCATGTTGGCGCCCGCTCCGTTGAGCACCGCGAACCCCTCCGCCTCCGCGCCGAACACCTCCTTGATCTTGTCATCGAAGGCGGCGGTCCAACTGTCGTCTCCGTAGGCGGGCGCGTCTCCGTGGTTCGCCGCCGCTATGGCTTCGAGGATGGCCGGGTGCACGCCTGCGTGGTTGTCGCTGGCGAAACTCTTTGGATACATCGAATTGATCAGCACGCTGTAAGGCTACTTTCACCGCCTTTCCCGGTAGCCGGTCCCCGCCCGACACACGCCGCCGGTTGGTCAGGAGACGGTGCGGGCGGCGGTGATCGGCGCAACGGTCTCGCTCGAGCGGTGGCGATCTGCCCCTACGGCGACGCGCGTCGCGATCCACGCAGGCGTTGCGGCCGGCCCTGAACGATGTCCGGACCGACTGCGGGTGCGTCGGGCTCGTCGGCTGCGGAAGCCTCCTGCGCGCGCCCGTGCCGTTGGTGAATCGACGCAAGCCAGCCAGGACGGCGCAGGGCGACGGTCACGCCCGTGCCCCGTGCCCCTGCCCCGTGCCAGTGCCAGTGCCCGTGAGCCATGGTGTGGCGACGGTGACAGCCGATGGGGAAGGGCGACAGGAGCGGGCCGACGGCGCGCACGAGCCGGCGGCGGCTTGTCGAGTGAACGGTTGGCGGTGCGCTGGAGAGGTGAGGAGCGGCAGCGGTTGGCGACGTTCGCAAGGGCCGGACGGCGACGCGCCGGAGGAGGTGCGCGGTCAGGTACGGGAACGGGCGGCGGCGTTCTGGAGAAGCGTGCGGCAGAGGTTGCCGAGATCCTGTCCGGCAGCCTCGGCGGCCATCGGCAGGAGCGAGGTCTCCGTCATCCCGGGGGCCACGTTGACCTCAAGGAAGTGCGGGACTCCCGCGGCGTCGACGATCAGATCCGTACGGGAGATGTCACGGAGACCGAGCGCGGTGTGGGCCGTCACCGCGGTCTCGGCGCACGCCGTGGCCGCCGCGGCCGACAGACGGGCGGGGGCGAAGAACTCGGTGTGCCCGGCCGTATAGCGGGCCGCGTAGTCGTACACGCCCTCGTCCGGCACGATCTCCACGGCCGGCAGCGCCACCGGGCCGTTGCCGAGGTCCACCACCGAGACCGCCACCTCCACGCCTTCGACGTAGCGCTCGATCAGCGCGGTGTCGCCGTAGGCGAAGCAGCCGACCATCGCGGCGGGAAGCTCTCCCGCCGTCCGTACGATCGAGGCGCCCAGCGCGGAGCCGCCACGGGCGGGCTTCACGAACAGGGGCAGGCCCAGCCGCTCCACGATGCGCCCGAGCACCACCGTGGCGCCGAGGTCGTGGAACGTCTCCTTCGGCAGGGTGACCGACTCCGGCGTGCACAGCCCGACCGAGCGGACGACGGCCTTGGCGGTCGGCTTGTCGAACGCCACGCGGCAGGCGTCCGGGTCGGCGCCCACGTAGGGGACGTCGAGGAGCTCCAGAACGGAGCGGATCGCGCCATCCTCACCGGCGCCGCCGTGCAGGGTCACGAACACCGCGTCCGGTGGGTCGGCAAGGATGGAGGGCACGAGGGAGGCGTCGGTGTCCCTGGCCTCCACATCGATGCCTGTCGCGCGCAGCACCTCGCTCACTCGGCGACCCGAGCGCAGAGACACCTCCCGCTCATAGGAGAGGCCTCCGGCCAGCACAAGCACGTGGCCCAGATCGCTCATCACAACTCCTCCGCTGATCGCACGCTGTCCAACCGTACCGGCGTCGGGGGTGAATGGTGTACGTGAGGTGGTTTCTCCCGCGTTTCTGCCCAGAAGGGATCGGAGCGCTGCTCGGCGACGGTGCCGGCCCGTCAAGAGGTTCCTGTCTATCCACGCTGTCGGCTCACCGATGGGACCTGATGTGTTCGCGCGATCATGGTGGTGGACAAGCTGTGGTCGCGCCCGCACGTCGATGCGCGCACGGTGTCCACGAGCCCGCGGGGGAGCGTGCTCCGCGCCGACGATGGTGCGATGGCGCCCGCGCGACGATCACGGCGGCATCGCGCCCATGATGGTGCGGCGTCAACGGCCGTCACGGTAATGCGGCGCCAGGGATGAGGGTGCGTCGCCCGGTGACCGGAGTAACGCCGGTCACCGGGCGACGTCGAATCTCGCGAAAATCCGTTAGGCCAGATCCGGCCCGGGCGTGTCCACGCCGAGGTGATCGCGTACCGAGCCCGTCCCGAACGTGTCCCGCAGCTGCATCTCCTGCTCGATCACCCCAGCGAGCCGCCGCACACCTTCCCGGATGCGATCCGGCTCGGGGAAGCAGAAGGACAGCCGCATGTGCCGGGCCCCGCTGCCGTCGGAGAAGAACCCCGTCCCCGGCACGAACGCCACCCGCTCCGCGACCGCCCGCGGCAGGATGGCCTTCGAGTCGAGCCCTTCGGGAAGGGACGCCCAGACGAAGAACCCTCCGCCCGGGCGGGTCCAGGTGACCTCGGGCGGCATCAGGGACTCGAGAGCGTCCAGCAGCGCGTCGCGGCGCTCCCGGTAGAGCTCCCTGAACGACTTGATCTGCTCCTGCCACGGCTGCGTGGCCAAATATTGGCCCACGGCCAGTTGGGTGAAGGACGAATGCGACAGCACGGCCGATTCCATGGCGAGCACGAGCTTGTCTCGGATGGCATGCGGGGCCAGCGCCCAGCCGACCCGGAAGCCGGGGGCGAGCGTCTTGGAGAACGACCCCAGATAGACCACGCCATCGGGATTGTCGGCCCGCAGAGCGCGCATGGGCTCGCCGTCGAAGCCGAGCAGCCCGTACGGGTTGTCCTCGATGATCAGCACCCCGGCCCGCTGGCAGATGTCGAGCACCTGCTGGCGGCGGGCGATGTTCAGCGTGACGCCGGCCGGGTTCTGGAAGGTCGGGATCGTGTAGAGGAACTTGATGGGAGCCCCCGCCGTCTCCAGCGCGTAAATGGTCTGAGCCAGCGATTCGGGCACGATGCCCTGATCGTCCATGGCGATGTGGACCACTTTGGCCTGGTAGGCGGCGAACGTACCCAGAGCCCCCACGTACGAGGGACCCTCGGCGAGCACCACGTCGCCCGGGTCGATGAAGATCCGGGTGATCAGGTCGAGCGCCTGCTGCGAACCGACGGTGACGACCACGTCGTTCGCCCCGGCGTGGATCCCCTCCAGCCGCATGACCTCGCAGATCTGCTCACGCAGGTGCGGGTCACCCTGGCCGGAACCGTACTGCAGCGCGACGGTGCCGCGCGTGGTGACGAGGTCGGAGACCAGCTCGCCGACCATGTCGAGGGGAAGAGCCGTGACGTACGGCATGCCGCCGGCGAGCGAGACCACCTCGGGCCTCGACGCGACGGCGAAGAGAGCTCGGATCTCGGAGGCGACCATCCCGGTAGCTCGCGCGGCATACCGATCGACGTAGGCGTCGATGCGCGACCCTTGGGTCGCGGGTGTCTGACCGTGATCCAGCTCTTCCGTCACGGCCCACCTCCTAGGTGTCATATCGCGTGGAAATACCAGATTACGCCAGCCCGACATGTCGCACGTGACCGGGCTCGACCGTCGTGGTGTCCGCTGGCTCCATCTTCACTGAGCTACCATGCCAGTTGGGGACGCGGTTTTCGCGCGCTTTTCCGGGTCAACGATAGGGGCCGTAGTTGTCGCGCCGGCTGGTCAACATAACCCTGGACAATCTTGAAGATCTGCCGCGGCGCTGCCGTAGGTGCGTGTTCTGGGAGCTCGATCCTCTCAGCGGGGAACGTGCCGTGGAGTCGGGGGACCCTGGGCTGGAGAAGGAGGCCTGGATCTCCGCCACGCTGCTGGAATGGGGGAGCTGCGGGAAAATCGTCTATGTCGACGGGGTGCCTGCGGGGTTCGTGATGTACAGCCCGCCGCTTTACACCCCGCGCTCGGTGGCCTTTCCCACCTCACCGGTCAGCGCCGACGCGGTGCTGCTGATGACGGCCCACATCATTCCCGAGTTCTCGGGTGGCGGGCTCGGGCGAATGCTGGTCCAGGGCGTGGCCAAAGACCTGACGCGGCGTGGGGTCAAGGCGATTGAAGCTTTTGGGGACCTTAAGTGGGAAGAACCTAGTTGCGTAGTTCCGGCTGAATACTTGCTTTCTGTCGGGTTTAAGACGGTTCGTCCGCATTTGCGATTCCCGCGGCTCCGGTTGGAACTCAAGACCGCCGTCTCGTGGCGCGAGGACGTCGAGGTGGCCTTGGAGCGGCTCCTCGGCTCCATGAGCCCGGAACGCGCTCTACGTCCCGTCTGAGGACCCCTGAGAGCTTTCCAGAGCACACTGAACATGCGAAAGCCCCTCGCGGAGACCGTGAGGGGCTTTCTGCCGGGCGGAAGCGCGCCGCGATGGACGAGCTAGATGATGCCCTCGAGCTCGCGGAGCAGCATGGCCTTCGGCTTGGCGCCGATGATCTGCTTCACGACCTCGCCACCCTTGTAGACGTTCAACGTGGGGATCTGGAGCACACCGTACTGGCGTGGAACCTCGGGGTTCTCGTCGATGTTGAGCTTGACGATCTCCAGCTTGTCGCCGTGCTCGTTGGCGATCTCCTGCAGGATGGGCGCGACCTGACGGCACGGGCCGCACCACTCGGCCCAGAAATCGACCAGCACAGGCTTGTCGCTCTTGAGGACTTCGGCGGCGAAAGTGGCGTCGGTGACAGCCTTCACGGTGCGCTCCTTACTTCTCGTTGTTGGCGAGCCAGCGCTCGGAGTCGAGCGAGGCCGCGCAGCCGGTGCCGGCCGCGGTGATGGCCTGGCGGTAGGTGTGGTCGACGACGTCACCAGCGGCGAAAACACCGTCGATGTTGGTCGCCGTGGT
Organism: Nonomuraea sp. H19; assembly: GCF_052068215.1. NCBI lineage: Bacteria > Bacillati > Actinomycetota > Actinomycetes > Streptosporangiales > Streptosporangiaceae > Nonomuraea > Nonomuraea sp. H19. The sequence goes on along the minus strand of NZ_JBQHCV010000002.1, from coordinate 278,808 downwards.
CGGCGCGGCCACCTTGATGTAGCCGTCCTCGTCGAGGTCGATCTGGCCCTTGACCAGCTCCGTGCGCGGGTCGTGGCCGATGGCCAGGAACAGCGCGTCGGTGGCCAGCTCGCACTCCTCGCCGGTCTTGACGTTGCGCAGCTTCACGGCCTCGACCTTGGTGTCGCCGAGCACATCGACGACCTCGGAGTCCCAGACGAAGCGGATCTTCTCGTTCGCGAACGCCCGCTCCTGCATGATCTTGCTGGCTCGCAGCGTGTCGCGCCGGTGCACCACCGTCACCATGCGGCCGAACCGGGTCAGGAACGTGGCCTCCTCCATCGCCGTGTCGCCGCCGCCGACGACCACGATGTCCTTGTTGCGGAAGAAGAACCCGTCACAGGTCGCACACCAGGACACGCCGTGGCCGGACAGCCGCTTCTCGTTCTGCAGGCCGAGCTCGCGGTAGCCGGAGCCCATGGCCAGGATGACGGACTTGGCGTAGTAGATGTCGGTGTGGGTCTTGACGACCTTGGGATTGGCGTTGAGGTCCACCTCGACGACGTCGTCGGCGACCAGTTCGGCGCCGAACCGCTCGGCCTGCTTGCGCAGGTTGTCCATCAGGTCAGGACCCATGATCCCGTCGGGAAAACCGGGGAAGTTCTCCACGTCGGTGGTGTTCATGAGCGCGCCACCCGCTGTGACGGAGCCCTCGAAGACCAGCGGCTTGAGCTCGGCGCGCGCGGAGTAGACGGCCGCGGTGTAGCCAGCTGGGCCGGATCCAATAATGATCACGTTACGAACGTCGCTCAACGCTCCACGCCTTCCTCGTCTGTCGTTGCACCGGCGTCAACAGATCCTAGGCCGCCGTGATTCCCCGCCCTACCCACAACGCCACGACAAGGCGAAAGAGCCGGTGTCCGCACGGGCTCTTTCGCCACGTCATCCGCGACGCCGGACAAACGAAAGAGCCCGCCGAAGCGGGCTCTGACGTTGGAGTAGGGGCCTACCAGCGACCCAGAGTGGGTTTGCGCAGGTTCTTGCAGTTGAACGGGTCGACGATGTCGATGCGGATCTTCTTGGCCGCTTCGTTCTTCCAGGAGGCGACGATGAGGGCGTCTTGCCCGTTGTACTGCCCCTGGTCGACCGCGAAGACGGCGAGCTTGCTCCGAGTGGCGACCTTGCTCGCGCACTTGGCGGCCTGGTCGGCACTGGAGGCGTCGCCGCCCCGGGCCTGGGCGAAGCCGAAGAACTTCTCCAGCGGCTGTCGCAGCTCATTGTTGCTGTAGTTGTAGCCGCTGTCGGTCAGCTGGTACGGCATGGCCTTGGCCTTGGCCTTCAGAGGGGTCTTGGGCACCGTCTCGGAAGGCTGCGCGAGAGGCGGTGGCGCGCTGCCGCCATCACCTCCGGAGGCGAGCAGGCTGGTCGAGACCAAGGCTGCCGTGCCCACCACCGCGGCGGCCGCCGCGGCCGCGACCGCGGGCATCGCCCATCGGCGCCGGTGCGAGGACCTGCGCCGGGCCGGGACGATGATGCCGTCATCAGAGACCACCCCGAGGCGTACGGGCTCGGGGACGGCTTCTTCTGGATCGGCCGCCGATCGCATGGGCACCTCGACTGGCCGCTCCCACGGGGCGTCCCGCATGAGCTCATCCCAGTCGGGTGCTTCCACGAGGCCGACACCTCCGCGCCGAGACTCAGCCTCGGCCGCCAGGGCCTTGTCAATGCGCAGTGCGACGCCCATCGGCATGGCCGGTGTAGGCGTGGCCGCGAGCACCTCGCGAACCGCTGCCAGGTCGGCCAGGAGCTCCCCACATGGGTCGCAGACCGCGAGATGCTCGCGGACCCGGCGCGCCGTGGCGGCGTCTAGGAGACCCTCGGCCAGCTCGGCCAGGATTTCCAGATCGTAGTGCGTATCACCCGTCACGAAGTTCTGCTCCCTTCGCGGATGAGACGCGATTGAGGTCCGTTCGGTTCCGCAGATGCGAAAGAATTGGGGCAAGTTTCGCGCGGCCGCGGGCGCACCGGCTCTTCACCGTCCCGCTGGGGACCTCTAGCACGTGAGCTGCGTCTTCGACGGAATATCCCATCATGTCGACAAGCACCAATGCCGCCCGCTGGTCGGGGGGCAGCAGTTTGAGAGCGGCCGAAACCTCCATGGAGACTTCGCGCTCGAGGGTCTGGTCAGGCAGCGGGGTCTCGCGCTCGGCGGCCTCGATGAGCTCGTCGTCGGCCACCGGCCGGACGGACTTGCGGCGCATCCTGTCGAGGCAGGCGTTGACCACGATGCGGTGAAGCCAGGTCGTGACGGCCGCCTCGCCGCGAAACGTGGCGGCCTTGCGATATGCGGAGACGAAGGCATCCTGCACGGCGTCGGCGGCCTCGTCCGGGTCACCGAGCGTGCGGAGGGCGACCGCCCACATGCGGTCGCGGTGCCGTTTGACGATTTCACTGAAGGCGTGAGGATCCCCGTTGATGTGCGCGGTCAGCAGCTCGGCGTCTGTGACCGCCGGCCGCTCCGCTGCTGAGGGTGTCTCGGGTGGGGAGTTCACAAGAGAGATTCCTGATTATGCCGATCCGGGAGAGTGCACCACTACTTCATAGATGGTGCCATGAAACTCCCCCGCTTCTGCCGGAAGACGCGTAAACCAGATCAAAACGTACCTGCCGGTTGCTGCTTGATCAGGTTTCAACGTGGTCTTGCCCGCCGCGTCCTTGTCGGTCGCCACCGTCTTCAGCGCGTCGAGATCGGGCGAGTCGCCCACCTTGAGCTCGACGGTCGCGGCCCCCGCGTTGGACAGCGTAGCCACCACGTCGCTGATCTGGACGGACTTGCCCATGTCGAGCAGCAGGCCGACGCCCTTCTTCATGTTGCCGAGCTCGGCGCTGGTGTAGCCCTCGGTTTCCCAGAAGGTGCTCGGCTTGCCGTCGATGGCCAGTGCGGCCTTCTCGGGCTTCTCCTTCTTGTCGCCGAGCGGGTCGAAATCCTGGGCCCTCTGCGGCTTGATCACTTGGACGGGCGCCGACGTCGAGGTGGAGGCGCTCGGGCTGGCGGTCTTGGCCTCGGGAGTGGTCGGGCTGCCCAGGCTGCGGCCGATCGTCCACGCGCCGACGCCGACGGCGGCGATGACGAGCAGGACGACCAGCGTCATCAGCACCCGGTTGAGTGTGCTGCCGTTGCTCGGCGGCCGGCGCTGCACCGGCGGTGGCGGCGGGGGAACGGTGAGCTTCTGGCGATGGGCGATGTCCAGGCCCTCGGTGTGCGAGGCGGAGGCCACCGCGGGTGTCGAGGGGTAGGAGATCGGAATCGGCATGGGCCTGGCCACGTCGGCCAGCGCCGCGGCGACCTCGGACGGGCTGGACAGCGCGCCGTGGCCCCTGCGCGACTCGGGCAGGCACGCGCGTACGGTCACCGCGTCGAGGTAGCCGGGCACACCGGCGGTGACCTGGCGGGGCGTGCAGAAGTGCCCGTCGGTCATGGGGGCGGCGGGCAGCCCGCCCTCTTCCTCATCGCCGGGCCAGTGTCCGGTCAGCCCGGCGTAGAGCAGCCGGCCCAGCCCCTCGGCGTCGTCGAGCGCGGGCTGGTCGGTGGTGAGCCCGTACATCGCCGCGTCGACGGCCACGCCGAGGACCTTGACCGTGTTGCCGGTCGTCCACACCAGATGCGCGGGGCGCAGGCACAGGTGGTAGAGCTGCGCCTCGTGGGCGTGCGTGAGCGCCTCGGCCGCCTCGGCGACCAGCCCGGCCGCGCGCTCCGGCTCCAGCGGCCCCGAGGCGAGCAGGTCGGTCAGCGTCTCGCCGGTGACCCACTCGCTGACGACGTAGGCGTGCTTGTCGTCCTCGGCGGCGTCGAACACCTGCGTCAGCCGAGGGTCGGTCAGCCTGCTCGCGGCGCGGGCGGCGGTGACGACCTCGTGGACGCGGGGGAAATCGGGCGCGAAGGTGTGCACGGCCACCGGTCGGGCCAGGATCTCGTCGATGGCCTTCCACAGGGTCGCGCCGTCTGACTCGCTGACGCGGTCCTCAAGCCTGAAGCGCTCGGCAAGACGGGTGCCGGGTTCGACGGCCGACGTGCTCACAGGCTCACTCCGCTTGGCCGATCGGGCGTTCTCATGACTCGACTCACCTGCGTGGTGGTGTCCCACGAAGGCACGCTATGCCGGGTGGATCCGCCCACGCCCCTCCTGCTTCCATTCGCGCGTGTCGGGCTCCATCGTAGTGCCGAGTTTCTTTACCGACCTACCCGTCTCGCGACCATCCCAACGATGGAGTTGACCTCCGGGATGCGCATTCTGTGGGCGACGCCGAGGTAGAGCAGCAATCCGAGGCCGCCGCCGATGGCCAGAACGATCAAGGAGTTGACGAAGCCGAGCCCGCCGAAGATCTGCGTGACGACCCAGACCGAGGCCAGCGCGAGCACGGCCGTGGGCATCGAGGCGAGGTACATCCTGGTGAGCGCCATGCCGATGGTCCAGCCGCCGAGCCCATGGACCCGGCGGCTGGCCAGCCACCAGGCGGTGACCGCGCCGAGCCCGTACGCGATGGCGTACGCCAGCGCCAGCCCCATCACCGTGTAACGGGCGGGCAGCGCCATGGTGAACAGCACCATCAGCAGCGCGTTGACCACGGTCGTGCCCGCGCCGACGAAAACCGGCGTACGGGTGTCGCCGAAGCTGTAGAAAACCCGAAGCAGCAGCTGGAACACCGCGAACGGCACCAGCGCCAGCCCGTAGACCTGCAGCACGTTGCCGATGTAGATGGCGTCGGGCACGGTGTTGGCCCCGTGTCCGTAAATGGGCACGGTGATCGCCGGGCCGAGCACCATGAGCAGCAGCGAGACCGGCACCATGAGCGCGCAGATGAGCCGCACGCACGACCCGAACTCGCTGCGCACGTCGTCCAAGCGGCCTTCCCCGACGGCCCTGCTCATCCGCGGCAGCATGGCCGTGATCACCGAGACGCCGATGACGCCGTACGGCAGCTGGAACAGCTGGAACGCCAGTGTGTACGCGCTGATGCCGTGCCCGGCCACCACGTCGCCCGCCCCGCTGGACAGGTTGGTCGTCAGCAGGAAACCGAGCTGGGTGACGATCACGTAGCCGATGGTCCAGGCGCCGGCCTTGGCCATCTCGCCCAGCCGGGCGTTGCGCACGTCGAAGCGCGGCACGAAAGAGAACCCGGCCCGCCTGAGCGCCAGGATCAGGACGACGGCCTGGGCCACGATGCCGGCCGTGGTGCCCAGGCCGAGCAGCGCCAGCTCTCCGGTGCCGACCTTCTCGACGTCGTCCCTGCCGGTCGGGATGACCACGACATAGGCCAGGAACACGCAGATGACGACCACGTTGTTGAGCACCGGTGCCCACATGGGCGCGCCGTAACGGTCGCGCGTGTTGAGAATGGCGCCCGCCACCGCGCCGACCCCGAAGAAGGCGAGCTGCGGCAGGATGAAGCGGGCCAGCATGACCGCGACCTCGAACTTCGTGCTGCCCGGCTCCCAGTCGGTGTAGAGGCTGATGAGCTGCGGCGCCGCGAACACCCCGGCCACCGCCACCGCGACCAGCGCCACCGTGGAGATCGTCAGCAGCCGCTGCTCGTAGGCCCGGCCGCCGTCCGCGTCGTGCTGCTGGGCCCGGATGATCATGGGCACCACCACGCTGCTCAGCACGCCCAGGAGCAGCAGGTCCAGGATGCTGTAGGGGATGGCGTAGGCCGCGTTGTAGGCGTCGCCCAGCGCCCTCGTGCCGATGGCGTACGCGAGCACCATGGTCCGCACGAACCCCGTGACCCTGGACACCATCGTGCCCGCCGCCATGATGGCGCTGGCCCGCAGCATGCGGCTCATACGGTCTCACTCTCCCGGTTCTTGACGGCCCGCGCGACCTTCCGCTCCGACCTGCGCCGCAGGATCCGCGTCACCACGGCGGCGAGCATCACGGTGAGCGCCGCGCCGACGATCACCAACGCGATGCCGGTGTAGCCGGTGGTGCGGATGGTCAGGCGCTGCGGCTTGCCGTACGGCTGCCCGTCGGCGGTCTTGAGCTGGACGGTCACCGTCGCGTCACCGCCGCTGATGCTGGCGTTCATCGGCACCTTGACCGTCCCGCTCTGCTCCGGGCCGATCGTCAGCGGCTGTTCCTGCTGGAAGTTGACCTGCAGCAGCTTGCGGTTGTTCGACTTGACGTCGATGTAGAGGGTGACGGGGACCTTCAGAAGGTTCCGCACGCTTATGGGCACCACTCCGTTGCTGCCGGCCATCGTGCGCGGCCGGTCCGGACCCGAGATCTCGATCTGGTCGATCTGGTCCGAGACGGCGGTGGTCACCTGCTTGGTCACCGAGCGGCCCACGCGCGTGCGGTTGCGCCAGGCCGACGAGGTGAGCCTGAGCACCGCCGCGTCGAAGGCCGACGGTGTCCGCGTCGCCGTGATCAGAGCGGTGAGCTGGGCCTTGGAGCTGACGTCCTTGACCGGCGTCAGGTATTTTTCGCTCAGCTCCTCCTTGCGGTTCTCCTGGGAGTAGGTGAGGCCGGCGCGCGGGACGGGTGCCTTGCCCGGCTTGACGGACTCCAGCGGCGTCAGCTCCAGCCACGGCAGCCTGTCCGCGGTCTTCAGCAGGCCGGTGACGAGCTTCGGGTTGGGATCCCAGTGCCGCGAGGGGGCGACGACCAGCGACCTGGGCCGGGTCTGGCCGGGCTCGGCGGCGATCATCGCGGTCTCGGCGATGAAGCGCTGCGTGCTGAGCAGCATGGACGTGGAGGTCGTCGGCTCGAACAGGCGGCTCAGCTCGGCGTCCGCGACCAGCGCGGTGACGGGCCCGTTCACCGAGTCGAGCGTGGCGGCGGCGTCGGGCGTGAACGCGACGGGCGGCTGCGGCGGCAGATTGGTGGAGTTGAGCAGGACCGTGTCGACCTTGGTGTCGGCGACCGAGAGCAGGTCGAGCGCGTCAGGGTCGAGCAGACCTGCGGGCGGCCAGTTGATGTTGGTCTTCACGTCGCGGTTGAGCAGCGCCTTGCCCTTTTGCGCGCTGAGCTGGATCGCCCGGTTGGGCAGAGCGTCCAGCCCTTGATGTGCCAGCGCTGCCACGTCGGGATCGGCGTACGGCACCGCGACCACGGGCGAGGCGGCCAGCGCGGTGCTCATGGTCGTCAGCCACTGCCCGGCCGCGGCGTTGGCCGGTCTGTCCTCGTCGCCGTGCTTGGTCTTGACCTTGTACGCCTCGCGCATCGTGCTGACGTCGTCCAGCAGCGCGGGATCGAAGAACCACGTAACTTGCTTGGGGGCGGCCTGGGCGATGAGGGCCAGGTCGGCCAGGCGGCCCTTGCCGGTGATGGCCTGGCTCAACTTGTCATCCACGAACCGGTTGCCGTCGGTCGCCCGGTGCGGCTGGTCGATGACGGGCAGCGCGACGGCCAGCTTGTTGCTCGGCAGCTTCGGCTGCGTGGGCGGCGCGTAGGTGAGGTACGTCCGCTGCGCCGCCAGCGAAACTCTGTATTGCGACACGTCCACCGCGATCGGGTAGACGCCGAACGTCCGCATCCCCATCTGCACGGGTGTCGCGGTGAACTCCCAGCGCGCCTGGGCGCCGGGAGCGAGCGGCTCGAGGTCCATGGCCGAGGAGTCCGAGGGGGTCGCCGGAAGCGTCGCGGGGTTCTGGTCGGTCTGGTAGGCGGCCATCAACGCGCGGTCGGTGAACCTCTGCTGCGTGTAGCGCAGCCGCACCCGCAGGCCGGTCTGCGGCGCGCCGCTGTCGTTGCGGACCGTACCGGTGAATTTGATCACGTCGGTCATGCTCTTCGGCACGTCCGGCGAGATCGAGGTGATCGTGACGGTGAACGGTAGCCTGCTCGCTTGCGTGCCCGTTTTTGCGGCAGCAGGGTCCGGCGCCGCCGCCACCACCGTGGGGGCGAGCAACGCGGCGGACAGCACGGCGAGCAGCGTGGCCTTACGGATCACGCTGATGTCCGAGCTGGAGTACGACGACGCACGCCCGCAATCGTACGGGTTCAGTGCCGCCCCGCGACCGCCTCACGTGATCCTCTAAGGCGTGTGCCGCGAAGGTCGACCGTCTTGCCCGGCAGGATTGCCAGCAGGTCGAGGGCGTGAATGGACAGTGCGGTGTGACGTTCGCCGGTGGTGGTGAAGACGGGTTCAGTGTCCGCCGACACCCGGTCGTCGATGAACATCGGCAGCGACTCGGGCAGCAGCAGCGGGCAGACCAGCCCGTCGGCGTAGTCGCTCGCCGCGTTGACGACGTGCGCAGGAGCAGGCCGCACCTGGCGCACACCGAGCGCTCCACCGACGGCTTCCGGCCGCGGCGGAGCCGCCACGGAGGAGACGACCGCGATGACGGCCTCGCGGCCGACCCTGGTGGCGACTTCGAACACCGTGACCATCAAGCACCTCTCCGGTGCCGCGGAGAGCGTCTCAGGCAGTTCTTCCGCGCAAGTCATGGGACGCGGAAGGCGTACGATCTCATGGTGGACTTGGTGTGCGAGGAGCCAGCGGTGGATCGCGAGGGCGTCCTTCATATAGGCCTCCTTGCCTCGATGCCATTGCCCCCGACGGTCCCTTGACCGACGGTAACCCGGACCTGGTGTGGCTCGGGGGATATGTTCCGGAATGACAAAGGACCGACCCGGTTTGTCCGACTCAACTCTGACCGAAAGCCAGCAGCAGGCCATGACCGATCTGTTTCGCAAGATCGCCCCGGTGGCCGATGAGCTGGGCCGCCTGTTCGTCGCGAAGGGCCATGAGCTGGCCCTCGTCGGCGGTCCCGTGCGCGACATCCTGCTCGGCCGCATTGGCAACGATCTCGACCTGACCACCGACGCCCGCCCCGAACGGGTGCTGGAGATCGTCAGGGACTGGGCCGACTCCGTATGGACGATCGGCATCGACTTCGGCACGGTCGGCCTGCGCAAAGGCAGCTGGCTGATCGAGATCACGACGTACCGGAGCGAATCGTACGACCCGAAGTCGCGCAAGCCCGAGGTCATGTACGGCGAGACGCTGGAGGCCGACCTGGAGCGGCGCGACTTCGCGGTCAACGCGATGGCGGTGCGCCTGCCAGGGCACGAGTTCGCCGACCCGTACGGCGGGCTGGAGGACCTGGCCGCCAAGCGGCTGCGCACCCCGGGCACGCCGGAGCGGTCGTTCGACGACGATCCGCTGCGCATGCTGCGGGCCGCCAGGTTCGCCTCACAGCTCGGGTTCACCGTGGACGCGGCGGCCGTGGCCGCCATGACCGCGATGGCCGAGCGCATTGAGATCGTCTCCGCCGAGCGCATCAGGGACGAGCTCGACAAGCTCATCTGCGGCGTCTACCCGCGCGAGGGGCTGCGACTCCTGGTCGAGACGGGGCTGGCCGCGCACGTGCTGCCCGAGCTGCCCAGACTGCGCCTGGAGATCGACGAGCACCACCGGCACAAGGACGTCTACGACCACACGCTGACCGTGCTCGACCAGGCCATCGCGCAGGAGGAGGACGGCAAGCCGGACCGGGTCCTGCGCTGGGCGGCGCTCATGCACGACATCGGCAAGCCGAAGACGCGCCGTCACGAGGTGGGCGGGCGGGTGTCGTTCCACCACCACGAGGTGGTCGGCGCCCAGATGACCAAGAAGCGCATGGCCGAGCTGAAGTTCCCCAAGGACGTGGTGGCCGACGTGGCCCGGCTGGTCGAGCTGCACCTGCGCTTCCACGGCTACGGCACCGGGGAGTGGACCGACAGCGCCGTGCGCCGCTACGTACGCGACGCCGGTCACCTGCTGACCCGGCTGCACAAGCTGACCAGGGCCGACTGCACCACGCGCAACAAGCGCAAGGCGATCGCGCTCGCGCGTACCTACGATCACCTCGAGGAGCGCATCTCCCGGCTGGCCGAAGAGGAGGAGCTGGCCAAGATCCGGCCCGAGCTCGACGGCAACGAGATCCAGCGCGTCCTCGGCATCGGCCCTGGACCGGTGGTGGGGCGCGCCTACAAGTTCCTGCTCGACCTCAGGCTCGACAAGGGCATGCTCGGCAAGGAGGAAGCCACCGCGGCGCTGCTGGAGTGGGCCAGGTCAAACGACGTGGGCGCGTGACGACGTTGTGATCATCCGGTAGAGGAGCGCCGCGACGGGGTATCCGACCGCGATGATCACGACGGCGAGGTACGACTTGCCGTTCGCCGGCAGGATGGCCGCCGACAGGGCCGCGGCGAGGACGTACATGCCGTTGAAGAGCATGTCGTAGATCGAGAACGCGCGGCCCAGATAGATGTCCTCGACGTCGCGCTGGACCGTGGTGTCGGCGCAGATCTTGACGCTCTGCCCGGCCACGCCCAGCACGAACCCGGCCACCGGCAGCCCCCACTCCTGGAACGGCAGCACCAGCGCGCCCGTCAGCACTCCGGCCACGGACAGCGCGATCGGCACCCAGCGCTCGATCGTGAACCGCTCGGTCGCGTAAGGGGTGATGATCACGGCCAGGAAATAGCCGACGCCGGAGGTGGCCACGACCACCCCGACGCCGCGCAGCGCGAGGTCGGCGTCGCCGTCGGTGAAGTAGTAGCGGTAGAGGATGATGCCGAGCGCGGTCGCCATGCCGTAGAAGAAGCGGTGGGCGGCCATCGCGCCCATGGTGGCGACCGCCGTACGGTGCCGTACCAGGTGTTTGGCGCCGTCGGCCAGACCGACGAGCACGTTGCGCACGGCCTGGCGGGCCTGCGGTCTCTTGGGGTCGTACGTGGGCCCCAGCAGCTGCCGGTCCATCGTCCGGGCGACCAGCGCGCTGAGCCCGAACACCACGCCCGAGATCACCAGCAGCAGCGCCACGCCGAAGTCCTGGCCGCCGAACACCTCGCGCAGCAGGAACCCCACTCCCGCCCCGACGAACGTGACGACCGTGCCCGACGTGGGCGTGACCGCGTTGGCGGCCATCAGCCGCTCCGCGGGCACGACGTGCGGCAGCGAGGCGCCGAGCGCGGCCAGGAAGAACCTGTTGACCCCCAGCACGGCCAGCGCCGCCCCGTAGAACACCGCGTCGGGCACGTCGGCGGCGACCAGCCCCGCGGCGATCAGCAGCAGGGCGCCGCGCACGAGCGGCGCCACCATCAGGATCTGCCGGCGCGACCAGCGGTCGATGAACACCCCGACGAAGGGCCCGAGGATGCTGTACGGCAGCAGCAGCACGGCCAGCCCCACGGCCACCTGGAGCGCGGTCGTCTGGCTCTCGGGGCTGAAGAAGGCGAACCCGGTGACGCCGAACTGGAAGATCCCGTCGGAGAACTGGGAGACCAGACGCGTGCTGAACAGCCGTCTGAAGTCCCTGCCTCGCAGGACCACGCGGAGATCGGCGACGAATGACACGCCGCCAGCCTAGCCCTCTAGGATGGCGGACAGGTCGGCCGAGGTTCCGAGCAGTGGGCACCGTCTCGTACGCTTCATAGCGTGACGATCGAGGAACACGTTGTGCTGGTCGACCGCGACGGGCACGCGCTCGGCACCGCGCCCAAGACGTCGGTGCACGGTCGCGAGACCCCACTCCACCTGGCGTTCTCCAGCTACGTTTTCGATCACGAAGGCCGCGTGCTGCTCACCAAGCGGGCCGACCACAAGATCACTTGGCCGGGCGTCTGGACCAACAGCTGCTGTGGTCACCCGCTGCCGGGGGAGGCGCTGGACCGGGCGGTCCTGCGCAGGCTCTCGTACGAGCTCGGGCTCGCCGTCGACCGGGCCGACCTGATGCTCCCGGCCTTCTCCTACCGCGCCGTCATGGCCAACGGCATCGTCGAGCACGAGCTCTGCCCCGTCTACCGGGTCACGGCCGACACCCCTGCCGTGCCCAATCCCGATGAGGTGGGGGAGACGCGGTGGATGCCGTGGAAGGAGTTCGCCGAAGGCGTCCAGAACGGGCTGCTGGCGATCTCGCCCTGGTGCCGGGAGCAGGTGCCGCTGCTGGCCGAGCTCGGCTCGGACCCGCTGACCTGGCAACCGGCCCCTGCCACCGACCTGCCCCCGGCCGCCCGCCTCTAAGGCCCGCCGCCGGGCGCTCGCCCGTGAGAAGGCGCCGCACCCAGGCATGGGCGCGGCGCCGTGGTTCAGGTGCTCAGCGCTCGACCTCGCCCCTGATGAACTTCTCGACGTATTCCCGAGCGTGGTCGTCCGAGAACTGCTCGGGCGGCGACTTCATGAAGTACGAGGACGCCGACAGGATCGGCCCGCCGATGCCCCGGTCGAGGGCGATCTTGGCGGCGCGTACCGCGTCGATGATGATGCCGGCCGAGTTCGGCGAGTCCCAGACCTCGAGCTTGTACTCCAGGTTGAGCGGCGTGTCGCCGAACGAGCGCCCCTCCAGCCTGACGTAGGCCCACTTGCGGTCGTCGAGCCACGGCACGTGGTCCGACGGGCCGATGTGGACGTCGGCCTTGCCCATCTCGTGCGGGATCTGCGAGGTGACCGACTGCGTCTTGGAGATCTTCTTGGACTGGAGCCGCTTGCGCTCCAGCATGTTCATGAAGTCCATGTTGCCGCCGAAGTTGAGCTGGTAGGTGCGCAGCAGCTCCACCCCGCGGTCCTCGAACAGCTTGGCCAGCACACGGTGCGTGATCGTGGCGCCGACCTGCGACTTGATGTCGTCGCCGACGATCGGCACGCCGGCGTCGGTGAACTTCTGCGCCCACTCCGGGTCGGAGGCGATGAAGACCGGCAGCGCGTTCACGAACGCCACCTTGGCGTCCAGGGCGCACTGGGCGTAGAAGCGGTCGGCCTCCTCCGAGCCCACCGGCAGGTAGGAGACCAGGACGTCGACCTGGTTGTCACGGAGCACCCGGACCACATCGACGGGCTCCTCGTCGGACTCCTCGATGATCTCCCGGTAGAACTCACCCAGGCCGTCGAAGGTATGGCCGCGCTGGACGGTCACCCCCGTGGGCGGCACATCCGTGATCTTTATGGTGTTGTTCTCGCTGGCGACGATCGCCTCCGAAAGGTCGCGCCCGACCTTCTTGGCGTCCACGTCGAATGCCGCGACGAACTCGACGTCACCGACGTGGTAGTCGCCGAACTTCACGTGCATCAAGCCCGGGACCCGTGTGTCCGGGTCGGCGTCCTTGTAGTAGTGAACGCCCTGGACCAGCGACGACGCGCAGTTGCCGACACCGACAATGGCCACGCGAACCGAACCCATCGCACTCGCTCCCTTACTCATCAGTTGACGTGGTGTTGCTCTCGGGCCCTTCCGAGGCCCGACGCTCCGTTGCGATCAGCTCGTTCAGCCAGCGCACCTCGCGCTCTACCGACTCGAGCCCGTGACGCTGCAGCTCGAGCGTGTAACTGTCGAGGCGCTCCCTGGTGCGCGCCAGTGCCGTCCGCACGGCGTCGAGCCGCTCCTCAAGCCGGCTACGGCGGCCTTCGAGTATGCGCAACCGAACCTCGGCCTCGGTGTGCCGGAAGAACGCGAAGTGCACACCGAAGCTCTCGTCCTCCCAAGCGGAAGGCCCGGCCTGCGTCAGCAACTCCTGCAGGCGTTCCTTGCCCTCCGCGGTCAGCTTGTAAACGATCTTCGATCTGCCGCCCACGATCGTGGTGGGAGCGGGTTGCTCCTCCGCGATGAGGCCCTGGGTCAGCAGCGATCGCAGACAGGGATAAAGCGACCCATAGGAGAACGCGCGGAACATCCCCAGCAAGGCGTTGAGTCGTTTGCGCAGCTCGTAGCCATGCAGCGGGGTCTCATGCAGCGACCCGAGCACGGCCAGTTCCAAGACCCTGCCCTGCCCGCCGGCCATGGGAACCGCCCCCCTCTCGCGTCGATGTATCGAGCCGATACATCTTGAGGATACGTCGCCCCGCTATATGGCTGCAATCAGTGGATTTGCCAAGGCGTTGGGATGATCCGTTAAAACGCCGTAGTCTGACGCTCATGTGGTCACAGCGAAGGGTGGTGGATTACGGCCTTGCGAAGAAGGCGGTGGTCCGCTCCTTGCGTACCGGGCGAACCTCGCGCGGTGACGTCTGTGACGCACAGCCTTACCTCCTTCGCGCGGCGCAGCACTTCGGCGAGCCGACCGAACGCCTCTGCCCGGTTTGCGAGAAGGAGAACGTCACCAACGTGACCTACGTCTACGGGGACTCCCTCGGACGGCATGCCGGTCAGGCAAAGGTCGCATCGGAAGTCGCGGCCATGGCCCATGATTACGATGAGTTCCGGGTGTACGTCGTCGAGGTCTGCCAAGGTTGTTCCTGGAACTACCTGACGGTTTCGTACGTCCTCGGAAACGGACCGCCTGACCTCGTCGGCCAAGCGTGAAGACCGAGGGCGGCGAGGAACCTCACGCCCAACCGCCGTTTCTGTTCCGACGACGATGCGAGGACGTGTGAGTAACAGCATGAATGAGGGGACGCCACGCCCGGGAAGGCGCCGTCGCTCCAGCTCATCCCGTTCTGTGCCCCAAGGCCCTCCCCCTCAAACCGGCGAATCCGGCGGGGGAGCGGCGGCTCAGCCGCCGCGTCGTCCGGAAGCCGCCTTCGAGCAGACGGGCGCCATGCCCGCGCAGCCGTACGACGATGCGCCCACCCGGCGCGACAATCCTCTGCCGCCGCGCGGCGAGCAGCCGCAGCCGCGCTCGCGCTCGCGCGCCCGCCAGGATCCGCGCACGGTGAGTAACCAGGAGACCATGGTCAGCGAGGGGCCGCGGCGCTCGCGCAGAAAAGAGAGCGGCGGGCCGCCGGAGCCTCCTGGGCCGCCGGCCAAGAAGGCCGGGGGCGGCTGGCGCAGGTTCGTGCCGAGCTGGAAGATCGTCGTGGCCGCCATCGTGGTCCTCTCGGCGGGCATGTTCGGCATGATCATGGTCGCGTACGCCAACACCACGGTGCCCACGCTCACCCAGGACGATGCCACCGCGCAGCAGAGCACCATTTACTACAGCGACGGCAGCGTGATCGCCCATCTCGGCAAGAAGCGGGAGATCGTCAAGCTCGCGCAGATGGACGAGAACGTCAGAGAAGCGACGATCGCCATCGAGAACAAGACCTTCTACGAGGACTCCGGCATCTCGATCCCCGGCATGGCCCGGTCCCTGTGGATGACCGCGACCGGGCAGCAGTTGCAGGGCGCCTCGACGATCACCCAGCAGATGGCCCGCAACTACTTCAAGGGCCTCAGCCAGGAGGTCTCGATCAAGCGCAAGATCGATGAGATCTTCGTCGCGGTCAAGCTCGACGACACCATGACCAAGGACCAGATCCTCGAGACCTACCTCAACACGGTCAACTTCGGCCGGGCCTGGGGTGTCGAGGCCGCCGCGAAGGCGTACTTCGGCGACAACGCCACCGCCGCGAAGCTGACCCCCGAGCAGGGCGCCTATCTCGCCGCGCGGATCCAGCAGCCGGGCTGGGCAGCCGACGAGCCCGCGCTCAGGAGCCGCTTCAACGACGTCATCAGGAACATGGCGGCGGTATGGCCGGAGAAATACGGCAATCTCCCGCAGACCGCGAAGTTCCCCAAGCTGGAGAACGACGCGAACAATAACGAGCTGGGCGGCGCCAAGGGCTACATGGTGATGCAGGTCCTGGAGGAGCTGAAGCAGCGCGGGCTGCTCACCCCCGACGAGGTCCGGAGCGGTGGCTTCGACATCTACTCCACCTTCGACAAGAAGCTCATGCGGGCCGCTCGCGAGGCGGTGACCAGCACGATGAAGAGCAATAACATGTCGAAGGAATTCCACGGCAGCCTGGCCGCGGTGGACCCGAGGAACGGCCGCGTCGTGGCCTTCTACGGCGGCTCGAACTACGTCAAGGACCAGTTCAACGAGCCCTTCGACGCCAAGAAGCAGGCCGCATCCGCCTTCAAGCCCTATGTGCTGGCCGCCTGGCTGCAGGCCGGATACTCGCTCAAGAGCTACGTGCCGGGCAACGAGACGGTCCCGAAGGAGCTCCCCGGCCAGCAGGCGGGCGGCATCAAGAACAGCCACAACGTCGGCCGGGCCGTGGACGTGGTCAAGGCGACCGCCGAGTCGGTCAACACCGCGTTCGTGTCGATGGCGTTCGCGCTGCCCAACCAGCTCGACGATGTGAAGAACCTCGTCGAGGCGGCCGGGTTCAACCAGGCGCGCATGGAAGAGGACGTCAAGAAGCACCACTACCAGTTCGCCATCGGCAGCGCACCGGTGACCGTGGTCGAGCAGGCCGCCGGCTATTCGATCTTCGCCAACGGCGGCAAGTACACCCGCTACCACGTGGTCAAGGACGTCAAGCTGAACGGCAAGGTCGTCTACCCCGAGGTGAAGGTCGCCAAGAGCGTCATCGACCCCGCGGTCGCCGCCGACGCCACGGTGGCCATGCAGGAGGTGCTGAGGAGCGGCACCGCGCGGGGCAAGGGCCTGGGCAACCGGCCGGCGGCCGGCAAGACCGGCACCAACAACGACGAGAACGGCGCCTGGTTCGTCGGCTACACGCCGCAGCTCTCCGCCGCGGTCGGGTTCTACCGTGAGCAGTGCGTGACGAAGACCGGCAAGGTCGTCCGGCCCCTGAGTAATTCGGCCTGCCCCACCACGCCCAACGGCAAGCCGCACCCGAAGTACAACGGGGACAATCCCTACAGCGCCGCCCGTGAGGTGGGCTTGGGCTTCGAGGGCGCCGGCCCGCCCACGATCACCTGGCAGAAGTTCATGCTGGCCGCGCACGAGGGCAAGCCGATCGAGCAGTTCCCCGCGAGGGCCGAGATCGGGCTGCCCGAGAACATCGTGCCCAGCCCGACTCCCACGCCGTCGCCCACCCCGAGCGACAACCCGTTCGACGAGGAAAACCCGTTCGACGAGGACCAGGGCGTCGACCAGGACTGCCTCATCGCCCCGTGCGACGACGAGACCACCAACGATGACGTGCCCACCAACGAAGACGACCTCGGCGGCGGCCCCGAATTCCCCCAGACCTCCAGCGACGGAGGCGTGTCCGGCGGCGGCGGCAACGTTCCGGATCCGAGGCCCTCAGGACGGGAGCCGATGTCCACCAGACCTGAGGACCATTGACCAGCACGCAGGTACGCGTCCCGCTGATGGCGCGTGCGGTGCCCTTCCTCCCCCTGGGGCTGATCGCGGCCCTGGGGGCGACCCTCGCGTACGTGGTGCGGCTGCCGTGCCGCACCGGCGGCTGGAACGACCAGGTCACGACGTACACGAACTTCTGCTACACCGACATCTACCCGCTCTACTTCGACAGGGAGCTGGCGACCCAAAACCCCTACTTCGCCCACGTGCCGTTCGACAAGCAGGTCGAATACCCGGTCGTGCTGGGCGAGGTCATGCAGGTGATCAGTTGGATCGCCCGGGCACTGGAGGTCGACAAGGTCGCGCAGGCGGTCAGGTTCTACGACCTGACGGTGATCCTGCTCGGCATCTGCCTGGTGATCGGTGTCCTGCTGATGGCCGCGGTGGCCGGGCCCACGAGGCGGTGGGACGCGCTGTGGTACGCGATCTCGCCCGCCGTGGTGCTGGCCGCGTACATCAACTGGGACTTGGTCGCGGGTGCGCTGTCGATGGGCATGCTGCTGGCTTGGGGGCGGCGCCGCCAGGTCCTCGCCGGGGTGCTGCTGGGGCTGGCGATCGCGACGAAGTTCTACCCGCTGATGTTCGTGGGCGCGCTGTTCCTGCTCACGTTGCGTACCGCGCGATGGCGGCCGTTCCTGGTCACGATGGCGGCGGCGGCGGGCACGTGGATCGTGGTCAACGCGCCGTTCATGATCTTCGCCTGGGAGGGATGGCGCAGGTTCTACGTCTTCTCCCAGGAACGCGGGGTCGACTGGGGATCGCCGTGGCTGTTCTTCCAGAACAAGGGCTGGCCCATCCTGGGCGAGAGCGACGTCAGCACGCTGGGCATGGTGTCGCTGGGCGTCCTGTGCCTGGGCATCGCCGTGCTCACGCTGGCCGCGCCGCGCCGGCCCAGGCTGGCGCAGATCTGCTTCCTGGCGCTGGCCGCGTTCATGATGACGAACAAGGTGTGGTCGCCGCAGTTCGTGCTCTGGCTGGTGCCGTTCGCCGTGCTGGCCAGGCCCAACTGGAAGCCGCTGGCGCTCTGGCAGCTGGCCGAGATCTGGTATTTCGCCGCGATCTGGCTCTATCTGCTCTCCCAGCCGCCGCTCAGCAGGAACGATCTGGGCATCGGTGACGACACATACTTCACCGCCGTCTGGGGACGGATCATCACGATCGGGATCATGATGGCGTTCGTGGTGCGGGACATCCTGCGTCCCGACAAGGACGTGGTGCGGCAGGCGGACATCGACGACCAGGTCGGCGGCGTCTTCGACGACGCTCGTGACCGGTTCACGCTGGTGTCCGTCGGGCGATGATCACTCGCTCGGCCGCCCGGGACGCGCTGCTGCTCTGGTTCGGCTCGCGGGCCGGACTGCTGGTTGCGACGCTGCTCGGCGTGACGCTGGGCGAGTACGCCGGCAAGTGGCGCAAGTGGGACGCCGGGCTGTTCATCACGATCGCGCAGTACGGCTACGACGGCGAGCCCGGTAAGCCGGTGGACGAGGGATTACCCGCGTTCTTCCCCGGGCTGCCCGCCATACTGCGGCTGGTGCACCTCGTAGTGCCGGACTGGTCGGCGGCCGGACTGCTGATCTCGCTGGTCGCCGGCGCGGTGGCCATGGTGTCGCTGGCCAGGCTGGCCGAGCTCGAAGGCGCGAACGGCTGGATGGCGGTGCTGGCGCTGCTGGCCTTCCCGATGGCGGTGTTCCTGGCCGCGGGCTACAGCGAGTCGCTCTTCCTGGCCTTCGCCATCCCCGCTTGGCTCGCCGCCAGGCGGGGGCAGTGGTCGGCAGCCGTGCTGCTGGCCGCGGGGGCCTCCTGCGTGCGGATCACCGGGCTGTTCCTCGCGGTCGCACTCGTCGTGGAGTTCTTCGCGAGCAAGGAGTCGCCGCGGCGGGCCGGGTGGCTGGTGGTGCCGTTCGCGCCGCTGGTGGCGTACTCGTACTACCACTACAGCCGGTCGGGCGATTGGCTGGCCTGGAAGCACGCGCAGGAGGCCGGCTGGGGGCGCGAGTTCGAGTGGCCGTGGGAGGCGTGGAAGACGACCTGGCGTTCGGCCATGGGCGCCGACGACTTCGCGGTGGCCTTCCGCATGGAGATCACCGGAGCCGTCGTGGCCGTCGCCGTCCTGGTCTGGCTGCTCATGTTGCGCAGGTGGAGCGAGCTCGTCTACACGGGGACGCAGGCTGCGGCGCTGATGACGTCGGCGTACTACCTGTCGATCCCGCGCTCGCTGCTGCTGTGGTTTCCGCTGTGGGTGCTGATGGCCAAGGTCGCCACCAGGCGGGCGTGGGTCATCGCGCTCTATGCCGTGATTTCCGGGCCGCTCATGCTGGTCAACGCCACCCGCTTCCTCAGCGGAGCGTGGGCGGGCTAGTCCCTATACCCACTTCTGCGTCTCCGTAATCCAGGGAAGTTATCCACAGGCTGTGTGTAATCTCTAGAGATTCTTCCGCAGGAACGCGATGTCCTCAGCCTGGCCCTCCGCGGGCGTCTCCACCACGATCGGCGCCCCGGCCGTCCGG
The DNA here is from genome assembly GCF_052068215.1 of Nonomuraea sp. H19. Classification (NCBI taxonomy): domain Bacteria; kingdom Bacillati; phylum Actinomycetota; class Actinomycetes; order Streptosporangiales; family Streptosporangiaceae; genus Nonomuraea; species Nonomuraea sp. H19. The sequence goes on along the minus strand of NZ_JBQHCV010000002.1, from coordinate 259,301 downwards.
CAGACCGCCAGGATCAGCTCCGAGTCGATCCTCCCCTTGCCCAGGTTGGCGTGGCGGTCGGCGCCGGAGTCGAACTCGTCGCGCGAGTCGTTGCAGTGGACGAGGTCGATGCGGCCGGTGATGGCCTTGACCCGGTCGACCAGGCCGATCAGCTCCTCACCACCCGCGTGGGCGTGGCAGGTGTCGAGGCAGAAACCCACGTCGAACCCGTCGAGCGCGTCCCAGAGCCGGGCGATGCGCTCCAGCTTGCGCGCCATCGCGTTGCCGCCGCCCGCGGTGTTCTCGATCAGGACGGGGATCGGGCACTCCATGCGCTCGAACACCTTGCGCCAGTTGTCGAACCCGGTCTGCGGGTCGTCGTTCTTGTTGACATGGCCGCCGTGCACGATCAAAGCCTTGGCGCCGAGCCCGGCGGCAGCCTTGAGGTGCTGCTCCAGCAGCTTGCGGCTGGGGATTCTGATGCGGTTGTTCGTGGTGGCCACGTTGATCAGATAAGGGGCGTGGATGTAGACGTCCACACCCTCGACCGGCTTGGCCGGCAGCACCGGCTTGTCGTAGCCCTGCGGATCGCCGAGGAAGAACTGCACCACCTCGGCCCCCACCTCCTCGGCGTGAGCGGCGGGGTCGTCCTGGTCGACGTGAGCTCCGATTCGCAGCATGTCAGGAGCTTAACCGTTTGTGCGGGGCGCCCTAGGGAAGTCGGCAGGCGCCCCCTACATGAGGAGAAAACAACATGAGCCGCTGGCGCTTACGAGCGCTGATCGTCTTGATTTACGTCATCGTAGGCATCTACGTCGCCTGGCTGTACGACTACATCACGCCAGGGCTGCTCAGAGACCTCGCCGAGGCGTTGCTCGCGGTGTTCCTCTGGTTCCTCGTCCTGCTCGGAATAGACCTGCACATCGGCGGGTGAACGGCATAGACGAACGGCCCCGGCTCATGCGAGCCGGGGCCGTCGCTCATGGATGGGGGAGGAAACCGCCGTGGGCGATGCCGAGCGCGGCCCCCACGAACGATCCCACGATCCCGACGATGTTGAGTGTGCGCTGCGGCGTGGTCGCCGAGACGTACTGAGAGTAGAGACCGACGCCGAAGCCGAGCGTGCCGAACCAGCTCGAGATGGCGTGCGCGGCCACCCAGAATGTCGAGACGAACGCCACCACGCCGCACACCAGCGTGGCGACGGCCAGGAGGTTCTCGACCGGGTGGGGACGTCCGTCCGTGTTGAGCCTGAGCCTGAACCGCTCCCTTTCGGAGGGCTGAAGCACATGTGGCAATCCCACCACCCCCTTGGTTTCTTAAAGGCCTTCCCACCTACTCGTGCCTGGTAACCTGGGCACGCTGCGTTGTGATGGATGATCCATCGCCCGGCGGCGCCGAAAGGGGCGCCCCGGTCAAGCGTCAGCGTCCTCCTGTCACGGCAGAGTGTCGTGACCGCAAAAGTCCAGAGGAGGTTGGAGTCCCGCATGCGTCGTTACGAAGTAATGGTCATTCTGGACCCTTCGCTCGATGAGCGCACCGTCGCGCCGTCCCTCGACCAGTTCCTCACCGTGGTCCGCAACGACGGCGGCACCGTGGAGAAGGTCGACGTCTGGGGTCGTCGCCGGCTCGCCTACGACATCGACAAGAAGTCGGAAGGCATCTACGCCGTCATCGACCTGTCCGCGGAGCCCGCGACGGTCAAGGAGCTCGACCGGCAGATGAACCTCAACGAGGGCATCCTGCGCACCAAGGTCCTGCGTCCGGACGTGCACTAACCCTCGGCTTTTGTCGGGGGAGACCCGTACTCTGAGCCGTAACCCAAGCGAAGGCGTGCAGGAAGGCGAGCGCTAGCCATGGCAGCAGGCGACACCGTAATCACCATCGTCGGCAATCTCGTCGACGACCCGGAGCTGCGCTTCACCCCGACGGGGCAAGCCGTGGCTCGATTCCGCATCGCGTCCACTCCGCGGTTCATGGATCGACAGACCAACGAGTGGAAGGACGGCGAAAGCCTCTTCCTGACCTGCAACGTGTGGCGGCAGGCGGCGGAGAACGCCGCCGAGAGCCTCCAGCGCGGGATGCGGGTCATCGTTCAGGGGCGGCTCAAGCAGCGGTCTTACGAGACCAAGGAAGGCGAGAAGCGCACGGTCTACGAGGTCGAGGTCGACGAGGTCGGCCCGTCCCTGCGTAACGCCACCGCCAAGGTCAACCGCACCTCCCGGCAGGGTGGCGGCGGTGGCGGCTTCGGCGGCGGCCCGGCCGACGACCCGTGGGCCTCCGCGTCGCCCGCCCCGCCCCAGGGCGGTGGCTTCCAGGGCGGCGGCGGTGGCGGCGGCTACGGCGGCGGCCAGCAGGGTGGCGGCGGTGGCGGCTTCGGCGGCGGCGGCAGCGACTTCAGCGACGAGCCTCCCTTCTAAATCCTGTCCATCAGTCCGAGTCCATTCCCGCCCGGAAGGCGGGGCTCTGAAAGGAGCACCACGATGGCAAAGCCGGCACTGCGCAAGCCAAAGAAGAAGGTTTGCCTGTTCTGCCACGACAAGATCTCCTACGTCGACTACAAGGACACGGCGCTGCTGCGGAAGTTCATCTCCGACCGCGGCAAGATCCGTGCGCGCCGGGTGACGGGCAACTGCACCCAGCACCAGCGTGACGTGGCGACCGCGATCAAGAACGCCCGTGAGGTGGCTCTGCTGCCCTACACGAGCACCGCGCGCTAAGGAGGCCTGTCGATATGAAGCTCATCCTCACCAACGAGGTCTCCGGCCTCGGCGCCCCCGGCGACGTCGTCGAGGTCAAGAACGGCTACGGCCGCAACTACCTCATCCCGCGCGGCTACGCCATGCGCTGGACCCGCGGGGCCGAAAAGCAGATCGAGACCATCAGGAAGGCGCGCGACGCGCGCGAGATCCGCGACATGGGCACCGCCAAGGAGGTCGCCGGCCAGCTCGGCGCCCTGCGCGTCCGGCTGACCACCCGCGCGGGCGAGTCCGGCCGCCTGTTCGGCTCGATCACCACGGGCGACATCGCCGACGCCGTCAAGGCCGCCGGCGGCCCGCTGCTCGACCGTCGCCGCATCGAGATCGTCAACCCGATCAAGAACGTCGGCTCCCACCGCATCACCGTCAAGCTCCACCCGGAAGTGTCTGCTTCGGTGGATGTTGAGGTTGTTGCTGGCTGATCTCTGTGATCAGAGCCCCTCTCCGTACGGAGGGGGGCTTTTCCATTCTTTACGCGCTGCCGTGGCCGACCCCGGGCTTTCCATTTTTCACGCGCTGCCGTGGCCGACCCCCGCCGCACTTCGGCTGATGGCCCTCCAGGGAAACGGCCTCTGACCCTTCACCGGCTGGGCGCCGTTACGCGAGCTCATCTTGGCCGTTTGCCGTGGTTAGGGGCACCCTCGGAAGCTGCTTCCAAGCCGGGCCCGCGTAGAATGCCGTCGTTCTTTCGCATGTTTCCCCCTGGAGGCTTGGCCATGGCCCGTCCCCTCATGCTGCTCGCGCTGGCCGTGGCGGTTGTTGGTTGTGCACCCGTCGACAACACGGCGAGCACGACGACGGCCAGTCCGACCTCGTCCACAGCCTGCACCAAGGAGCAGCTCAAGCTCCTCAACCCCGGCAAGTTGACCATCGGCACCGACAAGCCGGCCTTTGAGCCGTGGTTCAAGGACGACGACCCCAGCAACGGGCAGGGGTTCGAGAGTGCGGTGGCGTTCGCCGTGGCCGGCGAGCTGGGCTTTGACCGCAGCGAAGTCCAGTGGGCCACGGTCAAGTTCGACTCGGCATTCGCGCCTGGGGAGAAGCAGTTCGATTTCGATATCAATCAGGTGTCGATTACTCCTGCGCGGGCCAAGGCCGTCGACTTCAGTAAGGGGTATTACACCGTCCAGCAGGCCATCGTCGCCGTCAAGGGTGGCAAGTACGCCGAGGCCAAGACTCTGGCCGAGCTGAAGGACGCGAAGATCGGCGTGCAGGTGGGGACGACCTCGTTCAGCGCCGTCAAGGACGTCATCAAGCCGGCTGCCGACCCCAATGTCTACAACGAGCAGATCGACGCCGTGAACGCCCTGAAGAACAAGCAGGTGGACGCGCTCGTCGTGGACCTGCCGACGGCGTTCTACGTGACCGCCGCGCAGGTCGAGGACTCCAAGATCGTGGGGCAGTTCAGTTCGACGGGTGGCGCGCCGGAGGAGTTCGGGCTGGTCATGGAGAAGGGCAGCGCGCTCAAGCCCTGCGTGGACAAGGCCGTGGAGGCGCTGAAGTCGAAGGGTGAGCTGGCCAAGATCGAGCAGCAGTGGCTCGGCTCGGCCGCGGGCGCCCCCGAGTTGCGATGAGCGAGTGGGTCAAGTCCGAGCGGCAGGTCGCGCGGGAGCGGATCCGCAGGTCGCGCGCCCGCCGCTCGACCTCGATCGCGACGGCCTCGACGGTGGTGTTCATCGTCCTGGTCGTGTGGGTGGTGACGAACTCGCCCGGCTGGCCGCGGGTGCAGGAGAAATTCTTCGACCCGGAGGAGTTCGCCAAGGCGTGGCCCGACGTGCTGAGCGGGTTCCTGCTCAACGTCAAGATTTTCCTGATCGCCGAGGTGCTGATCCTGGTGGTCGGGCTGGCGGTGGCGCTGGCCAGGGGGATCAAGACGCCGGCGTTCTTTCCGATCAGAGCGCTGGCCACGCTCTACACCGACATCTTCCGCGGCGTGCCGACGATTCTGGTGATCTACCTGATCGGGTTCGGGCTGCCCGCGCTCCGGCTCCAGGGCATCCCCTCTGACCTGGCGACGCTGGGCATCATCGCGCTGACGCTCTCCTACGGCGCGTACGTGGCCGAGGTGTTCCGTTCCGGCATCGAATCCATCCATCCGAGCCAGGTGGCGGCGGCACGCTCGCTCGGGCTGAGCCACGGCAAGACCATGCGGTTCGTGGTGCTGCCGCAGGCCACCCGCAGGGTCGTGCCGCCGCTGCTCAACGACTTCGTCTCGCTGCAGAAGGACACGGCGCTGGTGGCCACCATCGGCCCGCTGGAGGCGCTCAGGCAGGCGCAGATCCACGTGACCAGCACGTTCAACTACACGCCCTACCTGGCGGCGGCGCTGCTGTTCATCCTGCTCACCATCCCCATGGCCAGGCTCACCGACCACCTGGCCGCCCGTACGCGCAGGAGGCGCGGCGCATGAGTGAGCGCAGCGAGCGAACAATCAGACACAGCCCTGTCAGGGTCATGGGCCCGGCGAAGGAGGGCGCATGACCTTGTTGACGATCGATGGGGTGTGGAAGAACTTCCACGGCCACAGCGTGCTGCGCGGCATCGACCTGGAGGTGCACCCGCACGAGGTGGTGAGCCTGATCGGGGCCTCCGGCTCGGGCAAGTCCACGCTGCTGCGCTGCGTGAACCTGCTGGAGACGGTCGACGACGGCGCCATCCTGCTCGACGGCGAGGACATCACCGATCCCCGCGTGGACGTCGACGACGTGCGCAAGCGGCTCGGCATCGTGTTCCAGGCGTTCAACCTGTTCCCGCACATGACGGTGCTGGACAACATCACACTCGCGCCCCGCCGGGTGCACAAGGTGAGCAGGGAGCAGGCGGAGGAGCAGGCTCACGAGCTGCTGGGCAGGTTCGGGCTGGCGGACAAGGCGCGGGCGTACCCTGACCAGCTGTCCGGCGGGCAGCAGCAGCGGGTGGCCATCATCAGGGCGCTGGCCACGCAGCCCAGGCTGATGCTGCTCGACGAGGTCACCTCGGCGCTCGACCCCGAGCTGGTGGTCGAGGTGCTGGGGATCATCAGGGAGCTCAAGGACTCCGGCATGACGATGATCCTCACGACCCATGAGATGAGCTTCTGCCGCGATATCTCGGACACGGTGTGCTTTCTCGACGGCGGCGTGCTGCTCGAGAAGGGCCCTGCGGAGAAGATCTTCACCGCGCCGGAGAACGTCAGGACCAGGGAGTTCCTGCGCAGCGTGCTCGAATCGGGGCGGTTCTAGCGCCGGTGCCTGCCCCGCATGTGTTCGACCGGGAAGCGCGGGCGGGCCAGGAGGCTGTGGCGCCGGCCGTACACGAGGTAGACCAGCAGGCCGAAGGCCATCCACAGAACGAAGTACGCCCAGGTCAGCACCCGCAGGTTGACCATGAGCCAGAGCGTGGCGAGCAGCGAGAGCGCCGGCAGCAGCGGCGAGAGCGGCACCCGGAACCCGCGCTCCAGGTCCGGCATGCGGCGCCGCATCACGATCACCCCGGCCGCCACGAACCCGAACGCGAACAGCGTCCCGATCACCACGAGCTCCTGCAGGGTGAGCACCGGCACGAACTCCGCCAGCACGATCGCGATCGCCCCGATCACCAGTGTCACCCGGGATGGCGTGTGGTAGCGGCGGCTGACCACGGCCAGGGCGCGGGGGATGAGGCCGTCGCGGGCCATCGAGAACAGCACCCGCGTCTGCCCCACGATCAGCACCAGGATCACCGTCGTCAGCCCCAGCACCGCGCCGGCGTCGATGACGTGTGCCATCCAGCCCACGCCCGCCGCGCGGAACGCGCTGGCCAGCGGCGCCTCCACAGAGATCTTGGTGTACGAGACCATGCCCACCATGACCAGGGCCACCGCGATGTAGATGATGGTGGCGATCACCAGACTGCGGATCATGCCCCGCGGCACCGCCTGCGGCGCGTTGACGGTCTCCTCGGCCGCGGTCGCCACGACGTCGAACCCGATGTACGCGAACGCGATGGCCGAGGCCGCCGCGAAGATCCCGAACCAGCCGAAGGCCTGGCCCTCCCCGAAGAACATCTCCAGAACGGTCACCGGCGCCGTCGGCAGCGTCTTGGGCGGGACGTAGAAGTCGCCGAAGTTCGCCACGCGGATGTGCGACATGCCGACGACGATGACCGCGCCGATGGCCAGCAGCTTGGCGGCCACCATGACCCACAGCGCGCGCAGCCCGACCCGCGCGTTCAGCGCGACGATGCCGGTGAGCAGCACCAGGATCACGAACACGAGGACGTCGGCGACGAGCTCCGGGTTCGGCACGCGTACGCCGGCGTTCACGAGGGCGCCGACCGCGATCTCACCCCACGCCCTGGCCACGACGGCGGCGGCGAACTGCAGCTCCAGGATCAGCGCCCAGCCGATGATCCACGCCCAGACCTCGCCGAAGATGACGTACGTGAAGGTGTAGGCACTGCCCGAGGTCGGCATCGTGGACGACAGTTCGGCGTAGCACAGGCAGGCCAGCAGGCAAGCGATCCCCGCGATCATGAAGGAGAGGATCACGCCGGGACCCGCCGTGGTGGCCGCCTGCCGGCCGGCGATGGAGAAGATGCCGGCGCCGATCGTCACGCCGAGCCCGAGCACGATCAGGTCAGCCGGACGGTAGTGCTCGGCCAGGCTGTGCCGGGCGCCGGTGCGCAGTCCGGTCGCCTCCGAAGGAGAAAGTCGTCGAAGAATCGTGGACAAGGAACACCCCGCCTCAGGGAACTCGCCCACAATGTCTCACCACTTGGACAACAGCAAGCACGGGAAGGTTACGGTAGGCCGCGTCCAGCGGCTTACCGCAGGTAGCGGGGTTTGCGCCTACGGTAGGTCGCGTTCAGCGGCTTACCGCAGGTAGCGGGGTTTGCACCTACGGAAGGCCGCGTTCAGCGGCTTGCCGCAGGTTGCGAGGTTTGCACCTACGGTAGGCCACGTCCAGTGGCCTACGCCCCGGTTACCAGCCAGGCAGTGCCGGCGGCGCGGCGTACCAGGGTGACCAGGCGGGCGATCATCCACGCGCCGAGCGCGCACCAGAGGGCGGCCACGCCGAAGTCGGCGGCCAGGAAGGCGGCAGGCAGGTACACCAGCGTCGTCCACACCCCCGCCCACGCCAGATAGCGCTGGTCGCCCGCGCCGATCAGCACGCCGTCGAGCACGAACACCACCCCGCACACCGGCTGGAACAGCGCCACCGGCCACAGCACGGCCAGCAGCAGCTCGGCGACCAGCGGATCGGCGTCGAACAGCCCGGGCAGCACCGGCCTGGCGGCGACGACGAGCAGGCCGAGCGCGAGACCGGACCAGGCGCCCCACTGCACCATGCGCTTGGTGGCGGCCCTGGTGGCCGCGACGTCTCCGGCGCCGAGCGCGCGTCCCGTGATGGCCTGCCCGGCAATGGCGATCGCGTCCAGCGCGAAGGCCAGCAGCGTCCACACCTGGGTGGCGATGGCGTACGCGGCCAACTCGGCCTCGCCCATCCTGGTGGCCACCACGGTGCCCACGATCAGCACCACCCGCAGGCAGACCGTGCGGATGAGCAGCGCGAACCCGGCCGTGCCCGCCCGCTTGATCCCGATCAGATCGGGCGTGAGCGGCGTGCCCGACCGGCGCGCGCCCCTGGCCACCACCACCAGGTAGACGGCGGCACCCAGCGTCTGCGCCAGCACGGTGCCCCACGCGGACCCCGCGATGCCCCACTCCAGCCCCAGCACGAACCAGGCGTTCAGCGCCGCGTTCAGCACGAACGACCCCACGGCCACCGCCAGCGGCGTGACGGTGTCCTGCAGCCCGCGCAGCACGCCCGTGCCCGCCAGTACGACCAGCATCCCCGGCGCGCCCAGCAGGCTGATCCGCAGGTACGTCACCGCCTGCGCGGCCTGACCAGCGCTCGCCCCGAATAACTCCACGATGGCCGGCGCCAGCGGCCAGCATGCGACGATCAGCGCCACGCCGATGCCGAGCGCCAGCCAGATCCCGTCCACCCCGCTGCGCATGGCCCGCGTGTGATTGCCCGCGCCCGTCTGGCGCGCCACGGACGCCGTCGTGCCGTAGGCGAGGAACACGCACAGGTTGACGAGCGTGGCCAGGATGGTGCCCGCCACCCCCAGCGCGCCCACCGCTGTGGTGCCCATCCCGTGACCGACGATCGCGTAGTCGGCGAGCAGGAAGAGCGGCTCGGCCACCAGCGCCCCGAACGCGGGCACGGCGAGCCGGAGAATCTCCCGATCTCTGGATGTAATGGGCATTCGTCCATTATGGCCATTACACGGCGTGTCGGCCAAACTTTCTTTCCTCCACAGCCGGTGGATAGCGTTCTAGCAGGTCAGGTGCGGTTCGGTGGATATCGGCAAGAGTTATCCCCAGGTACTGTCCACAGGCCTTTCACACCCTGGGGGCAGTAGTGCACAGCTTGACCACAGCGTTGTCCACAGGCCACGTTGCCGAAGGACCCCCGACTCCGCGAAACTGTCACACCGGTCGACTACAAGTGGGGGTGGTGCGACCGCCTGCAAGGTTGTACGAGGGGGCGCGGTGAGCATTGACGAAGAAACCGGCGCAAGCCCGGGTTTCGAGCGCACCCCGCCGCACAACATCGAGGCGGAGCAGTCGGTGCTGGGCGGCATGCTGCTGTCGAAGGACGCGATCGCCGACGTCGTGGAGATCCTGCGCTCCGACGACTTCTACCGCCCCGCGCACCAGATGGTTTATGACGTCATCACCGACCTCTATGGCCGGGGAGAGCCCGCCGACGCCGTCACCGTCTTCGACGAGCTGCAAAAGCGCGGCGAGATGGCCAGGGTGGGCGGCGCCGCCTACCTCCACACGCTCACGGCCGTCGTCCCCACCGCGGCCAACGCCGGCTACTACGCCAAGATCGTCAGGGAGCAGGCCATCCTGCGCCGCCTCATCGAGGCCGGCACCCGCATCGTCTCCTTCGGCTACGGCGGCCAGAACGAAGAGGTCGACGACCTCGTGGACCGCGCCCAGGCGGAGATCTACAAGGTCACCGAGCGCCGCACCTCCGAGGACTACGCGCCCCTGGCCGACATCATGCCGGGGGCCCTGGACGAGTTGGAGGCCATCGGCAGCCGGGGCGGCCAGATGGTCGGCGTGCCCACCGGCTTCCAGGACCTCGACTCGCTCACCAACGGCCTCCACCCGGGCCAGATGATCGTCGTGGCCGCCCGGCCCGCCATCGGAAAAAGCACACTAGGTCTGGATTTCGCCCGTTCTGCGGCGATCAAGCATGGGATGACCACGGTCATCTTCTCCCTGGAGATGTCCCGTAACGAGATCACCATGCGTCTGCTGTCCGCCGAGGCCCGGGTCGGGCTGCACGCCATGCGGTCGGGAACGATGGGCGACGACGACTGGACCCGCCTGGCCCGCAGGATGAGCGAGGTCGCGGAGGCGCCGCTGTTCATCGACGACTCGCCCAATATGTCGATGATGGAGATCAGGGCCAAGTGCCGGCGGCTCAAGCAGCGCAACGACCTGAGGTTCGTGGTCATCGACTACCTCCAGCTGATGAGCTCGCCGAAGAAGACCGAGAGCCGCCAGAACGAGGTCTCGGAGATCTCTCGTGCGATCAAGCTGCTGGCCAAGGAGCTCGAGGTCCCCGTCATCGCGATCTCCCAGCTCAACCGTGGTCCCGAGCAGCGTACAGACAAGCGTCCGGCGGTCAGCGACCTGCGCGAGTCGGGTTGCCTGACCGCGGACACCCGGATCCTAAGAGCCGATACGGGTGCAGAGGTTTCACTGGGCGAAATGCTGGAGTCCGGTGCGCGCGACATCCCCGTGTGGTCCCTTGACGAGAATCTACGACTCGTGCCGCGCATCATGACGCACGTCTTCCCCAGTGGGGTAAAGGAGGTCTTCCGGCTGCGGCTGAAGTCCGGCCGTGAGGTCGAGGCGTCAGCCAACCATCCCTTCCTGACCTACGACGGTTGGCGTCCCCTGGCGGAGCTCCAGCTCGGAACGCGGGTGGCGATTCCGCGCCATGTCCCGGGTCCCGAGAAGTGCCGCGCCTGGCGGGATGATGAGGTTGTGATGCTCGCGCACATGATCGGTGATGGCTCGTTCGTCAAGGGGCGGCCGATCCGGTACGCGAGCGTTGACGAAGCATGCCTGGAGACGATGACGCAGGCCGCCAAGCACTTCGGCCTCCGGAGTCACGAGAAGTCCGTTCCGGACGATGTTTTTTCGCTCCCAACGGGGCAGATTGCGCTGTTCCTTCGACACCTGTGGGCGACCGACGGGTGCGTCTGGTGGGACGAAAAGGTTCGCCAGGCGCGGGTCTATTACGCTTCAACGAGTCGCCGACTGGTCGATGACGTCGCCCGGTTGCTGCTGCGCTTCAACGTGATGACCCGTGTGAAGGAGACCCGGAAGGGCGACCATCGGGTGTGCTACCAGCTGCATATCTACGGGGCGGAGAACCAGCTGCGTTTCCTGGACGAGGTGGGAGTGCATGGCGAGCGGTCCAAGCAGGCCACCCGCTGCGTCGCTATGCTGCGAACGCTCAGCGGCAACACCAATCTCGACACCGTTCCCCGGGAAGTCTGGGCACACGTCCGTGATGTGCTGACGGAGAAGGGCGTGCCCCATCGGGCGTTCGCGGCCAAGCGCGGTACTCAGTTCTGTGGAAGCACCCTGCGGAAGCATGCGCCCAGCCGGGCGCGGCTAGGGAGAGTAGCCGCAATTCTGGATGATGCCCAGTTGGAGATGCTGGCAACGAACGATGTCTTCTGGGACGAGATCGACTCGGTGGAAACCCTCGGCGAGCAGCCGGTATACGACGCCACTGTGCTCGGCACGCACAACTTCGTGGCCAACGGCATATCAGTCCACAACAGCATCGAGCAGGACGCCGACATGGTGATCCTGCTGCACCGAGAGGACGCCTACGAGCGGGAGTCGCCGCGGGCGGGGGAGGCCGACCTGATCGTGGCCAAGCACCGTAACGGCCCCACGGCCACGGTGACGGTGGCCTTCCAGGGTCATTACAGTCGTTTCGTGGACATGGCCCAGCACTGAGGCTCAACTTGTAGGATCCGCGATTCCGTGAGGGCGGCATGAAGCAGTCCAACCGCCGAAACGGCTTCTGGGTTCGCTGCCATCAAGCCGCCTCCTCCGTGGAATCGGGAGTGGGAGCCGGCCGCACGCTGCCGGACTCGGCCTTCTCGTCCGGGAAGACCCACTTCCGGAGCGCCCAGAAGCGGAAGACCGTGGCGATCAGCGTGCCGATGATCTGCGCGCTCATGAAGTCGGCGATCTCCTGGGTCACCAGGCTCACATCCGGGGTCTCCAGGCGAAATACGTACCGGGAGATCCATAGCGGCGCGGAGCTGAGCACTAGACCGACGCCACTGACCAGGAAGAACAACGCCGCCTCGTGACGGCGCTCACGGCCGCCCCTGGTCCGGAACGACCATTCGCGGTTCAACACGTAGGACACGATCGTCGCCACGAGCACCGCGATGATCTTCGCGGTCACCGGCTTCGGTTCCAAAATGGTCAGCTTCAGCCCATAGAAAATCGTGTTGTCCACGAAGAACGCTGTTCCACCCACCACCGCGAACTTCAGCAGTTCACGGTGCTTCAGCGCAAGTGCGTGCAGCGGTTCCGGTAATCTTGCGAGTACTGCGTTTGCTATTCGGAGCACCCCCGATCTTCTCACCAGCCGAACACCCTGGTAGCAAGACTGACGGACACGGCTTGTCCGGCTGGAACCGTACCTGGCGACAAATCCGCGTGATCATGTGCTTTGACAACGCTCTGCGATGTCGGGCTTACGGGACTTTGTGATCCGTGGGGTGGGGGCCGCAGATCCGTACGCTCCGGATATGGCGGGACAAGACGTGGTCGAGGCGCGTCGCGGTCGCGAGGTTCCCATGGCGGAAGGGCGGCTCGGTCTCGGTGGTGTCGTCGCGGCTGGGGATCGAAGGCGGGCGAAGGGGAGCTGCGGGCCGATCACCCGGTCGTGGCGGCGGGGACGCAGCAGGGCGAGGATTGCGGCGGGCACAGGTGGGTGTCGATGCGCCGCGCGCCCGGCCCCTCATCGCCCAGCCGGTCGTGCGGATTGGCCACCGGACACCGATCCAGCGACAGGCAGCCGCACCCGATGCATTCCGTCAGGTCGTCGCGTAGCCGTTGCAGTTGCTCGATGCGGTCGTCCAGCTCGCCCCGCCACGCGGCCGACAGCCTGGCCCAGTCGTTACGGGTGGGGGTGCGCTCGTCCGGCAGCTCGGCCAGGGCGTCCTTGATGGTCTTCAGTGGGATGCCGATGCGCTGCGCCAGCCTGATGAACGCGACCCTGCGCAGACTGTCCCGGCTGTAACGGCGCTGGTTGCCGGCGGTGCGCCGGCTCTCGATGAGCCCCTTTGCCTCGTAGAAGTGCAGGGCCGAGACGGCCACGCCGCTGCGCTCCGCGAGCTGGCCGACGGTGAGTTCCTTGGTGTTCCAGGCGACCTTGGTCATTCCTGAAGCTTACTTGAGGGTTCTTTCGAAGAACGTCTCCAGCACGACGACCGTCTGCGTTCCGGTCACGCCCTCCACGTCGAACACCCGCCGCAGCACGTCCTGCAGGTCGCGCGTACCGGCCGTACGGACCTTGAGCAGCATCGACGCGGGACCGGCGATGACGTGCGCCTCCTCGATCTCGGGGATCGCCGCCAGCCGATCGGAGCTGTCGCCCATCCACGTGCTGCCCTCGACCAGCACGTACGCCGTCACCGTCCGGCCCAGCGCGGCCTGGTCGACCTCGATCGTGGTGCGCTTGATCACGCCGCGCTCGCGCAGCTTGCGTACCCGCTCGTGCGTGGCCCCGCTGGACAGGCCGACCGCCTGGCCGAGCACGGCGTACGAGCGTGTCGCGTCCTCTTGGAGCAGACCGATCAGCATTCTGTCGATATCATCCACCAAAGGATCATATCTCGTGTTATGTCGGAATGACCGAACAGCGTATGGTGGACGCATGACGGAGACGATTCCCACTGAGTTCGAGGTGCTCGACGAGCGGTTCGCCGCGATCGGCGGAGACGACAGGGTCGAGGTGCTCCACACCGGCACCCGCTGGGCGGAAGGCCCTGTTTACTTCCCCGCCGGCCGGTTCCTGGTCTGGAGCGACATTCCCAACGAGCGGATGCTGCGCTGGGACGAGATGAGCGGCGCGGTCGGGCTGTTCCGCCAGCCGTCCGGCTACGTCAACGGCAACACGCTCGACCGCGAGGGCCGGTTGATCTCCTGCGAGCACGGCAACCGCCGCGTCACCCGTACCGAGCACGACGGCTCCATCACGGTGATCGCCGATCGTTGGGAAGGCAAGCGCCTCAACAGCCCCAATGACGTGGTCGTCCGCTCCGACGGCTCCATCTGGTTCACCGACCCGCCCTACGGAATCCTCAGCAACTATGAGGGCTTCGCCGCCGAGCAGGAGATCGACGGCTGTCACGTCTACCGCGCCGACCCGGTGACGGGCGAGGTGCGCGTCGTGGCCGACGACTTCGTCAGGCCCAACGGCCTGGCCTTCTCGCTGGACGAGCGCCGGCTCTACGTCGCGGACACCAGGGAGCGGCATCTGCGGGTGTTCGACGTGCGTGACGACGGCACGCTCGCGGGCGGCAAGGTCTTCGCCGTGGGCGGCGAGGACGACAATTTCGACGGGATACGGCTGGACGACACCGGACGGATCTGGACCGCGGCCGGCAAGGCGGTGCTCTGCTACGACCCGGACGGCACGCTGATCGGCCGGCTCAAGCTGCCCGAGTTCACCGCCAACCTGGTGTTCGGCGGGCTCAAGCGCAACAGGATGTTCATCGCTGCCTCGACCTCGCTCTACTCGCTGATGACCAACGTGACCGGTGCGCGCCCGGTCTGGGCCGGGCGCTAGCCTCACTCCCACCGGAACAGCCGCACGGCCAGCCCGCCGAAGATCAGCAGCCCGGCGGCCACCACCGCCAGGTGCAGGAGCTGTGGGGCCTGCCCCGCCCAGGTGTCCTTGAGCGCCTGGGCGAACGGCCCCGCGACGGAGTAGTCGCTGACCGCGCGCAGCCCCTCCGGCATGACATCGCGCGGCACCCACATGCCCCCCAGGAACATCAGCGGGAACATCGCCACCGACCCGATCCCCGGGGCGGCCTTGCCGTTGGGCGCCAAAGCCGCGATCACCAGCCCTATGGCCATCAGCGCGGCGCTGCCGAGCAGGAAGACCAGGACGAACCCCACCCACTGCCGGGGAGCCGGCGAGTCGAACACCAGAGCCCCGACCACGATCAGAATGGTCGTGGACACAGCGCCGACGGCCAGATTGATCAGGAGCTGCACGCCCAGCAGCCGCGCCGGGTGCACGGGCGTGGTGGACATCCGCTTGAGCACGCCCTGCTCGCGGTAGGTCGTGAGCACCGCGGGCACCACGTTGCAGGCGAGAACCAGCAGCGCGAGCAGCGTCATCATGCTCGGCATCTGCGTGTCCACGGGTCGGTCGCCGGCGTTCCCGACCTTCGTCATCATCGGGATGCTGAGTCCCAGCACGACCAGGAGGCCGACCGGGAGCCCGATGGTGAACAGCATGAAAGGCCATTCGCGCAGGTGCAGCTTGGCCTCCACGATGAGGATCTTCTTCACGAGAGCTTCCTTCCGGTGAGTGCGAGGAACGCGTCGTCGAGCGTGGCCTGTTCGGTGCGCAGGTCTTCGGGGACGACCTGGTGCCGGGCCAGGGCGAGGGTGACCGCGGGAGCGAGGTTGCCGGAGCCGCTCACCACGACGTGGCCGCCGCTCCTGCTGACCTCACGCACCTCGGGCAGGGCGAGCAGCACGGCGTCGTCGACGGGCACGGACGGCCGGAACCGCACCCGCTGCTCCCCGCCCACCTGCGCGATCAGACCGGCGGGAGTATCGGTGGCGGCCACCTTGCCCGCGTCGATGAGCGCGAGCCGGTCGCAGAGTCGCTCGGCCTCCTCCATGAAGTGGGTGACCAGCACGATCGTCACCCCGGAATCGCGTACCTGCTCGACCAGCTCCCAGGTGTCCCTGCGGGCCTGGGGGTCCAGCCCGGTGGTCAGCTCGTCGAGTACCGCCACCCGGGGCTTGCCGACCAGCGCCAGCGCCACGGACAGCCGCTGGCGCTGCCCGCCGGAGAGCTTCTTGAACGTGGTGTCGCGCTTGCCGCCGAGCCCGACCCGCTCCACCAGCTCGGACCAGTCGGCCGGGTCGGGGTAGAAGGAGGCGTAGAGGTCCATGGCCTCCCACACCTTGATCTTCTCTGGCAGGGCGGCGCTCTGGAGCTGCATGCCGAGCACCTTGCGCAGCTCGTCCCGGTCCTGCTGGGGGTCCAGCCCGGCAACCCGTACGGTGCCACCGTCCGGCGCCCGCAGGCCCGCGACGCATTCCACGGTGGTGGTCTTGCCGGCGCCGTTCGGGCCCAGGATGCCGAAGATCTCCCCCTCGGCGACCTCGAACGACACGTCGTCGACCGCCAGGTGGTTCGGATACCGCTTCCGCAGGTTCCTGACCTCGATGATTTTCATGGCATCGACGCTAGGAACGCCGGAGGTACGGCGGAATCCGACTAGATGCCCGGCAAGGGTGTACCTAGGTGCAGTGACCCTGCACGGTCCCCTGTCGCACACTGAAGGCATGCTTCGGAGGTTCGGTCAGATCACGGTGCTTCTCGCGCTGCTCGTCGTCGAGGTGCCGATGATCCTCCTGTCCGTCGTCATGCTGGTCCTGTCGGTGGCGATGGGCATGGTCTTCCTGTTCCCGCCGCAGGCCCGGATGGTCCGGAGGCTGGCCGAGCTCAACAGGCGGCTGATGCGCGCGTGGACGGACCTCCCGATCGAGGCCCCGTACCTGCCCAAGCCCCCGCCACCGGTGCCGCAGGCGGACGGGATGTACCGCTCGGACCGCACCCTCTACAGATCGCCGCGCATTCCGGCCTGGAACGATCGCTGGAAGTGGCTGATCAGCGACCCGGCCACCTGGCGCGACGATCTCTGGCTGTTATTGGACCCCCTGGTGAAGGTGGCGCTGTTGCCGCTGTTCATCCTGCTCCCCCCGCAGGGCCTGCGCCTTTACGCGCTCTGGAGCGATCTGCTGCTCGGCGCGACCGCCGCGAGCCGGCTGGCCGGCCAGGTGAGCCACCTCAAGCGCACGCGCAACCTGGCGACCGACTCCCAGGCGGCCGAGATGCGCAGGATCGAGCGCGACCTGCACGACGGCACGCAGGCCAGGCTGGTGGCGATCGGCATGACGCTCGGCGCGGTCGAGCAACTCGTCGACAACGATCCCGCGTCGGCCAAGGCGCTGCTGGCCAAGGCCAGGGAGGCGTCCTCCGAGACGCTGTCCGAGCTGCGCCGGGTCATTCGCGGCATTCATCCCCCGGTGCTCGCCGAGCGCGGGCTCGGTGACGCCGTACGCGCGCTGGCCATGGACAGCCCGCTGCGGGTCACCGTGGAGGTGGACCTGCCGCATCGGCCCGAGCCGCCGGTGGAGGCGGCGGCGTACTTCGCCGTCAGCGAGCTGCTCTCCAACGCCGCCCGGCACGGCGACGCCCGGTCGGCGACGGTGGACATCAGCTCCAGCGGCGCCGACCTGCGCATCACGGTCACCGACGACGGCATGGGCGGCGCCGACCCGGCCAAGGGCAGCGGCCTGGCCGGCATCGAACGGCGGCTGTCCGCGTTCGACGGGGTGCTCGCGCTGAACAGCCCGCCCGGCGGCCCCACCACGGTGATGATGGAGATGCCCAGGGCGCTGCCGGAGCACTGGTCGGGCAACCTGTCCAAGCTCCCCCGCCGGAAGGCGATCCTGGTCACGTTCCTGTGGGCGACGGCCTGGTGCCCGACCTTCCCGCAGGGGTTCGTGCCGGCCATCTTCAAGGTGATCGACTTCGACGAGAAGTCCTGGTTCCTCGCGCTGCACCTTCCCGAGGTCTGGCACTGGCCGGTGATCATCGGCATGATCGCGCTCGGGCTTACCATGCATGCCATGGCCATCCGCATCCCCGCGACCCACAACCGGGAGCAGTGGATGGCGGAAGCGACCCCGACCAAACCCTGGTGCTCATGAACCGCGTGCTCATCGCCGAAGACCTCTACCTGCTCAGAGACGGGCTCGTCCACCTGCTGCAGGCCCATGGCTTCATGGTCGTGGGCGCCGTGGAGTCCGGCCCCGAGCTGCTGAAGGGCCTGCTCGAGCTGCGCCCCGACGTCTCGATCGTGGATGTGCGCCTGCCGCCGACGTTCACCGACGAGGGCCTGCAGGCCGCGCTCGCGGCCAGGAAGTCGGTGCCGGGGCTGCCCATCCTCGTGCTGTCCCAGCACGTCGAGCAGCTGTACGCCCGCGAGCTGCTGGCCGACGGCTCGGGTGCGATCGGCTATCTGCTCAAGGACCGGGTCTTCAACGCCGAGCAGTTCATCGACGCGGTACGCCGGGTCGCCGCGGGCGGCACCGCCATGGACCCGGAGGTGATCGCCAAGCTGCTGGCCAGCAACGCCAGGCACGAGCCGCTGGCCGCGCTCACGCCGCGCGAGCGGGAGGTGCTCGAGGCCATGGCGGAAGGGCGGTCCAACGCCGCGATCTCCCAGCGGCTCTATCTCAGCGAGAGCGCCGTGGCCAAGCACACCGCCAACATCTTTGCCAAACTGGGCCTCGCGCCCTCGGACGACGACAACCGGCGCGTGCTGGCCGTGCTCGCCTACCTCAACAGCCGTGGCTGACGGGAAGCGCTCATAGCACCGGCTGACGGGAAGCCCTCGCGGCCGCGGCTGAACGCGCCCGGTGTTGTCGGTCGCCTCGGCTATTTTCATAGAGGCACGGCGCGACGAAGGGGTGTAACAGGTGAAGATCCGGGTTAACCGCGATGTACTGGCAGATGCGGTGGCGTGGGCTGCCCGAGTCCTGCCCAGCCGCCCTGTGGTGCCCGTTCTGTCCGGGCTGCTGCTGGAGGCAGGCGAGGAGCTCAGCCTGTCCGCGTTCGACTACGACGTCTCCGCCCGGGCCATGATCGACGCCGACGTGGCCGAGGAGGGCAGGGTGCTGATCCCGGGCCGGCTCCTCGCCGAGATCAGCCGGAGCCTGCCCGCCGACGACGTGGAGATCGTCACCGATGGGGCCGAGGCGGTGTTGACCTGCGGGAGCGCCGAGTTCGGGCTCATCACGATGCCGGTCGAGGACTTCCCGACCATGCCTGCGATGCCGCCCAGCATCGGCGCCATCGGCGGCGGCGTCTTCGCCTCCGCCGTCGGCCAGGTCGCGCCCGCGGCCAGCCGCGACGACACGCTCCCGATGCTCACCGGCATCAGGGTCGACATCGAGGGCGAGTCCGTGGCGATGGCGGCGACCGACCGCTACCGCATCGCCGCCCGCGACTTCGCCTGGCGGCCGGCAAGTCCCGGCTTCGCCGTCTCCGCCATGGTGCCGGCGCGGGTGCTGGTCGAGGTGGCCAAGTCCCTGCGCGGCGGCGAGGTGTCGATCGCGATGGGCGACGGCGTGGCCGGATTCGAGAGCGTCGGGCGCAGCACGACCGTGCGGCTGTTGGACGAGCAGTTCATCGACTATCGCGCCAGGCTGACCAGCGACTGGTCGATCAGGGCTGACGTCGCGGTGGTGCCGTTCGTCAACGCGATCAAGCGAGTCGCCCTGGTGGCCGAGCGCAACACCGCGATCCGGCTGTCGTTCACACAGGGCCAGGTGCTGATCCAGGCTGGTGGCGGCGACATCGGGCGCGGGGCCGAGGTGGTCGAGTGCGAGCTACGTGGTGACGACATCGAGATCGCGTTCCAATCGCAGTTCCTGCTCGACGGGCTGACGGGGATCGAGAGCGAGCTGGCCCGCATCAACATGGAGTCGCCGACGAGGCCCGCCCTCATCCAGGAGGTCCCCGGCGACGCCGCCTCCGCCTTCCGCTACCTGGTCATGTCCCTCCGCCAGCCGTAGATCTTTCTTTTTGTTACGGCGGGGCCAAGGGGGCGCCATCCATCGTGCGGGGCTGAGGGCCTCCAGGGAGACGCCCTCTGACCCGCACAGGGCCGGCCGCCGCAACGGCGTACGGGCACCTGTGCCTCTCTCTAACGGGCACCGGCGCCTATCCTGCGAGCGCCGGCCGGCTGCGGTCGGGGTGCGTCACCCCAGGGGGCGGGGTCACTTCGGAGGCGCGGTGGACGAATCGGTTTGGCCCGTGGTCGTCTGGCGTTCGACGATCAGTTTGAAGACGCGCTTGAAGTCCGCGTATGCCTGCTCGCCTACGGCTCGCGCGTGTGCCGCCTCCATCTCGACGAGAACGGCGTCCGACTTGGCCATCTGATCTCGGCCCTTCTCGGTGGGCACGATCAGCTTGGCCCGGCGGTCGGCCGGATCCGGCTGTCGTTCCACGTATCCGAGCTCGACCAGCTCGTCCACCAGTGTGCCGATCACCTGCTTGTGCTGCCCGGACTGCGCGGCCAGGTCGGTGGCCCGGCTGCCTTCCTCGTCCAGATATGCCATCACGGCACCATGCCGCGGCCTGAGCTGCGAATGCCCCTGCTCGGACAGCCGCTTGAACAGCTCCCGCTGCAGGCCGAAAAGGGTTCGGCTGGACAGGATGCCCAGATCGGGCTCCTCCTGCTTGCGCTGGCTCCTGCGCACCTCACACTCTCCAATTAGTCACTAAGTTTGATGGTCACTAGTTCATACTATATCGTAGTGGCATGACGACGACGGTGGAACTCACCAGGTTCCGGGTCTCTCCCGACCGGGCCGGCCAGCTGCTGGCGGCCCGACCGGGAATGATCGCGGACTTCCAGGCCGACCGGGCCGGATTCCTGGGGGCGAAGCTGGTCCGCGTGTCCGACGGTGAATGGCTGGACATCGTGGAATGGCGCTCGGCCGCCGACTTCGCTGCCTCCCGCGCCAAAGGTGCCAACCTGCCCGGCATCCGGGCCTTCTTCGACCTGATCGACGAGCTCGTTTCCATGGAAGAGGGGACAACGCAATGACCATCTTGATCACTGGTGCCACCGGCACCGTTTCCAGCGCCGTGCTGCGGTCGCTGGCGGGCACGGACGACGTGCGGGTTCTGGTGCGGGACGCGGCGAAGGCGCCGTCAGGCGTGGAGGTGGCGGTCGGCGACCTGGACGACCCGGCCACGCTCGACCAGGCGTTCAAGGGCGTGGACACGTTGTGGCTGCTGACCGCGATGGGCCCGCAGGCTCCGCACGCCAGCATGAACGCCGTTTGGGCGGCCAGGAATGCCGGGGTGGGCCACGTGGTGCGCATGTCGGCCATCGGCGCCGCCCACGACGCGCCCACCCGTAACGGCCGGCTGCACGCCCTGTCGGACGTCGAGCTCGCGGCCTCGGGACTCGACTGGACCATCATCCGCCCGGCCTTTTTCATGCAGAACCTTTTCGGCTCGGTGAATGGCGACACCTTTTACAGCGCGACAGGCGAAGGCAAGCTGGGCCTGATCGACGTGCGTGACATCGGCGACTTCGCCGCCGAGGTCCTGCGTGATCCCACGCCGCACAAGGGCAAGACCTACACTCTCACGGGCCCGGCCAGCATCTCACTACGGGACGCCGCCGCGGAGATGGAGCAGGTGTTCGGCACGCCGATCGCCTACCAGCCGGTCACGCCGGACGACGCCTGCCGTTCGATGCTGGCGGCCGGGCTGCCGGAGTGGATCGCCGCGGTCACCGGGGAATACCTCACGGCGTACGCGCAGGGGTGGGGCGACTACACCACCCCGGCGTTCACGGAGGTGATGGGCCGTCCCGGCAGGTCGTTCGCCGACTTCGCGCGGGACCACGCCGACCGGCTGCGGTCATAACGGCGGGTGCTACCGGGGCCCCGCTGAGCGGGTAAGCGCCGGCGGTGAGAGTGACGGGCGGCCCTGCACACCTGGGGGTCGTGACCGCGTGTGCGACCCTGGCACGCTTGGCCGGCATGCCCGGCCATGTCGGCGGGCCGGCCGCAGCGTTGCCGGCCATGGGCACGCCTGGTCGCATGGCCAGGCGCGACCGGTGGCCAGACGTCGTCCACAGGCGGACGGCCGCAAGCCGATGTCGAGCAGCACGCCTCAGCAGGCCGGTGACCCCTGGCATGCCGCCGCCTCTCTGGCCGTGCGTCTCGGCGGCGGCGGCGAGCAGTGCGGCGCGCGGCTGCCGACAAGGCGGCCCGGCGGCTGGATGGACCTCAGGACTCGGTGAGGGCGATGAGAATGTGCTCCATGCAGGCATGCCCGGCCCGTTCGGCGGCGGTCGCGTCGCCGGCCGCGATGGCCCTGGCGATCGCGTCATGCGGGATGTAGCTCTTGTTCAGCGACGTTCCCGCGGCCGTGATGCTGGCCCGCAGCGCCGCCGAGAAGTCCTCGTACAGGTCGATGAGGACGAGATTGTGCGTCGCGTGCGCGACCGCCATGTGGAAGGCCAGGTCGGCCTCGACAAAGGAGTCGGGGTCGTCCAGCTCCCAAGCTCGGTCCCGTTCGGCGAGCGCGGCCTCGATGCGGATGATGTCCTCGTCCGTGCGCCGGGTAGCGGCCAGGCGCGCGGACTCGACCTCGAGCGCGCGGCGTACTTCCAGGATCTCCAGCTGCTCTGCCTGCTTCAACCGCCGGAGCATCGCGCCGGACAGCTCGCTGGTCGCGCGGACGTAAGTGCCATCCCCCTGACGGCATTCGAGCAGCCCGGCATGCGTGAGCGCGCGTACGGCCTCACGAACGGTGTTACGCCCCACTCCGAGCTGCTCGGCGAGCACGGTCTCGGTCGGAATCTTGCCGTTCATCTGCCACGACCCTGAGGTGATCTGCTCCTTGAGCTGGTCGATCACCTGGTCGACAAGCGAAGCCCGCTGCGCCGTACGCAGACTCACAGTCCGCCTCCTCCGGGGAAACCAATCATCCTATGAGTCAATGACTGGTCGACCCTAATTATTCCAGACTCAAAACAGCAAATCTGGCGTTCCTGGAGGCTCAGCGGGAAACGTCGGCGCCGACCGTGACTCCTGCCATGGCAGAGCGAACTCCGGCGGCTTCCAGGGCCTTACGATAGGCGGCCGTCTGCTGCGCTGTGGAGCCGACCCTGCCATAGAGGTCGCCCAGCTCGCGCCAGCAGCGGGCGGCCCGCCTGTCGGAGCCGAACACCGGCCGGCCCAGCGTGTCGAGCAGCTGGTGAGCCGTGCTGAGCTCTGTGGACGCGTCGCCGCCCCGGTCGAGCGCCACGGTGGCCAGCACGAGGCGGGCCTCGGCGGGAGTCGTGCCGGAGTAATGGTCGGACGACAGCTCCAGCGCCGCACCGGCCAGCTCACCCGCGCGGGTGAGGTCACCGGCCCGCAGCTGGACCCGCGCGTGCACGATCAGGCTCTCGCCGTGCTCGCGCGTGGCGCCTGCGAGGGCGGCGAAGACACCGGACGCGGCCGTGATGAGCCGCTCGGCCTCGTCGATCGGCGCGGCGGCCATCCTGGCCCAGTGCATGGCGGCCTTGGCGAGCTGCAGCGCGAGCCGCGCCTCGCGACCGGCCATGATCGCATCGTCGGCCAGGCGCACGGCCAGCGCGGAGTCCTCGCCGGCCGCGGCGGCGGCGCTCGCGTGCCACAGAGCCTTGATCTCACGGGAACGGTCCACACTGACCGGAACGCCGCTGACCTCCAGCACGCGCTGGACGTAGGCGAGCTCGGGGGAGTCGCTCTCGCGCTCGCTGCGTGACTCGACCAGCGCGGCGGCCAGATCGATGGCGATCTCGCCCTCGGTGATGGACAGCCGCTCGGCCTGCTCCAGTGCGTGGGAGGCCAGGTCACGGGCGCGCAGCCGGTCGCCCGCCCGCTGGTAGCAGCGGCTCAGCGCGATGGTGAGCGGGAGGTCGGCCAGCCGCTCGGGGTGAGCCGCGGCCTCCCTGCGCAGGCGCTCGAACGCCTCCACGGCCTGGCCGAGACGACCCTGGGCCTCGAGGGCGCGCGCCCTGCCGAACCGCGCGTGCGCGGTCAGCATGGCGTTTTCCTCGTCGGCCGCCTTCACGATCTCCGTGAACCGGTCGGCGGCGACGGCCGGATCGCCGTGCTGCAGCTCGAGCTCGGCGATCCGCAGCCCGAGCTCGGTGTCGATGCGCTGGCGAGGCTCGATGCCGTGCAGAAGGAACTCGGTCGTGCACCCGAGCCGCTCCGCCAGCAACCTGGCCACGACAGGAGTCGGCGTGCGCTTGCCCGACTCAATGAGCGAGACATAACTGTCAGACAGGTCGGGTCCGGCCAGTTGGGCCTGCGACATCCGCCTGTTCAGCCGCAATCCTCGGACGCGGTCACCGATGGTTCCCTGACTCGGCATCTCATCTCTCAAGGCGGGGAAGGGTCAACAACACGCAATGATTGCATGAAGTAGCCGAATCTGGTATCCCCGCGTGCAGAATTTGCCGCGGGGAGATTAATCGTCGCTGTCGCCGCTGGGAAAAAGCATCTGGCAGACCTCGAGGTACAAGGTCTCCGGATACGGAATGTACTCCACCGTGGACAGGGCTTGGTCCTGACCGGCCGACTCCAGGATGAACTCACCGTAACCGAGCATGCGCCCAAGCAGAGATCTTTGGAAGCTCATGTCGGTGACCTTGCCCAAGGGCATCATCGCGACCTTGCGCGTGATCAGTCCAGTAGTCAGCAACATACGTTTGGAAGTCACCACAAAGTAATCGACCGACCACTCCGCGACTTTCCATACGAAACGGATCAGAAGCAGCAGCCACAGCCACCAGACCACGACGAGCGCCGTGCCACCCGATTCGCCTCCGCCGAAGAACCTGCTGAGCAGTCCGGCGATGATCAGGCCGCCGAACACTTCGGCGACGGGGCGAAGCAGGATGGCAGGGTGCCGCCGCACCATGAGGACTTGTTGTTCGTGGGGGAGGAGGTAGCGGTTGACCGACGCCGGGGCGGAGTCCCCGTGGGTCACAAGTCTCATGAGAGGTTGTTCACGAATTGGGCCAGCGAGTCGGCCGCGTTGAACACCGTGTCGAACGCCCCCTTCACCGCGTCAGCGGCGTCAGCTGGTCGAGCCAAGAGGTAGTACGCCACAAATGCGATACCACCGTATGTGAGGACTTTTTTGACCTGCACCGTCGCCTCCGTGCCACTTACCCACACCACCCGCCGTATACATTACCCACCCGGATGCCGGGGTAAAGGTGACTTGGCGAGTTAGTTTTGATCTTGCTTAGCCACGTTCACTGGCCACCAGAGCCAGGACGTGAAGGTGCTTGCGCGCGATGCGCTCGACAAGGCTCGGATGGGCGTAGCCGGTGACCTCCAGCGCGCCGTAGTGCGCCGCCTCGACGCAGCGCGTTACCGTGGTCGTGGAGTGGACGCCGGCGAACTCCTCGCGCAGCACCGCCTCCACCACCGCGTACGGACTCGGATTGGCCTCTGCACCGGGCATGTCGCTCATCGTGCTCCCCCACGCGCATGCGGAAGTTGCCTTCATGTCTCTTCGTACCCACCCAACCACAGTATGTAACGAAGAGGCCACCCTGTGTGATGGAAAGAGGGCTTCTGGGACGGACCCCGTACAGCTTCCGCTTCGGACGGCAGCACGTCAGACGGCAGCAGCCGTCAGACGACCCGCTTGAGAGAACCCGCTTCAGACGACGCCGTAGAGGCGGTCGCCCGCGTCACCGAGGCCGGGGACGATGTAGCCGCTCTCGTTGAGCCGCTCGTCGAGCGCGGCGGTGACCACACGGATCGGCTTGCCGGAGTTCGCGAACACCTTGTCCATGTAGGCCAGCCCCTCGGGCGCGACCAGCAGGCAGATGGCAGTGACGTCCACGGCCCCCCGGTCGAACAGGAACTGCACGGCCGCCGCCAGCGTGCCGCCGGTGGCCAGCATGGGGTCCAGCACGAAGCACTGCCGCCCGGACAGGTCGTCGGGCAGCCGCGTGGCGTACGTCTCGGCCTGCAGCGTCGACTCGTTGCGGATCATGCCGAGGAACCCGACCTCGGCCGTGGGCAGCAGCCGGGTCATGCCGTCGAGCATGCCGAGCCCCGCCCGCAGGATGGGCACGACCAGCGGATATGGCTTGGCCAGGTGCACGCCGTTCGCGGGGGCGACCGGCGTCTCGACGGTGACGTCGGTGACGCGCACGTCGCGGGTGGCCTCGTACGCGAGCAGCGTCACCAGCTCGTCCGCGAGCCTGCGGAAGGTAGGTGAATCGGTGCGGACATCGCGCAGTGTGGTGAGCTTGTGCGCCACGAGCGGATGATCGACGACGAGGGTCTCCATAGAGGACAACGCTATCTTGTGGGGTACACGGCGGCACCTCACGGTATCGGTTTTGATCACAATTTGGTCGGAGAGGCACACGCATCGTGCCCGGTTCTGGAACGATTGGGCCTTGGTGATATCTGTCGTGTCAGAAATCGGGTGGGGATGGCGATGACAGACGAAGACGCTCTTGACTTCGCCATCGTGGTCTATCGCGAGGATGAAAGGTGGGACGCCGAGCTGCTGCCTGGCGCGCTCACGTCCGACCTGAAGGGGCTGATCCATGCCCTGCGCCAGCAGCCCAGCGAGAGCGGCACGATCGGCCTGGTGGCCGTCGGGGACGAGTTCTTCGTGGCGCTGCGGGTCCTGGGCGATCGGGTCGATGTGTTCCTGTCCGACATCGCCGCCTCATGGGACTTCCCGCTGGCCCAGCAGGTGCTCGACTACCTGGACGTGCCCGTGCCCGACGAGGAGGAGCTCGACGAGATCCTCCAGGATGAGGAGACCGTGCTCCCGGCCGGAGATCTGTCGATCTTCGCCGATCTCGGGTTGGACGAGATGGAGCTGGGCATCCTCTCCGGCGACATCGATCTGCTGCCCGAAGATGTGCTGTCCAGCATCGCCGCGCGGCTCGGCTTCTCCGAGCCGTTCGAGCGTGCCATTGAGTCGGTCTTCGGCTAACCCCCTGGAGCGCGGACATGGCGTCCAACACCTTCTCTGCGGCTTTTGTCAGGACCTCCGACGGCTGGAGCGGTGCCGAGGTCGATCTCAGCGACGCCGAGATCGTCGACGACTTGGGTGACGCCGTCACGGAGGCGCTGGGCTTGACGGGTGACGAGCTGGCCCTGCTTTGCGTCGAGGTCGAGGACGAGTGGTTCGCCATCGCCCGATACCGGGACGAGGAGGAGCCGCGCGTGTTCCTTTCGGACGCGCATGCCGTTCTTTCCGACAGTCTGGGCGAGCTGTTCGCCGAGTTCGCCGGAGTGACGCCCGACAAGGAGAGCAACGGCCTCGGCGTACGCCCGGCCGGCGACTTCGAGCTGCTCAGCGACCTGGGCGTGACCTCCGAAGAGCTGCTCGAGCTGAGCATGGAAGAGGGCATGCTGCCCGCCGACATCCTGTCGGTGATCGCCGAGCGGCTGTCGTTCGCCGACGAGCTCGACCGGTTGCGGTGACCCCGCGAGACCGGTGACCTACGAGGAGGCCATGCGCCTGGCCCTGGCGGAGGCCGTTGCGGCGGCCGCCAGGGAGGAGATCCCCGTGGGTGCGGTGGTGCTCGACCCGCACGGCGAGGTCCTGGCGGCAGCGGGCAACGACCGGGAATATTCCGCCGATCCCACCGGGCACGCCGAGGTCCTGGCGCTCAGGCGGGCGGCCGCGCGGCGCGGGCAGTGGCGGCTGAGCGGCTGCACGCTCGTGGTGACGCTGGAGCCGTGCACGATGTGCGCGGGGGCGGCGGTGCTGGCCAGGGTCGATCGGATCGTGTACGGCGCCGTCGACGAGAAGGGCGGGGCCGTGGGCTCGCTCTGGGACGTCGTACGCGATCGCCGGCTCAATCATCGGCCCGAGGTCGTCATGGGGATACTGGCGGAGGAGTGCTCCGCCGTACTAAAGCAGTTCTTCGCCACTCGAAGGATCCGGTAAGCTCGTGCGCGGTGGTGTCGCCTAGTGGCCGAGGGCGCACGCCTCGAAAGCGTGTGATGGGGCAACTCATCCGTGGGTTCAAATCCCACCACCACCGCCGCTAAATTGGGCCTCCGACCTGCATCAACAGGTCGGAGGCCCTTCGTCTGCCAAGATCATGAGGGCATTTGGGGGCATCAGCCCTCAGCCGTGATCACGCAGACGGTCTCCCGGTGGCGGTGGTCGCTCACCTTCCGACCCGGAAGGAACGCCAGAGAATGGCATCGATCGAACCGCGCAAGGGCGTCAAGGGGCGCATGAGCTACCGCGTCGTCTGGTACATCGACGGCAAGCGCGAGAACGGACGTGACAGCGAAACGTGCGACTTGCACGCGATCGCAAAGCACTTCAAGAACCTCGTCGAGTTGGCCGAAGAGAACCGTCCGGCGGGCTATCCCAAGCGCTGCAGGGGCATCTGCATCGACCAGCGGCCCGAGACCGAGCCCGCCCCGACCGGCCGCGGCCGGTGCGAGCAGTCCGCCGACGTCCCCACGTTGGGCGAGGTCCTCGACCGGTATCTGAACCAGCCGAACCACCCGGCCGAGGAAGTGCAGCGCATCGGCTACCGGCGCCAGTTCGATCGGCACGTCCGTACGGCCATCGTCACCCTGGAGGACGGCACCCGCGTCGGCCCGCTCGGAGGGCTGCCTGTCACCGAATACACCGCTGACGTCGACCAGGCATGGGTCACCTGGATGCAGGGGCGCACGCACCAGGTCAAGGGTGAGCTGGTCCCGTACTCCGCCAAAACCATCCACAACATCCACGGCGGGATCATCTCCCCGACCCTGGCCTACGCCAGCGTCAAGGGCCTCATCGACGCCAACCCCTGCGACAGCGTTCGGCTTCCGGAAAAGTCGGTGCGCGCCGTGACGCGCGACGAGGTGCCGACCGCCGAGGAGATCGCATACTGGATCGCGCTCGCCTACCAGGTGAGCGAGTTCGCCGGCGACCTCGTCACGCTGGCCATCGCCACGGGCCTGCGCTTCGGGGAGCTGACCGCTCTGCGGCGCTGCGACATCGACCTCAAGCGGCGCCTGCTTACCGTGGCCGGGGCGATCAAGGAGCGGCGCGAGCCGCGTGAGCTGTACCGAGCCAACTACGGCAAGACCGACACCGCCTTGCGGACCATCCGTATCCCCAAGAGCGCGCTGTTCATGCTGCAGCGCCGCATGGAGGACCTACCGCCGCAGGGGCTGCTGTTCACCGCGCCCAGGGGCGGCATCCTGCACTCCAACGGCTGGTCACGCACCTGGACCAAGGTCGTCGATCTGGCGCAAGAATCTGGCGTCATCACCGCGGCCACGCTGCACAAGATGCGTCACTTCCACGCCACCGAACTCCTGGCGGCCAACGTCTCCATGGACACTGTCAGCCGCCGCCTCGGCCACGCCTCAGTGCTCGTCACCAGCGCCATCTACGGGCACCTGACGCCGGAGGCAGACCAGCGTGCGGCCAACATCCTGGACGCCGTGATGGGCGGCCGCCAGCCGAAGAAGCGAAAGAAGACCAAGAAGGAGAAGAAGGCCGTGGCCAATCTCCTGCACGCCATCCCGGCCTAGGTCGTGGCTTCAAATGTGACCTATCAGTAGATCACGGGTCATCCGCCCAGGCGCCTTGACGATCCGCTGTTCAGGGTGGCCAGGGCGCCCCTTGGCGCTGCGGCGGCCGGGTCCAGGGCCCTGGAAGGGGATTGGGGCAACGCTCCGGTTCTGCCAGGGGAGATGGGCGGAGCGAGCGGTCAGGCGGGTCCGTCTCACCTCGTTGTCGAAACATGCCGGGACGGACCCGAAGGCCGCCCCGGCATCGTGATATTGAGGTGGTGACTGTTAGGGGTAGAGAACCAAGAGCTGGTAGTAGCGGGCCGACCCGGAATGGACGACGTGGCAGTTCCAGTCAATGGCGCCGTTGTACCTCCACTCCCACTGCCCGTGGCGCTCGCAGTCTGACTTGTACGTGTGGTCGCTCTTGTGGACCCACCCGGAAGGCGCGACGGGGGAGGTGAGGGCGGGCTGCGCGGCGCTGGCCGGAGCGGCGGTTAGGCTCACCGCGGCTGCCGTTGCGGCGATGAGAACGGCCAGGGCTTGTGTGGGCTTGCGTAGCATGACAGGTCCTCTCCTTAATGCTTGCGTGAGGTTGCAAGCATTCGGCTTGTCGTCCTCCACTCCGTGAACGTGGCTCCGGGGCGTGAGTGGGGGACGCTCGGACGGTCGGCCGTAGTGCATCGAGACCTCATGATGATCCGAGCCGCCATGAAATCGCCATAAGGACGCCACAGGCCGCAATGGATCACGCGAGCTAGTGCCAGCCCGCACCGAACGAGCCCTGCCGCATAGAGCGGCAGGGCTCGTTTTGGTTTCTTAGCGAGGCCGGCGACCGCCAGGCTCAGGTTCGAGACGATCATGCGTGTGGAGCTCGAGGTACGTTGTCCTATCAGCCCGGATCTGGGTTTGATCCGGGAGTTGGTCCGCATCCACGGCCACCACAGCGGGTTACGCGGCCATCGGCTGGACGATCTGGTGTTGGCGGTCAATGAGGCGGTCACCAACGTTTTAGACCACGGCGGCAAGGCGGGGATGGTCACCTCCCGCAGGACCAGAGACGGGATAGCCGTGGAAGTCCTCGACCGCGGGGCCGCTTGACTCCCGGCCATCTGGCTGGCGCCGATATCGACTCGACCGCCTCGCATGGGTTCGGCTTGTGGGTGATCCAGCGTTTTTGCGATGCGGTCGTCCTGGAGCAGACCGGCCGAGGCTCCTTGCTAAGCCTGCACGTGCGTCGCCAATCCGCCGCGGGTGTCAACGTGCCCGCTCAACAGAGGTTGCCGAATCCGTAATGTGGCGGGGTATCGGCGTCACGGCGGAAGGTTTATGGTGCGCGCATGGATGCCTCCGGGGAGTCTTTGCCTCGCTCAGCGGGAGCTTCTCCAGGGTCACTGATGCTGGCCCATCAGCATCTTCCCGGCGTGAGCCTGATCGCGATCGATAACGAGGTCGATCGCACCAACAGCGCCGAACTGGCGGAGTACATCAGCCGCATCCGGCGGCCGGGCGATCAGACAGTTTCATGCCCGTTTGCAGCCTCTGTCCATTTTGGCAGGGAGGGAGACGTGACCGACAAGGGCCGGCGCCCCGATCCGAATCCCGGGCGAGCTGCCGCAGATCGAAGCTACAACGTGCGCGGCGAATCGTCTTAAGCGTTGTCGACAGGAACGAGTCGGGAAGCGATCTTCAACGAAAAGCGGTGCACACCGGCCTGGTCGCCAGACGGCGTGAACACCCACCCAGGGCCGTTCTTGAGATGGCGGAGCACTGCAGCGCGTTGGCGTGGCTCGGCTGAGGGACATGCGCGATCACGCTCCTAGGACGAATTCGTGCTGCTGGCCGGCTTGGTAGAGACCGTCACTCATCGGCTGTTCTGGGCGAGTTGCCGCTCCAAGCGGTCGAGGGTTGCTGTCGCCGCGTTACGGACACCAAGCGGAACCAGAGCGGCCCGCCCCGGAACGCGTACCCCTCCGGTGAGCGCCATCCGGGTGCCGCCGCCGGGTTCCGGCGCGCAGGCGATCCCTATGAGCAGAAACCGGCTCTGCGCCCAGAACCAGCCAGGCCGGTGCACCCCCACCAGGTGAGCCCGGAAACCCCAGCGGCTGCGGGCGTCGAGCTCGATCCGGTCCCCCTCGTGGATAGTCACACGGACACGTCGCATGTCGGGTTCGATCAGCCCGAATGTCCCCTCGAAGTCGGAGACGAGCCGCCACACCGCCTCGAACGCGGCTGGGATGACTCGTTCGGTCACCGCCGCGCCGTACACACCCGCCGCAAGCGCGCGGAAGCGCGCGATCTCGTCCACATGGGCGATCGGCCACTGTTCGGTCATGACGACCATGCCTTCCGGAAACTCGCTCGCGCCCTGGCGAGCCGTGATTTGACGGTGCCTTTCGGTATGTCGAGGAGTGCCGCGGCGCTCTCCTCGTCGAGTCCCTCGATCTCACGCAGGACCAGGATCGCGCGGTGCTCGGGCGACAGCCGCGCCAGGGTGTCGTGGATGTCGGAGGCCAGGAGCGGGTCGTTCCGGGCGGGCACCTCGGTGAGGTCGGCAACCTCGGTGCGGCGATCGCGGCGGGCGATGCGCACCGCCTCCCGTACCGCGATGGCACGCACCCAGCCGTGCAGGGCCTCCGGGCGAGACAGGTTGCGCAGGCCCCGGAACACCGCGATGAGTGTTTCCTGGGCGGCGTCGGGACCACTGGACAACGCGATCGGGCCGCAGACGCGTGCCACGTATGGCGCGAGGAGGTCCAGGAGTTCGGCCATGGCGAGGGTGTTCCCGCCTCGGGCGCGCTGGACCAGCTCGATGTCGACGGGAGTCACGACAGAAAGGCTTTCATGAGCGAGGTCACCTCGTCGGGGCAGTCGAGGGTGATGGCGTGTCCGCAGCCGTCGAGGACGTGCGTCTCGGTGTTGGGCATCAGCTTGGCGAACCGGGCGGCCTGCCAGGAGGGCAGGATGGTGTCCTGCTCGCCCCACACGATCAGCGTCGGATGGGTCGTGTTCGCCATCCGGTTCTGGGTGCGCCGCCAGTCCAGACCGCGTTCGAGTTCGTACACCGATCTGAGGTTCTCCGTGGCGGTGAACGGCCGCCAGAACGCCTCAGCCAGCTCGGGGGTGGCGCGTTCCGGGTGGGCGAACAGGCCCGGGACGCTCGCGCGCACCGCCTCTTCGGAATAGCCGAAGTTGACCAGTAGTTCCCCGATCACCGGGATCTTGAGAATCTCCCAGCTGAAGATGTCGGGCACATCGAGGCCGGAGGAGGCCAGCAGCACGAGCCGGTTCACACGCTCGGGGTGGCTCTGGGCGTACGACAGGGCCCAGCCCCCGCTCCAGGAGTGCCCGGCAAGGTCCGTGCGAGCCAGGCCGGCCGCGTTGAGGAACGTTCCGATCGCGGTTTCCATCGCGGGCAGGTCGTAGGCGAAGCCGGGATCGTGCAGTTGGGTGTATCCCTGCCCGGGAAGGTCGACGACGTACACCGTGTGGCTCGCGGCCAGGGCCTTCAGCTCCGGTTCCCACGCATAGGTGGTGGCGGTCCCGCCGGGTAGCAACACCAGCGGCGGGCCGGAGCCTTCCCGCAGGTAGTGGAAGCGGGCCAGGCCGGTGTCCAGGAACGCTGACCTGGCGTCGGGCGGGGCGGGGTAGGTGCCCGAGCCGGGGGAGAACGTGAAGGCGGCGAACGCGATGCCCGAGGTGAGCAGCAGGGGCAGCCCGAGGGCCAGCCGGTGCGCCCACTGGCCCTTCACCATCCCGTGCCGGGCGATCCGGTAGGCAGCCAGGGCGAGTGCGGCGCAGGCGGGCAGGTACAGCAGCAGGTTGAGCCAGTAGAAAGCCTGCCCGGCGGTTGGGCTGCCGAACCCGAGCGCCCAGTCGGTGCGGAAGGGGAGTTGGGCGGTCGCCATAACGGCCACCGCGAGGGCGACCAGGTGGGCAAGTCTGCCCGCAACGCCGCCCCGTCCGTGGCGCAGGCGCCACCACAGCGCGAGTGCTGCCGTGGTGAGCAGCAAGGCAAGCGGCAGGAGGACTCTCGCGGTGAACGGCGCGGGGTATCCGAGCACTGCCAGGGACAGGGCGCGTTGGTCCCGGAACGGCCAGGTCGCCCCGGTCAGCCAGTACAGGTGGAGGATGGCGTCGGTGCCGAGCAACATGATGGCGAATTGCCCGGCCCGGCGGGTGAGTGGGTCGAAGGGGGGAGCGTTGGTCACGGTGACCCTTTCGGTGGTGCTGGGATGTCGCCGGGAAGAGGACGCCGTCCTGGCCCAGGTTCCATGGGTGATGGAGATCACATCGTGGAACGCGGAAGATCCCCTCTGCCGCAGGAGCGACACAGCACATCTCCCAAGCCCGTGCGCCCGCCTGGGAAACGATCACTCTGATCCCGGGAAGCGATCTCCTCCGTCTCTACATAAACCAACACACGACCACGGCCGAGATTGCGGCGCTCATCGGCGGCAGCAAACACCTGGTGAACGACGCTCTATGCGAGGCCGGAATCCCGCTCCGGCGACCAGGCCCACGGCGCTGACGGTTGGGTGCGTCATCGGCGTCCCGCTCGGGTCAGTGTGTCCTCGGCCTGTGTGGCCATCGCGGTGACCAGGTCCTCCGCCGAGGGCAGGTCGGTGATGAGGTCGACGGCCTCCCCCGCCCAAACGGGCAGCGGGGGATCGCGCCGCGTGCCACGTCGTCCTGGTAGTCCTGAAGGGCTTGGGGATCGGCGGCGAGCTCGGCCTCCCGGCCGCGCCAGCGGTCGAGGTAGGGGTGGCCGAGGGTGCGGGCGGGGTACTTCGACGGCCACCGGGAGCCTCGCGCGATGTCCAGCACGGTGCTGCGCTCGGTGTCCTGGCCCTCCCCCTCGAGGATCGCCTTGGTGATCGAGGGATCGACCAGGGCCTCGGTGGTGGCTTGGAAGCGGGTGTCGATGAGCGCTCCGGCAGCGCCCAGCACAAGAGCCGCCGCGAACGCCTTCACAAGCTGCGCACCTCCGGTGCGATACCGCAACGCCTCCTCACTCCTGAGGCGGCCGACGCCTGGATCGAGGAAGCAGCCGACACGGCGGTCCTGCCTTCTCACGCCACGGCTGGGAGCCTTCAGCGGCCTGACACTGCTACCGCCAAGGCCAAGGGCTCCTGCGATCCCGACCTCGCCGTCTCGAGCGGCTCGGCGTCCGGACGGACGTTGTCGCGCGGGCTGCTGCCGCCTGCCGGAAACTTCGGCTTCGACGGGCCGCTGGGAGGTATCCCATGGCTGCGCCGAACAGTGAGTTCTATCCGAAAGCCCGCGAGGCGCGCGCAGGACTTCCTGATCCTCGCCGACGGCTTGCCGTGCCGTACGCAGGCGGGCCAGGGCACCGGCCGCCGCGGGCTTCACCTCGCCGAAGCGCCCTGAGCCCATCCCGGAACCATCCCTGAGTCGACCCTGAACGGTCCCTGAGAACGGCTCTGCTCGGGCTTTCCCGCACCTAACGTTACGGACGCCCCAAGATCCATTCCAGGAGGAAAGCTCATGTACAGCGTGGCCGCGTTCGTCATCGCGGGTCTCGTGGCCGGTTCGAGCCTCGGTGCCGCTCCCCTCGCGAACGCCGCGCCGACGGCGGCGGTCACGAGCATCCAATGGACACCCTGCAAACCGGACACTCCGGAGTGGGCGGTGTGGAAAGGGGCGGAGTGTGCGACCCTCCGGCTGCCCGTCGACTGGGCCCGTCCCGACGGGCCCACGTTCGATCTCAAGATCGCGCGCCGTACGGCTACTGGCCCGGGAACGCGAGTGGGCACGCTGGTCTTCGGCCCGGGCGGACCCGGCGACTCCGGCGTCGAACGTGTGGGCACCGGTATCACGCGCTTCAGCGCCGAGGTCCGCCGCAGGTTCGACATCGTCAGCTTCGATCCCCGCGGAGTCGGCGGCAGCAGCCCCGTGACCTGCCCACCGGAGAAGCTCGCGGCCCGTCCGTCGCCGGAGCTGACCAGCCAGGCCGACTTCGAGGCCACCGTGAGGTACAACCGGGAGCTGCGCGACGAGTGTCGTCAGCAGAGCCCCAACGGGATCTTCGACCACCTCGACGCAGCCCAGGCGATCCAGGACCTGGAAGCCCTCCGCGTGGCGCTCGGGGAGGGGAAGCTCACCTTCCACGGCAGCTCGTACGGCACGATGCTCGGCGCCCAGTACGCCGAGACCTATCCTCGTCACGTCCGGGCGATGGTGCTTGAGAGTGTGATGGACCACAGCGTCCCCCGCACGCGGACCTTCCTGGAGAACGAAGCGGCGGCCGCGCAGGATCTCTTCGACGAGTTCGTGAAGTGGTGCGGCCCCAACGCCAAGTGCGCGCTCCATGACCGCGATGTACGAGCCGTCTGGAAGGGACTGCTGGCCCGCGCCGAGAGCGGCAGGCTGGCCACCCCGCCGCACCTGGTGCGCAGGCTGGGCGCTACCGTGTCGTCGATCGACCTGGTCAACGCGATCGCCTTCCAGCGGTTCTACCAGGGTGACTTCGCGGGCCTGGCCAAGGAGATCGATGCGATGGACAGGAGCGCGCCGGTGAACGGCCCGGCGCCGAGGTTGTCCCCCTTGCCGCCCACCACTCCGATCTTCTGCTCGGACTGGCGTCTCCCCGTACAGGACTATCGGGGGTACGCGTCGCTGGTGCGGCGGATGAACGCCATCGCCCCCGACATGCCGTACCTGCTGCCCCTCCGGATGGTGGCCGCCTGCCTCGGCGCGCCGACCGCCAACCCCCAGCACCGCCTCGATCCGGCGGCACAGCAGGCCCCGCCGGTTCTGCTGTCGAACGCGCTGCACGACCCGGCGACGCCGCACCGATGGGCCGCGTCCGTCACCCGCCAGTTCGGATCGAAGGGCGTGCTGCTCACCTACGACGGCTGGGGCCACGGCAGCGCCACCAGCGGGCCCTGCATGGAGAACACCGTTGACCGTTACCTCACCGACCTCACGGTCCCACCGCGCGGCACCCACTGCCCCGCCGTGCGGTAGTAACAGGAGAAGGAACCCCGCCGCCGAGAACGAGGGCCCATATTCGTCAGGCTGCTACGCACACTCGACGCGGCTCTGAATCACCATGGGTCGGCCGTAGTTGTCCCGAGGGTCGGCGACCGGCGTGTGCGACTCATCACAGGCCCAAAAGGGTGGGCGGACGGGTTCAAATCCCACCACCACCGGCGTCAGCGAGAGGGTCCCCGAGAATTCGGGGGCCCTCTCCGCGTCTGCCGCCCTGCCGGAGACGCTCGGTGAGCACTACCGGGGCTGTTCGGCGGGGGTCTGCTCCGGCACGACGCTCGGCGGCACCGTCCCGGGCTCGAGTCGCACCGTCGGCCCGTTCTCGGTGGTCTCCTCCAGCGAGTCGTGTACGGCCACGGTCGCGCGATCGGTGAGCACGAAGAACACCGCGCCACCCGCGGCCAGCAACAACATCGGCATCCCGATGGCCAGCAGCAGGATCACATCCAGGTTGCCGTTCTTCGGCGGTGGCGGCTGGTGGTCGTAGTAGGGCGGGGCCGGCGTGGTGTATCCGTATCCGTGCGGCGGTTGCTGCCCTGGCGGTTGCTGCGGATACGACACGGCATTCTCCAAAATGATGTTGAAAGACGCTGCTGTGACGCCCGAGACCGCGCGCGGGTTGACATAGAAAAGGGAGCCGCGATTGCGGCTCCCTTTTTCGCTTTCTCAGCTGGGCAGTTCGAGGACTCTGGCGTGCAGGATCGATCGTTGGTGCAGGGCGGCGCGCAACGCGCGGTGCAGGCCGTCCTCCAGATAGAGCTCGCCCTGCCACTGCACCACGTGCGGGAAGAGATCGCCGTAGAACGTGGAATCGGCGGCGAGCAGTGAGTGCAGGTCCAGCATGGCCTTCGTGGTGATCAAAGAGTCGAGCCGGACCTGCCGTGGAGGTATCTGCGCCCACTCTCGGTTCGTCAGACCGTGGTCGGGATAAGGGCGTCCGTCGCCGACAAGCTTGAAGATCACCCCCCTGATTTTAGGAGAGAATCCGATTCCTTGCGCTATCGGACCTCGTCAGCCCAGGTCGGCTTGTTCGCAGTCGGCGGGCGCGCCGTTTTTGTAGCCCTGCTGGAAGGCGGCGACGCGTTGCTCGGAGCTGCCGTGCGTGAACGATTCAGGATCGATTCTGCCCCCGGTGCGTTGCTGGATTCTGTCGTCGCCGACCGCGGCCGCCGCGTCCAGGGCCTCGGAGATTTCCTCGTTTGTGAAGGGCCTTTCGTAGAAGCCGGTGGTGACCGCGTTGCGGGCCCAGACTCCGGCGTAGCAGTCGGCCTGCAGCTCGACGGGGACCGAGCTGCCCGATTGGAGGTAGCCGAGGAGGTCCTGCACGTGATGGCCGTACTCATGGGCGATCACGTACGCCTGGGCGAACGGCCCGCCCTTGGCGCCGAACTCGCTGTGGAGCTGGTCGAAGAAGCTCAGGTCGAGGTAGACGCGCTGGTCGCCGGGGCAGTAGAAGGGGCCGACCGCCGAGCTGGCGGCGCCGCAGCCGGTACGCAGGCTGCCCGAGTACAGCACGGTCTTGGACGGGCGATACTCCGAGATCTCCCGCTTCCAGTAGTCCTGGATGCTGTTGACCACGCCGACGACGCGGCACCGTTCGGACTGGTCGGCGTCCTTGCCCGTCTGGCACTGCTCGGCGAGGTTCGAAGGGGGCCGCCGCTGGGCGGGCTCGGTGCCGCCGCCCACGTTGTTGAGCACGAACACCAGCACGAGTGCGATCAAGCTGACGATGCCGCCGCCACCTATGACCATCCCGCCGGGGAAGCCGCCGCCGGAGAACCCACCACCTCTGCCGGCGTCCTCCACCTGCGAGGGATCGAGATCGACCTGGTCTCTGAAGTCCATCGCTGACGTTCCTTCCGGGGGTGTCCGGAGGGACAACTTCCCCAAAGAGCCGCCTAGATGCCCCCGGAGAAGGTGTCACACCGCTCGGGGCGTTCCCATGCTGAAACGACGACGCGACGGGATCTTTCCTGATACATCCGATAATGTGCTGATATGACGGGTGCTTTGATCGGAATTGCGCTGGTTTCGCTGGGGATGGTGCTCACTCCCGGCCCGAACATGATTTACCTGGTCTCACGCTCGATCACCCAAGGTCCTCGGGCGGGCCTGATCTCTCTCACCGGTGTCTTCCTCGGCTTCACCGTCTATCTGACGGCGACCTGCCTCGGGCTGACGGCCGTCTTCGCGTACGTCCCCGCCGCCTACACGGCTCTCAAACTGGCCGGCGCCGCGTACCTGCTCTGGATGGCCTGGAACGCCGTCAAGCCCGGCGGCATGTCCGCGTTCCAGCCTCGCGCGCTCGCAGTCGAGCCCGCGCGCAAGCTGTTCGGGATGGGCCTGCTCACGTGCCTGCTCAACCCCAAGATCGCCATCCTGTATCTGTCGCTGCTCCCGCAGTTCATCGACCCGGCCATGGGCCACGTGCTGCTGCAGAGCCTGGCGCTCGGCTCCGTCCAGATCGTCGTCGCCACCACGGTCAACGGCCTGATCGCGATCTCGGCGGGAAGCCTGGCGGCCTTCCTGGCCGCTCGCCCGGTGTGGCTGCGGGTCCAGCGCTACGTCATGGGCACGGTGCTCGGCGGCTTCGCGATCCACATGGCCACCGATCGCTCCAAGGCCATGGTGGCCGCCTGAGCGACCTCCCGGCATGCCCTCATGGGGTCACGTGAGTCCTGAACCGCTCGTGGGCGGCCTGCTTGGAGATCCCCATCGCCTCCCCTACCTCGGCCCAGGAGGCGCCGGCTTCCCGGGCCCCGGCGACGGCCTGGTCGAGCAGCGTGCGCTGCCAGCTCTCCACGTGAGACAGCAGGGTGAGGGCGGCGAGAGGGCGCTCGGCCGCGAGCTTCACGATCTGCTCGCACAGCAGGTTCGACTTGGTCACCAGCCAGCTGGGCGGTGCGGCGGCGAGGAGTGGCGGGGCGTGCCTGCTCCACCACCGGTACTCCGCCTCTTTGGCCCCCTCCGGCGTGGCCGGGAACCGACGCCGGTCGGCCCAGCCGCAGGAACACGTCGCCTGGTAGCCGACGAAGGTCTTGGTGAAGGCACTGGCGGACGGGGCCAGTTCGCCGTCGGGGAGCACCGGTGCGGCGAAGCCCTCGTGGTCCGGGATATCGGCTATCTTCAACGTCATAATCGTCAAGATATCCTGACGGGTAGCCGCAAGCGCAAGGCCGCCGCCGAACCTCGGCCACACGATCACCCGGCGAACTCCGTCAGGTCCGGCCAGACCTTGCCGAACGCCTCGTAACCGGCCCGCCCGAGCGGCATCGCCGTGCTCTCGTGCTGCTCGCGACACTTGAGCTCGTAGGCCTCCGCGACGCACTCGATGTCCTTGAACGTGGAGCGGACCGGGGCAGGGCGGACGCGGAGTGGGCGGGACGCCGGCGGTGCCGGCAACTCCGGCACGACGTACGATTCGCATGTGACCAGCAGACCTGCCGCGGCACAGCACCTGCGCGACCTCGCGCGGCTGCGCCGCGTTCGCGATCGGATCGACCGGGAGTACGCGCAGCCGCTGGACGTCGAGGCGCTCGCCCGTGGCGTGAACATGTCGGCCGGGCACCTCAGCCGCCAGTTCCGGCTCGCCTATGGCGAGTCGCCGTACTCCTATCTGATGACGCGGCGCATCGAGCGCGCGATGGCGCTGCTGCGTCGTGGCGACCTCAGCGTCACCGAGGTCTGCTTCGCGGTCGGCTGCTCGTCGCTGGGCACCTTCAGCACTCGCTTCACCGAGCTGGTAGGTGTGCCGCCCAGCACCTACCGGCACCAGGCGGCGCGCACCACGGCGGGGATGCCGTCGTGCGTGGCGAAACAGGTGACCAGACCGGTCAGGAATCGAGAAGCGCCGGTCGCCGAGCCGCAAATAGCCTGACCGCCATGGACATCACCATTCACCACGCCTTCCTCCCGCATGACGACCCGGAGGCCTCTCTGGCCTTCTACCGCGACACCCTCGGCTTCGAGGTCCGCAACGACGTCGGATACGACGGGATGCGCTGGATCACGGTCGGCCCCGCCGGCCAGTCCGGCACGTCCATCGTCCTCCACCCGCCGACCGCCGATCCCGGCATCACCGACGACGAGCGCCGCACCATCGCCGAGATGATGGCCAAGGGCACCTACGCCAGCATCATCCTGGCCACCAAGGACCTCGACGCCACCTTCGAGCGGCTGCAGGCCGGCGACGCCGACGTCGTCCAGGAGCCGACCGACCAGCCGTACGGCATTCGCGACTGCGCCTTCCGTGATCCCGCGGGCAACCTGATCCGCATCCAGGAGCTGCGCTGAGCCGTCCGGCGATCGCAGCCATGACCTGCACAGACGGCACCGTGAAGGAGCCCGCGCACGACGTGGGTGGCGGCCGCCTGGTGGCTGCCGTCACCGACCCCGATGGCAACGTCGTCGGGCGGCTTCAGAACCGATGAGTGCCGACCCCGCTCCCGCGCTCAGCGTCGTCGCGACACCGAGCATCCCCGCGACGTGTCCATGGCCGAGGGCGAAGTCGAGGTCCTCGAGATCGACGCACTGCCGGGGGGAGCGGGGTGACCGGTTCGCCGCGCACACTGGCTTCGACCCGCGTGCGCCGTACCGCTGGTGCCTTGGTTCTCGCGCCGAGAGCGACCCCGGCCAGCGCCGAACCGAGCCAGGCGACGCCGACGGAGACCGCGAACGCGGCCCCGCCTAACAGATGGAGACACGATGAGCATGACCACGAGGACGGACACGCAGTCGCCTGCGCTGCACGCCGCCGACAGCCACGATCTGATCCGCGTACACGGCGCGCGCGTGAACAACCTCAAGGACGTCAGCATCGAGATCCCGAAGCGCCGGCTGACGGTGTTCACCGGCGTCTCCGGCTCGGGTAAGAGCTCGCTGGTGTTCAGCACGATCGCTGCCGAGTCGCAGCGGCTGATCAACGAGACCTACAGCGCCTTCGTACAGGGCTTCATGCCGACGTTGGCGCGGCCGGAGGTCGACGTGCTCGACGGGCTGACCACCGCGATCATCGTCGACCAGCAGCGGATGGGCGCGGACCCCCGCTCCACGGTGGGCACCGCCACCGATGCCAACGCGATGCTGCGCATCCTCTTCAGCCGGCTCGGACAGCCGCACATCGGCTCGCCCCAGGCCTTCTCCTTCAACGTCCCCACGGTCCGGGCGAGCGGCGCGATCACGGTCGAACGCGGCAACCGCAAGACCGAGAGGGCGACCTTCACCCAACTCGGCGGCATGTGCACGCGCTGCGAAGGCCGGGGCGCGGTCTCCGACATCGACCTCACCCAGCTCTACGACGACTCGAAGTCGCTCGCCGAGGGCGCGTTCACCATCCCCGGCTGGAAGTCGGACAGCTTTTGGACGGTACGGGTCTACGCCGAGTCGGGCTTCGTCGACCCGAACAAGCCGATCCGCGAGTACACCAAGAAGGAGCTCCAGGACTTCCTCTACAAGGAGGCGACCAAGGTCAAGATCGAGGGCGTCAACCTCACCTACGAGGGGCTGATCCCCAAGATCCAGAAGTCGTTCCTCTCGAAGGACCGGGAGGCGATGCAGCCGCACATCCGGGAGTTCGTGGACCGGGCGGTCACCTTCACGACCTGCCCCGAGTGCGACGGCACCCGGCTCAGCGCGGAGGCCCGCTCCTCGAAGATCAAGGGCATCAGCATCGCCGACGCCTGCGCGATGGAGATCCGCGACCTGGCCGAATGGGTTCGTGGACTGGACGAGCCGTCGGTGGCGCCGTTGCTCGCCAAGCTGCTGCACACCCTCCAGTCGTTCGTGGAGATCGGGCTGGGCTACCTCTCGCTCGAACGGCCTGCGGGCACGCTGTCGGGCGGCGAGGCGCAGCGCACCAAGATGATCCGCCACCTCGGCTCGGCGCTCACCGACGTGACCTACGTCTTCGACGAGCCCACCATCGGCCTGCACCCCCACGACATCCAGCGAATGAACGCCCTGCTGCAGCGGCTGCGGGACAAGGGCAACACGGTGCTCGTCGTCGAGCACAAGCCGGAGGCGATCGCGATCGCCGACCATGTCGTCGACCTCGGTCCCGGCGCCGGTACGGCAGGCGGCACCATCTGCTACGAGGGGACCATCGAGGGGCTGCGGGCCAGCGGCACCATCACCGGCCGCCACCTCGACGACCGGGCCGCCCTCAAGGAGACGGTGCGGACGCCCAAGGGCACGCTGGAGATCCGCGGCGCCACCCGTCACAACCTCCAGGACGTCGACGTCGACATCCCGCTCGGCGTCCTCTGCGTCGTCACCGGAGTCGCCGGCTCCGGCAAGAGCTCGCTGATCCACGGTTCCATCCCCGCCTCCGCGGGTGTCGTGTCGGTCGACCAGGCGCCCATCCGCGGCTCACGGCGCAGCAATCCGGCGACGTACACCGGGCTGCTCGACCCGATCCGCAAGGCGTTCGCCAAGGTCAACGGCGTGAAGCCGGCGCTGTTCAGCGCCAACTCCGAGGGCGCCTGCCCCGCCTGCAACGGCGCCGGTGTCATCTACGTCGACCTGGGGATGATGGCCGGCGTCGACACCCCCTGCGAGGAGTGCGAGGGCAAGCGGTTCCAGGCCTCGGTGCTGGAATACCACCTCGGCGGCCGCGACATCAGCGAGGTGCTCGCGATGTCCGTGACCGAGGCCCAGGAGTTCTTCGGCGCCGGGGAGGCGCGTACTCCGGCCGCGCACGCCATCCTCGGCCGGCTCGCCGACGTCGGGCTTGGCTACCTCAGCCTCGGCCAGCCGCTCAATACGTTGTCCGGCGGCGAGCGGCAGCGGCTCAAGCTGGCCACTCACATGGCCGACAAGGGCGGCGTCTACGTCCTCGACGAGCCGACCACCGGCCTGCACCTCGCCGACGTCGAGCAGTTGCTCGGCCTGCTCGACCGGCTCGTCGACGCCGGCAAGTCGGTCATCGTCATCGAGCACCACCAGGCGGTCATGGCACACGCTGACTGGATCATCGACCTCGGCCCCGGCGCCGGCCACGACGGCGGCCGGATCGTCTTCGAGGGCACACCCGCCGACCTCGTCGCCGCCCGCTCCACCCTCACCGGCGAGCACCTCGCGGCCTACGTCGGCGCCTGACCGAGGCCCTCTGCGGACATCATGAGACGAGTGATTATCGGCGAGCCCTGACTTCGCGACCTTCGGCGTCGTACCTCACAGCGCCCGGCTGGCCGTTGACCCAGGCCAGCCGGAGGGAGATGCCCAAGGTCCGGCCCCGGCCGAGCGCGCCGACGAGAGCCGCGCGACGCACTGCCGCCCGGCCAGTGGCTTCCGAACATCTGCACCTTGCCGCCACCGTCCCCGTGGGAGCACCACGTCGGGCGCGAGCATTACGCCAAGATCCAGCGCTCCGGCCGATCCGCTGGCACGGCTCACCACGTGCACCAGACCATCCGCGCTGCGCTCAACGAGGCCGTACGTCGTGGCCACATCATGAAGAACCCGGCGACGCCGGCGAAGGCTCCGGTTCTCACAGATGCCGAGATCGAGCCGTACGACATCGAGGAGATCCGCCTCCTGCTCAGGGTCGCTGACGCGCTGCCAAGGAACAGCGCGCGGTAGGAAATCGCGCTCGCCCTCGGCCTGCGACAGGGCGAAGCCCTTGGCCCACGAATGAAAGGCCCTGCTAAAGGCCGCTGGCCTACAGGACGGACGTCTTCACGACGCCCGGCCACACCGCTGCGCTGAGGAGGGCCACCTAATGATCACTTGCGCAGTCCTGACGACAGTCGCCGACGCGCGCGCCACCCTCACTTCACCCCGAGGCGGCCCGCAACAGCCGAAGCTGACCAATCTCAGTGACGTTCTTCATCAGCTCGGAATTCACCCAGGCGACCATATGGGCGACGGTGTGCTCGGAGTCCGTTGGCCATGGGAAGGGCGGGGCTGTGGCGTCCAAGTCGGCGTCGGTGAGGCGATCCAGCACCGCCAACCAGTCCTCACGGAGGCTGCGCAACCACTCGATGGCGGTCCTTCCATCACCTGGCCAAGCAATCTCGGCCCTCTCCCGCGGTGTCCGGCCCTGAGCGTGATCGATAGTCACGCTCCACCACCAGCCGATATGCCAGCTCACCCAACCGATCGTGGGAATCGGGACGGGATCAGGCTCGATCTCCGCCCAGTCAGGCACCCAGGTCCCCTCGACGTCCGGACGCACGGTCCAGCAGCGGGAAGCGGGCTCCCACAGGAAGTCCGCGGGCTCCAGCCGCTCCAGGTGGTAATCGAACAGCGACCAGGTCAAGTCGAACTGCCAGCGCAGCAGCTCGCATCGGGATACATGCATTGGTTGATGATGACAGAATCTGCAGCGCATAGCAAAAATGCAATCAACTTAAGTTTCAG
Source organism: Nonomuraea sp. H19 (assembly GCF_052068215.1). NCBI lineage: Bacteria > Bacillati > Actinomycetota > Actinomycetes > Streptosporangiales > Streptosporangiaceae > Nonomuraea > Nonomuraea sp. H19. Next base: position 214,766 of record NZ_JBQHCV010000002.1, on the reverse strand, counting down.
AGTAGACTCCTCCCATGCAGGAAGGACTGCGGGAGCGCAAGAAGCGGCAAACTCGGCAGCGTATCTCCGAGGTGGCCATCGGCCTGTTCGTGGAGCGCGGCTTCGAGAACGTGACGATCGCCGAGGTCGCGTCGGCCGCCGAGGTGTCGGTCAACACCGTCTACAACTATTTCGAGTCCAAGGAGGATCTTGTCCTGCCGCAGGAGGAGGCCTCCCCGCAGCGGCTGGCCGACATCGTGCGGCAGCGTCGGCCGGGGGAGTCCGCGGCAGGTGCGGTGCTGGCGCGCCTTCGGGAGGAGGTGCGCGGCCGCGAGCGCCGCGTCGGGCTGAGCGCCGGATTCGGAAGCGTACTGGAGATGATGCGAGCCGCGCCCACGCTGTCCGCCCGGCTCGAGGACCTCGGCCGCCAGATGACGGACGCGCTGACGGTTGTACTCGCCGAGGAGACTGACGCACCCGAGTACGATCTGCTGCCGCGCGTGGTCGCCTGGCACATCGGCTGCCTGCACGCACTGGTCATGACCGAGATCGGCAGGCGAACGGCTGCGGGCGAGCATCCCGACGCGATCGCCGAGGCCGTCCTCGAATTGCTGGACATCGTGGAGAGCCTGCTTGGTGAGCGAGTCCTGGGCTATGCCGTACGAGAGGAACGACCGTGTTCAGAGTGACGATCAGAGGCAAGTTCAAGGGGCTCGACGCCGCCGAACGGGCCGCCGTGATGGCGGTGAGCAGCGCCGCCTACACCGAGATGGGCACGTTCACCCACGACGCGAGCGTATCGACCTTCACCTTCCGCTGTCAGGTGCCCGCCGGGCCAGACGACGACGAGGACGACGCCGCCCTACATGCGATGGCCGCGCTGGAGGCGCACGAGTATGCGCACGAGATCTTGCAGGTCGCGGTGACGGACATGCGTAAGATCAAAATTCGCCGAAAAGGGCGCGACGGTTAGTTGAGCGAACCTCCGAGCCTGGTAGGGCCTCCGCAATATCCCCTGGCGCTCCTGGACGACCCCGACGGGTTCACCGGGGTTCGACCCAGCGCCAGCACCTGTTCCGGTTGAGATCATCGTCATCGCTTAGGGGACAGAGGGGACATCGCTGCCGAAGTCGCGTGCGAGCTTTCTAGGGGCCCACGGATTTCATGCCATGCAGCTCCGAGCAGGTCAGCAGTTGAGGGAGGCGGTGGTCTGGGGCCGGCCTGAGGTGGGGTCCAAGGCTACGGGGAACGTTCGCCCGTCGACCACCCGGATCTCAACCGAACTCGGCCCTGTCCACTTGACCGAGTCGAAGGCGTCATCGGGGTCGTCGCCATTGAAGCAGCCGAGATACCACTCCCTGCTGTGAAGCCCGTCGTCCCTGCGGACGCTGAGCCACATCAGCGTGTCTGGTCCGAGTCCCGCTGTCGACTGCTGAAGCCGGATCCTGTACGGGGCCGGTCCGTCGACGAAGCCGAACTCCTTGGTAGCGGTGAGCCCAGTGGCGACCAACCCCACGAACAGCGCGGCACTCCCGCCCAGCCCGGCAAGGATGAAGATCGCGGCACGTAGCCACCTCCACCGCAGCCCGCGGGCGGCCAACGCCATCAGCGCGCAGGCCAGCACACCGAGCGCGAACGGATGGTTCAGGTGTTCCCTCAAGAGCACCAGGTCGGAGTCTTGGACGTACACCAGAGCTCCGAGGCAGCCCGTGAAGAGCGAGGCGGCCAGCAGTACGAGTGAGCGAGTAGGCATCGCGGATCCCATTGGTGAGGTGCCACTGAGATCATGACAGCACTGCGGTGCCGTCAAAACTGAGACGCAAAGCGAAAGGGGTTGTGCCGATGATCACGGCGCAACCCCTTTGAGCTGGCGGAGGACGGGGGGATTTGAACCCCCGAAAGGTTGCCCTTTACACGCTTTCCAAGTCTGCAGACCTTCTTTCACCATCAGTCACCGGGGGTGTTGGCTGCGGCGCAGGCTCCCCGCCACCCCTGGTGAACGGCCCTGTACGGGGGTGAACTGAGACTGAAAATGAGACTGCCCCGGCGCAAGATCTGGCTGTAACACCGGGGCCCGCCGCTACCTGTATCGGAAGAGGATTCGGCCGCGGGTGAGGTCGTAGGGGCTGATCTCCACGAGCACCCGGTCATACGGCAAGATCTTTATGTAGTTCTTCCGTATCTTCCCGCTGATGTGCGCCAGCACCTTGTGCCCGTTCTCGAGCTCTACCTTGAAGGTGGCGTTGCGTAGGCACTCGACGACGGTGCCCTCCACTTCGATGCCGCCTGCTTTTCTTGCCATGATTTCTCCGGAGTGGCTGTGAGGTCGGTGCGGAAACGGATTCTGTTGCCGCAACCGTGATCGAGGCGCCTCGGGAGGCGCGGTTGTCGCGGACGGTGGCCGTGACCCGACCGTCCCGCCCGGTGATGGGTGGGGCGTCAGCGGAGCACCAGCTCCAGGTTGCCGCTCGCACGTCGGGCGCCGACGCCCTCGAAGAGCGCCATGGCCGCCCCGTTGGATTCGTTCACCTCGGCCGATGCCGTTTCGATCCCGCGGCGGTGCAGCGAATCCAGCACGTGGGCGAGCAGCGCCCGGGCGATGCCGCGGCGGCGCCGGTCGGACCGGACCGCGATCAGACCGATCCGTGGCTGCTGGGTCACCGGCGCCACCCGGACCAGTCCCACATATCCATCGGACTGTGCTGCCACCGCGTACTTCGACGGGTCCGCCAGAGTAACGCCGGCCGGGCGGGGCAACACCTCAGCCGGCATCTCCTGCCATCCGACGGTGGCTTCGACCTCGTTGCGGATCACGCGGTCCAGCTCGCGCAGAGGGCCCTCCTGCGCCTCGCCGACGCCCACGATCGTCACGTCCGACGGCGGTGGCGCTGAGCCGAGTCCCGTGACCTGCGGGTCGGTGGGCACGACGTACTCCCACTCGCGGCGTCGGATGGTGAAGCCGGCTCGCTCCCAGTGGGACGTCAAGTCGAGGTCGGCCTCGTCGACCACCGTGTACAGCGGCTTCGGCAGGTCCGCCAGCATGGCTTCGGCGAGTTGGTCGAAGACCGCGCCGTGCCACGCGTCGATGCTGACGAAGATCCGTCCATCGGGCCTGCGGAAAGTGTCGGCGCGGCCGACCACCCGGTCGTCCGCCACAGCGTGCCATTGCCGCTCCGCGACCCGCGCGACCACTACGGGATGCTCGCCCATGTCTGAAGCGAAACGCACAGAATTCATAGGTTGTTGCCTTTCGGGATTGCCTTGTCGAGGCGCTCCCGGCGACACCTACTTCAATCGCCCAACCGTGAAGACGAAGGGGAGCACCCACATCGATACAGCGTTCATGGGTCTCACCTCCTCGTGGCATGTCACGGTTCCCGTACGCTAACAGCCCGAACGCGATCCCGTACAACCATTTTCCCGCCGACCAACTCGGCGGGCCGCCAATGCGCTCATCAGCCGCGAGTCGCACGGCTCTCCCAAGATCCAGGCGCCCGCGCGTCGCGTCGTTGATCCGCGAGGATCGCCAACTCTGACGAGACCGGTGTTGCTCAGGCGAGTCGCTCGGCCCGATCATCACTGACCACAACTCTCCCGTAGTGTTGCAGCCGTTCTTCCGCGCGTAGCGCGCTCCGATGGACGTGCGGAGCACCATTCAGATCTTCGCTTGTTCCTGCACGTCATGGCGGTCCAGCTTCAGTGTGGGTTAGTCCCACACTCGGCGCGTCAAATCGCCGCCCCTGAATGGAGACGCGCATGTCCGAGAATTACAGCATCGCGGTGATGCCGCAGTCGGTGTCCGTTGCCCGGATCTGCATGTGGCTCCAGGCAGGGCTGGGGCTGGCCGGTCTGTTCCTGCTCTTCATAGTGCTGCGTGTGCCGCTGGGCGCCGGCGGAGGCGTCGTGCTGTTCTCTGTCGCCCTTCCGCTCGCCGCAATGTTGCTGGTTGGATTCCTTGCGACCCAGGTCTCCTCGCGCCGCGGCTGGGTGCGGACCACCGGGCTCGTCGTCGAGCTCCTGCTGATCCCGCTGGGGATCTGGGAGCTGCTGTACGGCGTCAGTTTCGGCAATGTGCTCGGCGTGCTGCTGCCTGCGGTGGTGTTCGGGCAGTTGTGCAGGTCTTCGTCGAGGATGTGGTTCGACCGGTGAGCGAGCGGGGCTCCTGTAGCCCGCTCAGTGTCGTCAACGTAATGCCCTCGACCGTTTCCCCGCCGGAGGGGACTTGGCTGTAACACTGAGGGCGGTGGGCCCCCTAAGTGTTACAGCCGCTCTTCCGCGCGAAGCGCGCTAGGAAGGCGTGCGAAGCGCCGTTCATCTCTTCGCTCGTTCAGGACAGCGGGGACAACGGCTCCGGTGGCGTGTCCCTCATCGTTCTCTGTGTTTGTGCTGGCCACGGCAGGTTCAGGGACAGCAGGGACAGCAGGGATCACGCGCCGTCAGGCGGTAATAGAACTGCTCGCGAGACGATGGCCATCCGCAGTGAGAATCGATCTTTTGTCGGCTACCAGGAGCTGACGATGTGACGGCTGGCTAAAGTCACCGGCATGCAGCTTTCGCGCATGGACATGGTCGTTGACCTCGACGTGCTCGGCCTGGCGGGTGCGGGGGTCGAGGCGTTCACGATCGGTGGCGCCGATGTCACCGTCGGCCTCAGTGGCACTGTGATCATCACGGATGCGGTTGACGATCCGGCGGCCAGCGGGGTGTGGAACAGCAAGGAATTCAGGCTGATCGGATCGATGCCAGGAGCTGTAGCTGAACGGTTCCTGGGGCGTTCCCCCGACTGGTCTGTTCTGGAGCAGTCGCCCGAGCCTGGGCCGATCCACCTGTTCGTCCGGCTGGAGGAAGGATTCCTCTACCTCGGCACGGTTCGGCACGGGCGAAGCCAGCCGGCGTACGAGCCCTGGGACCTCGATGAGTGCATGCTGTGGATCGACCCGCCGCTGAGCTTTGACGTGCTCGACCGAGTTCGCCCGCCGAGCACGCCCACCGCCCTGCCCACACTGGACTGGCTCGACTATGTCAACGGCGACCGTGCCACCGCGTTGCGGCTGTTCATCGAGAGCTGGCATCCGCTGTTCCACGCCGACGCGGTGCCGACCACGCCATCGGTTCGTGTCCCTGCGGCTCTGGCTGCGTTGTATCGGCTCGCTCAGGGTCGGCCACACGCCCTCGGCGTCCAGAACTTCATCTGTCCCGCCACGGAACTGCGCACCGACGCCGATGGCCTGCTGGAGTTCGGCCATGAGAACCAAGGCTGCTTCGTCTGGTCGCTCGACCCCTCTCAGGACGATCCGACCGTGTGGACGATTGATGATCCTGCATACCGCTACGCCGAACGTGAACGCTTGAGCGGCTTCCTGCTCCAGTTCTCCTTGTACGAGGCCATGGTTGACGCGCCCTATCACGCTTGGAGCGGCCCGGTGCCGACGCCGATCGGCTGCGAGCTGACCAGCACGCTGCACCGGGTACCGCTCAAGACCTGGATGTGGCTGCAGTACCGAACGTCTTTCTACGTAGCGCCCGGTCTCATCGTGAGCGTCAACGACGACGACGAGAAAGGGGAGTGCAGAATCTCTTTCGGCGCCGCGCACCGCAGCCTGCTGCGCCCGCTGGCCAACCGGGGGATCAAGTGGACGGTCTTCGACGGTTGATTACCAGACAACTTGACGACATGTTCAAGGATCTACGGGTTTCATGCCGTGCAGTTCGACCACTTCGGCGGCGGCCAGCGCGCGAGGGTAGTACTGATGCGCGTCCCATGGGACGAAGACGTTCATCATTCAGGGACAGGAGAGACAGCCGTCCAGGTGGCCTGTCCCTTGCCTGGAGAGCGCGTTTGGCCTGGTCATGGCACCTGTGGGGATGCCTGGGGCAGTTGGGACGCTCAGAGCCAGAGGTACAGGCCACGACCGGGTGATGCGTCTCTTGTTGGCCCGCTTGTGACACGTCCGAGGTGCCGCGATGACGCCAACTGAGACTGGAAAGCCAGAAGGGGTGTGCCGTCGTGACGGCACACCCCTTCTGCGCTGGCGGAGGATGGGGGATTTGAACCCCCGAAAGGTTGCCCTTTACACGCTTTCCAAGCGTGCGCCCTCGGCCACTAGGCGAATCCTCCGCCGTCGAGCTTACCGGACTTGTGGGTGTGTGCGGACCACGATTTTTTCGGGTTCACCGCTGAGGCAAGCATGGAGCGAGCACTGTCGTAGCCGGTTAGACTGTCCAAGGACCCCTCGCGCGGCGTCATCCTGTGAACCTCCCCAGGGCCGGAAGGCAGCAAGGATAAGCGGGCTCTGGCGGGTGTGCGGGGGGTCTCTTCGTTGGGAGCCCCCTCGCAGGCGGGATGGTCGCATGAGCCTTGCGCTTTATCGCAAGTACCGACCCGGGACCTTCGCCGAGGTCAAGGGTCAGGAACACGTCACAAATCCGCTGCGGCAGGCACTGCGTACGGGCCGTATCAACCACGCGTTCCTGTTCAGCGGCCCCCGTGGATGCGGTAAGACCTCCAGCGCCCGCATCCTGGCACGTTCTCTCAACTGCGAGCAGGGTCCGACGCCCGACCCCTGCGGTGTCTGCGAGTCCTGTGTCGCGCTCGCGCCGACCGGCCCCGGCCACCTCGACGTCATCGAGATCGACGCTGCCTCGCACGGTGGCGTGGACGACGCGCGCGACCTGCGCGAGCGGGCCTTCTTCGCGCCCGTCTCCGCGCGCTACAAGATTTACATCATCGACGAGGCGCACATGGTGACCCGCGAGGGGTTCAACGCGCTGCTCAAGCTCGTCGAGGAGCCCCCGCCGCACCTGAAGTTCATCTTCGCGACGACCGAGCCGGAAAAGGTCATCGGCACGATCAAGTCGCGTACGCACCACTACCCGTTCCGGCTGATGCCGCCCGCGACGCTCAAGGCGCTGCTGGAGGAGATCCTCACCTCCGAGAACGTGCCCTTCGAGCCCAGCGCCCTTCCTCTGGTCGTACGCGCCGGCGCCGGCTCCGCTCGTGACTCGCTCTCGATCCTCGACCAGCTGCTCGCCGGGGCCGAAGAAGACGGCATCACCTACGCCAAGGCCGTCTCCCTGCTCGGCTACACCGATGGGGACCTGCTCGACGAGGTCGTCAACGCCTTCGCGGCCCGCGACGGCGCCCAGGTGTTCCACACGGTCAATCGGGTGATCGAGGGTGGCCACGACCCCCGCCGCTTCGCCTCCGACCTGCTCGAACGCTTCCGCGACCTGGTGATCCTGGCCAACGTCCCCGAGGCGGCGTCCAGCGGCCTGCTCGACCGCCCGGCCGACGAACTGGAGCGGCTCGTCCAGCAGGCGTCATCGATGGGGCCCGCCGAGCTCACCCGCGCCGCCGAGGTCTTCAACGCCGGTCTCACGGAGATGCGCGGCGCGACCTCGCCGCGGCTGCTGCTGGAATTGATGTGCGCCAGGGTCCTGCTGCCCGGCGCCGCGCAGGGCGAGGAAGCGCTGCTGGCCCGCCTCGAACGCCTGGAACGCGGCGGCGCCGTCGCCCAAATGGCCGCCCGAGCCTCAGCATCCACTACGCCCGCAGGTCTCGGCCCTGGCCCCGGCTCGGTGCCGATTCCGCGTCCTGGGGCGGGTCATGCCGCTGTTTCCGGTCACGGCTCGGGTGCCGAACCGGCGGCTCGCGTTTCAGGGAACCAGCCGCATGCTGAGCCGGCGGACGGCGGCCATGCTGCTGCGGCGCAGTCGCACGTCCCCGCTCAGGCCGCTCAGCCGCACGCCGGTGCTTCGGCGAGGGAGGACGACTGGCCCGAGCCCGCGCGGCCCGGCGCTCCTGCGGCCCAGTCGGCCGCGGGTGGCGTGGGCGGCACAGCAGCGGGGGGCACAGCAGCGGGCGGCTCGCAAGCCGCACCCGGCAGTGGCAGCGGCGGGACGCAATCTGGTGGAGCGTCGGCGGGCGCCGGTGCGGGTGTCATACAGCAGTGGCCCGCCGTGCTGGCCGCGCTCAAGCAGCGCAGCATCGTCGTCTGGGCCAACGTGAGCACCAACGCCCAGGTGGTGGGCGTGGAAGGCAACCTGGTCACGCTCGGCTTCGCCCAGGTCGGCGCGATGAAGAACTTCACGGGCGGCGGCAAGGACGCCGTGGTGGCCAGCGCGCTCAGCGATGTGTTCGGCGGCAACTGGCGCGTGGAGGCAGTCGTCGGCGGCGCCCCGGTCCCGAACCCCTCCCGAGGCCGCCCTCAGCCGCCCGCGCCCAGCGCGCCCGCCTCGCCGGCAGGCCAGGGACCGGCCGGCCCAGGGCCCGCGGCCAGCACACAGGGCACGTCGAGCCCCCAGGGACGTACGTCGTCACATGGCGCCTCGCACGACGACCGGGAGGCGCAGGACCCAGGTCAACCTCCGGCGGCGTCCGCAGGACGCCAGACCACGGACGAGTCGTGGCCCGACGCCCCTGACGACCCCGGCCCCGGCACCCCGCCGACCCCCGACCCCACGCGCACCACGTCCACGGCGCAGCGCTCGACCGGCGCGCCGACGGGCACGGGCCTGGCCGCCGCGAGGTCGGCGGCGAAGGCGGCCGCCCAGGCGGGTCCCCGCGCCCCATCGGCTCGTGGTGGCGCCGCCGCCTGGCCGGACGCGGTTCCCGGCCGCAACAAGGGTCCCGAATCCGACGAAGTCGACCCATTGAACGACGCGGACGCCGACGTGGACGTGATCTCCGGCATGGCTCTCCTGGAGCGGGAGCTGGGCGCCCGTGTGATCGGCGAGATCGACCACACCTGAGTCGGCGAGACAGGCCGCAGTGGTGGCGGTCTCGCGCCTCTGCGCCGCAGGCCGGGGCGCGGAAGGTCCGGTATGACCGCTCAGACGGTTGAGGTGCGACGTCACGGTCCTGCGCCCGTCCACCCGAGGAGCGTTGAAGTGAGGGACGGTCGTGACGTCGGCGGGAGGCGCGCTCCTTGGCACCGCCGTAAAAACCCATCGAAGGCCCGCGCCCGAGAACTGTGAGCCGCGGAGATCAGGGAAGCAGGCGGGTGCGGGCGGCGGCGGAGCGGGAGTCCGTGGGGGGCAGGGCGGCGAGGCGTTCGAGGATCTCGTAGTCGTCGCGGCCGTTGGCGGTCTGGGCGAAGGCCCACAGGGCGTCGGGGCAGCCTTGGCGCAGGAGGCAGGCGCGTACTTGGGCTTCGAGTTCGTCCCGTTCGCGCCGGATCTCAGGGGACTCCGAGCGCGGCAGCAGCGGTCCGGCGTACGCGCGAGCGAGCGCGGCCGGGTCGTCGGCCGCCAGGTGGCGGCGCAACTCGAGGAAGTCGGCCTCGACCGGGCAAACCAGCCGGTACGGCTTCGCGGCGATCACCGTGCCCAACTGGGCGCGCAGCCGGTGAATCTCGGCCCTGATCGTGACCGGGTTGCCGGAGTCGCCGTACAGGTGGAACGACAGCTGCTCGGCCGTCAGCCCGTGCGGGTGCAGGGCCAGAAGCGCGAGGATCTCCGCGTGCCTGAGGGAGAGAGGCCGGTCGTGGTCCCCGAGGGAGGCCGAGGGCACGCGCTCGCCGAGGAACGACAGGGTCAGGACAGGCGGCGACGCGGACGGCGCGGGGCGCAGCAGAAAGCCGTCGGAGAACGGCTCCAGCATGGCGACGGTCCCGTCGCTGAGGATCATGCGCTGCCCGGCCAGCCGGAGGCGGTCGGCGGCATCGGCGCCGTGGCCGGACGGCAAGGGAATCCGTCCGGCGGAGGCGTTCCGCAGGCCGCGTTGGAGCGGCGAACGGGCGCCTTCGCCTGGGACGGGAGACAAGTTGATGCGTGGGCCGAGGCTGCCCGACGGGTCGCCTGAGATGATGCGGCCGGTTGGCGAGAGCAGGATGCCAGGCCGGCCGCGCAGGGATTCGTAGCGGCGGCGCAGGCGCTCGTCGCGGTGGTGCATCCGCAGGGCGAGCTCGCTCTCGGCGAGTTTGGCCGCGGCGCCGACCAGGGAGACGGTGGCCGGATGCAGGCTGCGGGCGGTGCCGCTGACGTCGACGCAGCCGATGATCCGGCCCGAGTCCGGGTCGGTGATCGGCGCGCCGCTGCACGACCAGATGTGCAGCGCACGCATCAGGTGCTCCTCCGAATAGACGTGCACCGGGCGGCCCGTCGCGAGCGCGGTGCCGATGCCGTTGGTGCCGACGCTGCGCTCGGTCCACTGGTGCCCGTCGGCCAGGCCGATCCGATCGGCGCGGCGCAGGATCGCGTTGCCGCCTTCGCGCCATAGCACTCTGCCGTCTTCATCCGTGACGATCACGACGTGCTCGGTCTCATCAGCCAGGCTGGAAAGCGTCTCGGTGAGCAGGGGGAGCAGAGGGCGCAGCGGGTGGGCGCCGCGGATGTCCTGGATGTACGACGTGTCGTAGACCAGGGGCGCGCTGTCGCCCTCCGGGTCGATCCCCGCCGCCATCGACCGGCGCCAGGAGTCCTTGATAAGGCTGCGGGGCGACGCCGGCCGATCCTGGCCGGGCGCCGCCGTTTCGTGCGCTTCGCGTAGAAGTCGGGAGTACGCGTCGAGATGGGGGTAACTCATCGGTCACTCCAAGTAGTCATACAGAGCATCCGTCTTGCCGTCGATCGGCGCAACCGATTCGGGGGATTGCGGAGGGTGTTTGAATGAGCGCAACCTGTGTGCAACGTTGGGCTCACTACGTTCTGGCCCAACGCGTCGGCCTGGTGCGGCCGCTCAGCCGACGTGATGGCCGGGTCTCGGACATTGGAGGGGGGCCGGGATCCGGCCAATACTCCAACTTCAGGTCGACGGCAGACCAAAACGGCAAAAAGGTAGGCGGGGAACAGCAGCATCAAATGGAGCTCGAGGCGGTAAACACCGGCCCCATGCGGCGCATCAGCGTAAAACGTCGGCGTCGGACAGCGGCTGATGGTGAAACATGGGGACTCTCCCAGTACATGTCGCCCGCCAAACACCGTAGGCTCGTGGCAGTCAAGAACGCGGAGCCACGAGGAGCGCACGACGGTGAACCCAGGGGATGTCAACCTGCAGCAGCTGCTGGAGCAGGCTCAGCTCATGCAGCAGCAGCTTGTGAGCGCCCAGCAGGAGCTCAACGACGCGCAGATCGAGGGCTCATCAGGCGGCGGCCTGGTCACGGCCGTCGTCAACGGCTCGGGCGAGCTGCTCGAACTCAAGATCGATCCGAGCGTGATCGACGCCGGCGACGCGCAGGACACCGCCGACACGATCGCCGACCTGGTGATCGCGGCCGTCCGCGACGCAGTACGCGCGGCCGCCGATCTTCAGCAGGAAAAACTCGGCCCGCTCGCCCAGGGTTTGGGTGGCGGCGGCCTCGGACAATTGCCAGGGTTCTAGGCATGTACGAAGGGGTCGTCCAGAATTTGATCGACGAGCTGGGGCTGCTGCCCGGCGTCGGTCCCAAGAGCGCGCAGCGGATCGCGTTCCACCTGCTGGCGGCCGATCCAGCCGACGTCAAGCGGCTGGCGCACGCGTTGCTGGAGGTCAAGGAGAAAGCCCGCTTCTGCCGGGTGTGCGGAAACGTGGCCTCCGAGGAGGAGTGCCGCATCTGCCGCGACCCGCGCCGCGACACGCATGCCATTTGCGTGGTCGAGGAGTCGAAGGACGTCGTGGCGATCGAGAAGACCCGCGAGTTCCGCGGCACCTATCACGTGCTCGGCGGCGCGATCAGCCCGATCGACGGCATCGGCCCCGACGACCTGCGCATTCGCGAGCTCATGACCCGCCTGGCCGACGGCCGGGTCACCGAGCTCATTCTCGCCACAGACCCCAACCTCGAGGGTGAGGCGACTGCTACCTACCTTGCCCGTCTGGTCAAGCCGATGGGCATCAAAGTGACACGACTGGCCAGCGGTCTGCCTGTTGGCGGTGACCTCGAATACGCCGACGAGGTGACCTTGGGCCGCGCGTTCGAAGGACGGAGGCTGCTGGATGTCTGACCAGTGGAGCGCACTTGCGGAGGAGATCGCTGGGCACGCGCAAAACTATGTGGACGGCCTGACCAGGGTCGCCGGCGGTGAGGGCGGCGACGCCATCTGGTCGTTGCTGCTCGTGGAGGTCGCGCAGGTGAGCCTGGCCGGCGCCAAGCTCGGCGCGAACCGGGACGTGATCCTCGACGGAAACTACGAACCGCCCATGAGCGAGGACCCCGACATCGACGGCGTACGCACCGCGCTGGCCGAGCGGCTCGGCCCCGTCGACGACTACGCCGAGGTGTTCGACCCGTACAAGGACACCGGTGTCACTCCCTACCGGCTGTCCGACGACCTGACCGCGGTCGCCGCCGACCTCATCCATGGGCTGCGGCACTATCACGCGGGCCGCCCGCACGAGGCGCTGTGGTGGTGGCAATACTCATATTTCAACACCTGGGGCAACCACGCGGGTGCCGCGATGCGCGCGCTGCAGGCCCTGGCCGCGCACTCGCGCCTGGACGTGGCGGAGGAGACCACCACGGTCTGATGATCATCCACATAGTGGTATGAACCATCAGGCCCACGAGAGGCCCCCAGTAGACTGGCAGCTCACAGTCCAGACCGGGAGACTCTCGTGGCGCTCGTTGTGCAAAAGTACGGTGGTTCGTCCGTCGCCGACGCGTCCTGCATCAAGCGGGTCGCGCAGCGGATCGTCGCGACGAAAAAAGCCGGCAACAACGTGGTCGTGATCGTCTCCGCGATGGGCGACACGACGGACGAGCTGCTCGATCTGGCCGAGCAGGTGTCGCCGCTGCCACCGGCCCGCGAGCTCGACATGCTGCTGACTTCGGGTGAGCGCATCTCGATGGCCCTGCTGGCGATGGCGATCGCCAACCTCGGCCACGAGGCCCGCTCGTTCACCGGCTCGCAGGCGGGTGTGATCACCGACTCGACTCACGGCAAGGCGCGCATCATCGACGTGACGCCCGGCCGCATCAAGGAAGCGATCGACCAGGGGCACATCGCGATCGTGGCCGGGTTCCAGGGCGTCTCGCAGGACACCAAGGACATCACCACGCTGGGCCGCGGCGGCTCCGACACCACGGCGGTGGCACTGGCGGCGGCTCTCGAGGCCGACGTGTGCGAGATCTACACCGACGTCGACGGCATCTTCACCGCCGACCCGCGCATCGTGCCGGCGGCGCGTCAGATCCCCAGGATCTCCTATGACGAGATGATGGAGATGGCCGCCTGCGGCGCGAAGATCCTGCACCTTCGCTGCGTCGAATATGCTCGGCGCTTCAACCTGCCGATTCACGTACGCAGCTCTTTCAGCACCAGGGAAGGCACGTGGGTCGTCTCCGACCCTTACACCGAAGGAACCGAGATGGAGCAGCCGATCATCTCCGGCGTCGCGCACGACCGGAGCGAGGCCAAGATCACTGTTGTCGGGGTTCCCGACAAGGTCGGCGAGGCTGCCTCGATCTTCAAAACGCTGGCCGACGCCGAGATCAACATTGACATGATCGTGCAGAACGTCTCGGCCGCGGCCACGGGCCGCACGGACATCTCCTTCACGCTGCCCACGGCCGACGCCCAGACGGCGCTGACGGCGCTGAAGAAGATCCAGGCTGAGATCGGTTACGAGTCGCTGCTCTTCGACGACCAGATCGGGAAGGTGTCGCTGATCGGCGCGGGCATGCGCTCGCACCCCGGCGTCACGGCGACGTTCTTCGCGGCCCTCGCCGACGCGGGGGTCAACATCGAGATGATCTCCACCTCGGAGATCCGCATCTCAGTGATCGTCGGGCAGGACGGCGTCGACGCGGCCGTGGCGGCCGCGCACCGCGCCTTCGATCTCGACGCCGACCAGGTCGAAGCCGTGGTGTATGGAGGGACAGGACGATGACCAGGCCGAATCTTGCCCTGATCGGGGCCACCGGTGCTGTGGGCACCGTCATGCGGGACATCGTCTCGACGCGTGAGGACATCTGGGGCGAGATCCGTCTCGTCGCCTCGCCCCGCTCGGCGGGCAAGGTGCTCCAGGTACGCGGCGAGGACGTCGTCGTGCAGGCCCTCGCGCCGGAGGTGTTCGACGGCATCGACGTCGCCATCTTCGACGTTCCCGACGAGGTGTCGGCCGTGTGGGTGCCGATCGCGGCCGAGCGCGGCGCGATCGCGATCGACAAGTCCGGCACGTTCCGCATGGAACCCGACGTGCCGCTGGTCGTGCCCGAGGTCAACCCGCTCGACGCGCGCAACCGGCCGCGCAACATCATCTCCACGCCCAACTGCACGACCCTGTCGATGATGGCCGCCATGGGCGCGCTGCACGCCGAGTTCACGCTCTCGGGGCTGGTCGTCGCCTCCTACCAGGCGGTGTCGGGCGCCGGCGTGGCGGGCTCCGCGCGGCTCTACGACGAGGTCGAGGCGCTGGCGGGCGACCGTTCGATCGGTCAGGCGGCCGGCGACGTACGCAAGGTGCTGGCCAACAAGCTGCCCGAGGAGTCGCCGTTCCCGGCGCCGATCGCGTTCAACGTGGTGCCGTGGGCGGGCTCCTACAAGGAGGGCGGCTGGGCCTCCGAAGAGCTCAAGCTCCGCAACGAGTCCCGCAAGATCCTCGGCATCCCGGACCTGAAGGTCTCCGCGACCTGCGTACGCGTGCCGGTGATCACGACGCACTCGCTGGCCGTGCACGCGCGGTTCGAGCGCGAGATCACGGTCGCCGACGCGCATCGCGTCCTGGCGGCGGCGCCGACCGTGGTCCTCGTGGACGACCCGGCCAACGGGCTCTACCCGACGCCGCTCGACGTGGTCGGCACCGACCCGACCTACGTCGGGCGCATCCGCCAGGCGATCGACTTCCCCAACACGCTCGACCTGTTCGTGTGCGGCGACAACCTGCGCAAGGGCGCCGCGCTCAACGCGGCGGAGATCGCCGAGCTGGTTGCCGCCGAGTTCTAGCGGCTTCATGAGGGTGGGCGTCGCGCGGTCCGCGCGGCGTCCACTTCTCATGTGGTTCTGTCACCGGAACAGGATGTCCCAGTGGTCGCTCTCGTCGGCGAACGTCGTGCCTGAGGATGAGCGGTAGAGCGGGGCGCCGTCGCTGCGTACCCCGGCCTTGTCATGATTTTTCATGATGTAGCGGTCGATGCAGGCGTTGTGGCTGATGTCCAGCTTGTAGCCGTTGCCGTGGCTGTATACGCCAGGCGCGTGGCCTTCCTCCGTACCCCCCGTGACCATGATGGGGCAGTGGCTCTGGCGCTTCAGCTCGATGACCCGGGCGATCGTGCCGGTCCGCACGGAGTCCAGCGAGGTGCAGTGCTGCATGTGCTTGCTCGTGCAGTTGCCGGTCGACCGGGTCCGCAGGCCCGCGCTCTTCAGCCAGCCGGTCGCCGTGGCATGTGACATGCGTACGGCGGCCTGCCGGGGCATGACGCGTTCCAGATCCACCTGTGCGCGCCGGTGCGTCTTGTGTGACCGGGCACGGGGCATTTTCGCCACACCGGTACGCGCGGGACTCCTCATGACCTTGGCCGTCGCCGCCCGGGTCCGGGTGCGGTCCAGCTTGCTCTGAGACCGCACCCGGGCCGCCGTGCCGGCCCGAGGCTGCGCCTGGGTCGGCACGTCGGTCTGAGGCTGCACCTGGGTCGGCACGTCGGTCTGAGGCTGTGCCTGCGCCGGCGTGTCGGCCTGAGGTTGCGCCAGCGTGCCGGCCTGAGGTTGTGCTTGGGCTGTCGTATCGGCCTGAGAGCGCGCCTGGGTCGGGACGTCGGTCTGAGGCTGTGCCTGGGCCGGAGCGTCGGCCTGAGGTTGTGCCTGGGCTGACGTGCTGTCCTGAGGCCCCGCCTGTGGCGCCTCCGCCTGGGCCATGGCCGCCATGGGCGCCTCCGCACGCCCCACGGCCGCGTGGGACGCCTCAGAGCGCGGCTGAGCCGTGTCCTGGAAGCCCGCAGGCCGTGCACGGACATCCTGCGGCACCCGCAGGTCATCCGAACGCCGTGCGCCACCGTACGGCGGCCAGTCGCGCATTCGCCACAGGTGCTCCTGCGCCTCGACCAGGCGCTCGAAAGCCCACGTACTGGTGATTCGCGGGCCCACGGCGTACGCGTCCGTGAGCCGCCCCATCATGGCCTGCGCCGGCCCACGGGGCTTGTACAGGCTGCTCGGCGCCGGCGCCCCTTCGGGGTGGGTGGCGGCGGAGGCGGCCGAGGCCAGCGCGATTATGGTGATCTCAATGCCGAGGAGTGCGACTACAGTGAGACGCACTGGTCCACGTATCCACATGTCGATGCCTTTTCGCGGAAATAGCCCTTCCGCCACAAACGACAATCCCACCATTCACAGGAGATAACTCGTGCCGCAGGTGCAACTTTGCCTTGTGGCGGTGATCACCGTTAGGTTTCATGACTTAACCTCGTTTCCCGACGTAAAGTGACGAACGTGTCCGAAGCCCGAAACCGAGGATCGGAGAGCACCCGCGAGGTCATCGTCGAGACGGCCTTGCGCCTGTTCAAGGAGCGCGGCTTCGACGCGACCACGATGCGCGCCATCGCCGCCGAGGCCGGGGTGTCCGTGGGCAACGCCTACTACTACTTCGAGAGCAAGGAGGCGTTGATCCAGGCGTACTACGACCGCGCCCAGGCCGAGCACGAGGAGGCCTGCAGGGAGTTCCTGGCCACCGAGACGTCGTTCGCGGCCAGGCTGAGCGGGGTGCTGCGCGAGTGGGTCCGCGTTTCCGAGCCGTACCACGAGTTCGCCGTGAAGTTCTTCAAGCACGCGGCCGAGCCGACGAACCCCCTGAGCCCGTTCAGCAAGCAGTCGTCCCCGGCCAGGGAGGCGTCCATCGCCATCTACCGCCAGGTCGTCGACGGCTCGCGTGACCGCATGAACGCCGAACTGCGCGAGGAACTGCCCGAGCTGCTCTGGCTGCTGTCCATGGGCATGGTGCTGTTCTGGGTGCACGACACCTCGCCGGGCTGCGTGCGTACGCACCGGCTGATCGACGTCACGGTGCCGCTCGTGGACCGGCTGGTCGGGCTGTCCCATTTGCCCGGGTTGCGGGGGATCACGAAGGACTTCATCGCGGCGGTCCACGAACTGCGGGCCTAGGGCGACATACCGCCCGGTTGGTACGAGCGGAGTTTGCGCCTAGGGTCGGAGCGTGAGTCAGAACTGGGGTATGACGATCCCCTTCCACGACCGGTCGCTGTCGAGGTCCCAGGAGCTGATCGCGGAGCTGCCCGCGCTCGGTTACACGGACGCGTGGTCGGCTGAAGTCAACGGGAACGACGGTTTCACGCCGCTCGCCCTGGCCGCGCAGTGGGCGCCGGGGATCAGGCTGGGCAGCGCCATCGTGCCGGTCTCGACGCGCGGCCCGGGGCTGCTGGCCATGTCCGCGGCCACGCTGGCCGACGTGGCGCCCGGGCGGTTCGTGCTGGGCATCGGCGCGTCCTCGCCGGCGATCGTGGAGCGGTGGAACGCGGGGGAGTTCGCCAAGCCGTACGCGCGCACCCGCGACACCCTGCGCTTCCTGAAGAGGGCGCTGGCCGGGGAGAAGGTCTCGGAGAAGTACGAGACGTTCGAGATCAAAGGGTTCAAGCTGGAGCGGGCGCCGGAGGTCCCGCCGAAGATCGTGCTGGCCGCGCTGCGCCCCCGGATGCTGCGCCTGGCCGCCGCGGAGGCCGACGGCGCGATCACGAACTGGCTCTCGCCCGAGGACGTCCACCGGGTACGCGCCGAGATCGGCCCGGACACCGAGCTGATCGCCCGCCTGTTCGTATGCGTGAGCGAGGACGCCGGGAAGGTACGCGAGCTGGCCAGAAGGATGCTCGCCGGCTACCTGACCGTCCCGGTGTACGCGGCGTTCCACGACTGGCTGGGCCGGGGTGAGGTGCTGCGGCCCATGCACGAGGCGTGGGCGGCCGGCGACCGGCAGGCCGCGCTCAAGGCCATCCCCGACGAGGTGGTGGACGCGCTGATCGTGCACGGCGACGCGGCCACCTGCCGGGCCAGGATCCAGCAGTACGTGGACAACGGCCTCGACACCCCCGTCCTCGCCCCCATCCCGGTCGGCGACGTCCCGATCGAGCAGGCCGTGCGGGACCTGGCTCCGAGGGAGTAGCACATGCGCGATTTACTGAGGCTGGACGCGGTCGGGCAGGCGCAGGCCGTGCGGGACGGGCAGGTGACGGCGCGCGAGCTGGCCGAGGCCGCGATCGCCGCCATCGAGGCTCATGACGTCGATCTCAACGCGGTGGTCCATCGCCGCTTCGAGCGCGCGCTCGCCGAGGTCGACGCCATCCCCGCCGGGGCTCCCTTCGCGGGCGTGCCGATCCTGCTCAAGGATCTCGGCTGGCGGCAGGCGGGCGAGCCGTACAGCGCGGGCTCCAACGTACGGGAGGGCGTCGAGGTCACCGAGGACGGGTACGGCGTCACGAAACTGCGCGAGGCCGGATTCGTCGTGCTCGGGCGGACGAACACCCCCGAGTTCGGCAGCACGATCACCACGGAGCCGGTGGCGTTCGGGCCGACGCGCAATCCGTACGACACGGCGTACTCGGCGGGCGGGTCCAGCGGGGGCTCGGCCGCGGCGGTGGCGGCGGGGATGGTCGCGCTGGCCACCGCCAGCGACGGCGGCGGCTCCATCCGCATCCCCGCGTCCCTGTGCGGGCTTGTGGGGCTCAAACCGTCGCGCGGGCGGGTCAGCCTGGGGCCCACGATGGGGGAGGGGTGGAGCGGGTTCTCGTGCCCGGGGTTCGTCACCAGGACCGTACGCGACACCGCGGCGGCGCTCGACGTCGTCTCCGGCTTCCAGCCCGGCGACCCGTACGACGCCCCCGCGCTGCCCGGGCCGCTGGCCGCCGAGGTCGGCCGGGATCCTGGGCGGTTGCGGATCGGGTACCTCGCCACGCACCCGAGAGGCGACGTGCCTGCCGTGCCCGCAGTGACCGAGGCCGTCACCAGGGCCGCGGCGCTGCTGGAGTCGCTCGGCCACGACGTCGTGCCCGGCGGCCCCGAAGCGCTCGGCGACCCCGACTTTCCCCGGCATTTCGGCGCCATCGTGGCCAACAACCTCGCCGCGCAGGTCGCGAGCTTGGGCGAGGTCCGCGGCAAGCCCGTCGAACCGGAGGAGCTGGAGCCGCGCAACGCCGCCATGGTCAGGACCGGAAGCGGGCACAGCGCGGTCGAGCACATCCAGGCCACCCAGTGGATGGACGGCTTCCGCCGGCGCGTGGCCGCCTGGTGGAGCGCGGGCCACGACCTGCTGCTGATGCCGTCGCTGGGCGTGGAGCCGTTCCCGCTGGGCTGGATCCCGCCCGAGGACCTCAGCATCGCCTTCGGCAGGACCGCGCACGCCGTCTCGTACACCTCGCCGGTCAACGCGACCGGGCAGCCCGCCGTCTCGCTGCCGCTGCACCGGAACGCGGCGGGACTGCCGGTGGGCGTGCAGCTCGTCGCCGCGACCGGCCGGGAGGACCTGCTGATCAGGGTGGCGGCGCAGCTCGAGCAGGCCGCCCCGTTCGAGCACGCGGCGATGCGCTGATCGCCAGGAACCTCTCACCTGGGTGACGCGTTATGTCGTGAGAGCCGAGGGTAAGGGGGAGTGCATGATGGCTAAGCCAGCACGGGCAGCGGCGGCGTGGCGGACCTACCGAGAGGTGACCAAGCCCGGCTCGCCGGGCTTGATGACCAGGGTGCGGGCGATCCCGCGCATGCTGGGCGCGATCATGAGCGGCCGGTACGGAAGCAGGGGCAGGCTCGCGCTGCTGGGCCTCGGCGTGGTCTACATCCTGTCGCCGATCGACGTCGTGCCCGACTTCCTGATGTTGATCGGCGTGGCCGACGACTTCGGGGTGTTCCTGTGGCTGATCGGCACGCTGCTCGGCGAGAGCGGGCGTTACGTCGAGCACGAGCGCACCGTCATCCAGGGCAGGCTCCTCGAGAACGAGGGCTAGATCTCCTCCATTCGCAGCCAGGCGCGGGACGGCAGCGGGTGCCCGAACAGGCGCGCCGCGTTGCCGTACGCGACCCTGGCGATGTCGGCGGGCGGGAGGCTGCCGAGGTTGCGGGCCACCGATTTCTGCGTGTCCGGCCAGGTCGAGTCGGAGTGCGGGTAGCCGCTCTCCTGCAGCACGTGGTCGAGCCCGACCGCGAGCCGCACTCCTGACAGCGCGTGGTCGTCGAGCGTGCCGAAGAAGAAGTTGCGGCGCAGCACCTCGCTGGGCTTGAGCCCGCCTTCCCACTCCGCCTCGCCGGCGACCGGGTGGTCGAGGGCGTAGTCGGCGCGCTCGGCCAGCATCGGCAACCAGCCCACGCCGCCCTCGACGATGAGGATGCGCAGCGCGGGGAAGCGCAGCGGCAGCCCTGACCAGAGCCAGTCGGCGCAGGCGAACATGGCGCTGGTCGGCATCAGCGTGGTGATCGCCTCGATGGGCGTGTCGGGAGACGGCACGGGAGACCAGGATGAGTCGCCGGCGTGCAGCGCGACGACGGTGCCGGTCTCCTCGCAGGCGGCGAAGAACGGATCCCAGTGTCCTGTGTGGATCGACGGCAGTCGCAGCCGGGTCGGGAACTCGGGGAACACGACGGCCTTGAAGCCGCGGGCGGCGTTGGCCCGGATCTCCTTGGCGGCCGCGTCGGGATCGGGCAGCCAGGGAAGCTGCAGGCCGATGATGCGCTCAGGGTAGGTGCCCGCCCAGACGTCGATGTGCCAGTCGTTCCAGGCTCTGACGAGGGCCAGGCCGAGCTCTTGGTCGCGGGTCCTGGCGAAGGGCATCCCGGCCTGCCCGGCCAGCATGCCGGGGAAGCACAGCGCGGCCCAGATGCCGGCCACGTCCATGTCGCTGATGCGGGCCTCGATGTCGTGGCAGCCGGGGCGCATGTGCTCGAACCTGACCGGATCCAGCGTCCATTGCTCGCGGGGCAGCCCGGCGCCCACGTCGATGCCGGCACACGGGTAGGTGGCCCCGCCGTAGCGCCAGACTTGGTGACCCGCCTCCGTCTCCACGACCTTGGGCGCGACCTCGGCATATTTCTCCGGCAACCGGTCTTCGAAAAGGTCGGGAGGCTCGATCAAGTGATCGTCGGCGGAAATGATCACATAGTCGCGCCGCCTGGGATCTGGGTCGGGGAGAAGCGGCGTAGTCACGCACGTAACCGTACGACGGCGGGATAACGTCGAACAAGCTGCGACGTATCCGTTGGGTCTCCAACCCTTCGAACCCGGAACCGCCGGGAGGGGGATGGCGGCGGCCCCGGGCACGCCGGAAGCCCTCTACCCCTGCGAGATCCCTTTAGTCAGGAGATGGTCGCGTAAATCCCCGATGGTGGCGGGCGAGACCTGAAGCACCTGTGTGACGTACGTCTCGATCGAGCCGTGCCGGTGCGACAGGTCGGTGAGGAAGAGTCGCATGGCCTCGGCGGGCGCCAGCCCGAATCCCGGCCACATGGGCGTGTCCGGATGGCGCCTGCGCCAGTCGGCGATGAAGCGCTCGGTGGCCAGGCCGGTGAGCGCGTAGTCCGCCACGATGTCGTCCTCGCTCACGCCCGCCAGCGACAGGACCAGCGCGGTCAGGATCCCGGTGCGGTCCTTGCCCGCCGCGCAGTGGATGACGACCGGGGCGTTGTCGGCGTTCGCGATCGTCTCCAGCGCCGTCCTGAGGTTCTCCACGCCGTCCTCGCTCACCTCCAGGTAGCGGTTGGCCAGATAGCGCCCGACGCCCAGCTCCTCGCGGTAGGGGGTGGTGTTCCAGCGGCGGCCCTCGATGGGCAGGTTGTGGTAGCGCTGCCCCTCGGCCTCGGGGACCCGGCCCGCCTTCTCGACCTCGGCCGGATGCCGCAGGTCGATGACGGTACGTACGCGCAGCGCGCGGAAGGCCGTGAGATCGTCCCCGGCCAGCCAGCCGAGCGAGTCGGCGCGGTAGAGCCGCTGCCACTGGAGGGTGCGCCCGTCTTCGGCGGCATATCCACCCACGTCGCGGAAGTTGCAGAGATTACTGAACTCAATGTGGCGGATCACCCCCCTAGTTTGACGGGGCGCCCGCCTCCTCGACCACGGGGGCGGGTTTCCCGGCTTTTCGCTCGGCGATCTCGCGCCGGATGAGCAGGATCCAGCCGCCGATCGCGATCCCGATGAACAGCCACCACTGGACTCCGTAGGCCAGGTTGAGCCCGCCTCCCGCGCCCACGTCGGGCTCGGGCACCGGCTCCGGCGCCGCGGCGGGCTCGGGCTGCTGCTCGATCAGCTCGACGTACCCGCCCACGAGCCGGTACGGCAGCCGCTTCCCGATCGCGTCGGCGTTGATCAGGAGCACCTGTCCCGGCGGCAGCCCCGGCCGCTCCTTGATCCCGCTGGACTCCTCGGTCTCGCTGGGCCGTAGCCGCCCGGTGACAGTTACCTGACCGGTGGCCGGGGGAGGCACTTCGGGCGGGGTGTCGGCGGTGGCGCCCGCTTTGACCCAGCCGCGGTTCACGATGACGGCGGTGCCGTCGCCGGTGACGAGCGGGGTCAGGACGTAGAAGCCGGGGCGGCCGTCCTGGGGGCGGCGGCGTACGAGGAGGGCGTGGGACGGGTCGTACGTGCCGGCGACCGTCACCCTCCTGAACCGGTCGTCCTCGCGGATCTGCTGTCCGGGTGCGGCGAGCCGCTCCAGCGGCACCGGCGCGGCCTCGATGTTGGCGGTGACCAGGGAGCTGTTGGCCGACCGTTCCTCGAAACGCCCGAACTGCCACCGCCCCAGGAACACGAAGGCGGGGATGACCAGCAGCACTACCAGGTGGAGCGCGAGCCATCGAGGCGTCAGAAGGAACCGGTACACGCTCTCCAGATTAGGCACCGGCACCAGTGCCCCCGCACGCGGCTCAGGCGCTCCTGAGCTGGCCGCCCGTGCCCGGCACCGGGGTCACCTCGCGCGGGCCCGGCACTTCGTGGCCCTCGGCGCAGCGGAAGAACTGCTCGATGGGAGCGCCGCAGTCGCGATGTGTGAGCGCCACGGGCGGGCCGTCCTCGCCGGTCAGGTATTTGTCGCCCCAGTGCATGAGCGCGACCAGCAGGGGATAGAGGTCGCGGCCCTTGTCCGTGAGCCGGTATTCGTCGCGCTGCCGCTGCCCGGGCTCGCGGTACGGCACCTTCCGCAGCAGTCCTTCGTCGACCAGCCGGGCCAGGCGCGCGCTGAGCACCTGGCGGGGGGCACCGGTGATCGCCTGCATGTCGGCGAATCTCCGCACGCCGCTGAACGCCTCACGCAGCACCAGGAAGGTCCACTTCTCCCCGACGATGTCCAGGGTGCGCTCGATCGAGCAATTGTCCACCCGGAAAGGCAGGTTCATTTCTTCATCATACCTGAGTTCAATTGACAGACTCAGATCTGGACGGGCACGCTGAGTCTATGCAACGAACTCAGATGCGCCCGGCCCGTCCAGACGACGAGGAACGGATCAGGCGTTTCCTGATCGGGCTGTCGCTGCACACGCAGACGCTGCGCTTCTTCACCGGCATCACCACGCCGGCCGCCGGTCTGGTGCGCACACTGCTCACGGTGGACGAACACCGCGACGCGCTCGTGGCGACGACCGCCGGAGGTGAGATCGTCGGTCACGCCATGAGCTACAGGGGCGGCTGCACCGACGTGGAGATCGCCGTGGTGGTGGCGGATCGGTGGCAGGGGTTCGGGCTCGGGCCGAGGCTGATCGACACGCTGCTGCTCAGGGCCGCCGTACGGGGCGCGAGGACCGTGGGAATGGACGTCCTGGGGGAGAACCGGCGGGCGCTGAGGCTCATCCGCCGGCAGTGGCCGGACGCATCGATGAAGGTCTCTTCCGGATCTGTTGAGGTGACCGCTATGATCGACGGCGCCCTGCCATTTGCGGAACAACGTTCTGGTGCCACACCATTGACAGCGTGAAGAGTGCCAAGAACGGACGCGACGGACGGACCCGCATCATCGAGGGCGCCCTCCGACGCTTCAGCCAGGACGGAGTGTCGGCCACGACGCTGGCCAGCCTCCGTGAGGAGAGCGGCGTAAGCGTCGGCAGCTTCTATCACCACTTCGCCAGCAAAGAGCACGTCTTCGGCGTGCTGTACGCCGAGATCCTCACCGCGTACCAATCCGCCTTCCTCGCCGAGCTGGTCAGCCACCAGGAGGCGCGCGACGGCATCCAAGCCGTCGTGGCCTTCCACATGCGGTGGGCGGGCGAGCACCCGGAGCGGGCCAGGCTGCTGATCAGCGAGCGGCCGCCGCGCAAGCAGGAACCCGGGGGCGCGGAGGTGGCCGAGGCGCGGCGCGCGTTCTTCCGCCAGGTGTCCGACTGGTGGCGGCCGCACATGAAGAACGGCCTGCTCCGGCCGGTCCACGCCACCATGTGCTACGTGCTGTGGCTGGGGCCCGCGCAGGAGATGTGCCGGTTGTGGTTCGCGGGGGCGCACACGCCCACGGAGGAGGAGATCAAGGACCTGGGCGAGGCCGCCTGGCAAAGCCTCCGCCAGCGCCCGGAGTGACGGCGTGCCAGTGCGGGGAGCGATGATCCGAGTACGGTCTGTGGTGTTATTGTCCTGGATGTGAGTCGACCCCGGGCGCTGGTACTGCCCACCTTGCCGGAGAGCGCGCTCGCCCGGTTGAGCGAGGTGGCCGAGCCGGCCGCGGTCCCGGAGCGCCCGAGCTTCGGCTTCACCGACGAGCAACTCGCCGACCTGGTCGTCGAGACCGGCGCGACCGTGCTCGTCACCGACGGCGACCAGGTACGCGCGTCCGTCCTCGAACTTCCGCTGGATGTCGTGGCCGTCATGGGCCCGCCCACGTGCGTGGATCTGGCTCTGGCCGCCGCGCGCGGCGTACGCGTCCTGCATGCCCGCCACCGCGACCCCGAGGCGGTCGCCGAGCTGACGCTCGCGTTGATGTTCGCGGTCAGCCGGCACGTGGTCACGGCCGACAGAGAGGTACGCAAGGGAGAAGCCCACAAGGTGCCGCCGGCGCAGCGCCATCGCGGCCGCCGGCTCACCGGCAGAACGCTCGGCATCGTCGGGCTCGGCAGCGTCGGCAGGGCCATGCGCTGGCGCTGTGAAGGTCTCGGCATGCGGGTGATCGTCTGCGACCCGTACGTGCCAGAGGCCACCCACACCCTGCCGGCGCTGCTGGCGGAGTCGGATGTCGTGTCGCTGCACGTGCCGCTGACCGCGGAGACCAGGGGCATGTTCGGGTACGCCGAGTTCGGCGCGATGCGCACGGGAGCGATCTACCTCAACACCTCGCGCGGCGCGCTGCACGACCTGACGGCGCTGGTCGACGCGGTGCGCCGGGGCCAGGTGGGCGGCGCGGGGCTCGACCACTTCGAGGGCGAGTGGCTCGACCCGTCCCATCCTCTGATCGGGTTGCCGAACGTGGTGCTGACGCCGCGCCTGGGCGAGGCCACGGGGGAGAGCAGGGAGGAGCTCGCGGAGGCGCTCGTGGCGGACATCGCGCGGCTGCTGCGCGGCGAGGATCCCGCGTACGCCCACAACCTGATCACGCCGGTCGCCGAAACCGCGTAGCGCGCGGTCAGGCCGGTTGGCGGAGCCGGGTGGGCACCCGCCAGCTCGCCCTGTCGAGCGAGATGTCCAGGCGCAGGTCGCCGCGGTGCCTGCGTAGTCCGGGCACGCGGACCCGGTCGTGCACGTCGAATCTGCCCCGATGCGGGTAGCCGAACCCCAGCTCGCCGGGCAGCACGCGGAGATCGTCGCGGTTGCCGCAGCGCGGGCAGGTCCATGACACCAGGTCCATGCCGCGGTTGTAGTCGGTGCAGGCGCTGAAGTATTCCTCGGGTCCGAAGCGGGACTCGCAGGCCAAGCAGGGGATCAGCATGGGGTCCACTCCTCGGATGACGTGCTGGCATCCCTAGAGATACCGCGCCCCACTTGTCCGGCGCTTGCAGAACACTTGGGTACTCAAGTAACAGTATGGGCACTGTGGGTATCGGATCATGCGTGCGATCCCGGGTGAAAGGATGGGCTTTGTGGAACGACTGCGCCATCACCTCCTGGAGACCGGTTACACCATCGACGGCGTACGCGATCGGCTAGGGAGCATGGCCGCGTCGGCCCTGGCCCGCGAGGAGCTGGTCCCGGCCCTGCGCGCGACCGCGGACGGCGATCCGCTGGCGACGTTGATCAGGTTGTGGTGGCTGGGCGTGCCCGTCCCCGCCAAGGACGTCGCGCCGGAGATCCTCGACTCGGGCCTGGTCGCGGCCGACGGCGACCAGGTCAGCGCGACCGTCCACCTCCAGCCGTGGGAGACCGGCGGCTACCTCGTCTCCGACCGCAAAGTACGGCCCGGCGACCCGGCCCTGCGGACCGACCACGTGGTGGGCGCCGGCGGCGCCTCGGCCAACCTGGCCCAGCTCGCCACCCTCCGCCCGGTCCGGCGCGCGCTCGACCTGGGCACCGGCTGCGGGGTCCAGGTGCTGCACCTGTCCGGCCGGGCTGAGCACATCGTCGCCACCGACCTCAACCCCCGCGCCGTGGAGCTCGCCAGACTGAGCTGGGAGCTGTCGGGCGTCTCCGGCGTGGACGCGCGGACGGGCGCCATGTTCGAGCCGGTCGAGGACGAGCTGTTCGACCTGATCGTGAGCAACCCGCCGTTCGTCATCGCCCCCAGGCGCGAGCAGCAGCTGACCTATCGCGAATCGGGCGACGACGGCGACGGTTTCTGCCGCGACCTCGTACGCCGGACGCCCCGCTACCTCAGCCCCGGCGGCCAGGCCCACTTCCTGGCCAACTGGCTGCACGTCGAGGGCGAGGACTGGCACGACCGGGTCGGCGGCTGGCTGCGCGAGACCGGCTGCGACGCCTGGGTCGTCCAGCGCGACGTGCAGGACCCCGCCGAATACGTCGAGCTCTGGCTCAGGGACGCGGCCGAGCACGGCACCTCGCGCTATGCCGAGCTCTATGACCGCTGGCTGGCGTGGTTCGACGAGCGCAAGGTCGAGGGCATCGGCTTCGGCTGGATCACCATGCGCAATTCCGGCACGCTCGACCCGGTCGTCCGCGTCGAGCACCTCGCGCACCAGGTCTCGCTCCCGGTCGGCGACTACGTGGACTCCGTGCTCGACTCGATCGCCACCGCGCACCGCGCCCAGGGGCTCGACGCCGCGCTGCTGCGTACCGCCGATGGACTGCTCGACGAGCGGATCGGCCTGCCGGGTGCGGAGGATCCCATCCGCATCGTCCTGCGGCAGACGCAGGGCCTGCGCCGCAGCAGGGAGGTCGGCACCGTGGAGGCCGCGCTGGCCGGGGTGTGCGACGGCCAGTTGGCGCTCGGCCCGCTGCTCAACGTGATCGCCGAGTTGGTCGGCGACGGCGAGATCCCCGACTCCGACGCGGTCAGGCCGCTCATCGCCGAGGGTTACTTCCTCCTTTGATTGGCTGTTGATTCGACGTTGACACCTCGGGTGGAGGCTTTAGGACAGGACACGGACCTGGGGGGTTCGAGGGCCGTGTCAGGTCCGGCCGGTCGTCTATGTGAGGCGGCTAGCCGCCACGCGGAGCATCCGGACAACCGGGCCCCCTAGCGAAGCGTGGTGGCGAAGATGACCGGCCGGGCTCATAACCGTGAACTCCCGAAGGACAGCGCCGCTGATCAGCCAAGTGATCTGGAGCCGGGATGGGTTGTGCGGCCAAGGCTGCCCATCGCTGGTGGGGGCAGCCGACGCCCGGTCCGTCCCCAAGTCAAATCGAGGAACCTTGATCAACCACGTGTGGATGACACGTCTGGACGACGAGTTGTACTCAGGACTCGACGATGGTCCCGGTGGCGGGCTCGGTGTCGGGGATGCCGTCGAGCAGGACTTTGAGGTCATTGGCCTCGGGCGCGCCGAGCCTGGAGAAGATCTCGAAAGCCTGCCGTAGGCAGTCCACGCTCCGCGTCACGCTGCCGAGACCGCGCAGCGCCTTGCCGAGCACGGTGAGCGACAGCGCCTCGCCGTAAGGGTGGCCGATGTCGCGGGAGACGACCAGGGCCTGCTCGGCGTGGCGTACGGCGTCGGGGTAGCGCTCGGCCGCGATGAAGGTCTCGGCCAGCCTGGAGCACACCCGCTGCTCCCAGACCCGCTGCTTGCCGGCCCGGAAATAGGCGAGGCACTCGGCGTGGTGGTGGACGGCCTCGGTGAGGCGGCCGACCCGGGACAGGACGATGCCCAGGTGGTAGCGGGCGCGCGCGGTGCCGGCGCCGCTGCTGATCTCGGTGAAGATGGCCAGGCCCTTCTCCGCGGCCGCGATGGCGTCCTCAGGACGGCCGAGGCCGAGGTGGTCGCGGGCCGAGTAGCTGAGGACCAGCGCCTCGCCGGCCGGCACGCCGTTCTCGCGGTAGAAGCCCATCGCCGCGTCGAACCAGGCCAGGGCCTCGGTGTGGCGGCGCTGTCGGCCGACGACGACGGCCAGGGCGTTGAGCACCTCGCCGGTGACGACCTTTTCCTGGCGCGCCTGCGACAGCTCGTGCACGCGCCTGAATTGCTCCTCGGCCTCCCGCAGCCGGTTGCCGGCGAACAGCACGCGGCCCAGCACGTAGCGGGATCGCAGCTCGCTCCCGGCGTCGCTGATGGCCTGCGCGGCGGCCAGCACGGCGCGGGTGCTCTGGTCGAACTCGCGCGTGTGCGTGCCGGACTCCAGCAGCGGCTCCATCGCCACCAGCAGGTCGCCGGCGGGCAGCAACTGCTCACCGGTACGCGCCGCCACGGCGGCCTGGTTGATGACCGCGAACAGCGAGTCGCCCTCCGCGATCAGCCAGGCGACGGCCTCGTCGGCGGAGCCGAACGCGCGCCCGCTGCCGATCACCACGAGGTTGGCCGCGATCATGCTGCCTTCGTAGGCCAGCCGATGCGCGGACTGGGCCGAGGCCAGGTAGAAGCCGAGCAGCCGGCGCAGCGCCAGCGTCCTGGCCTGCGGGCGCTCGGACTTCTCCAGCGCCCGCCTGGCGAACAGCTTGAGCAGGTCGTGGAAGCGGTAGCGACCGGGCGCGGGTGCCTCCAGCAGGCTCGCGTCGACAAGCGACTCCAGCACCTCCTCGGCCTCGAACGCGCTCATCGACAGCACGGCGGCCGCCGCGCCGGAGGAGATGTCGGGCCCGTTGGGCAGCGAGAGCAGCCGGAACGCGCGGGCCTGGGCGGCTTCGAGCTGCCCGTACCCGAGCGCGAAGGTGGCTTCGACGGCCAAGTTGCCCACGCGCATCTCGTCGAGGCGGCGCTGCTCGTCGGCGAGCCTGGGCACCAGCGACTCGACCGTCCACGAGGGCCGCGCGGCCAGCCTGGCCGCCACGATCCGCACCGCCAGCGGCAGGAACCCGCACGCGGCCACGACGTCCATGGCCGCGCCGTGCTCGGCGGCCACCCGCTCAGGACCGGCCACCGACGCGAACAGCGACAGCGCTTCGTACGGCTCCATCACATCCAGGTCGATGAGCTTGGCGGAGGGCAGATCAGCCAGCTTGCCCCGGCTGGTGACGATGGCGGCGCACCCGGGCGAGCCGGGCAGCAGCGGGCTGACCTGTTCGGCATCGCGGGCGTTGTCCAGCAGCACGAGGATGCGGCGGTCGGCGAGAATCGACCGGTAGAGCGCGGAACGTTCTGGCAGCCCCTCGGGGATGACGTCCGGCGGGATGCCGAGCGCGCGCAGGAACGCGCCGAGCGCCGACTCGGGTGCCGTCGCCTCGTCGGTGTAGCCGCGCAGGTCGGCGTAGAGCTGGCCGTCGGGGAACAGGTCGTCCGCCGCGTGCGCGACGTGCACGGCCAGCGTGGTCTTGCCGACGCCGCCGATGCCGGAGATCGCCGCGACCGGCACGCCCTCGGCCGACGACTGGGCCGACAGCAGCGTACGGAGCCGCACGGTCAGCTCCTTGCGGCCGGTGAAGTCGTTGACGGCGGCGGGTAGCTGCGCGGGTCTGGGCAGCTCGGGCGCCTGCGGCTGCTGCTGCTGCTCCTCCTCCGGTGCCGGCTCCTCCGCGGGCACCTCGGCGGCGGCGAGCGTGGGGTCGGCGGTCAGGATGCGCTGGTGCAGCGCGGCCAGCTCGGGCCCCGGCTCGATGCCCAGCTCGTCGATCAGCGCCTCGCGCGTCTCGGTGAACACGTTGAGCGCGTCGCCCTGCCGCCCGCACCGGTAGAGGGCCAGCATGAGCTGGGCGCGCAGCCGCTCGCGCAGCGGGTGGTCGGCGGTCATCGCGATCAGCTCGGAGACGATCTTCGCGTGGTTGCCCAGCTCCAGGTCCACATCCATGAGCGTCTCGATGACGCTGATGCGGCGTTCGATGAGCCGGTCGCGCTGGTGCTCGGCGTAAGGGCCGACGGCGCCGGCCAGCGGCTCGCCCTCGAACAGCGAGAGCGCCGCCCGCAGGGCCGCGGCGGCGTCCGCCAGGCGGCCCGCCTTGCGGGCGGCCTCGGCATCGTGGATGCCGCGTTCGAACCGGGTCAGGTCGAGCGCGCCGTCGGGCAGCCGCAGCGCGTAGCCCCTGCCGATGGAGGTCAGCAGCTCGGGGCGGGAGCGGGCGGGCCGGTCGGGTTCGAGCACCGTACGGAGCCTGGACACGTAGGTGCGCAGCGCGCCCAGGGCGCGCGGCGGTGCCTCCTCGCCCCACACCGCGTCGATCATCTCGTTGGGCGTCACCGCGTGGCCCTCGCGCAGCAGCAACATGCCGAGTATCGAGCGCTGCAACGGGGTGCCCAGGTCGAGTTCCCGGCCATCATGCCACGCGCGGACAGGACCGAGCACGGCGAACCGCAGCCCGCCCTCAACGCTCTGACCAGCCATGCCGTCTGTCTCCAAGCCAATGGAACGATTTGTTACCAAATGATAGATCTATTGTTGCTCGTCACCTAGATCCGGGTTTGGTGGATCACCGTGCTGTTGATCCGCCTTTAATCAGGTGTTGAGCCTGCCCCTGGATGCTTCATGGTGGCTGGTCATGGCGCACCGCGGGGGCGTGTCATGTAGAGCCGATGAAGGCAGCGAAAAATACAGGCCCCGCCCGGAAAGTTGGGCGGGGCCATCTGGTGGACGGATTCTCAGGCTGCCTCGACCAGTCCCATCCGCATGGCCAGTCGCTCGCGTACGAGCGGCCATTCGGAGTTCAGGATCGAGTAGAACGCGGTATCTCGGACCGTGTTGTCGGCGCCTCGGCTATCCGCTCGCCGCACCCCGTCGAAGTGTGCGCCGAGGGCCTCGATGGCGGCCCGGGACCTGGTGTTGCGTACGTCTGCCTTGAGGGTGATGCGGTGGACGTTCCACGTCTCGAAAGCGAGCGAGAGCATCAGGTATTTGCTCTCCCGGTTGACCCCTGTGCCCTGGGCGCAGGCGCCCAGCCAGGTGTAACCGATGTCCGCCACGGACGGAATGTCGCCCACCAGACCACGTGCACCCGGCGGCCAGGGCATGGGGCCCTGCCAGTACTCCAGGTGCATGAGACGGGTGGCACCGACCACGCGGTCGGTGTTCAGCCACCGGATGGCGAAGGGCAATGAGCGGCCCTCCGCCTGCTCAGCCATGGCGGCCTCCACGTAGGAGACCATCTCGTCCCGGCCATCCGGGACGCGAGTGAAGGCGTAAGTGGAGCGGTCTTCACTCGCCGCGGCGACGAGGTCATCGACCACCGCGAGGCTGAGAGGTTCCAGGCGCACGGAGCGCCCGGACAGGGTGACAAGAGCGGGCATGAGCACATGATGAGGGGAAGTCGGCGCGCACGTAACCATGCTGTTGGGAAGATCTTTTCCCCGATTCTGCGGACAGGGTGTTTCCGCAGGTCAGAGGTCCCTTTTGTGGGAGGGCAAACCGAGTCTTGGGGAAAGATTCGCCTAACTGTGACATGCCGTCGGGACGAGCGCGGGATGGTGTTCACGCACCGCGCCGTGCCGTGTGAGCGAGAGCTCTTTCAGCCCCATTGACAGATAGTCGAGATTGTCGGCGATCCAGGGGAGCCGGAGCGGATCGGGGCTGGTCAGAGCGGCCAGCCGCTCCTGGGTCGTCTCTCCGTAGAGGAGGCTGACCGCCACTCGGACCCTGGCCGCCGACGGGTCGTCGCCGAAGGCGTGCCCGGGCAGGACCCCGATGCCGTGCTCCTCCAGCAGGATCTTGGTGATCTCGGCGGAGCCGCCGAGCCGCAGATGGCTCAGGTCGGGATAGAGATAGAACCCGCCTTGCGGCATGAGCACGTGTGCCCCGATCTCGGCGAACCTCGCGTGTACGGCCCGCGCGAGCACCCCGTGCAGCCGGCGGCTGAGTGCGATGCGCTCGGTCAGCTCTATGGGCTCGCTGAAGGCGTAGGCCGCGGCCTCCTGCACGGGAGCGGCGGGCGCCGACCAGATCTCGCTGGCCACCGCGAGCAGCCGCCTGCGCAGCGCGTGCCCGCCCTCGGGCAGCCTGGCCACGCCGATCCGCCAGCCGCCCAGTGCCAGGCTCTTGCTCAGCCCGGTGGTGATGATCGTGCGCTCGGGCGCGAGGTCGGCCGGGGAGGTGTACGGCAGGGCCGGATCGTGCATCAGATCCCGGTAGATCTCGTCCGAGATGATCATCAGATCGAGCTCGCGGGCGACGTCCACCAGACGGGCGATCGACTGCGGCGTGGCGAGCCGGCCCGTCGGGTTGTCGGGCAGCGTCACCAGCACCGAGCTCACGGTCCTGCCCTGAGCCCTGGCCAGGCGCACCTCGGCGGCCACGAGGTCCGGATTCGGCACGCCGCCCTCTCCCGGTGGTGCGGGCACCAGGATGGGGCGGGCGCCGATCAGGTCGGCCTGCGCGGCGTAGCTGACCCAGCTGGGCATGGGCAGGACGATGTCGCCGCCGATCGCCAGGAGCACGCCGTACAGCAGCGACTTGCTGCCCGGCCCGCAGACGACCAGCTCGGGGTCGGTGGTGAGCCCCCGTCGTGTCCAGTAGCCCGCCGCCGCCGTCCTGAGCTCGGACGCCCCCGCGACCGGCCCGTAGCCGTTGCGTTCTGATGCGGCGGCCAGCTTGTCGCGCAGCGCCGGGTGGACGGGCAGCCCTGCCTCACCGAAGGCCAGGTGCAGCACGCGTTCCCCGGCGCGTCGTCTTCGTTCGATGTCTTCGTTCGCCGCCAGAGTGGCGGACAAGGTAACAGTCATGTTTGTCACGTTCCCAGGGTGGTTGGATAAAGGCATAAGCACAAGCGAGGCTTTTTGTGGGTAGGCATAAGGAAGTCCGATGCTCGATTTGCGACGTTTGGTGCTGATCTGCGAGTTTGCTCGGCGTGGCAGCATCGCCGCGACCGCCGCATCCCTTGGCTATAGTCCGTCGGCCGTGTCGCAGCAACTCGTGGCCCTCGAACGGGAGACCGGCACGGCCCTCATCGACAGGACCGCGCGCAGCGCCGAGCTCACCGACGCGGGCCGCCGGCTGGTCGCGCACGCCGAGCGCATCCTGTCGATGGTCGAGGAGGCCGAGTCCGACCTGTCCGCGCAAGCGGGGACGCCCGCGGGGCGGGTGGTGGTCACCGCTTTCCCCACGGCCGCGGTGGCCTTCGCGCCGGCGGTCGCGCGTTCGCTGCGCCGCCACACCGAGCTGACGCTCCGGCTGGGGCAGAGCCGGTCCGGGCGGGGCATGCGGGAGGTGCAGTCGGGAGAGGTGGACATCGCGCTCGTCGACGACTGGTACGGGCGGGTGCGCGACAGCGAAAGTCTGCGGGTGTTCCCGCTGCTGCGCGACCCCTTGGTGCTCGTCGTGCCGCGCAAGCACCGCCTGGCCGATCCGGACGTGCCGCTGGACCTCCGCGAGCTGCGGGACGAACCGTGGATGGCCACGCCAGACGGGGAGCCGTCGCGGCTGGCGGTCGACCGGCTGCTGGTCGACGTGGGCGGCACCGGGCCGACGCCGTGGGAGTTCGAAGGGCTGGGGACGATTCTCTCGCTCGTCGCCAAGGGCATCGGGATCGCCGCCGTGCCCGCGCTCGCGCTGGCGGCAGGGGTGCGCGGGCTCGCCGTACGCCAGTTCCCCGGCAACCCGGTGGGGCGCGACGTGGCCGCCGTCGCCCGCGGCTCCAGCGTCCACCGGCCGTCGGTGTCGGTGACGCTGCGCGCCATCCACGTGGCCGCCCGCTACATCGCCGCCGACCTCGACCCGGTACGCCCCGCGGGCCGGGCTCGGGACGCTGAGGATCCCCTCGGGGAATGACGCGGAGGCGATAGCGTCTGCTGTCATGGCGCCGACGTACGACATCGAGCGACTCCTTCTCTCGCAACCGAGCACGCGCACGGTCGCGGGCGTGGACGAGGTGGGCCGGGGAGCGTGGGCGGGACCCGTCACGGTCTGCGCCGTCGTCACCGACCTGTCCGACCCGCCGCCAGGGCTGACGGACTCCAAGCAGGTGTCCGCCGCCAAGCGCGGGCCGCTGGCCGCCGAGCTTGCGACCTGGGTGACCGGCGTCGGATACGGCGAGGCCACCCACGCCGAGATCGACACGCTCGGCATGACGGAAGCCCTCCGCCGGGCGGCCAGGCGAGCGCTGGCGTGCCTCCCGGTACGCCCGGACGCTGTGATCCTCGACGGCAAGCATGACTACATCGGTGCTCCCTGGCCGGTGCGCCTGGAGGTCAAGGGAGACGCGGCGAGCATCTCGGTCGCCGCCGCCTCCGTCCTGGCCAAGGTCCGGCGCGACGTCTACATGGCGACGATCGGATGCGATGAGTACGGCTTCGGCGAAAACGCCGGCTACCCCTCACCCGCGCATCAGGAGGCGCTCGCGCGGCTGGGGCCCACCCCGCACCACCGGCTCTCGTGGTCTTATCTTGATGACCTGCCTCAATGGCGGCATCTCAAACATCACCGGGACCCGCTCGCGTGTGAAGGGCAGGCCAGCCTCTTCGGATGACGGCGACTTCTCGTCAGGGCCCGCGGGAGCGTCCAGTGGGCGTGTGCCGCGGCGATCGGCCATCATCGGGTGAATGCGGATCGGGGTCTTTGTCGTCGCGGCGCAGTTCCCGGGCCAGGCGCCCGGGCAGGTGCTGGCCGACGCCGTCGAGCTGATCGTGGCGGCCGAGGAGGCCGGGTTCGACGACGCGTGGATCGCCGAGCATCACTTCATGTCCTACGGCGTCTGCCCGTCCCCCATCACCCTCGCCGCGGTCGCCGCGGGCAGGACGCGCCGGATCGGGCTCGGCACGGCCGTGAGCGTGCTGTCCACCCAGCACCCGGTGGCGCTGGCCGAGCAGGCGGCCATGCTGCACCACCTGTCCGGCGGGCGGTTCACCCTCGGGGTGGGCAGGGGCGGGCCGTGGGTGGACCTGGAGGTGTTCGGGACCGGGGTGGAGCGGTTCGAGAGGGGGTTCGGGGAGTCGCTCGACGTCCTGCTCGGCGCCCTGTCCGGGAGCCGGATCGGCGCCGACGGGGAGTTCTTCCGGTTCAGGGAGGTCAGGATGGTGCCCGAGGCGCGGCTGCGGCCCATAGTCGCGTGCACCTCGGAGCCCACCGTGGCGCTGGCGGCCGAGCGGGGGCTGCCGATGCTGCTGGGGATGCACATCGGCGACGAGGAGAAGGCCGCGCTGGTGGCGGACTACGCGGCGCGCGGCGGGACGGCGAAGGGGCATGTGGCGGCGGCGGTCGGTTATGTGGCCGACTCCACGGCGCAGGCGGTGCGTGAGCTCAAGGAGTCGATGCCGCGGTGGCTCGGGCCGGGATTGGCCGGATACGTGCCGGTGGACGGCCGGCCGCGGCCGTCACGCGATGTCGGTGAATATGTGGACCTGCTGACGCGGATCCATCCGGTCGGGTCGGCTGAGCATTGCGCTGAGACGATCCTGCGTACTGCGGAGCGCACCGGGATCGGGCATCTCATCCTGATGGTCGAGGGGCTGGGCGACCATCGGCGGACCGTGGCGAACATCCGGCGGTTCGGGGCAGAGGTGCTGCCGCTCGTACGCCGGTGACCCGGCGAGCCGGACGGCCCGGCCCGCCGGGCGGGCTTCAGCAGTCCACCAGCTCCGGTTCCTGGTTGAGGATCTGGGCTCGCGGGGTGACGAAGTCGGCCAGGGCCTTCGTCGCCGCCGGGTCGAAGACGGCGACCCGGTGGCAGTTCTGGAAGGCCAGCCGCACGCCGAAGTGGCGCTCCAGCGCGCCCCGCATGGCGTCGCTCGCCAGGCAGCGCAGGAGCTGGCCGCGGGCTTCCTCGGATGGCGGCGGCACCTGGTTGTCGGCGAACTCGGCCCCGCTGTGCTCACGCTGCTTGACCAGCTCGTTGATCAGCGACCACGCGTAGGGCAGGGAGTCGCGGACGCACGCGATGAACGCCGCGTCGTCCACGTCACCGGCTTTGGCCTGGTCGAGCAGATCGTTCGGAACGGTCAGCGACATGCTGTCTCCTCTCGAAAGGGGTCAAATCTGACGCTAGGTGGCAAATGGTGAGCACTCCAGATGCCTCGCGGGGACAGTCGTGTGGTCAGGGGCCGTAGACGAAGTCCGGGTCTATCTGCTCGGCCAGGTCGGACCCGGTCCGCTCGTTGGCCCACGCGCGGGCGTTGCGCAGGTGGAACTCCACGGTCTGCCGGCCGAAGCGCTCCCAGTCCTTCTCCTGCTCGTCGAGGGTCTTGTGAAGCAGGTGCAGCGCGTCGGCGTTGGCCGGCTCGAGATCGTCGAGCGTGAAGTGGCGGCCCTGCTCCATGGCGCGGACGGCGGCCGAGTGCTCCATCCAGGCGAGCAGATCGTCACCCACGTGCTCGCGCAGGAAGTCGACGTCGGCCGGACTGTGGACCTTGTTGCCGACGACAGCGAGCGCGACGTCGTATTTGGCGGCGTATTCGCGGTATTGCCGGTAGACGCTCACGCCCTGCCTGGTCGGCTCGGCGACGAGGAAGGTCAGGTCGAAGCGGGTGAACAGGCCCGAGGCGAAGGAGTCGGCCCCAGCCGTCATGTCCACCACGACGTATTCGCCCGGGCCGTCGACCAGGTGGTTGAGCAGCAGCTCCACCGCGCCGACCTTCGAGTGGTAGCAGGCCACGCCCAGGTCGTCCTCGCTGAACGGGCCGGTGGCCAGCAGGCTCAGGCCCTCGGGGGTGGTCAGGGCGAACGGGTCGGCGGCCAGGTCGGCGAAGCTCAGCAGCGTGGACCCGCGGCCGGGCGGGGTGGTCTTGACCATGACCTCGGCGGAGGGGATGCGCGGGTTGCTGCCGCGGAGGCGGTCCTTGATCTCGATGAGATGGGCTCCGAGCGGCTCCGGCTGCCGGTCGAGGCCCAGGACCAGGGCCAGATGCTGGTTGATGTCGGCGTCCATGGCGA
The DNA here is from genome assembly GCF_052068215.1 of Nonomuraea sp. H19. NCBI lineage: Bacteria > Bacillati > Actinomycetota > Actinomycetes > Streptosporangiales > Streptosporangiaceae > Nonomuraea > Nonomuraea sp. H19. Next base: position 177,652 of record NZ_JBQHCV010000002.1, on the reverse strand, counting down.
CCACCGGCCCGCCCTGGCTCGCCACGTGTCTCGCGAACAGCGCCGACATCGTCGTCTTGCCGCTGCCGCCCTTGCCGACGAAGGCCACTCTCACGGGAACTCCTGTTGAGGATGAAAATCGTTTCCGTTGGGATCGATCACCATGATGCCATACTTGATCCATGCGTGATGCTGAATTGGCCCAGGCAGTGCGGTTGCGTGAAGAGGGCGAGCCGGAGCAGGCGCGGCTGCTGCTGATCGATCTGGCGCGGCGGCATCCCGACGACGCCGAGGTCGCTTATCAGACGGCCTGGGTGCACGACCTGCTCGGGCTGGAGACCGAGGCGGTGCCCTACTACGAGACGGCGCTGGCGGAGGCCGGACTCAGCGCCGCGCACCGGCTGGGGGCGTACACGGGGTACGGCAGCACGCTTCGGGGCCTCGGGCGCTATGAGCAGGCGCTGGAGGTGTTCCGGCGAGGGCTCGAGGAGTTTCCGGGGGACGGGGCGTTGCGTACGTTCATGGCCATGGCGCTGCACAACACCGGGCGGTCCGGCGAGGCGGTGTCGACGTTGCTCAAGGTGGTCGCCGAGTCGGACAAGGCGGGTGGCTACCGGCGGGCCATCGAATACTACGCCGACAACCTCGACGAGATCTTCAGCTGAGGCTGTCGAAGCTCTCTAGCCGCAGATCCTGTCCAGGTGGACGGGGTCGTCCTGGCTCGGCACCGGCGTCCGGGCGGCGGCGGTGGACCTGGCCGACGGGTGGTCGTCCAGGGCCTGCTCGACCTCGCGCCGGATGAGGTGCCAGTCGGGGTCGGCGGTGTCGATCAGCGGCGGCACGAAGTTGAGGCTGCGCATCCTGGTGCCCTTCACCTTGTGCGCCAGGTCCACGATGGCCGGCAGGAGGTCCTGCGGGATGTCGGTGGAGATGGCGCGCTTGGTGGCCGCGGCCAGGCGCTCGAAGCTGTTGAGCACGGTCATCGGGTCGGCCTGCTTGGCGACCGCGTTGAGCAGGCACTTCTGGCGGCCCATGCGGACGTAGTCGTCGCTGTCGGTGCGCGAGCGGCCGTACCAGAGGGCCTGCTCGCCGGTGAGCTTGCGAGTGCCGGCGGGGATGAGGCCCTCGCGGTGGCGGCCGTACACGATGGGCTCCCTGATGGTGACCCGCACGCCTCCCATGGCGTCGATGATCTCGGCGAAGCCCTTCATGTCCACCATGGCGTAGTAGGGCACGGGGATGTCGAGGATGTCGCTGATGGTCTGCTTGAGCAGGATCGGGCCGCGCTTGCCCCGCCCCACGCCGGGCACCATGTCCGGGTGGTCCTCGGCGTACTGGAAGACCTCATTGAGCAGACCGGGGGTGTCGGGGCCGCTGCCGGTGAAGCCCCACGGAAAGCGGGCTCTGGCCGGGCCGTCGGGGAGCGGGACCCGCTGGAGGTTGCGCGGCAGGCCGAACAGGGTCGTCGCGCCGGTGTCGGTGTCCACGCTGGCCACGGTCATGCTGTCGGTACGCACACCGGGCCGGCCCGGTGCCGAGTCCGCACCGAGGAGCAGGAAGTTGACCCGGTCGGCGCCGTTCCACGGATCGTCGGCCAGGATCGGGGAGCCGCTGATGGTGGGGAACAGGGTGTTCATGACGTCGCGTGACAAGTGGGCGACCCTGGCGGCGTAGATCGTCGGGGCCAGGATCAGCGCGCAGAGCGCGACGGTCAGCGTCGTGGTGAGGAAGCGGCCGATGGTGTCCGAGCGCGGTGGGCGCACCAGGAGGAAGGACCAGACGATCACGCCGGTCCAGGCCAGCGCGATCATCATCAGGCCGATGGTGAGCCAGGTGAGCCAGTAGGGCTGGACGGCCAGCGACAGGAGGTTGACGCTGAAAGCGGTGAACACGGTGAGTACGCAGCCCAGCATCACGACATAGGCCGACATGAGCGCTAGACCCGTTTTGCGGCGCTCCACGGCAAGATGTGCGACTCCCCACAACATGGTTGATGCCACAGTCAGTGCCATGCTCGCCCCCAGGCCGATTCTGGGCTCTTTCCCTGTCATGCCTGGTCAAACCCCCAATTGCCAACCCATCCAAGTCACCCTAGTAATGGGACGTGCGTGATTGACGGTGCAAAGGGAAGAGTTCGGTCAAGTCCCGGCCAAGACCCCCTTGAGATACAACGTGAACGTGAGCAAGCGATACGGCAAGTATGGGTTCGACGCGCCATGGGCACTGGCAGGTTTGCTCTTAGGAGCGATCGTGCTGCTGGCCCTGGCTGTGGTCTCCTTCCGGCTCGACATCCTGGCGGCGGGGATCGCGTTCCTGTTCGGCGGGCTCTACACGCTGGCCAGCGCGGCCAGCTACCTCTACACGACGCGGCGCGGCAAGTTCGCCGTCTGGGCCGAGGAACTGCGGCGCCTTGACGGCGACGAGCGTCTGCTCGACCTCGGCTGCGGGCGGGGAGCGGTGCTGCTGATGGCGGCAACGCGGCTGGACAGGGGGAGGGCGACCGGCGTCGACCTGTGGCGCACGCGGGTTCGGCAGGGCAACGCGGAGCCGGTGACCAGGGCGAACGCCGAGGCGGAAGGCGTCTCCGAGCGGGTCGAGCTGGTGACGGGCGACATGCGCGACCTGCCGTTCGGCGACGGCGCGTTCGACGTGGTCCTGTCGAGCCAGGCCATCCATGACATCTCTGACGCCGAGGGCCGTCAACGAGCGGTTCGTGAGGCGCACCGCGTGCTGCGCCCCGGCGGGCTGATGCTGATCGCGGACTCCCGCCACACGCCCGCTTACGAGGCCGCACTACGCGATCTCGGCGTCGTCGACGTGCGCCGGCGCGACGCCGGCTGGCGGTTCTGGTACGGCGGCCCATGGTCCAGCACGGGAATCGTCGAGGCCAGGAAGCCGGGCGCGTAAAGGCGTTCGTCCCGGGTATCGGGATCTCTCCATGAGCGACGTGGAAACCGGCACGATAAGCACGAAAGTGCCCGCGCGGCTCGACCGGCTCCCCTGGTCCCGCTGGCACTGGATGATCGTCATCGGTCTCGGCACCGTCTGGATACTCGACGGCCTCGAGGTCACCATCGTGGGCAACCTGTCCGCGCAGCTCGCCAAGCCGGGCAGCGGCGTGGACATCACCCAGGCGCAGGTCGCGGGCCTGGCCGCCGCCCTTTACGTGGCGGGGGCCTGCTCAGGTGCGCTGTTCTTCGGATGGCTGACCGACAAGTTCGGCAGGAAGAAGCTGTTCATCATCACCCTGGTCGTCTATCTGGCGGCCACGCTGCTGACCGCGTTCTCGTTCAGCGCGTGGTGGTTCTTCCTGTTCAGGTTCATGACGGGATTCGGCATCGGAGGCGAGTACGCCGCCATCAACTCGGCCATCGACGAGCTCATTCCGAGCCGGCACCGGGGCCGCATCGACATCATCATCAACGGCAGCTACTGGCTCGGAGCGGCCGGCGGCGCGCTGCTGACCGTGCCGCTGCTGAGCGACCTGCCGGTCAACATCGGCTGGCGCGTCGCGTTCGGCCTCGGCGTGGTGCTGGGGCTGGCGATCCTGCTGGTACGCCGGCACGTGCCGGAGAGCCCGCGCTGGCTGTTCATCCACGGCAAGGACCGGGAGGCCGAGGAGCTCGTCGACGACATCGAGCGGCAGATCGGCAAGGAGCTGCCGGAGCCGGCGGAGTCCATGACCGCGCACCAGCGCAAGTCGATAGGGTTCGTGCGGATCGCGCACACGATGGTCGCGCTCTACCCCAAGCGCACCGTCCTCGGCCTGTCGCTCTTCATCGGGCAGGCGTTCCTCTACAACGCGATCACCTTCGGATACGCGCAGATCCTGAGCACGTTCTTCGACATCGACACGCACGCCGGCTACTACTTCGCGGTGATCGCGATCGGGAACTTCCTCGGGCCGCTGCTGCTCGGCCACCTCTTCGACACCGTCGGCAGGATCCCGATGATCTCGGCCACGTACATCGGGTCCGGGCTGCTGCTGCTCGGGACGGCGTGGCTGTTCAACGAGGGCATGCTCACCGCCGTCACGCTGACGGCGTGCTGGTCGGTGGTGCTGTTCGTGGCCTCGGCCGGGGCGAGCTCGGCGTACCTGACCGTGAGCGAGATCTTCCCGATGGAGACCAGGGCGATGGCCATCGCGTTCTTCTTCGCGATCGGCACGGCCGCGGGCGGCATCGCGGGCCCGCTGGTCTTCTCCTCGCTCGTGGAGAGCGGCGTTCCCGGCGACACGGCGCTGGCGTTCTCGATCGGCGGCCTGGTGATGATCGCCGGCGGGCTGGTCGAGCTGTTCCTCGGGGTCAAGGCCGAGCGGAAGGGGCTGGAGGCCATCGCGGCGCCGCTCACGGCCGCCGGGGCCGCGCGGGCCGCGTGACCTCGAGCACCTGGGTGCTGTCGGCCAGGTAGACGTGCGGCACGTCCACGAACACCCGCATCGGGCCCCGTTCCAGCCGCAGTTTCCTGGCCATCCCGGCCTGGAGGTCGGCGAGGGGCACGTAGTTGAGGTAGCTCGTGTAGGCGTTCTGCGAACGGAACGTCGCGGTCATGACCAGCGCGTCGTTCCTGATCCGGAAGGCCAGCCCGATCAGGCACGGCACCGCGTCGTACGGCTCGCCCGGGATGGTGAGCGAGATCCACGCGCTCTTGCTGTGCGGCCGCGCGCGCAGCAGGTCGGCCGCCCAGCCCAGCTGGCTCCCGATCCTGGCCCGGTAGCTGTACTTGAACGGCGGCACGATCGCGTCCTCGCTGAACTTCCTGCTGTAGAGCGCCAGCCGGTCCGGGTCGCCGTACCGCTCGATGATCGGGTCGTTCCTGCTGACCCGCGCGATCTCGAACAGCACCGGCGGTCCCTCGATGACCGGGCCACGATCGTCGAGGGCGAGGGTGCCCGCCGACCATACGTGGCGCATCAACCAGATCCACGCCTCCCCACATGACGCCCATTGTGCTGGGCCGGGCATTCAGGTCTCCAGATTCGGGAACTCGTAAGGGTTGCGGGGCAGTCGCCGGCGCCGGGTCACGTTGCAGCGCACGTAATAGACGGCGTAGTGGAGCAGCGCGACGACGAGGATGCCGGTCATGAGCGTGAGCAGGTTCGGCTCCTGGGCGCTCAGGCCGGTCACGCCGACGGTCAAGTAGGTGGAGTTGACGGTCGCGAGCACCATGACGTTGATGCCCGGCCAGGCGAGCGGCGCGTACGTCTCGGGGAAGCGCGGGTCGATCGGCAGGTTCGGGCTCCAGTCGAGCGCGTTCCTGAGCCTGGTGGCGTACAGCAGGCGGAAGTTGTTGATCGCCCGCGCCGTCCTGGCGTGCGCGTTGACCGCTTCGATGAGTCGCAGGAACGGCAACACGCTGAGCAGGCCGAACGCGGTGATCATGGCGAACAGGTACCACGGCACCCGTTGCCACTGCGTCAGGCTCTGCGGGTCGACCACCTTGGCGCTGGCCAGGGCGACGGCCGCGAGGAAGGGACCGGACAGCAGGCTCAGCGCGAGCCTGGTCATCTTCAGCCGCTCTTCTTTGGCGGCGAGGTGGACCGCGTAGACGCCGGTGAAGTCGACCGCGGCGAGCTGGAGGAACTGGCTCGGCGCTAGGTCATCCTCCCCGGCCATGCGTTGGGGGGTCTTCCGCATGAGCGTGCTCCTGAGGTGTGTACCTCCAGTATTAGCTGATTTTTTTGGGAATGGACGGGCATTTCTACCAATTGTTCCAACAAATCTCGACTCACTGCGGTCAGGCGGTCGAGGCCCCGTCACATGGTCGATGTACGCAGGGCACTCTCAGTCCTGGACGTGACATTCTGACAACCGTGACCGAATCGACGGGGAAGGTCCTGTACGTCATCGTGTGCGCGGCCGAGCCGGCCGCCGAGGTGGGCCGGCTCGTCACCATGGCGCAGGACGAGGGCTGGATCGTGCAGGTCGTCGCCACGCCTGCGGCGCTCGGTTTCGTCGACGTGCCCGCGCTGGAACGGCAGACAGGCCGCCCGGTACGCAGCCGCCACCGCAAGCCGACCGAGCCCAAACCGCCCCGGGCCGACGCGATCATCGTCGCGCCCGCCACGTACAACACGATCAACAAGTTCGCGCTGGGCATCTCCGACACCTACGCCCTGGGAGTGCTGGCCGAGGCGCCGGGGCTGGGCATCCCGGTCGTCGTGCTGGCCTGCGTCAACGACGCCCTCGCCGCGCGGATCCCCTTCCGGCGCAGAGTGGCGGAGCTGCGGGCCGACGGCGTACAGGTCCTGTCCGGAGGTGACCGTCCGGACGCCTGGAAGCTCGCGCTGGCCGCACTCGCCGCCTCCGCGCCCTGATAGCCGTGCTGTGCTGCTTTCTTGACCCTGACATCGTGTGAGGCGGTATGCCTGGATGTGCCGACTTTGAGGAGGGCACGATGGCGACAATGGCCGAGCGGGTCGATGAGGTGCTGCGGGCGGGCAAGGCGCCCGGTTTCCACGGGCTCGTGGTGATGCGGGGCGGGGACGTCGTTCTCGAGCGTTACGGGGCCGGGGTGGATCACTGCCTCGGCGAGTCACTGGGGCATGTCGAATTCGACCGCGACACGTTGCACGACATCCGGTCCGTGTCCAAGAGCGTCGTGGGACTGCTGTACGGCATCGCGCTCGGCGAGGGGCTGGTGCCGGAGCCGGGCGCGGGATTGGTGGAGCAGTTCCCGCAATATCCGGATTTGGTGGGAGATCCGGAGCGGGCTCATCTCACCATCGAGCACGCCCTCACCATGACCCTCGGGCTCGACTGGAACGAGGACGCGCCCTACACGAGCCCGGCCAACAGCGAGATCGCGATGGAGCTGGCCCCCGACCGCTACCGGTACGTCCTGGAGCGGCCCGTCGTCGAGGAGGCGGGCAAGCGGTGGCTGTACTCCGGCGGTGCGAGCGCCCTGATCGGCGGGATCATCGCACGTGGAACGGGCAGGCCGCTGGAGGAGTACGCCGCGACCGCGCTCTTCGAGCCTCTCGGGGTCACCGAGTTCCAGTGGATGAAGGGCGACGACGGGCTGGCGATGGCCGCGGCCGGCGTGCGGTTGAGGCCTGTCGACCTGGCCGCCATCGGGCAGCTCGTGCTCGACGGCGGCCGGGGGATCGTGCCGGGTGAATGGATCCAGGAGATGCTGCGGCCGCGGATCACCATCCGCGACGCATTCAAGTACGGCTACCAGTGGTACGTGGACATCAGTGAGCGTCACCAGGTCGCGGGCCACGGGAACGGCGGGCAGCACGTGGTGGTCATGCCCGAGGAAGAGCTGGTCGTGGCGATCACGGCCGGGGAATACGACCAGGAGGCGGTCAGTTCCAGGGCCGTGATCGACGCGGTCCTCGTCAGGGAATGAGCAGGACCCGGCCGGTGACCGCGCGGCTTTCCAGGAGGCGGTGAGCCTCCGCGGCCTCCTCCAGCGGCAGCCTCCGGTCGATGAACGCGCGGCTGCGCCCCGCTCCCAGCCTGGCCAGCATCTCCGGGTAACGCGTCCCGAACACCTCCCCGGCCCACCCCGGGCCGCTGCAGCCGACCATCGTCACGCCGCGTTCCATGAGGTCCGCGGCGGTGACGGCGGCGGGCTCCCCGCTCAGCAGCCCGTAGTAGAGCATCCGGCCGGAGCCGGGGGTCAGCTGGTCGAGGACTCCCCGGGCCGACGTGCCGCCGATGGACTCGAAGACGACGTCCACGTCGTCAGGTAGCTCACCGGGCCAGCCGGGTGAGCTGTGGTCGATCACGAGGTCGGCGCCCAGCTCGCCGGCCAGCTCCCGCTTGACGGCGGACCCGGCGGTGGCGATCACCTTCGCCGCCCCGAACTCCTTGGCGTGCCGCACCAGCTGGGTCCCGATCGAGCTGGTGCCCGCCTCCACCAGGACGGTCTCCCCGCCCTGGAGCCTCGCCCGGTGCAGCAGGCCCAGGGCGATCGCGCCGGGCGCGGCCACGGCCAGCGCCTCCTCCGGCGCGACGCCCTCCGGCACCGGGCACGTCATGGCGGCAGGAAGCGCCACGTACTCCGCGTACGCCCCGACGCCGCCGGTCACCCCCACCACCGTGCTCCCGAGCAGTTTCGCATCGACCCCCTCTCCTACCTCGACCACCTCGCCGGCCGCCTCCGCGCCGATCACGGTGGGCAGGGCCAGCGGGAACGGGAACGCGCCGGCCCGGATCCGGGTCTCCGCGTAACTGACGCCGACGGCCTGGGCGCGGATGAGGACCTGCCCTTCGCCGGGGTTCGGCCGTGGCAGCTCCGCCACCTCGAGCAACTCCGGTCCGCCTGTCCGGGGCAGGACGATCGCACGCATGCTCACTCCTTCAATCTGACCAGTGGTCCACTTAATATGTGGACCACTGGTCAAGTTTGTCCATGGGAAAGAATGACCGGATGGAACGTCGAGAGCGGGCCGACGCCGCGCGCAACAGGCAGGCGATCCTGCGGGCGGCCGAGGAACTCCTGCGGCGGCACCCGCCCGAGCAGGTCTCCGTCGAGCGGGTCGCGGCCGCCGCCGGCGTGGGGAAAGGGACCGTTTTCCATCGGTTCGGCAGCCGTACCGGGCTCATGCTGGAGCTGATGACGGAGCGGGTGCGCGAGCTGGAGCAGGCCGTCACCGAAGGACCGCCGCCGCTCGGGCCGGGCGCGCCACCGGTTGAGCGGCTCGTCGCGTTCTTCGACGCGGTGGCCGCGCTGGCGGCGCGCAACGGCAACCTCATGGCGGCACACGAGCACGCCATGGTCACCAGAAAGGCCCCCGAGCAGCCCAGGGAGGCCAATCCGATCTACCTCTTCTGGCACCGGCACGTGTCCGAGCTGGTCACCGAGGCGCGCCCTGACGTGGACGCCGAGCAGATCGCTCACATGCTGCTCGGCGTCCTGCACATGGAGCCGATCGCGAGCCAGTTGCGGGCCGGGGAGCACAAGAGGCTCGCGGCGAGCTATGCGGACCTGGTGAAGGGGCTGATCAGAGGGGGAGCCGGGTGATCGCCGCACGGAAGGCCGCGACGGCGGCCCGGACGGCGGGGTGCTCGCCGTACCCTCTCCTGAACGCGGCCAGCGTGCGGCGGCTCAAGGGCAGGCGGGTGAGCGTGACGCCGGGCGGCGGGGCGGTCGCGGCCAGGCGAGGCACGAGCGCGACGCCCTGACCCGCCGCCGCGAAGGCCAGAACGGTGTCGAAATCGTCGATGTGGTGCCGGACGCGAGGCTCGAAGCCCGCCGCCTGGCAGGCCCTGATCGCCATGGTGTGGCAGAGGGTGCCGGGCTTGTTGGTGATCCAGGCGTCCTCGCGGGCCTCGGCGACCGAGGCCCGGTTCGTCAGGTACATCGCCTCGCTGAACAGCGGCTCAGTCTCGATGGACGCGTCGGTGACGGGCGGGACGAAATCGTACTCGTGCACGAGCGCCACGTCCAGCTCCCCCGCCCGCAGCGCGGCCGAGACGTCGGCGGGGTCGATCTCGGCGACCATCGGCTCCAGCCCCGGGTGCGCGCCGGTCAGGCCGGCGAGGGCGGGCGGCAGGAGCACGCGGGCCGCCGTGGGGAACGCGCCGATGCGCAGCGGTCCCGAGGGGCCGCCCCGCGTGGCGGCGAGCGCCGCGGAGGCGCGTTCGAGCTGTTCGAGTACGGCCTGCGCGTGCTCCACGAGGAGGTGGCCCGCCGGGGTCAGCGTCACGGTGCGGCCCGTGCGCTCCAGCAGGGGCACGCCCGCCTCCCGCTCCAGTGCGCTGAGCTGCTGGGAGACGGCGGAAGGCGTGAACGTCACCGCCTCGGCGACCGCGGCGATCGTGCCGCGTCTGGCGAGTTCGCGGAGCAGGTGGAGCTTGCGCGGATCGAGCATAAGTCGAGCTTAAGCTCAAACGAAGAAATCGGAGCTGGACCTAATGGGTTCCGGCGGGCCAGGCTCTGAGTATGTTGAGAGGAATCCACGTACCGCTGATCACCCCGTTCACCGAGGCGGGCGAGGTCGCCCTGGACGCCATCGAGAAGCTCGCTCATCAGGTGCTCGACGAAGGTGCGGCCGGGCTCGTCGCGCTCGGCACGACCGGTGAGGTCGCCGCGCTCGACCCCGAGGAGCGGGCGCGGGTCATCGAGGTGTGCGCGCGGGTCTGCGGGGAGCGGCAGGCGCTGCTGACCGTGGGGGTGACCGGGAACGACACGCGCTCGACGGCCCAGGCGCTGCGGAGCCTGCCGCCGGGCGTCGGCGCCGCGCTGGTCACCGTCCCGTACTTCCTGCGGCCCGGCGAGCAGGGGGTCGTCGCGCACTTCGAGGCGCTGGCCGAGGAGACGCCGGTGCCGCTGGTGATCTACCACATTCCCTACCGGACGGGGCAGGCGGTCGGCGCCGCGACGCTGCGCCGACTGGGCGCGCACCCGATGATCGCGGGCGTGAAGTACGCGGCAGGCGGGATCGACCAGGACGCGGTGGAGCTGCTCGGGGACCTGCCCGACGGGTTCGAGGTCGCCGGCGGCGACGACGTCTTCATCTCGCCGCTGCTGGCGCTGGGCGCCTCCGGCGGCATCCTGGCCTCCGCACACCTGCACACCAGGAGCTTCGTCGAGCTGGTGGACGCCTGGCAGGCCGGCGACGTGGCCCTGGCAAGGGCGCTCGGGCACCGGCTGGCCAGGCTCTCCGCCGCGCTCTTCGCCGCGCCGAACCCCACCGTCATCAAGGGCGTGCTGCACGCCCAGGGCCTGATCCCGACCCCGGACGTGCGGTTGCCGCTGGTGCCCGCCGACGCGGCGGCGGTCTCACAGGCTGGCCTGGTAGCGGTACATCCAGGCGAGTGATTCCTGGCTCGCGCTCTGCTTGAGGAAGATCGGCAGCATCAGGTCGCGGAAGACCCGGGCCACCGGGCCCGCGGCCTTGCTGTTGCTGATCCTCCTGGAGTACGCCACCACCCGTTCCGCCCTGGGCCGCCGCTCGGCCTCGAAGCGCTCGAACGCCTCCCGGTGGTCCTTGCTGTCGCGCAGGCACCTGGCCAGCACGATCGCGTCCTCGATGGCCAGCGAGGCGCCCTGGCCCGAACTGGGCGAGGTGGCGTGCGCGGCGTCCCCGGTGAGCAGCACCCGTCCGCGATGCCACACGGGCATCGGCGGCAGGTCGTGGATCGGCAGCGCGAGGCCGATGTCACTGCGTCGGATGAGCTCGGCGGAGGCGTTGGCGTCCGCCTCGAACGCCCTGACCAGTGCCGGCTTCCAGTCCTCGGGCACGTCGCCCAGTTGCCTGGGCAGGTTCGCGAACCACCAGGTCTCACCAGACTCGGCCACCGTGTAGCCGAAGAAGCCGCGCTTGCCGAACACCATGTTGTACACGCCCGGCTCGCCTTCGAGCTCGCCGTCCTTCACGATCCCGCCGAAGTTGTAGAGGCCGCTGTAGCGCGGCGCCGGGGCCTGCGGGTCGAGGACGGCGCGGGTGCGCGAGTGCACGCCGTCGCAGGCGATCAGCAGGTCGCCGGTCGCTTCCGTGCCGTCCTCGAACCTGGCCGTGACCTCGTGGCCGCGGTCGTCGAACGAGACGAGGCGCTTGCCGTACGTCACCTTGATGCCGCGCTGCCCGGCCTCGTCCCTGATCGTGCGGTAGAGGTCGGAGCGCAGGACGGTGTGGCTGACCGTGCCGTCGTCGAGCCGCAGGCCGTTGGCCACCTCGCCGAGCCTCTTGCCGGTGCCGCTCCACATGACCATCCGCGGCGTGGGGATGGCCGAGTCCAGCACAGCACGGTGCGCGCCGAGCTCGCGCAGGGCGGCCAGGCCGTTGGAGGCGAGGTTCAGGAACGAGCCCACGTCCTGCGCGCCCTGCCCGTATGCCTCGAAGATCTCGGCCTCGATGCCGACCTCGCGCAGGGCCATGGCGGTGGCCGGGCCCGAGATGCCACAACCTATGATCAAAGCCTTCATCATGATAACCTTTCGTTCGCTCGAACGAAATATATGCGAAAGGTGGGGCCGTGTCGAGAGATATTTCGGAGAACCGAAAGAAATTGCTGGAGGAGCTCGGCGCCGCGGGGAGGGAGAGCAGCAACGCCGCCGTGATGTACCACAGCGCCATGGGCGAGCGGATGGGCGTCGGCATGACCGAGGAGAAGACCCTCGACCTGCTGCAACGACTCGGACCGCTGACGGCGGGCGAGATTTCACAGCACACGGGGCTGGCGCCGGCGAGCGTAAGCGGCCTGATCGACCGGCTGGAGGGCAAGTGGCTGGTGCGGCGCGTCCGTGACACCAAGGACCGGCGGCGGGTGATCGTCGAGATCAACCACGAGCAGCTGGCCGGGTTCGGCGAGCTGTTCGAGCCGTTCGTGGCCGCGCTGGCGCAGCTCTACGAGCGCTACACCGACGAACAGCTCGAAGTGATCCTGGACTTCCTCCAGCGCTCCACGGCCGCGCAGCGCGAGGCCACGGCGTCTCTCAGCGACCCTTCTTAGCGGTCGGCCTCCCTGATGGCCGTGCCGACCTCGCCCACCCGGTCGGCCAGCAGGCCGATGGCGCCCACCGCCCGGGCCATCGGGTCGTCGTCCCCGCCGCCCAGCGCCTTGGCCCTGAGATAGGCGCTCTTGATCTGCGCCCAGCGCTCGGCCTGGGCGGGGGTAAGGCGGCCGCGCAGCTCGGCCAGCTTGAGCAGGTTGGCCTCGGCGTCCGTGGTGAGGGTCTGCGCCTCGCCCCGATAGTGGTCGTCGATCACCGCATCCAGTTCGGCGTCGTTCATGGCGGGGACGATGCGCTCGGCCAGCTTGTTCATGTTCCGGTACGAGCCCTGCAGCCGGTACGGCGGCTCGGTGCGGGCGGCGTCGGACTGGGCGGCCGAGGCGATGTACGCCTGGTTGTTGGCCAGCACGACCTCCTGCACGCGTACCAGCTTGGCCAGCACGCTGAGCATCTGGTCCAGCTCGGGCCTGCTGTACGGGTGCTTGAGCTGGTCGGCCCGGACCGTGGTGTCGCCCTTGGCCAGGCGTACCAGCAGCTCCACGTCGGCCCTGTCGCGGCCGGAGAGCGGCGCGAGGACCGGGTTGGAGGTGAGGGCGTTGTCGATGTAGCTCAGCGCGAACAGGTCGTCCCTGCCGGACAGGACGTCGCCCAGGTTCCACACGTCGGCCCGGTTGGCCAGCATGTCGGGGATGCGGAAGCGCTGACCGGACTCGGTGTACGGGTTGCCCGCCATGCACACAGCGAACCGCTTGCCCCGCAGGTCGTAGGTGCGGGTGCGGCCGTTCCAGACGCCCTCGATGCGGCGCTGGGCGTCACAGAGGGAGATGAACTTCTGCAGCAGCTCCGGTGAGGTGTGCTGGATGTCGTCCAGGTAGAGCAGCGTGTTGTTGCCCGTTTCGAGGGCGAAAGAGATCTTCTCCACCTCCTGCCTGGCCGTCGCGTCGGGCGCGTCCGCCGGGTCGAGCGAGGTCACCTCGTGGCCGAGCGCGGGGCCGTTGACCTTGACGAAGACCAGGCCGAGGCGGCTGGCGACGTACTCCATGAGCGTCGTCTTGCCGTAGCCGGGCGGCGAGATGAGCAGCAGGAGGCCCATCTGGTCGGTACGCTTGCCCGCGCCCGCCGCGCCCAGCTGCTTGGCCAGGTTGTCGCCGATCAGCGGCAGATACACCTCGTCGAGCAGGCGGTTGCGGACGAAGGCGCTCATGACCTTGGGCTTGTACTCGTCCAGGCGCAGGCGGTCGCGCTCGGCCGCGACCAGCTCGTTCCTGCGGCGCTGGTAGGCGCGGTACGCCGGGACGCGCTCCTGCCTGAACTGGCGGGTCCTGGCGAGGATCTCGTCCAGGCGGACGTCCAGCTTGCGGTCCTTGATGCGGGGGTGCGTGCCCAGGAGGCCGTCCACGGTCGCGGTGGTGGCGGCGCTGGAGTCGTGGCGGGGGAGGTCGCACAGTTGCACGGCGACGGCCTCGGCGACCGCGAGCCCCTGACGGTAGGCGGTCATCCAGGCGTGGGCGAGCTGGAGGCGCTCGGGGAGGGGGACGGCCTTGAGCTCCTCCTCGAACTCCCGCACCTTCACCGGGCCCAGCTCCTGGCGGAAGCCGTCGAGGAGGTCGAGAGCCGCCTTGCTGGTGACGAACCCGACGGGATTGCCGCCCAGCTCCTCGACGAGGTACTCACCGGCCAGGCTCGCGCTCGTCGCGCCGAACGCACTGGTACGCAGGCCGGCCACGAAGCCGCCGATCAACCCGCCCAGTTCCTCGGCCAGCGAGTCCAAGGCAGGGGTGATGCCGAAGACCGAGCGCGCTCGCACCAAGGACACCGCCCGGGTGGCGAATGTTTTACGTGAAACCTCCTCGACCCCGAAGGCCCAGAACAGTTGCGCGGCCGCCCGCGCTTCCGCCGAATAGCGCAGCAGCCCGGCACCCTCCCGGAGGCGCACCAGTGTGTCGAGGATGAGTGTGGCGTCGTGGTCGTGCACTCCGCGTTCGTAGCCCTCGTCGTAGCGGGACTCGGCGGCCGCCCGTACGAGGTCGGCCGGCACCACGCCGGGGCCGGCCGCGTCCAGCAGAGAGGTCGCCAGGTGCTCGGCGCGGTAGACCTCCGGCGTCTCCGACACCAGGAGCTGGTCCCAGAAGGGGCGGGTGTCGGCGAAGGAGGACGGCACGGGAGACCGGTAGTCCGTGCCCGTGATCGCGAAATACATGGAGACGCGCTCATGGTCGCGGCCGCTTCCGGGCTCGTTGGCTCGTCCCTCGCTCTCTCCCCCGGAGCTCCTCCGCTCCACATGCGGCACCAGCGTCAGGTCGATGGGCTGGGTGTTGACGGCGAAGCGGTGGTGGCCCAGGCGCAGGGTCTCGCCGCCGTCCGAGAACAGGTCCTGGCGGTCCCGGAGCGCCCGCCCGGCCTCCTGCTGCGCGGACTTGACGCGCCCGTCCAGTTCCTCGGCCCGTACGGCGTCCCCCAGCGACCGCAGCTCGGCGGCGGCCGAGCGGATCTTGGCCACCATCGGGTCGGTCGCGAAATACGTGTTGACCTCGTCCAGGGAGGCCAGCGAGCCGAGCCGGCGGGCGACGGTGCCCAGGATGCGCTCGGCCGAGGCGAAGATCCGGTCCGCGCGCCTGGCCAGGTCGTCGAGCTGGGTCTGCTTGCGGGCCGAGAACGCCTCGTAGACGTCGTCCCGCTTGGCCGCGAGCTGCGCGGCGAAGTCGTCGAACTCGCCGAAGCGCGACTCCAGGTTCTCCAGCTGGAGCATGAGCCGGCCGAGCTGCTCGTCGCACTTGTCCGGCGTGTCGGCCATCGCCAGCGCGCCCGTGATGGCCTGGCCGAGCAGCGCGAACTCGGCGGCGAACGCGGCCCGCCCCTCCGCGCCGAGCAGCTCCCGCCGGCGCCCCTCGAGCACCGCCCGCGCCCGGTTCACGCCGGCGAGGACCTCGGCGATGCGGCCCAGGATGGACGTGCGCACGGTGGCGTCGGCTATGTCGAGCGAGCCGACGACCTCGGTGACGACCTCCAGCCCCTCGGCCTGCTCGGCCAGCCGGTCCGCGACGGGGGCGGCCGCGGCGACCGTGGTGATCGCGCCCGCGTCGGCGGCGAGCTGGTCCACGGCCGCGTGGTAGGAGGTGAACGCGTCCGCGCCCTCCAGGAACGCCACCGCCCGCCGACCGGCCGAGTCCAGCTCCTCCGCCACGGAGGCGGACAGCGCGTCCAGCGCGGCCAGGTCGATGTAGCGGGTCTCGCGCGACGTCACCAGGCGGCCCTGGGCCCGGCGCAGCGTGGCCAGCATGGTGACCCAGGCGTCGGCGGTGACCGGGCTGTCGGCGCGCGCCTGACGTACCAGCCCGGTCGTCTCCTCCGTCACCGCGGCGAGCGTGTCGGCGGCCTGGCGGGTGAGTTGCTCGACGTTCTCGTACTCGTCGAGGACCTGCTCGGCGGTGGCGCGCACGTCGGCGAGCGGCCCGCGCAGGCCGTGCTCGCCCAGCCAGTGATAGGAGTCGAAGGCCCGGGTGCAGGCGGCGATCAGCGCTTCGAAGGTCCCGGCCGAGGGCGCCATCTCCTCGACCATGCGGGAGACGGACAGGCAGTCGGAGATGCCGCGTACGAGCTCGGCGTTGCCGATGCGGTCCAGGGGGCCGGTTCCCGCGGGCTGGGCGGCGGCGTACGTGTCGGAGACGTACGGTGTCTGCCACACCTGCATCGGGTGGACCCGGGTCGGCTCCTCGGAGGTGGCGCGGAAGACCACCATCGTGCCGTCGTCGAACAGCGAGTACCCGTGGCAGACGATCGGGGTGGCCACCTCCTTCCTGATCACGTTGTACGGCAGCAGCAGCGAGCGGCCGTCGCCCCTGGCGTGAAAGACGTACAGGACGTCCTCGCCGTTGGGCGCGCGAACCACCCGCTCGAACTCCAGGTCCGTCACGTCCGTGTCGAACGTCTTGCTGACCCCGGTCGTCAGGTAGTAGCCGCCGGGGAAGATCAGGCCCTGGTCCTCGGGCAGGCGCTGGCAGGCCTGGCCGATGCCGTCGAGCCTGATGACCGCCTTGGTGCGGGTGTTGAAGACCAGGTGGCGCCAGTCCGGCTCCTTGTACGGCCTGATCCGCATGAGGATCAGCGGCCCCACCCTGGCGTACTCGACGTCGGCGTCGGCCAGGCTCTGCAGCCGCTCGGTGACCGGCTCGGCGTAGATGCCGGCGCCGGTCTCCGTGTTGTCCTCGATCTTGATGGTGAGGTCGCCGCCGACGGTCTCGACGAACACCTCGCCACCGATGGAGATGTGCGGGTGGCGGCCGAGCACGTGGTCGTCGCGGGTGGTCGGCGTCCACTCGAAATCGTGCGACGGCGGGAAGACGTGGTCGCGCTCGCCCCTGTTGTCGAGATATTTCGGGACCCCGCCGTGGTCGACCGCCCAGCAGAGCACCCGCAGGTCGGCAGGCCCCGTCTGGAACACCGCCAGCAGCTTGCCCTCGACCCGCCTGAGCTGCTGGAGCCGGGTCTCCTTGTAGTAGCGGTAGAGCTCGGCGAAGTCCTTCTTGAACGCCGGATCGTCCAGCGCCTCCAGCTTGTCGGCGTCGAACCTGAAAGCGTCGCCGTCCCTGGAGAAGCGGTGCACCGCGAACACGTCCGCCACCGCCGTCTCGGGCTTGAGCCCGATGAAGACGTTGTAGCCGAACAGCATCACGTCACCCAGGGAAACGATGTCCCTGGGGACGCAGTTGTTCTCGGTACGGATCCGCTCGGTGCCCAGCAGGCGCAGCTCCGCGCCGCCGAACACCTTCAGCCGCTCCCCGTTGACCGCCTCGGCCGCCGCGGCCAGGGCCTTGGCCTGGGCCCGGAGCCGGTTCCTGAGGACCTCGTACGTCCCCGCCTCCAGCTCCGCGCCCTTTTCCACCGTGCTCACGGATATGTCAGCCCTTCGCCCCGGCCAGCGCCGCCACCGGCGAGTCGGCCACGCCCAGGCGGCGGGCCGTCTCCAGCAGCTCGCCGAGCGCCGGCGACTGCGGGCCGCCGTCCTGGATGAGCCGCATGAGCAGGGCGGACACGGTCAGGTTCTTGAGGTCCTCCGTGCGTACGCCGCTCACCACGTTCGCCAGGTCGGCCGCCAGGTTGGCCGTCCCGTTGACGTACGGCCCGACGATCGCACCCGCGACCTGCGAGTGGTCCACGAACCCGTCCACGACCTTGCCCGCGGTGATGGAGCCGACCACCCTGTCGAAGAACATCGTGTCGCCGCCGACGATGTCGATGTTCGCCTTGGCCAGGCCCGCCGCCAGGACGCTCGCCTGCGACTCGGCCACCTGCCGCGAGACGTCGATCTGCTTGAGGCGGATCTCCTTGTCGGCCTCCAGGCGCAGGCGGTACTCCTCGTGCTCCCTGCTGGCCTCGTCCAGCGCCGCCAGCGCGGCCGCCTTCTCGGTGAGACCCTCGGCCTCGGCCTTCAGCTTCTCGCCCACCGCGGCCGCGCCGGCGAAGGCCATCGCCTGCTCGCCCTCGGCCCGCGCCTTGAGCCGCTCGCCCTCGACCAGCGCCATGACCTTGGCGCCCTCGGCCTCGGCCGTCAGCTTCTCCTTCAGCACCAGGGCCTCCGCGCGCCCGACCTTCTCGATGGCCTCGGCGTCGCGCTCCTTGACCTGGACCTGCGCGAGACCGCTCGCCGCGGTCTCGGCCTGGATGCCCTCGGCCAGCCGGATCTTGGCCCGGGCATCCAGCTCGGCGGCCTGCTGACGGGCCTCGGCGAGCACGAGCTCCTCGCGGGCCTTGAACTTGGAGGCGGCCTCGGCGGCCTCGGCCGCCTTGATGTCCTTGACCAGGTTCTCCTGGGCCTCGGCCTCGGCGGAGATGATCACCTGCTGGCGGGTGCGCTCGGCCTCCTCGACCACGCGCAGCCGCTTGATGGCCTCCTCCTGCTCGGCCACGGTCTTGTCGACCACGATGCGCTCGCGGATGACCTCGGCGATCGCCCGCTTCTCGGTCTCGACTTCCTTGTCCTTGGCGATGCGCGACAGCTCGGTCTCCCGCTCGCGGGCGATGACCTCAAGGACGCGGTCCTTCTCGATGCGCTCGCTCTCGATGGCGATCACGCGCTCGCGGTTCTTCTCGGCGACGGCGATCTCGCGGGCCTTGTTCTCGTTCTGGATGCCGAGCTGCTCGTCGGTCTTGATGTGGGCGGCCTGGGCGCGCAGCCGCTCCTCGGCCTGCACGCGGGTGATCTCCGCCTCCTCGCGGGCCTTGACGGTCTCGATCTCGCGCCGCTGCTTCAGCTCGGCGTCGGCCTGGCGGCGCTGCAGCTCGAGGATGGCCTCGCGGGCGTCCACGTTCTGGCGGGTGATCTCCTTCTCCTCGTGGCGCTGGAACTCGTTCGTGCGCACGTGCTCGATGGCCGTCAGCTCAGTGATCTTGCGGATGCCCTGCGCGTCGAGGATGTTGCTCTTGTCGAGCTGATGGAGCGCGGTCTGCTCCAGGTAGTCGATGGCGGCGTCTTCCAGGCTGTAGCCGTTGAGGTCGGTGCCGATGATCCGGACGATCTCGTCGCGGAACTCGTCCCGCTTGGTGTAGAGGTCGACGAAGTCGAGGTGCTTGCCGGCGGTCTTCAGCGCCTCGGAGAACTTGGCGTTGAACAGCGCCTGCAGCGTGGCCTCGTCGCTGGCCCTGGCGGTGCCGATGGCCTGGGCGACCTTGATGACGTCCTCGGCGGTCTTGTTCACCCGGACGAAGAAGGTGATCTTGATGTCCGCCCTGATGTTGTCCCGGCAGATCAGGCCCTCGCGGCCGGTGCGCTCGATCTCGATGGTCTTCACCGAGATGTCCATGATCTCGGCCTTGTGGACCACAGGGAGCACCACGGCGCCGGTGAACGTCACGTCGACTTTGTTGACCTTCGACACGATCAGCGCTTTGCCCTGCTCGACCTTGCGGAAAAGCCGGGCTATGAGGATGAGCAGGCCGATCACGATGATCAGGGCGACGGCCAGGAAAACGCCGAAGCCGGTGGAGATGACGTCCATCAGAGCTCGCTTTCGTAGGGCATGACCCAGAAGAATTCGCCGTCTGCGTTGTATTCGAAGATGAGTGCTTTGTCGCCGCGAGAGAGGCGGTCCTGCCCCGTCGTACGGACCTGCACGACCGCTGACGAGCCGTCTGCGGCGGTGACCTCGGCCTGGCCGAACTCAGGGGTGGCCGCGCCGGTGCGAATGACGCACTGCCGGCCGACGAAGTCGCCGCGCGAGTGCCGGTCCCCCTCGGGAAAGAGCCTGCGTAGCGGCACCAGCAGGCCGCGGGTGGCGAGCCAGGCGGCCCCGGCGGCGGCGAACGGCACGGCGACCAGCAGGCCGCCGCTCACCACCACGCTGCCGATCAGGCACAGCAGCCAGGCCATGGCGATCAGCAGCGAGAGCGCGATCCCGGCGGGGACTCCCCCGAAACCCAGCCAGGCGGCGTCGTCCTCCAACTCGAACAGTCCGGTGATGACGATCAGCCAATAACCGGCGACCACTGCGAGAAGGAAACTGAAAATGACAGTCGGAAAACTCAATGCGGTGTGTAAGAACTCGGTCATCCGCCTCGGTGTGCCCCATCCCCGTGTGTGTCCTGTCGGACTATATCGAGATAAAGCATGAGTAAACGAAAAAGTTCCCGAACGGTCTCGCGGGTTGACCTCAACCAAGCTTGAGGTAGCAGGCTTGGGCGCATGAGCGAAGTGATGAGAGCCGCGGCCGTCGCCGAACCGGGCGGCCCTGAAGTCCTGAAAACGATGGAGTTGCCGGCGCCCCAGGCGGGTCCGGGAGATGTACGCGTACGCGTGCGGGCGGCCGGCGTGCAGCCGTTCGACGCGGCCGTACGGGCGGGGTGGCTACCGGCGTTCGCCGGGGACATGCCGTGGCCGCGCATCCCGGGCAACGAGTTCGCGGGTGTGGTCGACCAGGTGGGGGAGGGCGTGACCGGCGTGACCGCCGGGGCCGAGGTGCTCGGGTTCTCGCTGCTGGGTTCCTACGCCGAGTACGTCGTCGTCGCGGCGGCGAACGTGGCGCCCAAGCCCGCGGGCGTGCCATGGGAGGCGGCCGGCGGGCTGACCTCGGGCGTGCAGACGGCCGAGCTGGCCCTCGACGGGCTCGGCGTCAAGGAGGGCGAGACGCTGCTCGTGCACGGCGCGGCCGGGTCGGTGGGCACGGCGGCCGTGCAGATCGCCAGGATGCGCGGGGCCACCGTGATCGGCACCGCCCGCGAGGTCAACCACGATTACCTGCGCGAACTCGGCGCCGTCCCGGTCGTCTACGGGGAAGGGCTCGCCGACCGGGTCCGCGAGCTCGCGTCCGGCGGGATAGACGCGGCGCTCGACGGGGCCGGCGGGCACGCGCTGGAGGTTTCGATGGAGCTGGTCGCCGACCGGCGGCGCATCGTCACCCTGGTCGAGCACGGCAGGGCCGCGGAGCTGGGCGTCCAGCTCGTCCAGGGCGAGCGTTCAGCCGAGCGGCTCGGGCGCTACGCCGCGCTGTACGCCGAGGGCCGGTTCTCCTTCCCGGTGCGGCGGGCGTACCGGCTGGAGGAGGCCGCGGAGGCGCACCGGGAGATCGAGGCCGGGCACGGCCGCGGCAAGATCGTCCTGACCGTCTGGCATTGATTCGGCGGCCTCCGCGAGAGCCCCGCTGCTTGCGGTTGGCCGCCTGGTCCCTCTTCTCAGGGATGACCGCGCGGATGCCACGCCTGCGTAGGCAGGCGCGGGAGGAGTAGGCCTTGCCGGCGGCGACCGCGCCGGGTGCGGGGGCTTTACCGGGGGTTGGCGGGGACAGCGGCCGCCGGTTGGTCGGTGGGGATGGGGAAGTTGCTGCGGACGGTGTTGTGCGGGTCGTAGTGGCGTTTGATCTCGCGCAGGCGGTTCAGCGCAGCCGGGGTGAAGGCGTCGGCCGCGGTATCTCCGGGGCTGAGGAAGGTGAAGGGTTTGCGGCCGCTCACCGGGAGGGCGTCGGTGAGCGTGCGCTGCTTGGTGGCTATGGCCGCGGCTGTCGCGGGGTCGGTCGGCACGCCGAACAGGTAGAGGGCGTACGGTTCGGTCAGCGGGCCGTGAGGGCTGTCGGACGGGCGGGCGAACGCGCCGTCAAGGTGGCGTATCTGCACGCTCAGCAGCGGGGCGATGGGGTCGGCCAGCAGTGTCTTGGCCGTGGCGTCGTCCAGGCCGGTGAGCAATTCGCCGCGTGAGGAGCCCGCGCCGGGGTCGGTGGGTTCGGCGGTGATGGTGCCGACCTCGGCGACCGTCATGGTCCGTCTGCTGTCGGCGAGAGGGCGAGGGAGCCGGTCCAGCGGGCTCAGCAGGTCGCGGACCTCTGCGGTGTCGCCGAGGTAGGTGGTGTCTATCGCCACCATGGGGTCGGACCCAGGAAAGTGCAGGAGGTCCAGCCACAGGGTCAGTTCGCCGGGGGCGGTGGCGGTGATCTGCCGATAGGCGTCCATCACGGCCGGGGCGTGTTCGGCGGGCCACAGCATCCGGCCGCCGTACAGGTGCGGCGCGTGATGGAGGGACAGTTCCAGGGCGGTGACGATCGCGAAGTCGCCGCCTCCGCCGCGCAGGGCCCAGAACAGGTCGGGGTCGGTGCCGGCGGTGACGCGCCGCTGCCGCCCTTCGGCGTCCACGATGTCGAACGCGGTGACGCTGTCGGCAACCCAGCCGTACGTGCGGCCGAACCAGCTCAGCCCACCGCCGAGGGCGACTCCGGTGACGCTGACGACCGGGGAGCTGCCGGGCAGGCCGGTCAGGCCGTGCGGTACGGCGGCGGCCTGGAGGCGGCCCGAGGCCACTCCCGCGCCGACACGGGCCCGCCGGGCGGCCGGGTCGATCTGAAGGGTGTCCAGCCGTCGGGTACGCAGCAGGATTGCGCCGTCCAGGTTTGCGGTGGCGCCATGGCCGTTGGGCTGGGCTGAGACCGTCAGGCCGCGAGCACGGGCGAAGCGGACCACAGCCGCGGCGTCGGCGGCGTCGGCGGCTTCGACCACGGCGGGCACGGACTGTTCGATGGCCAGATTCCAGGGACGCCGGGCCTGGTCGAAGCCGTCATCTCCGGAGAGCAGGACCCGTCCGCGGACGAGGGTGCGCAGGTCGTTCAGCTTATTGATCATCTTTCTTCCGATCTAGGCGGTGGGCACTGTGGTGAGGGGGAGGACGCGGCGCTGCGCGGCCCCGGGGGCCAGGATGATGGTCGTCAGCCGCCGAAGATGGCGGTGGGGTCGCCGGTGTACCAGGCGTTGTCGATGCGCAGGCGGCGGATGACCCAACGCTCGCCGTCGCGGACCAGGTCGACGTCGTAGGGGTTCTTCAGCAGGGCGAAGACGGCATGGTCGGCGGTAAGCAGATGCTGGGCCTCCACCAGCGCCGTCAGCCGCGCGGTGTCGCCATCCACGACGATGCGCGCATTGGTGACCTGGTGGGTGGTGTCCACCCGGCCGGTGAACATGGTCAGGATGGTGTCGACGATGGTGTCCCGCCCGGACATCACCGGTGGGCGGCCGCCCCACCGGGCGGCGGCGGGGCGAAAGTCCAGCTCGGCGTCGGCGGCGAAGGCCGAGGCGAACAGCGCCTTGTCCTTCAGGTCCTGGCCCAGGCCGAACCGATACAGCGCGTCCAGGATCTCGGCGCGGTCCCGCAGCTCTCGGACGACCGCGTCCACATCGGCGACCGAAGCGGACAGGGCCTGCTCGGCAGTGACGTACATGGCTTGCTCCCGTGCAGGTCAGAGGATGATTTGAGCGGTTCTTACTCTCGGGCGGGGCGAGGGATCGATCAATGCGCGACCGTGCAAGGATCGTGAAGCTGGAGTTAACGATTCGGAGGAGTGCCATGCTGGAGCGACACGAGCTGGAGGCGTTCCTCACCCTCGCCGAGGAACTGCACTTCGGCCGCACCGCCGACCGCCTGCACGTGTCCACCGCCCGGATCAGCCAGACCATCGCCAAACTGGAACGCCGGACCGGAGTCCCGCTGTTCACCCGCACCAGCCGCCGGGTGGAGCTGACCGCGGTGGGGCGACAGTTGTATGAGGAGATTCGCCCTGCCTGGGACCAGATCACGGCCGCGTTCGAGCGGGCAATCGACATCGGCCGCGGACTGACTGGCACATTGCGGGTGGCCTTCGTCGGCGCCGCGGGTGGACAGTTGCTCGTCGGGGCCGCCGAGCTGTTCCGCCGGCGTCAGCCCGATTGCGACGTTCACCTTCGCGAAGCGCAGATGGTCGACCTCATGCCCTGGCTGCGCGACGGCGAGGTTGACCTCGCGCTGGGCACCTTCCCCATCGACGAGCCCGACATTGTCACTGGGCCGGTCCTGGTGTCCGAAGGACGGATGCTGGCCGTCCACTTCCAGCATCCTTTCGCCCGCCGTACCTCGGTCTGCATGGAGGACCTGGCGAGGGTCAAGCTTCTTCAGCTCCCCGGTTCACTGCCGGACTCCCTGCGAGAGGACCGCACCCCGCGTACCACCCCCGCGGGGCGGCCGATCGAGCCCGGTTCCTCGGCTTCGACGTTCAACGAGATGCTCACCCTCATCAGCGCCGGTCAGGGAGCCTTTCCCGTCGGCGCCCAGGCCAGGCGCTACTACGCCCGCCCAGACGTCGCCTACATCCCCATCAGTGACGCCCCGCCGCTGCGATGGGGCCTGCTCTGGCGAGCCGACGGCGCCACCGCCCGGGTGCGCGCCTTCGCCCAGGCCGCCCACGACCTACTCACCGTCCCGTCGGCAACGGTTCCTTGAAGATCGCGCTGTCGCCGGTGGCGGGATCTTCAAGGAACCCATCATCTAGAGGCGGTGGCGTACGGCCTCGGCCACGGCGAGCTGGATCTCGTTCAGCTCGCTCTCGCCGTCCTCGACGTCCCACAGCCCGTTCTGCAGCACCCGGCCGAGCGTCCAGCCGGCCGCCCGCTGGGAGTCGAGGCCGAGCCCGTCCACCATGAAGTCGAAGCGCCGCAGGACCCCTCGCGTCACGTCACCGGTCGCGACCACGTCGTCCCACCGGTTGTCGAGGGCGGGCCACAGGTCGAACCCCGGGTCGCCGGCCAGCGGCTTGGGGTCGATGGCGAGCCACGGCTCGCGGTCGGCGGCCAGCACGTTCTCGTAGTGCAGGTCCCAGTGCAGCAGCCGGTCGCCGGGCTCGGAGACGAGCTCGGCGACCGCTCCCGCGCAATACTTCAGCCAGTGGCGATCCCGCTCGCGCGGCAGCTTCGCCACCGCCTCGTCCACGTCCTCCAGCATGGCCTGCGCGATGTCGCCGAGGCGGCGCATCCCCTCCGGCGCGGGGTAGGCCACCAACCGGCGCAGCAGCTCGGTCAGGATGCCCAGCGCCTCCAGGTCGTCCGGCACGTCGGCCAGTGAACGGTCGGCCTCCAGCCGTTCCAGCAGCAGGGTTCCGGTCTCCGGGGCGGAGTCGAGCAGCAGCACCGACCCGTCCCCCGCCCACGTGCGCAGCCCCGGGCCCTCGGTGGCGTTCTCGTCGGTGACGGGCTGCAGCTTGAGCGCGGCCTTCGTCCCGTCCTCGCGCACCACGGGCAGCACCAGGGACACGACTCCGTGCCGCGGCTCGCCGTCGAGCCGCAGCCCCCATTCCGCCAGATAGCGCTCGCCCAGCGCGGGCAGTCCGGCCGACCAGGCGCGCCCGGCCTCACCGTCGTACTTCACATGCGACTCGGTCAACGCCTCAGGCACCTTGATCCTCATGCCCCCAGTCTGCCCTGGGGTCAAGACCTAGGGCTTCCCCTTACCCGAGCCCTGAGGCCGCCGCGGAATCCGGTGGTCACACTGGTCACGTCGGCGTTTGGAGTGATGACCATGACGACGATCGTGTTCATCCACGGGCGGGGCCAGGAGGGCAAGGACCCTCGGGAGCTGCTGGACGAATGGCGGCAGGCGCTGGCCGCCGGGCTCGGCACACAGCGCCTGCCCACCGAGGCCGTGCTGCCGTACTACGGCAACGTCCTGCACCGGGTCACCGCCGAGGTCGCGCGCCGTCCCGAACCGCTGGAGAGCATCCCGGAGGACCGCCCCGAGGAGGTGCCGTTCCACCCCTACCTCCCTGGGGAGACCGGGGAGCTCGAACGCCGGCTCCTCGCGGACATGGCCGCCTCGGCAGGCGCCCCGCCGGTGCGGACGGGGATCGAGGACGTCCTGTCGTGGTCGCTGGCCCGCCGGATGCTCGCCTGGATCTCCCGGCACACCAGCGTGGACAAGGAGATCATCAAGATCTTCCTGCAGGACGTCGCCGTCTATCTCAGCCACGGCAGGCAGCCGGTGCTCGCCGAGGTACGTCGATCCCTGCCCACCACGGACCGGATCGTGCTCGTCTCGCACAGCCTCGGCACGGTGGTGGCCAGGGACCTGCTCGTTGACGACGGCCTGCGGCGGCGGGTCGTGCTGTGGGTGACGGCGGGCTCGCCGCTCGGCCTGCCCACGATCCAGCGCAACCTGCTGGCCAGGGGCACGGTGCATCCCAGGGTGGAGTGGCTCACGACGTACGACGTCAACGACATCGTCGCGCTCGGCCACCCGCTGGACGGGGCGTGGGGCACGCCGCTGAGCCAGGTCGAGGTGGAGAACCGCGACGCGCCGCACGCCATCGACCGCTACCTCGGCCACCGCACGGTGGCCACACCCATCGGCCGGGCCTGCGGCTGATCGCACCCCGGCCGTATGGGCCTGGTCAGTAGTGCCAGGGGAACGGCGACCAGTCGGGGGCGCGCTTCTCCAGGAAGGAGTCACGCCCCTCGGCGGCCTCGTCCGTCATGTACGCCAGCCGCGTCGCCTCGCCCGCGAACACCTGCTGCCCCACCAGCCCGTCGTCGATCATGTTGAACGCGAACTTCAGCATCCGCTGCGCCGTCGGCGACTTGCCGTTGATCTTGCGCGCCCACTCCAGGGCGGTGACCTCCAGCTCCTCGTGCGGGACCACGGCGTTGACCATGCCCATGCGGTGGGCGTCGGCCGCGGTGTAGGTGTCGCCGAGGAAGAAGATCTCGCGGGCGAACTTCTGCCCGACCTGCCGCGCGAGATAGGCCGAGCCGAAGCCGCCGTCGAAGCTGGCCACGTCGGCGTCGGTCTGCTTGAAGCGGGCGTGCTCCGCGCTGGCCAGTGTGAGATCGGCCACGACGTGGAGGCTGTGGCCGCCGCCAGCCGCCCAGCCGGGCACGACGCAGATCACGATCTTGGGCATGAAGCGGATCAGGCGCTGCACCTCCAGGATGTGCAGGCGCCCGGTCGAGGGCGAGCCGTCGGCGTACTGGTAGCCGTCCTTGCCCCTGATGCGCTGGTCGCCGCCGGAGCAGAAGGCCCAGCCGCCGTCCTTGGGCGAGGGGCCGTTGCCGGTGAGCAGGACGCAGCCGACGTCGGTGGTCTGCCGGGCATGGTCGAGCGCGCGGTAGAGCTCGTCGACCGTCTGCGGACGGAAGGCGTTGCGCACCTCCGGGCGGTTGACGGCGATGCGCACCGTGCCCTGGTCCAGCGCCCGGTGGTAGGTGATGTCGGTGAAATCGAATCCCTCGACCGCCTGCCACGCCTTGGGATCGAACAGCTCGGAGACCATGGGAGGAAGCCTAACGGCCAGCCGTTCACGCTGGGCATCGCGCGCACGATGACGGCGCGGGAGGTCGTCCACGCGAGGGCGCCGGTCGTCGCCATCAAGGTGCTCACGTTCGCCGTGCCCGCCGGCTTCACGGCGCGGTATCCGAAGCTGGTGCGGCGGCGCCGGGCCGCCAGGAGTTATGTGACCTCCGCTCTCAGCTCCGCGAGCAGCTCTCCCTGGTCGGCGAGCATGTCGGTGAGAATGCGGCGGGCGGCGCCGAGCAGGTCGGCCAGCTCGGGCGTGGCCAGCGTGTAGACCACGGTGCTGCCCTCGCGGATGGCGCTCACGATTCCCGCCCTGCGCAGGACCGCCAGCTGCTGGGAGAGGCTCGAGGCCTCGATGTCGATCTGGGCCAGCAGATCCCTGACGGGTAGCGGCCCTTCCTGGAGTAGCTCCAACACTCGGATGCGAGCGGGGTGGCCGAGCGTTCGGAAGAAGTCGGCCTTGGCCTGGTAGACCTCCACGTGCATATAGCCCAGACTAATCCAGCGCAGTTGCATAATTCTTCAAGTCGTAACGTTGTTGGATAGCATGACAGCGGGGACTAGGGAGTAGCCATGGGCCGAGGAAGAGCCAAGGCGAAGCAGACGAAGGTCGCTCGCCAGCTGAAGTACGCCAACCACAACATCGACTACGACCGGCTTCGCGAGGAGCTGGGCGCAGACACGCGACACGAGGAGAGCTACTCGTCTACCGCGTCCGATCAGGAGTCCGAGCGCGCGCAATGACGCGGGTCAGCCTCGCGAGGGCATGGGTGACGTTCTTCGGCCGCCTGGCCTCCGGCGCCTGATCGGGCGCCGGGAGTTCCAGGCGGCACGGCACCTCGCGAGTGATGACCCGCGTCTCCGGGAGCGCGAGCTGCGCGCCGGCGCAGGACGGCATCCAGGTCGTGCTCGGTCGAGCGGCGAGTGAGCGCTCCGGGCGAAACCCCGCCTGCGCAGGCAGGCGGCGGGGTCGCGTCGCCCGGCGGGCGCTCATCACCCGGTGTGGGCGATGATGGCGGCGGCCAGCTCCTCGTACGCGTGGGGCGGCAGCATGTGCCCCATCCCGTCGATCATCCGCAGCTCGGCGCCCGGGATCCGCTCGGCGATGATCGCCCCGTGGCCGGGCTTGGCGGGCTCGTGCGTGCCCTCGATGACCAGCGTCGGCGCCTTGATCCGGTCCAGCACGCCTTCCGGCTCGAAGTCCGGGCCGGCCGCGTGCGCCAGGCGGTGGTTGACCACGGCCGACAGGTCGCGGGCCCGCTCCAGCACCCGCTCCTGCAGGCGCCGCTCGGCGTCCTCGTCGAACGGCAACGCCGTGCCGTGCAACACCCGCGCCTCCTCGATCATGCGCTCCACCTGCTCGCGCCGGTCGGCCGGCGGCGGCGGAGGCGCGGCTATCAGCTTCGTGTAGAACTCCACGAACTCCGGCCTGGGCGGTGGCAGGCTCCCCTCCGGCTGCGGCTGTCCGGTCAGCGCCCGCATGAGCACCGCGCCCTCGTGCCCGCCGAGCGGCGAGGAGCCGATCACGGTGAGCGTGCGCACCCGTTCCGGGTGCTCGACGGCGATCAGCTGGCCGAGCAGCCCGCCTGCCGAGTGGCAGACGAGGTGCGCGCTGTCCAGCCCGTACGCGTCCATCACGCGCAGCACGTCGTCCTTGATGTCGTGCCACGTGTACGGCTGCTTCTCGAAGTCGAAGGTGGCCGACTTACCGGTGTCGCGGTGGTCGTACCTGATGACCCGCCGGCCCGCGGCGACCAGCCGCCCGACGAACTCGTCCGGCCACAGGATCCCCTGCGTCATCGATCCCATCACCAGCAGGATCGGCGGGTGCGTGACGTCTCCGAACTCCTCGGTCCAGAGCTCCACACCGGCAACGTTGATCATGTTCGTTTGCATGACTCAAAGCCTGCCCGGGACGGCTACGGATGCCTTCCGTAGGACTACTGGGCTTCAGAGCAGCCGGGCCAGTTCAGTACGTGTCGTGATGCCGAGCTTGGGATAGATTTTGTACAGGTGGTACTCGACCGTGCGCGGGCTGAGGAACAACCGCGCCGCCACCTCCTTGCTGGAGGCCCCCTCCGCCACCAGGCGCGCGATCCGCAGCTCCTGAGGGGTCAGCGCCGCCAGCGCGGCGCTCTCCGGTCTGGCCGCCGCCTCGCCCGCCGCCCGCAGCTCGCCATGCGCCCGCTGGGCCCACGGCTGCGCGCCCAGCCGCTCGAACGTCTCCAGCGCCGCACGCAGGTGCTGCCGCGCCTGGCCGGGCTGCTGGGCACGGCGCAGGCGCTCGCCGTACAGCAGGGCGGTACGCGCCCGCTCGAACGGCTCCCCGTGCCGGTTCAGCGCCTCCTCGAACAGCTCGGCGTCGCCATCGAGCAGGGCACGGCAGCGGGCGAGCAGCGCCAGGGGCTCGTTCGTGGTGGCGTGCGCCGCCCACCGCTCGTAGCCCGCCATCGCATCCCTGGCCGCCTCGTGCTCGCCCGCTCCCATGGCCGCCTCCACGCGGTCGGGCGTGGAGCGCCAGACCACCGTCGGGTGTCCCGCGCCGGGGCCGGCCGTGGTGAGGGCGGCGAATCGGGCGTGTGCCGCCGCGTACCGTCCCATGCCCAGGTCCAGCATCGCCAGCGCGTACGCGGCCACGCCCGCGCGCAGCCCGATGCGGTGCGGGATCGCGATGGCCAGCGCCTCCTCGGCCTGGCGGCGGCACTGCTCCTCCTCGCCCCGCAGGGCCGCCACCACGGCCAGATTCGCCAGGTGGGCCGCGACGGAGTTGCGGTAACCGGCCTCGCGGGCCAGCTCCAAGCCTTCTTCGGCGACGGCCGCGCTCTCGGCGAGCCTGCCCTTGATCCGCTCGGCCGTCGAGACGAACTCCAGGACGACCGGGAGCTGCCCCACCATGCCCGACACCCTGGCCGCGCGCCCGGCCCGCTCGACGAGCTCCGCGGAGACGTCGGCCTCTCCCAGATAGCTGGCCGCCGCCGACGCCCACAGCAGCTCCGCCGCCCCGCTCAGCTCGCCGGTACGGGCCAGCGCGCCGCGCAGCAGCTCGCCGCCCGTGCCGTCGTCCAGCATGGCGCCGATCCCGGCCAGCACGTCCCTCAGGAAGCCGGGTGGGTGCGCCTTGGCCCGCCGGCCCAGCTCGACGATGGCCGCCACGTCCCCGACGTAGCTCGCCGCCTCGGAGGCGTCCGCCAGCATTTCGATGGTGCCGCCCGCGGCGAGGATCCGCATCGCCTCGGCCGCGTCCCCGGAGTTGAGCTCGAACCGCCCGCGCAACTGGGAGATCTCATCGAGCAGCCGGTGCCGCCCGGCCGGCCGGGCGTCTTCCGGCCCACCGGCCCGCTCGGCACCGTCACCGGCATCCGACTGGGCTTCGACCAGTTCCAGGGCGTCGGTGAGGTGAGTCTGGGCCCGACCCGGGCGGCCACCCAGCCAGGCGGCGGTGGCGGCGTCCGTGAGACGTCTGGCCCTGACGAGCGGATCAGCGGTGAGCTCGGCCGCTCGGGCGAGGGCCGTCGCGGCGTCGCCGTACCCGCCCCTGGCGCGGGCCCGGCCGGCGGCCGCCGCCAGCGCGGCGGCCACCGCCTCGTCCCTGCCCACGGTGGCGGCGGCCAGGTGCAGAGCGCGCCGGTCGTCGTCAACCAGCTCAGCCAGGGCGGCGTGCGCGGCGCGGATCTGTACGGAGGTGGCGGCGGCGTGCACGGCCGACCTGACGAGGGGATGCCGGAACCGGACCACCCCGCCCGACACCGTCACCAGCCCCGCGGCCTCCGCCTCATGAAGCACCTCATCGGCCGCGCTCGGCCCGGCGGCGGCGCGCAGGACCAGGGCGAGGTCGCTCTCCACGGAGGCGAGCAGGACGAGCCGGCGCGCGGCCGGGGACAGCCGGGCCACCTGCTCCCCGAACAACTGCTCGCCACCCGGCAGCGGGTCGGGCAGCGGGGCCCGGCCGGTGAGCTGCTCCGGCGACAGCGACGCGGCGGTCTCGCGCAGCACGAGCGGGTTGCCTCCGGTGAGCGCCGCCAGCTGCGCCTTGACCTCGGGCGCGATGGCGGCGGCGGCGTCGAGCAGCAGGGCGGCGCTCGCCCCGTCCAGCCCGCCGACGCGCAGCTCAGGAACGCCCTTCAGTACGGCGTCGCCGCGCACGGCCAGCAGTATCGCGATGCCCTCGGTACGCAGCCGCCTGGCCGCGAACAGCAGCGCGTCGGCCGAGGCCCGGTCGAACCACTGGACGTCGTCGACCAGGCAGAGCAGCCCGCCGGGCGCCGCCGCCTCGGCCAGCAGCGACAGCACGCCCGCCGAGACCAGGAAGCGGTCCGAGCCGGATGCGGAGGCCAGGCCGAGGGCTCCCGAGACCGCGTCGCGCTGCGGCTCGGGGAGCGCGTCCAGCAGGCCGATCACCGGATGGAGCAGCTGGTGCAGCGCCGCGAAGGCCAGGTCCGACTCCGACTCGGCACCGCTGGCCCGCAGCACCCGCATCGCCCCGGTCCGCGAGCCGGACACTGCCGCTGCCTGCGGGCCGGCCCTCACACCTGCCCCAGGGCCGGCCGCCGTCCCCGCCTGCGCGCCGGCCGCTGCCATCGGCACAGAGCCGGGCGGCGGCGAGGTGGCCAGGGAAGCGGCGAGGTCCAGGAGGGCCGACTTGCCGACGCCTGCCTCGCCCCGCAGCGCCAGCGCGCGCCCTTCACCGGCCCTGGCCGACTCGATCAGGGCCGCGATCGCGGCGGTCTCTGTGGCTCTGCCGTACAGCACGAAAAGGAATGTATAGCGGAATGGGTGACGTTCCGGACGACAGCCGCGGCCCGTCAGGTGGCGCAGGAGTCGTGCGTGGCGTCGAAGCCCCTGATCGATTCGGTGTCGTCGGCCCGCAGCGGCTTAAGGCCCTTCCAGTCGTCGCCGATCACGAGCACCAGCCGGTTCGTCTGCGCCGCCGGGACCGCCCTGGTCGTGGCGGCGAGCAGATCGGCGGTGAGCGTCGGGACGCGGGTCTCG
Organism: Nonomuraea sp. H19; assembly: GCF_052068215.1. Taxonomy (NCBI): domain Bacteria; kingdom Bacillati; phylum Actinomycetota; class Actinomycetes; order Streptosporangiales; family Streptosporangiaceae; genus Nonomuraea; species Nonomuraea sp. H19. Next base: position 145,710 of record NZ_JBQHCV010000002.1, on the reverse strand, counting down.
CCGTTCGGCCCGTAGAGGATCGTGGTTTTGGACTGCGGCTTGCGCGCCGAGTCCCCGATCGCCGTGATGTGATAGCCGCGCTGCTCCAGGAAGGCCGCCACCTCGGTGGCCAGCCCGCTGCGCCAGGTGCCGTTGCGGAGCTCGATCTGGATCTTGGATCGGCCCACCTTGGCCTGGCCGCCCTGGACGCCCTCGACGCTCTGGTCCCTGGCCACGATCTGGAACAGCCTGCCCGCCTGCGGCTGTACCCACTCAACCCGGCCCGGCTGGCTGAGTGAGTAGTGCCACGGGGTGGTGATGAAGCGGATCTTGCCCGCGTTCAGCCCCTGGAGGCTGACGGCCAGGTCCTTCATGACGCCCACGGTCAGGTCGCGGTCGGTGGTCACCGCTTTGGTGGCGGCGTCGAGGATGGCCAGGAGCTTGGCCGGGTCGGTGAGCGTCTCACCGCTCATGATCTTCTTCGCCATGGAGGCGATGAACATCTGCTGCCGCTGGATCCGCCCGATGTCGGAGCCGTCGCCGAGGCTGTAGCGGGCGCGTACGTAGCCGAGCGCCTGCTCGCCGTTGAGCGTCTGCCGCCCGGCCGGCAGGTGCAGCAGCGCCTTCTTGTCGTCCACACGCTGTGGCAGGCACACCTCCACACCGCCCACGGCGTCCACCATGCTCTTGAAGCCGGTGAAGTCGACCTTGACGAAGTGGTCGATGTGGATGTGGGTCAGCGTCTCGATCGTCTTCCAGGTGCAGGCGATGCCGCCGGAGTTGAACGACTCGTTGATCATGCCGAGATGCGGCCGCTGCCCGGGCAGGCCGCCGGTGGCGCGGCAGGCGGGCAACTGGACCAGCGAGTCGCGCGGGAAGCTGATGACCATCGCGTTGTCGCGCTGGGACGACACGTGGACCAGCATGATCGTGTCGGTGCGCTCGCCCGCCACACGGCCGTACTTGGCGTTCTTGCCGTTGCGCTGGTCGGAGCCGACGACCAGGACGTTCATCGCGGTTCCCGCGACCTTGGGCGGGCGGGTGGCGCCGAGGTCGTCGGCGGTGACGTCGATGTGCTTGACGTTGCCGGTGAGCTTGACGATGGCGCCCACCGCGATGCCCGCGACGAGGAGGACGACGGTCACCGCGATCGCGATCGTCCAGCGCAGCCAGCGGCGCCGCCGTCGCGGCGGCGTGCCGGGCCCGGAAGGCGGCGCGTCGACAAGCCCGCTGCTCACGTGACTCCCAAAAAGGACGGGGCCGAAGGGCAGCCGCCCCTGGCCAAGAGCTGGCCGTTGATCGAGCCTGAGTGTACTAAGCCGGGCCAGGGCGTTGGTGATCCATGCCCATTCCACCACGCCGGGGGGTCACGAGCCCGGATTCGTAGGCGAACACCACGAGCTGCGCGCGGTCGCGGGCGCGCAACTTCGTCATGGCCCTGCTGACGTGCGTCTTGGCGGTGGTCGGGCTGATCACCATGTGCGCGGCGATCTCGTCGTTGGACAGGCCGCGGGCAACCAGGGCGGCCACCTCGCGCTCGCGGTTGGTGAGCACGTCGAGCCCGGTGGGCGCCGGCTCGGGGCGGCGGGCGACGTACTCGCCGATCAGGCGGCGGGTGATGCCGGGGGAGAGCAGCGCGTCGCCGCGGGCCGCCACCCTGACGCCCTGCAGCAGGTCGGCGGGCTCGGTGTCCTTGACCAGGAAGCCGCAGGCCCCGGCTTTGAGCGCGTTGAAGACGTACTCGTCGAGACCGTAGTTGGTGAGGATCACGACGTGGACGCCGCTCAGCCGCTCGTCGGCGGCGATCCGCCGGGTGGCCTCGATGCCGTCCATCACCGGCATCTGGATGTCGACGAGGGCCACGTCGGGCAGGTGCTCCAGAGCGCGCGCGACGGCCTGCTCGCCGTTCACCGCCTCGGCCACGACCTCGATGTCGTCCTCGGCCTCCAACAGGGCGCGGAAGCCGCCGCGGATGAGCGCCTGGTCGTCCACGAGCAGCACGCGGATCACGATCTGTCCTCCAGCGGGAGCTCGGCGCGTACGGTGAAGCCGCCCTCGGGGCGGGGCTCGGCACACAGCCGGCCGCCGAGCGCCGTGACGCGCTCGCGCATGCCGAGCAGGCCCACGCCGGGCACGGGTGGCGCGTCCCTGCTGGCCGTTCCGTCGTCGTCCACCTGCACGATCAGTTCCTCGTCCGCGTAGTCGACGCGGATCGCCGCCGTGGCTCCGCCCGCGTGCCTGGCGATGTTGGTGAGAGCCTCCTGGACGATCCGGTACGCGGCCCGGTCCACCTCGGCGGGCAGCTCGCGGCGTAGGCCGGAGATCGTCACCGCGGCCGGCAGGCCGGTCGAGCGGGCCCGCTCCACCAGGTCGTCGAGCCGGTCGAGCCCGCTGGCCGGCGCCTCGCCATCGGAGCAGCCGTCGGCGTCGCGCAGCACCTCCAGCGTGGCGCGCAGCTCGCGCATGGCGTCGGCGCTGGCCTCCTGGATCGCCAGCAGCGCCGCGGGCACCTCCTCGCCGCGCTTGCGCGCCAGGTGGACGGCCACCCCGGCCTGGACCTTGATGATCGAGATGCTGTGCGTGAGCGAGTCGTGCAGCTCTCTGGCGATGCGCAGCCGCTCCTCGCCCGCGCGGCGCAGGGCCGCCTCCTCGCGGGTGCGCTCGGCCTCGGCAGCGCGCTGCTCGACCTGCTCCAGGTACGCCTGCCGGTGCCGGGCCACGGTCGCCGCCACGCCGGACGCCAGGAACCAGCCGACCATCAGTGTGGTGTTCTGGAGATTCTCCCCGGACCCGTCGGCGTCGGGCAGGTTCACCGCCAGGCCGGCGGCCAGGAACACCGCGCCCGCCAGCGCCGCGGGCAGCCGATGGCCCGCCCTGACCGCGCCGAACACCGCCACCAGCACGGGAAAGGCCGCCGGTGGGCCAGGTTGGGCGTGCGTCGCGTAGACGAGCATGCAGGGCGTGCTGACGAGCAACGACACCAGGGGCGCCCGGCGCCAGCCGACGAGCGAGAGCGACCCGGCGAGGACCGCCACGAGATCGAGCGTTCCCGCACCCGGGGTGCCCGCCACGGTGACCGACAGCAGGACGGCCACCACCGCGGCGAGCGCGCCGTCCATGGCGAGCGGCCGCCACCGGTCCAGAGAGCTCATTCCAGCAGATTAGGGTCTTTCGCCGCGGGGATCTTCCCCAGCAGGGCGTAATAAATCACTACTCCCAGCGATGTAGTCGGGGCTGAAACCTGCTTCCCGGGCGGTAGCGGATGAGTCTCCCCGTGCACGACGACCGCTGACCAGCGGAACATCACCATTTCGGTATGGACCCGATCCGAACCGAGGGCCAGTTCCGCCACGTCCAACTCATTGGAGAACGATCATGACCGCCCCCCCGACCATCGCCGCCCCTTCCTGGACCATGCAGGCGCTCCGGGCCGTGGTGCTGATGCATGTCGTCGCGCTGCTGTTCCAGGCGGTGACGGCAGGCATGCTGCTCTCCTCACCCGGCGGCCGGGCCATGCATGCCACATCCGGGATGGCCCTGGCCATCATCGGGCTGCTCCACCTCGTCGTGGCGATCCTGGTCTGGAGGCCGGGCGGCGGGTCGCCGCGGTTCATCGCCGGGGCCGCGCTGTTGCTGGCGCTCACGGTCGTGGCGGCGGTCCTCGGCAGCGCGGGTGTGAAGATCGTGCACCTGCCGCTCGGGGTGCTGCTGTTCGGGGGCGGCGTCGCGCAGCTCGGCAGGGTCATGTCCCGATGAGTCCGACGCGACGTGACGCGCTGCGGCTGCTGGGTCTCGGCGCGGTGGCGGTGGCCGCGGTGCCGGGCTGCTCGCTGCTCGCCGGTACCCCGCAGCCGCAGCTGCTGACCAGCGCGGCCCCGTTGCCCAAGCCGTTCGCCGTGCCGCTGCCCGTTCCCGAGGTCGCCAAGCCGGTCAGGAGCGCGGGCGGGGCCGACTACTACGAGCTGGCCGAGCGGGCGGCGGAGGTGGAGGTGCTGCCCGGACTTCGTACCCAGATATGGGGATATGACGGGCGATTCCCTGGGCCGACCATCGAGGCCCGCAGCGGCCGGCGCACCGTGGTGAAGCTGGTCAACCAGCTCGGCCAGCCGACCGTCCTGCACCTGCACGGCGGGCACACCCCGCCGGAGTCCGACGGCTACCCCACGGACCTGGTGGCGCCGGGGGCCTCGCGCGAGTACGCGTTCCCGCTGGAGCAGCGGGCCGCCACGCTCTGGTACCACGACCACCGCATGGACTACACCGGTCCCCAGGTCTGGCGTGGGCTCGCCGGGATGTTCCTGGTCCGCGACGCCGAGGAGGAGGCGCTGCCCCTGCCCGCCGGGGAACGGGACGTGCCACTGCTGATCTCCGACCGGTCGTTCGCCGCCGACGGCACCCTGCTCTACCCGGCGCTGGGCGACCGGCCCGGGGTGCAAGAGGGGTACATGGGCGGCGTCCTCGGCGACGTGATCCTGGTCAACGGGGCGCCGTGGCCGGAGCTGCGGGTGGCCAGGGCCCGCTACCGCCTGCGGCTGTGCAACGGCTCCAACGCGCGCACGTACGAGCTGGCGACCGGCGGCCCGATCATCCGGATCGGCGGCGACGGAGGGCTGCTGAGCGCCCCGCGCACGGTCGAACAGATCCGGCTGGCCCCCGGCGAGCGCGCCGACGTGGTCGTGGACTTCTCGGCGTACAAGGTGGGTCAGTACGTCGAGCTGCGGAACCTGGCGGGGGAGGGCGCGCAGGCACGGGTGATGCGGTTCGCGGTGGATCGCGACGAGGCCGACGACTCGGCCGTGCCGCAACGGCTGTCCACCGTCGAGGCGCTCGACCCCGGCAAGGCCACGGTGACGCGGGACTTCGACTTCAGCAGCGGGAGCATGCACGGCGGCACCGGCTGGCTGATCAACGGCAGGCCGTTCGACCCGAAGCGGATGGAGGCCAGGCCGAAGCTCGGCGACATCGAGATCTGGCGGCTGACCAGCGACGTCGCCCACCCGGTGCACCTGCACCTCGACCACTTCCAGGTGTTGTCGGTCAACGGCGAGCGCCCCGACGGCCCGCCGGAATGGAAGGACACCGTCGAGCTGCGCGACGCCCAGACCGTGGAGATCGTCACACGGTTCACCGACTACCGCGGCCGCTACGTGCTGCACTGCCACAACCTCGAGCATGAGGACATGGCGATGATGGCGAGTTTCGAAGTCGTATGAAAGGGATGAGCATGTCCACCGATCTGGCGCGGCGTTTCCACGCCTTCCTGACCGAGATGCCTCACGAGCTCGGCTTGGAGGACGGGGACGCCGCCGCCGTGCTCGACCGCTACTACGTGCCGGAGATCGAGTACTGGAACGACGGCATCCGCCTCGACCGCCAGCGCCTGCTCGACCATGTGAAACCGGCGCGCAAGAACGCGGTGAGCGTGCGGATAGAGGTGCACGAAAGCCTCGTGGGCGAGGACCTGGCCGCGGCCCGCTACACGTTGCACGCGGTCATGCGCAATGACAAGACCGTCTCGATGGAGATCTACCTGTTCGCCCGGTATGCCGCTGACGGGCGCATCCGCCGGGTTGACTCGATCACCCGGACGCTCCGTGACCGGGCGTCCGGCGAGGTCGTGTGATCAAAGGCGGTCCGAGCGCGGCCAGACGTACTCAAGGTCGTCCGGCTCGTCGTCGCCGAACACCGGCCGGTACCGGCCGGGGTCCTTGCGCAACAGCGCGGATCGGTGGCTGCGGTGCAGGGCCTCGTCGCCGAGCCAAGGCGGCAGCTCGCCGGCCGCGGCCAGCTCCGGCTGGCGGCGTACCGTCGCGGTGCCGCGGAGCCGCGACAGCTCGGCCGTCATCGTGGCGGCACAGGTGTCGGGACGTCCCATGGCGCACCATCTGCCGCACATCTCCAGGCCATAGCGCACGAGGGCTTCCTCGTAGCCGGCCCACATCTTCACGACGGGGTGGTGGCGCCAGCCGTACCCGGGGACCGTGAGGGCGCGCAGGATCTGCAGGGCCTCGACCCGCTGCTTGCCCAGCCGCAGCGGATCCAGGACCGCGGCCGTGGCGGCGAAATCCGGATAGGGAAGGAAGGTCTGCATCGGTCACCCCCGCTGACGTGCTCCTTCCCCGGATCGATAGACGGTTCGCGGGGCGGCGCGCACAATCGGGCCATGGGAGACGCGTACGTCGGCGCCAGGACGCCGCGACGGGAAGACATCAAGCTTCTGACGGGAAGGGCCCGGTACGTCAGCAACGTCCGGTCCCCGGACGCCGCGCACGCGTACGTCGTCCGCAGCCCCATCGCGCACGGCCGGCTGCTCGGCTGCGACGCCAAGGCGGCCTGGGCGGTCGAGGGCGTGCTCGACGTGATCATCCCGGCCGACGCCGCGGACCTGCGCCTGCCCTGCGTGCACCTGATGCCGGACCAGCGGATGACGTCGTATCCGGTGCTGGACGACGCGATCAGGTACGTCGGCCAGCCGCTCGCCGTCGTCGTGGCCCGTACGCCGGGGGCCGCCAGGGACGCCGCCGACCTGGTGGACCTGGAGCTCGACGAGCTGCCCGCCGTGGTCGGGACGGAGCGGGCGCTGGAGGGCGACGCGCCGCTGCTCCACCAGGACTGGGGCACGAACGTGTGCACGGACTTCACGCTCGGCGACGCCGACTGCGCGGACGTCATCGAGGGCGCCGAGCACGTCGTCGAGATGACGTTCAGGATGGGCCGTGTCTCGCCGTACCCGATGGAGCCGCGCGGCGTGGTGGCCTCCTACGTGGACGAGGAGCTGACCCTCCACACCTCCACGCAGGCGCCGCACCACGTGCGCGAGCAACTGGCGGAGGCGTTCGGGCTCTCCCACGACCGGGTACGCGTCATCGGCGGCGACACTGGAGGCGGGTTCGGCGGCAAGGAGCACCTCTATCCCGACGAGGCGCTCATCTGCCTGGCCGCGATGCGCCTGGGCCGCCCGGTGCGCTGGACCGAGACGCCCGGCGACCGGGTGCTCGCCACGCTGCCCGCGCGGGCCGCCGTGCACCGGGGGCGGCTGGCGCTCGACGGAGCCGGGCGGTTCGTGGCGCTGCAGGTGGACGTGCTCGCCGACATCGGCGCCCACCCGTCCAACGTCGGCGCCTCACCGGCCGTGGTGACGGCCACGCTGGTCCCCGGCCCCTACCGCTTCGACCGGGTCGCGGTACGCGTGCGCGGCGTCGTCACCACCACCACGCCGATCGGCTCCTACCGCGGCTTCGGCCAGCCCGAGGCCACGTTCACCAGGGAGCGGCTGATCGACGAGGCGGCGCGCAGGCTGGGGATCGACCGGATCGAGCTGCGGCTGCGCAACCTGATCGAGCCCGGCGAGATGCCGTACACGACGCGTGTCTACCAGCGTTACGACTCCGGCGACTACCCGCGCGCCCTGCGTACCTTGCGCCACCTGGTCATGCCGGTGGAGAAGGACGACGGGCGCAGGCGCGGGATCGGCTACGCCTGCCACGTGGAGAGCACCGGCCTCGGCCCGTCGAAGGACCTCAAGGCCATGGGCATGCTGGCCGGCGGGTACGAGACCGCCGTCCTGCGCATGGAGCAGGACGCGTCCGTGGTCGTGACGGCCGGGGTGGCGGCGATCGGGCAGGGCATCGAGACGGCGCTGGCCCAGCTCGCGGCGGATCGGGTCGGGGTGCCGATCGAGCGGGTACGGGTGGTGCTGGGCGACACGGCGGCGACGCCGTACTCGTCGATCGGGTCGGTCGCCAGCCGCTCGCTGGTGGTCGGCGGCGGGGCGCTCACCCAGGCCGCCGCCCGGCTGCGCGACAAGCTCGTGGCCATCGCCGCGCACCGGCTGGAGGCCGCGCCCGCCGATCTGGAGATCGCCGACGGCGCCGTACGCGTGAAGGGCGACCCGCAGGCGTCCGTGACGCTGCGGGAGCTGGCCACAGCCGCCTGGCGCGGCTGGGACCTGCCGGAGGGCGTCACACCCGGGCTGGAGGAGCGGGTGAGCTACGACCCGGCCGGCTTCACGTACGCCTACGGGGCGCACGCGGCGGCCGTGGCCGTCGACCCGGAGACCGGTGCGATCGAGGTCGAGCGCTACTGGGTGGTCAACGACGCGGGCGTGCTGGTGAACCCGGCGGTGGTGGAGGGGCAGATCCACGGCGGCGTGGCCCAGGGGATCGGCGAGGCGCTGACCGAGGAGATCGTCTACACCGACGACGGGCAGCCGATCAGCGACTACCTGCTGCCGACCACGAGAGAGATCCCGGACATCGAGGTCGTGATGCTGGAGACGCCCTCGCCCTTCACGCCGGGCGGCATGAAGGGGGTCGGGGAGGCGGGCACGATCGGCCCGCCCGCCGCCATCGCCAACGCGGTCGCCGCCGCGCTCCCGCAGGTGGCCGACAAGATCACCGACGTGCCGCTGACCCCGTCGGGCCTGTGGTCCCTGCTGTAGGCGTCGCCGGTCCGCTGGAGCGTGTCCCTCCGGCGGACCGGCCCTGACGGCGTGACCTGCGTCATTACCGGCCCCGGCGGGCCGGGTCAAAAGAATGGCGAATTTCTTGCCGGAGATTCGAGCCAAAGTGCTTTCTCGTGCGTACAAGTTTCGACAGCAGCCGCACGTCGACCCCAGGCAGAGCAATCATGCTGAACATTTGCCGCCCCCAGAAAAGAGACGCCATGACCACGCTGCGGTCAGCTCGCCGGAGCCGGATGCAGTACGCGTGGCCGCTGCGCGAGGACGCCCAGACGGTCGGTCACGCACGAGAGATCATTCGCGCGGAATTGTCGGCGCTGGCCCTTTCTGCTGATCTCGTCGATGACGCCGTACTCATGGTAAGCGAATTAGTGACAAATGCCTTCATGTACGGCGACGGCCCCTACGAACTCGTCCTCCACATAGACGCCAAAGAGATCATGTGCGTGGTGGTCGACAGCAGCCCGATCCTGCCCGCCCCGTCGCCTCCGGACGTGGAGGCGGAGCACGGGCGCGGCCTGCGTATCATCGCCAGGCTGTCCGACGGCTTCTACGGCTGTCACCCCCAGCGTTACGTCACCCATTCCGACCTCGTGGGCAAGGCCACATGGTTCGCGCTCCCGCACCAGGGCGTCTCCAGCACCGTCGTCCCGATCAGGGCCGGGACGTAAATCCAGCGTTCACCCAAGAGTCGGGACATCCAGCAAGATCGCGGATAAAGTGACAGCCGCAAGCCGGGAATGATCTTCGTCGAGGGACGGGACCCGGCCGTTCTGGAGGCAGAATTGTCTGGCTGGAACCTGCGTACCGGCGCGGCGATCACCACGCTCGCGCTCGCGGCCACGACGCTCGCGACGGGCACCGCGTCCGCCGCCGACGTGACCATCTACTACGTGGATGCCGTCAACGGCAGCGACTCGGCGGCGGGCACGTCCGCCGATACCGCGTGGAAATCGCTCACCAAGGCGTCGACCGCACCCTTGGTCCCCGGCGGCAAGCTGCTGCTGAAGCGCGGCAGCACATGGCGCGGCCAGCAGCTCAGGATCAGCGCGTCGGGCACCGGCGCCGCGCCGATCGTCGTGGACTCCTACGGCACGGCCACCGAGAGGCCCGTGATCACCGGCCACACCGAGGCCTGCGTGAGCCTGGAGGGCGCCCACATCGAGGTCTACAACCTGCAGGTCGGCCTGGCCCAGGACGGCGCGCGCTGCACGTGGGCCGGGATCAAGGTGACGGGCAGCGACAACGTCATCGAGCGCAACCTCATCACCGGCGCCGCCGCCGGCGTCTACATCGCGCCCAAGGTGCTCTACACCGCGGTGACGGCCAACGACTTCCTCGACAACAACCACATGAGCAAGCTCACCCCGAAGGAGGTGAACGACAACGACGACTCGGGCGCGTTCGCGATCCTCGTCCAGGGTGACAGCTCCAACATCGGCTGGAACGAGATCCGCGGCTCGATCGCCTTCAGCTACGACTACGGCATGGACGGCGCGGCCGTGGAGATCTTCCTCGGCTCGGACAACTGGATCCACCACAACATCGCGGTGGACAACGAGACGTTCACCGAACTGGGCACCAGCAGGGACGTCAACAACGACGGCACCCCCGTGGACCCGGACGGCACCTCGGGCAACGTCTTCGAGTACAACGTGATCGACGGTCCCGAGACCCAAGCGGGCGTGGTCACCAGGGGCCCGCAGGAGCCCGGCAATGACCCCGACCCCAACGGCCCGGTCCTGAACACCGTCTTCCGCAACAACTCCATGCACCTGACGCACGCCGACTCCCAGGGCGTCATCTGCGACGCGAGCTGCACCGACGCCCACCTGTCGATGTCGCAGAACATCATCCAGGCCGTGAAGAAGACCGCCTACGGACCCGGGGTCACCGACAGCCATCACAACGTGTTCTTCGGCGCCCAGCAGCACCAGATGGGCGGCGCGAACAACGTCACCGCCGACCCGCGTTTCGATCTGACCAACGCCCAGCACCCGCTCAAGCTGCGTGCCGGCAGCCCGGCCATCGACCTCGGCATCACGAAGGTCAGCGGCAACGACGTGACCGGGCGGGCGATCGACGGCAGCGACGGCGCGGTCGACGCCGGAGCTTACGAATACGACAAATAAGTTTTGTCGCCGCCGTCCTCTACTCTCCGAGCAATTGATCACGCCCGGCATATCTGGAGAAGAGCGGACATGACCTATCTGGAGCTGTCAGAGGACGGCGGCGGATCGCACAAGTTCTACGAGGTGACCGTGGCCGACACACAGGTCACGATCACGTACGGGCGCATCGGCGAGAGCGGCCAGACCAAGGTCACGTCCTTTCCCAGCACGGCCAAAGCCCAGGCGGCGGCCGCCAAGAAGATCGCCGAGAAGACCCGCAAGGGGTACGCGCCGGCCGTGCGCGGGATGCGCCTGCGCCGGGCCGTCACCCGCAGGGCCATCGCCAGCACCCGCTCGACCGCCCAGCAGGCGCCGGTCCTGTGGCGCTTCGACAGCGGCGCGGCCGCGTTCGGCATCTTCGTGGACGGCGAGCGCTGCTGGGTCGGCAACCAGAACGGCGACGTCTACACCGTCACCCACTCCGGCACCGTGACCGGCCGCTTCCGGCTGCCGGACGGCGTCAAGTGCATCGTGGCCGACGACTTCTGGATCTACGCCGGCTGCGACGACGGCCGCGTGTATGACCTGAGCGGCAAGGTGCCGCGGGCCGCGTACGAGATCGCCGCCGATGTGGACATCTACTGGCTCGACATCCGCGACGGCGTGCTCGGCGTCTCGGACCGGGCCGGCCGGGTCACCGCGATCGACTACGAGGACGAGTTCCAGTGGGCGCGCAGCGACGGCGGGAACGCGGCGTGGATGGTCAGGTGCGACGAGGACGCGGTCTTCTACGGCCATTCGGGCGGCGTCGCCCGCTACGACATCTCCGACGGCGCACCCGTCTGGAGCACCCGGACGGACCAGGTGCTGTTCGGCTGGCAGGAGGAGCACTCGGTCTACGCGGGCACGGCCAGAGGCTCCGTGGGCAGTGTGTACCGCCTGGCCAAGGGCGACGGCCGGGTCGAGGCCGTCTACCAGTGCGACGGCGCCGTCTACTCCTGCGCCACCTCACCGGGCGGCCGCCACGTCTTCGCCGGGGACAACCACTCGTCGGTCTACTGCTTCGACGCCTCCGGCGAGCGGCTGTGGAAGCTCGGGACCGGGTTCGGGTCGGCGTTCTCGATGCAGTACTTCGAGGAGCGGCTCTACATCGTCACCACCGACGGCTCGCTGTCGTGCATCGACGCCGGCGAGGCCGCCATCGCCGCGGCCCGCGCGGGCAGCGTGCCGCAGCCGCTCGACGTCAAGGCGGCCGCTTCGCTGGAGGTGGTCGAGCCCTCCGCCGTGGTCGAGACGGTGACCGACGCCGGCGACGGCGTGGTGGTGGAGTGCGTCAGGGAGGGCGAGCGGCTGCGGGTCCGCGTGGTCAGCCCCGGCTACGAGTCCTGGAACGTGCAGTTCCCCAAGGACATCCGCGAGGCGGGCGCCCGTTACCTCGTCGAGGGCCTGCGCTCGGCCGGCCGGGGCGGCTTCTACCGCGCGTACGGCGACATCAGGCGCCTGCTCTGACCCTCCGGGGCGCCGCGTCGGTCCCGGCGACCGCGACTGAGGCACCGGCCTGGCGGCACGAGCCGTGACGATCGACGGCAGGGGCTCGATCGTCACGAGCCCGGCCACGCGATAATCGAGGGGTGCGGCGGCCATCGAGGCGATCGTTACTGCGGCTCGGCGGCGTGGCCGTGGCCGGGGCGGCCGGGGTGCTGGTCCAGGCGGAAGCCGCGCACACGCCGGACGACTCCTTCGTACGACTACGCCGCCGCTGGCGAGAGCTGATCGCGGGATCGGGGTACGATGCGGCGGCGGAGCCCTACCGGACCTGGCTGGCGGCGCTGGGCCGGACGGCCGCCCGCCACCGCGACACGATGGCGCCTTCCCGCACCTCGCTCTGGCCGGATCAGGCGTTCCCGTCCTTCGCGGCGACGCCGCGGCGGCTGCGGGCGATGGCGCACGCGTACGTGCTGGAGGGCACCGGCCTGACCGGCGACGCGGGCCTGGCCGCGGCCGTCGCCGCAGGAGTGGATCACTACCGGCGGCACGTGTACGCGGCCGGCGCCGACCCGGCGGGCAACTGGTGGCACTGGGAGATCGGCGTGCCGAAGGCGCTGCTCGACGCGGCCGTGCTGATCGGCCCGCAGCTGAGCGAGCGGCGGAGCCTGGCCCTGCGGGACGCGGTGGATCACTTCGTCCCCGAACGCCGGCTCGGCGGCTACAGCGGCACCAGCACCGCGGCCAACCGCGTGGACCTGTGCATGGTGATGCTGCTGCGGGCCATGCTCAGGGCCGATCACGGCAAGGCGGCGCTGGCGGTCTCGGCGCTCTCGCCGGTGCTCCGCCACGTGCGCGAGGGCGACGGGTTCTACCGGGACGGCTCGTTCCTCCAGCACACCTACGTCCCCTACCAGGGCGGCTACGGCGTGTCGCTGCTGTCGGGGCTGGCCACGCTGTTCGCGGTGTTGCGCGGCTCGCCGTGGGAGGTCCCCGGCGGGCGGTTCCTGTTCGACACGGTAGAGCGGTCGTTCGCGCCGTTCGTCCGCGACGGGGCCTGCATGGACCTCGTACGCGGGCGCGGCGTCGCCAGGAGGCCCTTCGGCGACCACGACAAGGGACGCGAGATCGCAGCCGCGATCCTGCTGCTCGGCGACGTGGCCCCGGAGACCCAGCGGGCCCGCTGGCACGCCATGGTCAAGGGGTGGGCCAGGCGGGACACGGCCCGGCCGATGCTGGAGCATGCCGAGCCCGCCTTCCACGCCCGCCTCGCGGCGATCATGGACGACGCCGCAGTGCCCGCCGCGCCCGAGCCGGTCGGGCACCGGCTGCTGCCGATGAGCGCCAGGGCCGTGCATCGCAGGCCGGGCTGGTGTGCGGCGCTCAGCATGGCCTCGCACCGGATCGGGCACTACGAGCACGGCAACGGCGAGAACCCGCGCGGCTGGCACACCGGCTCGGGGATGCTCTACTGGTGGGCCGAAGGCCACGGCGACCAATACTCCGACGCGTTCTGGCCGACCGTGGACCCCTACCGACTCCCGGGCACGACCGTCTCGGCCCGGCGGCTGCCCGACGGCGCGGGGGAGGCGTGGGGCGACACCCGCACCCCCTGGCGCTGGGTGGGTGGCGCCACGGACGGCACGTACGCGGCCGTCGGCCAGCACCTGAGCGGCCTGGAAAGCACGCTGGAGGCGTTCAAGTCATGGTTCTTCCTCGACGACGCCGTGGTCTGCCTGGGCGCGGGGATCACCGCCGAGGACCGGGCGGCCGTCGAGACGATCGTGGACAACCGCAGGACGGACGCCCCGCTCACGGTCGAGGCGGGCTGGGCGCACCTCGAGGGCCACGGCGGCTACGTCGTCCCGGCGGTCGGCCACGGTGAGCGGGGCGGAGTTGTCGGGACGTTCGCGGATCAGGGGCTGCGCACGCTACGCGAGCGCCGCACCGGCGGCGGCGTCGCCCGCGACTACGTGACGCTGTGGCTGGATCACGGCGTCGATCCCCGCTCGGCCGGCTACGTCTACCTGCTGCTGCCGGGCGCGTCACGGGAGGAGACCCGCGCGCGGGCCGCCGACCCCGGCTGGGTGCGGGTGCTCGCCAACACCGCCCGGCTGCAGGCCGTACACGTGCCCTCGCTGGGGATCACGGCGGCCTGCTTCTGGAACGCCGGAGCCGCCGGTGGGCTGAGCGCCTCCGCCCCGTGCGCGGTCCTGGTCCGTGAGCGCCCCGACGGCCCGGCCACGCTCACCGTGGCCGATCCCCGATGCGACCTGGACGAGCTGACCGTGACCTGGGCCAGGCCCGGCGGCCTCCTGACCGGCTCCGCGTACACGTTCCGCGGGCTGGCCGATCAGGAGGGCGCCTCGGAAACGGTCGGGCTGCGCTGAACTCGCCCGTGGTCCACGCGACCCCGGCGGAAGCGCGCGATTTTTCCGGGAAATTTCTTCGCGGCCGTGTCGATCCGGCCGGGAGCCGTTCGACGCGTTGATGAAAGCACAGGTCATCACCCATGAAGGGAACGCGTCATGCAGAAGATCACCACGTACCTCTGGTTCGACAACCAGGCCGAAGAGGCGGCCGAGTTCTACACCTCGATCTTCGACGACTCACGCATCCTCGACGTCCAGCGCAACGGCGAGGGGGGTCCCGGCCCGGCGGGGACGGCCATGATGGTCACGTTCGAGCTGGCGGGCCAGCGGTTCTTCGCGCTGAACGGCGGCCCTCGGTTCACGTTCACCGAGGCGATCTCGCTGTACGTCGACTGCGCCTCGCAGGAGGAGGTCGACACGCTGTGGGCGAAGCTCACCGAGGGCGGGAAGGAGTCGCAGTGCGGCTGGTTGCAGGACAGGTACGGCCTGTCGTGGCAGATCATCCCCGGGCGGCTGACCGAGCTGCTGAGCGACCCCGACCCGGCCAGGGCGCAGCGGGCCATGATGGCGATGCTGGGTATGCAGAAGATCGACATCCAGGCTCTGGAGGACGCCGCCCGGGGCTGATCGATGTCCCCCGCAGGATGACATTCCCGTACCATCCGGCGTTCTTGTGCCGGTGAGCGCGCCGCTCACCGGCACCGCCCTATCGGCCGGCCAGTCCGTAGGCCAGGTCAGGGCGTTGTGACGCGATGTGCAGCAGCCGGTTGTACTTGATCACCCGCTCCCCGCGCGCCGGCGCGCCGCATTTGACCTGCCCGCAGCCGGAGGCCACGACCAGCTCGGCGATGAAGTCGTCGACGGTCTCACCGGAGCGGTGGGAGACCATCTGCGCGTACCCGTGCTTACGGCACAGCTCCATCGCCTGCAACGTCTCCGTGACGGTCCCGACCTGGTTGACCTTGATGAGCGCCGCGTTGCCGAGCTGCCTGGCGATGCCCTGCTCGATGACGGCCGGGTTGGTGACGAACACGTCGTCGCCGACGAGCTGGAGCCGCTCGCCGAGCCGGTCGGTGAGGTGTCGCCAGCCGTCGATGTCGTCCTCGCCGAGGCCGTCCTCGATGCTCCAGATCGGGTATTCGGCGGCGAGCCGCGCGTACAGCTCGATCAGCTCCAGGCTGGACAGCCGCTCGCCCGCCACCTGGTAGGCGCCGTCGTCCCGGCGGAAGTGGGAGGCGGCCGGGTCCAGCGCGATGGCCACCTGATCACGGGCGGGGACGTATCCGGCGTCGGAGATGGCGGTCACGATCGCGGTCAGCACCTCGTGCGGCTCGACGAGGTCGGGCGCGATGCCGCCCTCGTCGCCCTGCCCCGTCGGCTGCCCGGCCGCGGCCAGGTTGTGGCGCAACGCGGCGTAGATCTCCGCCCCGGCCCGTACCGCCTCCGCCATCGAAGGCGCCCCGATCGGCGCGATCATGAATTCCTGGAAGTCGAGCCGGTTGGAGGCGAGCACGCCGCCGCTGACGAGGTTGAAGTGCGGCACCGGCAGCCTGGGCCGCACGGAGGACGGAGTGAGGTACTCCCACAACTGCTGGCCGTGGGCGGCCGCGACGGCGCGGGCGGTCGCCATCGACACCCCCACCACGGCGTTGCCGCCGAGCCTGGCCTTGGCGGGCGTGCCGTCCAGCTCGATCAGCGCCTGGTCCACGTCGGCCAGCGAGTGCCACGGCCGGCCCTTGAGCCGGTGGAAAATGGAGCCGGTGATGGTGGCTGCGGCCCGGGTCACGCCCGCTCCGCCATACCGGCTCAGGTCGCCGTCGCGCAGCTCCACCGCCTCCTTCGTGCCGATGGAGGCGCCGGAGGGCACTCCGGCCCATCCGGTCGCGCCGCCGGCCAATGTGAGGGTGACCGAGAGGGTGGGGCGTCCGCGCGAGTCCAGGATCTGCATGGCGCCCATGTCGATGATGTGGAACGCGCACACGGCTCCTCCAGAGGGGGGTACGTCACGGTCTCTTCGACGGTGTCATGACCTTTGTCTCGCATATAGGGCAGATCGCCCTAACCCGGTCAGATCGGACGTCAATTCGTGCCGGCCGCCGCCCTGCCGCGCGCGGGTGCGTACCCGCTCACCCCGGCGGTGCGACGTCGCCGTCAGGCGTCCACGATGAGCTGAGCCAGCGCGCGGGCCGCGCGGGCGGGCCGGGCGTCGGGGCGGGTCACGGCGTGGGCCAGCACCCCGTCGATGAGCACGAGAAGCTGATCGGCGCCGAAGGCGGGGTCGGGATGCCCACGACGGGTGAGCTCGGCGGCGAACAGCTCGTGGAGCCCGTCCTTGTACGCGCGCACCACCGCGTGCGCCGGATGCTCCGGATCGGTCAGCGACAGCTCGGCCGCGGTGTAGCGGCAGCCGTGGAACGACGGGCCGGTGGTGATCTGGTCCAGCTCGTCGAAGACGGCCAGCACGCGCTCCCGAGGATCGTCGCCGGCCGCGTCCATGACCGCGTGATAGTGGTCCTGCGTGGCGGTGGTGCGCAGCGCCTCGGCGATGAGCCCGTCCTTGCCGCCGAAGTGCTGGTAGAGCGAGCGTCGGGCGACGTCGGCCTGCTTGAGTATGGCATCCACGCCGACGTGGACGCCCTGCTTGTAGGTGAGGTCGCGGGCGGTCTCGAGCAGTCGCTCGCGGGGGCCGGGTCGCGTCATGGTCATCTCGTCGATTCTGGCACGCTTGACAGTAGATCAATCATTCTATCTAATGTCGCTCCCAAGTGTGCTCTGCTACGGCTGAGGGCTGGGGCTCTCGCGCGTCGCCCGGGCGCAGTGGGCCTCGGCCTCGGCCCGCAGCATTTCGTGGGCTTGCAGGAACATCTCGTGCACCTCCCGGCCGACCCACCCGGAAGGAACCAGCTCCGGAGGCAGGTCCGGGTCGTCGAAGGGCAGCAGCCGGTAGTCGTGGACCAGCTCCACGCGCTCCACCAGTGCGTCCCGGCCCTTGGGCGGCGAGGAGCCGTATCGGGCCAGCTTGGCGCGGTAGGCCTCGCGCTTGTGGAGCAGTGCCGCGTGCAGCGCGCCGAGATCCCAGCATCGCGAGGCCATGTCGAGATCGGCCGCCTGCCCCGCGGAGCGGCAGGTGAGCAGGTCGAGCCGGGCGACGGGCTCTTCGGACAGGGCGGCGGCGACCTCGTCCAGCCGGTCGTGCGGCGAGACCCAGGTGGACGGCGCGAGTGGGCCGAAGCCCCACCATCGCAGCTTCTTGCGCACCCGGTCACGGGCCGAGCGGTCGCTCTCCGGCACGTCGTAGATCACCATGCGCCAGTGGCGGTCCCAGGGGTCGCGGTCGCGCTCGAAGATCCGCTTGCGCCCGTCGTCGAGCAGCCGCCAGCTCCGGTCGGTCAGCCGGTAGACGGTCGACCGGCCGTCCTTCTCGGTCGCGAAATAGCCTTCCTTGCGTAGTCTGGCCATCACCACCCGCGTCGTGGCCTCCGGCACGTCGAAGGCCGCCAGCAGTTCGGTCAGCGTCTGCAGGCGGGCGGCGCCACCGGAGTAGCGCAGGAAGTCGCCGAACAGGTCGAACACGATCGATCGCGGCTTCGGGTACACGATGCGCAGCTTATCAGGTCCTGCTGAAACAGCTCCTTGCCCTGGTGAACAGGGGCTTTCCGGTGAACGTGTGTCATTTGATTGACGAGCGTCCCATAAGCGTTGTAGCTTTCGAGCGGTTGCCTCATCAGGTAAGGAGCATTACCGTGACTGTTTCCTCCCGGGAAGAGGCGGGGCTGGACCGGCTCTACGCCGGCTTCGACCGGGCCGGATCGATGAGGTTGTCTCGATGAGGCTGGCCACGATCCGCACGAACGATGGCACGCGGGCCGTCCGCGTCGACGACGACGAGGCGGTCGAGCTCGGCCACGGCGACCTCGGAGAGCTGCTGGCCACACCCGGCTGGCGGGAGCTCGCCGCGGCGGGGGACGGCGCGCGCCACCCGCTGGACGGCCTCGACTACGCGCCCGTCGTCCCGCAGCCCGGCAAGATCTTCTGCGTCGGCCTGAACTACCGGGCGCACATCCTGGAGATGGGCCGCGACCTGCCTGCTCACCCGACCGTGTTCGCGAAGTTCGCCGACGCGCTCATCGGCGCCTACGACGAGGTACGCCTGCCGGCCGGCTCCACGGCCGTGGACTGGGAGGCCGAGCTCGGCGTGGTGGTCGGCGACACCGTCCGTCATGCCACCCGCGAGCAGGCGCAGGCGGCGATCGCCGGTTACACCGTGGTCAACGACGTGACCGCCCGCGATTGGCAATACCGCACCACCCAGTGGCTGCAGGGCAAGACGTGGGAGGCCAGCACGCCGGTCGGGCCGTGGCTGGTGGTCGGCGAGGGCGCGGGGCCGTACGAGCTGAGCTGCGCCGTCGACGGTGAGGAGGTGCAGCGGGCCGGCACCGGCGATCTGGTCTTCGACCCGGCCGAGCTGATCTCGTACCTGTCGGCCGTCATCACGCTCCGGCCCGGCGATCTCATCGCCACCGGGACGCCCGGCGGCGTGGGCCACGCCCGCCGGCCGCCGCGCTACCTCAAGCCGGGAAGCGTGCTGGTGACCAAGATCGACGGCATCGGCGAATGCCGCAATACCTGTGTGGTGGGGTGAATCGTGCGCATCGCCTGCGTCGGCGGCGGACCCGGAGGGCTGTTCCTCGCCACCCTGATCAAGCACGCGCGAACCGAGCACGAGGTCGTGGTCTTCGAACGCAACCAGGCTGACGACACCTTCGGCTTCGGCGTGGTGTTCTCCGACCGCACCCTGGACGGCATCCACGAGGCCGACCCCGTCCTCCGCCACGCCCTGGCCGAGCACGGCAGGCACTGGGAGGAGATCGAGGTCAGGGTCAAGGGCGAGCGCATCCGGTGCGGCGGCAACGGCATGGCCGCCATCTCCCGCCAGACCCTGCTGGCGCTGCTGCGCGACCGCGCCCGGGACGCGGGCGCCGACGTGCGCTTCGGCACCGAGGTCGAGCTCGCGGACCTGGACGGCTTCGACCTGGTCGTGGCGTGCGACGGCGCGAACTCGCGGATCAGGCAGCGGTTCGAGGAGGTCTTCGAGCCGTCGGTGGAGACGGCGACGGCCAAGTTCATCTGGCTCGGCACCGACTACCAGTTCGACGGGCTCACCTTCGTCCACGAGCGCGGCCCCCACGGAGTGTTCGCCGTACACGGCTATCCGATCAGCGACAAGGTCAGCACGTTCATCGTGGAGACCGACGAGGCGTCGTG
This sequence comes from Nonomuraea sp. H19, assembly GCF_052068215.1. Lineage (NCBI taxonomy): Bacteria > Bacillati > Actinomycetota > Actinomycetes > Streptosporangiales > Streptosporangiaceae > Nonomuraea > Nonomuraea sp. H19. The sequence continues at coordinate 126,037 of NZ_JBQHCV010000002.1, read as the reverse complement.
GCGGGCCGCCGGGCTCGACGAGTTCGACACCGGCCGGCCGCCCGGTGCCAGTGACCTCAAGAGCCGTGACTACCTGCAGGAGCTGTTCGGCGAGCAGCTCGACGGCCATCGGCTGCTGGTCAACAACTCGCGCTGGGGCAATTTCCGGACCCGCCGGGCGCGCCGCTGGCGGCACGGCCGCGTCGTGCTGCTCGGTGACGCCGCGCACACCGCGCATTTCTCCGTCGGGTCCGGCACCAAGATGGCGATGGAGGACGCGATCGCGCTCTCCGACGCGATCGAGGCCCACCCCGGCGACCTGAACGCGGCGCTGGCGGCCTATGAGGCGACCGCCAGGCCCGCGGTGGACCGCATCCAGGACGCCGCCCGGCCGAGTTTGTCGTGGTGGGAGCATTTCGCGACATATCACGATGCATTCGAGCCGTGGCAGTTCGCCTTCCACTTCATGTCGCGCAGCATCACGGCCGGGAGACTGCGCCGCCGAGCCCCCGAGTTCGTGGCGGCGGCGCTGGAGGAGTGGCAGGTCAGGCACGGCGCGCCGCCCCTGCGCAGCCCGCTGCGCGTGGGCGAGCACATGCTGCCGGGGCGCGTCCTCGCGGGCGGCCCGCCCGAGTGGGCGACACCGGTGGCGGCGCCCATGGACGAGCGCGACGTCGCCGCGGTCGTGGCCGCGATCCCCCCGAGCCACGCGGTGGCGGTGCACGGCGGCACGCCCCTGACCCGCACGCTCGTCTCGGAGCAGGTACGCCTCCGCAGCGGCCTGCCCACCATCCTCGTGGACGACGGGCTGGACGAGGACGCCGCCACGACCGCGATCCTGTCCGGCCGCGCCGACCTGGTGGCCGTCTCCTCCGCTTGGAGTGCGATCTGATGTTGCACGCTCTGTTCGCGCCCCGCGGCGTGGCCGTCGTCGGCGCCTCACGTGACCCGGCCAAGCTGGGCGCCGCCATGGCCCGCTCGCTGGGCGATTACGACGGCCCTGTCGCGCTGGTGAACGCCCGCGACCCCGCACTGTACGCCTCGGTACGCGCGGCCGCCGCCGACGGCATCCCGGTCGACCTGGCCATCGTCTGCGTGCCGGCCGCGGCCACACCCGGAGCCGTGGCCGAGGCGGCCGCGGCGGGAGCAGGGGCGGCGGTGATCTGCGGCGGCGGGTTCGCCGAAACCGGAGAGGAAGGCGCCGCCAGGCAGGAGGCCCTGCGCCGCATCGCCGACGAGACCGGCATCCGCCTGCTCGGCCCGAACACCTCGGGCTTCGTCGTGCCGGGCAGGAACCTGCGGGCCAGCTTCGTGCCCGCCGCGGCCCGCCTGCCGGTCGGGAAGATCGCGATCGTGGCCGCCAGCGGCGGGGTCAACCACGCGCTGGCCTTCGCGCTCGCCGAGGCGGGGCACGGCGTCAGCCTCGCGGTCGGCCTCGGGAACGCCGTCGACGTGAGCGCGCCCGACGTGCTCGACCACCTGGCCGCCGACCCCGGCACCACGGCCGTGGTGCTGCACGTCGAGTCGGTGGCCGACGGCCCTCGCCTGGTGGCGTCCGTGGCCCGGCTGGCCGCCGTCAAGCCGGTGGTGGCGCTGGTCGTCGGCCGCGGCGACGTGACCGAGTTCGCACGCTCGCACACCGGCGCCCTGGCGACCTCCTGGCGGACCACCAGGGCGGCGCTCACCCAGGCCGGCGCGGTCGTGGTGGACAGCGAGCGGGAGCTCGTCGACGCGGCAGGCGCGCTGTCGATCACCCGGCTGCCCGCCTCGTCCGATGGGGTCGGCGTGGTGACCGCTCAGGCGGGCCCCGGGCTGATGCTCATGGACGAGCTGCGGACCCGCGGGATCCCCATGCCGCCGCTCGCCGAGCCGACCGGCCGGGAGCTGCGCCGCCTGCTGCCGCCGCTGACCTACCTCGGCAACCCGGTCGACACCGGCCGCCCCGGCGAGAGCTTCCCCGAGGTGCTCGCCGCACTGGGCGGCGATCCGTCGCTCGGCCTGCTCGCGGTGTACGCGCTGGACGAGCCGGACGCCGTCGATCTCGCTGCCGCCCTGCGCAAGGCGGGGCTGCCCGGCACGATGCCGGTGGTCGCCGCCGCGGCCGGGCTGGGAGCGGAGCCCGCACGCACCCGGGCCGCGCTGCGCGAGGCCGGCGTGCCCGCGTACGCCGACGTGACCGGCCTGGCCAACGCCGTGACCGCGCTGATCGCCGACGCCCGTGCGCGACATGGCGTGCGCGAGGTGCCGCGAATCCCTGAATACCCGGGCGAATACGAGGGCCCGTGGGACGAGGACCGGGCCAAGGGCCTGTTGGAGTCGCTCGGCGTCCGCACCCCGCCGCGGCGCGCGTGCCGTACCAGGGAAGAGGCCTTCCAGGCGCTCGCCGAGCTGCCCGGGCCGGTCGCGGTCAAGCTGCTGGACGCCGCCGTGCAGCACAAGACGGAGCTCGGCGGGGTGCACCTGGGCGTTCGTGACGAAGCGGCCCTGGGTGCGGCGCTCGACGCCCTCGATCGGGTGGGTGCCTCGCGTTACCTCGTGGAATCGATGGCGGACGACGGCATCGATCTGGTGGCCGGAGCCCGGCGGGATCCCGTTTTCGGTCCCGTGGTGCTGGCCGGCCTCGGCGGCGTGGTCGCCGAGGCGCTCGACGACGTCTCCGTACGGCTCGCGCCGGTGCGCCGCCCCGACGTCGAGGCCATGCTGGGCGACCTGACCGGCGGCGCGCTCCTGCGAGGGTGGCGCGGCGGGCCGGTCCTCGACGTGGCGGAGCTCGCCGACGTGCTGGCTACCCTGGGTGACCTGCTGCTGGCCGTGCCCGCGCTGGCGGAGATCGAGATCAACCCGCTGCGACTGACATCCCGGGGCCTGGTCGCCCTGGATGCCGTGATCATGACTGCTGAGGAGACGAACGATGCCTCATCCGCTCGCTGACGGGGTCGTCGGCTGGCCCGAGGAGGTCGCGGCCGCGTACCGGGCCAAGGGTTACTGGCGTGGCCGCCCGCTCGCCTCTTACCTCCCGGACTCCGGCGAGGTCGCTCTGGTCGACGGTGCGACCCGGTTCACGTACGCCGACCTGCACGCCCGCGCCGACGGTGCGGCCACCAGGCTCGCCGCGCTGGGGTTGCGCCGCGGCGACCGCATCGTCGTGCAGTTGCCCAACGCCTGGCCCTTCGTCGTCCTCACGCTGGCCTGCCTGCGCAGCGGCATCGTGCCGGTCATGGCGCTGCCCGCGCACCGCCGCCATGAGCTGCTGCACCTGGCCAGGCACGCCGAGGCGGTCGCCATCGCGATCCCCGACCAGCACCGCGGCTTCGACCACCGCCCGCTCGCCAAGGAGCTCATGGCCGAGGTCGATTCGCTGGAGCACGTGCTCGTGCTCGGGCAGGGCGGCATCGACCTGATCGAGCTGTGCGCGCCCGCCGCGGATCCGGACGCCGAGCGGGCCCGCTGGGACGCGCAGGCCCCTCAGGGCTCGGACGTGGCGGTGTTCCTGCTGTCGGGGGGCACCACCGGGCTGCCCAAGCTCATCACCCGCACCCATGACGACTACGCCTACAACGCCACCCGCAGCGCCGAGGTCAGCGGCATCGACGCGGGCACCGTCTACCTCGCGACGCTCCCGCTGGGCCACAACTTCCCGCTGGCCTGCCCGGGCGTGCTCGGCACGCTGTTCGCCGGCGGCCGCGTGGTGATCGCGCCCTCCCCGGACCCGGTCAAGGCCTTCCCCGTCATGGCCGCCGAAGGCGTCACCCACACCTCGGTCGTGCCGGCGGTGGCGGGGCGCTGGCTCGAATACGCCTCCGACCATCCGGGGGAGTGGACCGGCTCACTGCGGGTCCTGCAGGTGGGCGGCGCGCGGCTGGCGGATGAGCTGGCCTTCCGGGTGCGGCCGGTGCTGGGGTGCACGCTGCAGCAGGTGTTCGGCATGGCCGAGGGCCTGCTCAACTACACCCGGCTGGACGATCCAGAGGAGATCTGCTGCACCACGCAGGGCCGGCCGATGTGTCCGGACGACGAGGTGCTGCTCGTGGACGAATCCGACAGGCCCGTGCCCGACGGGCAGCCGGGCTCGCTCCTCACGCGCGGGCCGTACACGCCGCGCGGCTACTACCGCGCGCCCGAGCAGAACGCGCGTGCCTTCACCCCCGACGGGTGGTACCGCAGCGGCGACATCTGCCGCCGCGACCCGCACGGCAATCTGATCGTCGAGGGGCGCGACAAGGACATGATCAATCGGGGTGGGGAGAAGATCTCCGCCGAGGAGGTCGAGAACTTCCTCTACCGCCTGGACGCCATCGCCCAGGTCGCCGTCGTCGCCATGCCCGATCCCGTGCTCGGCGAGCGGATCTGCGCCTACGTCGTCGGGGAGCCGGTGAGCCTGGAGGCCGTGCGGGAGGTCATGATCGAGGCGGGCGTGGCCGCGTACAAGGTGCCGGATCGGGTCGTGCACTGCGCGGAGCTGCCCCTGACCAAGATCGGCAAGGTCGACAAGAAGGCGCTGCGCGAGGACATCGCGCAGCGACTGGCGGCGGGCTGAGTCTCACGATGTCGGCGGGCGTCCAGGCGCGCTTGGACGCCCCGTAACCCGGCCCGCCCCGTATTCGTCGTGCCACGCCTGCCAGTCCATGGCGAGACCTTACTGCCGCGGCCGGGTCAGGGCTCGGCGGTGAAGGCCGGGATCCAGTTCGGGCGGTCGAGTACATCGGTCCAGCCGGTCAGCGGGGTGACCGCCTGCTTGCCTGCCACACTCACCAGCACCAGGCGGTACCGGGATTTGCCGCCTGTTTCGCGGTCCTTGGCCCAGGCGATCAGATGGGTGTCGTCCGCCCAAGCCAGCGACCGCATGATGTGGTGATCGCCGGACGGCCTCAGCAGGGTGGTGTCGCCGGAGACGACGTCCACGACGAAGGGCGACGAGCCGCTCTTGCCGCCCTCGGCCAGCCACCGGCCGTCGGGGGACAGCCCTGCGGGCTGGTCGCTGAAGGACTCCTGGGCGGGGCCGGTGCGGGGCTGCCCGGTCAGGTCGTAATAGCTACGGGGCTGCTGGGCGGCGCCGGTGTCCTCCCAGATCAGCGAGCCGTCGCGGCTCCAGGACAGATCGGCGCGCAGGCCGGCGGCGTCCGGGCCGCCGGGCAGGCGGTGGAAGGTGGCCGTGCCGCTGCCCGTGTCCACGATGTAGAAGCCGGTTCTCACCTCCCGCGCGTCCGGTTCCGCGCCGGGGTCGGCGTCGAGGCCGGGGACCTTGTCGTAGGCGGTGACCAGCAGGCGCCGCCCGTCCGGAGACCAGACGACGCTCCCGGCGGCGGCCCCGTCGAGGTCGATCCAGCGCCGTACGGTGCCGTCGGCGGTGTCCAGCAGGCCGATCCGGCGCGCGGGCAATGCCTTTTCCAGCACCGCGGCCGTCCGGCCCCCGGGCGCCACGTCCACCCATCCCCACGGCGTCGCCGTGTAGGTGCCCGAGGCGGGGGCGATGACGCTCCAGGAGCAGTCGCCCGAAACGCAGGAGGCGTACGCGCTGAGCGTGGCACGCCCGGCGGCGACGCGGGTCAGCGGGATGGGACGGCCGGGATCGGCCGACACGCCGGGCACGTCGCGGAGCACGCTGTCCGCGACCTGTGGAGCATCCTGCCCGATGAGGGAGGGCACCGTGAGCACGCCGACGGTGACCGCGGCGACCAAGGCCGCAGCGGCCGTCGTCGCCGTCCTGATCCGCATGCGCGTACGTTGCCGCCACGCGGCATGCGCCATCCCGGCCGGCATCCTGGCCTGGTCGGCCACCGTACCGAGGGCGTCTTTCACCAGCTCGTCAGGGGACATGTCGTGGTTCCTTCCGGGCGGGGTCACGGTGCGGCCTTGGAGCGGTTGTACAGGTCGTGGAGCTCGGGGCACAGCTGCAGGAGCCGGGCCAGAGCCCGGTGGGCGGTGCTGCGAACCGTGCCGATGCTGCAGCCGAGCGTGGCGGCCACGGTCGACTCCGAATGGTCTTCGAAATAGCGGAGCACGAGCACGGCCCGTTGTTTGGCGGTGAGTTTGCCGAGCGCCTGCTGGACCATGATCCGGCGCTCGACGTCGTGCGTCCCGTCCGCGCTCTGCCGGTCGGGAACCTCCGGGACGGCGAACTCCCTCCTGCGTCGCCACCAGGAAATCTGCTGGCGGTACATCACCTGCCGGAGATATCTGTCGGGATCGTCGATCCGGTTCCACTTGACGGCGGTCTTGGCGAGGCTGGTCTGCAGCAGGTCTTCGGCCGCGTGCTGATCGCCGGCAGTCAGCAGGTACGCCAGACGCATGAACGCCGGTGAGCGCGCCGACACGAACTCGTGGAACTCTCGCTGGTCCGCGGAATCCATGATCACCTCTGGCCGCTCGCCGAAGCGATGCCGCTGAAAACGGTCCGGGAGCGGGAAACCTCGCCGCCGAGCGGCCAAGTGCTCCGCCACAGCGATGGCCGCTGCTTGGATGTCGTGGGTTTCACCGCGGCCGGAGCTCCGCTCTTCTTGACGAACGAGTACAAATCACGCATTAGGTCGGCAATCAGGTAGATGCATGTTTCCTGCCACTTGTTCGGACCTACGGGACGGCGGCCAGGCCCGGTGGCCGGGCGTTGACCTGTCATAAGGACGCGGCAGGGTGCGGCAATCTTTGCGACCGATTTGCTCGTTCGAGCTGCGGGAGCGCGGGGACGGCGTCAGGACGTGGCGGGGCCGAGCAGCTTGACGTTGCCGAGCGCCACGCCGGTGGCCCGGTTCAGGTAGTCGGCGATGAGCTCCAGCTCGTCGTCGGTGTAGCCGGCCAGCAGTTCGCCGTAGGCCGTGCCGGGGCGTTCCCATGCCTCGGCAACCCTCGCCCGCACCTCCGGCGTCAGCGCCACCAGGGACCGCCGGCGATCATTGGGATCGGCCTGCCGCACCGCCAGCCCGGCCTTCTCCAGGCGGTCCACCAGCCGTGACGCCGAGCCCGGCGTCAGCCCCGTGATCTCGGCGATCCGTCCCGTGGTGACCGGCCCGCTCTCCCGGTCGAGCAAGGACAGGCACTGCAGATCCGTGGGATGCATCCGCAGATGATCGGCCATTGCCTGGTTGAACAGCACGTACGCCGCATAGTGCCGCTGACTCTCGGCGACGATCCGCTCCATCAGCTCCTGCCGGTTTGACATGAGCCCTCCCTGTCTGCCAACTTGTGTGCGTGGCGCAATATATGCGCCACGAATATACTTTAGTAGGAATCATGACTATTCTCATCACCGGCGCCCGTGGCGCTGTCGCCAAGCACCTCGCCGCCCTCCTGCGCGAGCGCGGCCTCGACATCCGCACCGCCTCCAAATCCCCGGGCGCCGACGTCGTCTGCGACCTCGGCGACGCCAGCACCTTCCCGGCCGCGCTCAAGGGTGCCACCTCGGTGTTCCTGTACGCCGACCCCGCCCACATCGACGCGTTCGTCAAGCAGGCCGCCGAGGCCGGCGTCGAGCACATCGTGCTGCTGTCGTCGTCGGCAGTTCTCGCCCCCGACGCGGAGTCCCAGCCGCTGGCCAAGTCCCACCTCGACGTGGAGCACGCCCTGTGGGCGAGCTCGATCAAGGCCACGACGCTGCGCCCGGGCTCGTTCGCGTCCAACGCCCTGTCCTGGACCTGGACGATCAAGTCGGGCAAGCCGATCAGCCTGCCCTACCCCGGTTCGCACACCGACCCCATTCACGAGGCGGACGTCGCCGATGTCGCGCTGGCCGTCCTGACGAACAATGAAATATCCGGCAAGCCGTATACGCTCACCGGCCCTCAATCACTCACATTCGCCGAGCAGATCGCCGTGCTCGCCGAAGTGACCGGCGTCCCCATCGAGGCCCGGCCGGTCACCCGCGAGGAGTGGAAGGCTGAAATGGCGGACTACATCCCAGCCCAGTTCGCGGACGGGCTGCTCGACTGGTGGCAGTCCACCGATGGCCGCCCCGTCCAGCTCACCGACGCCGTCGAGCGGCTGACCGGCCACCCCGCCCGTACGTTCGCCACCTGGGCGGCCGACCACGCCGGCGACTTCAGCTGAGTCGGCTTGCCCAGCTTGCCGCATTCCACTATCAGACGCTGTGGTTGAGTGTTCGCAGCGCTCGATTTGGAGGATGTGTGCGGGTTACGGTGTTGGGAGGCTGCGGGGCGTGGCCCGCGGCGGGGCAGGCGTGCAGCGGTTACCTGGTCGAATCCGACGGGTTCAAGGTGCTGATCGATCCGGGGTACGCCACGTTGCCCAGGTTGCTGGAGTTGGCCACGGCCGCGGAGATCGATGCGGTGCTCGTGAGCCATGGTCATCCCGACCACTGCGCCGATCTGAACCCGCTGCTACGTGCCCGCGCTCTGGGGGACGTACGGCCGCCCGCACTGCCGGTCTACGCGCCGGCCGGGGCACTGGACGCCGTTCTCCGGCTGGACAACGCACGGATGCTGGCCGGCAGCTTCGTGCCGCATGACCTGGAGCCGTCGCGTGCCTTCGAGGTCGGGCCGTTCCGGGTGGACACGTGGGCGTTGCCGCACCACGTACCGAACGCCGGGCTGCGGCTGACCGGCGGCGGCAAAGTGATGGCCTACACCGGTGACACCGGCCCGGCCGATGCGCTGGTGGATCTCGCCAAAGATGCCGACTTGCTGCTGGCCGAGGCGACTTATCCGGAGGAGGTGCCGGAAGAGGACGCGCCATACCTGTCCACCGCACTCGGGGCGGGACGGACCGCGGCAGCGGCCGGTGTGGCGCGGCTGCTGCTCACGCATCTGTGGCCCGACACCCCGCCCGAGCCCGCGCTGGCCGCCGCGGCGCGGTCGTACTCCGGCGATCTGGCAGTCGCCTCCGGGGGCGTCACCGTGCTCTTGTGAGCAGCGGATCACTGCCGGGCGCGTCACCGTGCTCTTGTGAGCAGCGGATCACTGCCGGGCGCGTGTCAGCGCCAGCACGTCGGCCAGTTGCCGTGGCGTCGGCAGGATGCGCAGCGCCTCGTCGATCTCGTGTTCCGCCCACTCGCGGTGCCGCCGCTCGGCTCGCGGGTCGAGCGCGACGCGCGCCTGGACCAGCAGGAAGTTCAGCCGGGACGCGATCAGCATCGAGAAGTCCGCCGGCTCGGTGATGCGCCCCGGCCCGCCCGCGTCCACGTACGCCGCGTACATCTCGCGTACGGCGTCGAGGTCGGCCGATCCGTCGCAGAACCAGTCGAACAGCGCCCGGGCCAGCTCCCGGCCCGGTGCGGCCGGTCCGAGGTTGTCCCAGTCGACGACCACCAGCGCACCGGCGGGCTCGGCGAGGACGTTCTCCGGGTGCAGGTCGCGATGGCAGACGATCAGCCCGGCGCGGTCGGCGGGGGCGATCGCCGCGCACAGCTCGGGCAGCGTGGCCAGCCGCTCGGCGAGTCGCGCGGTCCACGCCGCGCCCGACGCGGCGGCCGGCGCCCACGCGCGCGGGTCGGGGACCCGGTCGTACCAGGGGTCGGGTGGCCCGCCGCCCGGCTCGGCGGTCATGACGGGGGCGCACCGGTGCAGGCGCGCCAGCAGCGCCCCGAGCTCGCGCGGCGTGGCGGGCGCCGTCAGCTCGACCGGTCGCAGGTCGATCCAGTCGTACAGGCGCAGCCACATCCCGCCGGGCGCCGTGAGCAAGTGGCGCCCTTGGCGGTCGGGGTGGCTCGCCGGCAGCCGCACCCCCGCTTCGGCCGCCTGTCGCGCGAACGCCAGCTCCGCCTCGATCAACGCCTCCGACGGGGGCTCAGCGAAGATCTCCTTGAGCGCGTAGCGTGCCGGGCCGACGTCCAGCCGCCAGATCTGCCCCAGCGCGCCCCGGGGTCCAGGCGAGACCACGACGTCCTGATCCCACCCGAACGCCTCCCGCACGTACGAGACCAACTCCTCGACCACGATCAGACCTCCCGCCACGGGCAACGGTACGGTCGGTACCTAGGTATGCGGAATAGGTACCTATATGGGGATTTCTCACCTCTCCTTGTGGTGGCTTGTGCGGGCATTGTCATGGCGTGGGTTGTGAAGGCTCACCGGAAGGTAGATCAGGGGACGCATCATGCTCGCTGCGCGACGGGGTGGTGTGTTTTGGACGACGCACGTGAGCTTGCACGGGCCGGGCGCGGTGTTCCGGCCTTGGGAGATCACTGGGGAGTGCGGCATGAGTAGATTTTCGTGGAGCGGGATCGTGGCGGCGGTGTCCGGTGGGCGTTGTGCGGTGCGCCGGACGGCTTCGTGGTGGCTTTCGGCTGAGCTTAGTTCGGTGGGCAGGGCGCGTCGGTTGACGCGGAGGAAGCTGACGGCGTGGGGTTTCGGCGATCAGGTGGAGGTCGCGGAGTTGCTGGTCAGTGAGCTGGTCGGCAATGCGGTTGAGCATGGTTGCGGGCGGGTTCGCCTGAGTTTCGTCGCTGAGGACGGGTTGCTGCGTTGCGAGGTTGAGGATGAGGATCCTGAGCTGCCGCGGATGGGCTGGGCCGAGGTCGATGACGAGGGCGGGCGCGGTTTGTTCTTGGTCGACGTGTTGTCGTGCTGCTGGGGCGGTGTGCGGACCTCTCGTGGCAAGGCCGTGTGGTTTGAGCTTCCGGCTTCCGCTCATGCCGAGGCCGAAGTCGGCTCCCTGGATGCTTTGGCGGCGTTCGCCGTTTGATCTCTGAGCTTTTCTGACCCCCCTCCCCGGGACGCCGGAGCCGTACAGGCCTGCCCCTATCCAGTGCGGCTCCGGCGTCCCAACCCCCACAGCCGGGCCGTCGCACAGGCGTTCCCCGTAGGCACCTAGTAGGTGGAATAGGTACCTATATGGGGATTTCTCACCTCTCCTTGTGGCGGCTTGTGCAGGCATGCTTGTGGTCTGGGGAGAGTGTGGCATGAGTAGATTTTCGTGGAGCGGGATCGTGGCGGCGGTGTCCGGTGGGCGTTGTGTGGCGCGCCGGACGGCTTCGTGGTGGCTTTCGGCTGAGCTTAGTTCGGTGGGCAGGGCGCGTCGGTTGACGCGGAGGAAGCTGACGGCGTGGGGTTTCGGCGATCAGGTGGAGGTCGCGGAGTTGCTGGTCAGTGAGCTGGTCGGCAATGCGGTTGAGCATGGTTGCGGGCGGGTTCGCCTGAGTTTCGTCGCTGAGGACGGGTTGCTGCGTTGCGAGGTTGAGGATGAGGATCCTGAGCTGCCGCGGATGGGCTGGGCCGAGGTCGATGACGAGGGCGGGCGCGGTTTGTTCTTGGTCGACGTGTTGTCGTGCTGCTGGGGCGGTGTGCGGACCTCTCGTGGCAAGGCCGTGTGGTTTGAGCTTCCGGCTTCCGCTCATGCCGAGGCCGAAGTCGGCTCCCTGGATGCTTTGGCGGCGTTCGCCGTTTGAGATCAGCCGGCGGTGGCTTCCGTGGCCGGGGTCGGTGCGCTCTGCGGTTCGCGCTCTTCCTGCGGGGCGGGAGGGGCGAACATCAGCCGCAGGCCGAGGAAGGCACAGAGCGGGCCGAGGGCGCACATCGCGGCAGAGCTGACGAAAGAGGCGGCCAGGTTGTCGGAGGCGAAGCCGAACCCGCCGAAGTAGGTGGCGAACAGCGACGCGAAGCCGAAGAACATCCCGGGTATGAGGGAGAGCGCCTCGATGCGGCCGGCCGCCAGCAACGTGCCGTTGACCACGAAGATGACCAGCCCCAGAGCCACGGTCCGGCCCAACGTCCCGGTGCCGAACATGTCGCCCGTCGCGCGGTTCAGCAGAATGGCGGCCACGCCGAATCCCGTTCCGGCGGTGGTGGCGGTGATGAGCTTCACCGCGTTGGCCTTGGTGGGACCGCCTAGGAGGAAGGTGCCGGCCCAGGTGATGAAGATGGCCCAGGTCGGCAGGTTGAGCGGGCTCACGGCGAGGAAGACGGTGGCGAAAGCGACGATTGAGGCGCTGACCTCATGAGGCAGGCGGATGCGCATGACTGGGCTCCAATGCGGCGGGCTTGCTGGTGCAGGAGAAGTCTTGGATCGGGGTAGCGGTGCCGGCGGCCGGTGCCGGCCGCCGGCTGGTGCGCGATGCCGGATGCCTAGTCCAGGCCGCCCGGCTTGGCCAGCAGCTCACGCAGGGCCACGTCGATGAACGCGGTGTCCTTCGGATTGCTGCCGTGGCCGGCGAAGTGGCCCCAGATGCCCGGGATCACGCGGAGTTCGGCGTTGGCCATGTGGCCGACCGCCCAGGCCTCGTCCTCCGGCGGGAAGTAGAGGTCCTTCTCCGCGGGCATCACGATCGAGGTCGCCTTGATGGAGGCGAGGGCGGCCTCGGTGTCGCCGTCGAAGCCGGGGGTGCGGCCGACATCTCCGTTCTGCCAGGTCCAGAGCATGGTCAGCAGGTTGTTCGGGTCCCGGCCGTCGAGGAAGAAGCCCTCCCAGAAGCCGACGAGGAAATCCTCCAGGGAGGTGTAGCCGAGATCCTCGTACACCTTCTCCCAGTAGAAGGCCTGCGAGAATCCCCACCCGGCGTAGACCCTGGCCAGGGCGCGCAGGCCGGTGGTCGGTAGTTGCTCGCCGTACCAGCCGCCGGCGAAGACGGAGTCGGCCATCAGGGCCGCCTTGACGCCTTCCAGGAAGACGATGTTGTGGATGCTGGTACGCGGTGAGCCGCAGAACGGGGCGATCCGCTCGACCATCTCCGGGTGGCTCACCGCCCACTGGTAGGTCTGCCCGGCGCCCATGGACCAGCCCGTCACCAGGGCCACCCGCTCGATGCCGAACACCTCGGTCACCAGCCGGTGCTGCGCCGCGACCTGGTCGTAGACCGTGAGCTTCGGGAAGCGCGCCCGGTCGTAGGGGGCGGGGGTGTTGCTCGGCGAGGTGGACAAGCCGTTGCCGAGCATGTTCGGAACGATGATGAAGTACTGGCCCGGGTCGAGTGCCATGCCCTCCCCGATGAGCCACTCGTTGTCCCAGTGCCGCCCGGAGTACCAGGTGGGGTAGACGATGACGTTGCTCTTGTCCTCGTTGAGCTCGCCGTACGTCTTGTAGGCCAGGTGGGCGCCGCGGAGGGTGGCACCGTGCTGGGTGGTGAAGTTGCCCAGGTCGAAGGTCTGATGGTCGTTCATGGGTGGGCCTCGCTCTTTCTGAAGACAGGTGAACGGGGAGAGGTCAGGAGGTGACCGCGCACCGGCCGCGGTCCGCCTTGTGCGGGCCCTCGGCCGTGGGGCGGATGTCGAAGTCGAAGATCGCGGTGGGCAGGTAGAGCGTGCTGCACGCGTTGGGGATGTCCACCACGCCGCTGAGCCGGCCCTCGATCGGTGCCGAGCCGAGCAGGAGGTAGGCCTGCTCGCCGCTGTAGCCGAAGGTCTTGAGGTACTCGACGGCGTTCAGACAGGCGTTGCGGTACGCCATGGTGGCGTCGAGGTAGTGGTTGGTGTCGGTGGAGTGGTCCACGGAGATGCCGACGAACGAGAGGAACTCGCTGTAGCGGGGCTCGACGTTGCCGGGCATGAAGATCGGGTTCGTGGTCACGCCGTACTTCTCCATGCCGCCCTTGATCAGGTCGACGTGGAGGTCCAGGAACCCGCCCATCTCGATGGCGCCGCAGAAGGTGATCTCCCCGTCGCCCTGGCTGAAGTGCAGGTCACCGGCGGACAGCAGGCCGCCGGGCACGTGCACGGGATAGAAGACCCGGGAGCCGCGGGTGAAGTTCTTGATGTCGTGGTTGCCGCCGTTCTCCCGGGCCGGCACCGTGCGGGCACCCTCGCGGGCGACCCTGGCCGCGTCCTCGCCGGTGAGCGGGCCGGCCAGCGCGTTGTCCGCCAGCGGCGGCAGCGCCAGCGCCGGCACCCGGTACGGATCGGTGTCGATGAGGGCCTGTTCCCGGGCGTTCCAGCGGGCCAGCAATCCGGCGGACGGGGCGGTGCCCATGAGCCCGGGATGGGTGATCCCGGTGTACCGGACCCCGGGGATGTGCCGCGAGGTGGCCATCTGCCCGTGGAAGTCCCAGATGGCCTTGTACGAGTCCGGGAATTGATCGGTGAGGAACCCGCCGCCGTTGTCGCGGGAGAAGACGCCGGTGTACCCCCAGCCCGAGCCTGATCCGTCGCTCGTCGGCTGCGGGATCGGGCCCAGATCGAGGATGTCCACGATGAGCAGGTCTCCCGGCTCCGCCCCTTCCACCGCGATCGGACCGCTCAGCATGTGCGCGTGGGTGAGGTCGACGTCGCGGACGTCATTGGCCGAGTCGTTGTTTCCGATCTGGTTGTCGGTCCAGTCCCTGCATTCGAGACGGAACTCCGAACCCGGCGACACGGTGGCGGCCGGCGGGATGTCCGGGTGCCAGCGGTTGTGGCCCGGGATCTTCTGGTCGCGCATGGACAGGGTCTGGTCGACGCTGAAGACGACTTCCGGCATGTGCTGCCTCCAAACTGGTTCGCCGATCAGGGCTTCGGCAGAAGGGCGTGTCGGGGGTTGGTGGACACTGCGGGTCCTCGGCGGGATGCGGGCACCTCGCTGACGACGCGCGGTTCGTGCGCGCTCGCCTCCTGGGCATGCAGGGCCCGGGCCAGCGCGGTGGGTGTGCGGGTCAGCATCGGGGAGGTGTAGACGCGCCGGGAGTGGTGGCCGCACGCCTCGCACGGCTCCTCAGGCCGGGCCTCCCCGAGCGGACGCCTCACGTCGAAGGGCCCGCATCCCGCACAGTGGTACTGGTACGCAGCCATGGGCGACCTCCAAAAGCTTGGTTTTGGAAGTATTTTTGCAGGAAGTAAAATCCGGCCGCGCTCAATGTTGCATGCGGGTAAACCCTGGGCGCTAAGGGAGTTGCTGGAGCACGTCCCACTGCAGGCCGTCGGCGGCCGCGAGGAACACCCGCTGATTCAGGTGGCGGTCCCGTACCTGGACGGTGCCGCGCGGGCTTTCGTACTCCAGCCCCTCGGCCATCGCCTGGATCCGCTCCACGTCGACCGCGCCCGCCCGGCGCAGCAGTTCGGTGAGCATGCGCACGCCTTCGTAGCAGGACTCGCCCAGGCTGTTGAGCACCGGCGCCTGCAGTCCGAACCTGCGCCCGTAGGCGGCGGCGAAGTCGAGCCCGGACGCGGTCGGCAGGTCCTCGAAGTATCCCGCCGAGGTCATCAGGCCCCGCGTGTTCTCCGGCCCCGTGGCGAGGAGAACGTTCTCTTCTATCAGCGAACTGAACCGGATGTGGTCTCGATCCAGCCCCGCGCGGCTGAACGCGCGGTTGAAGGCGACGGCGTCGTTGCCGATCAGCAGCATGAGGACGGCTTCGCACCCGCTGATCGCGACCCGGCGCAGGGTCTCCTCGAAGTTCTCGGTGCCCAGCGGCACGTAGATCTCGTCGCACACGACGCCGTCCAGTTCGGCGAGGTAGCGGCGGGCGGCGCGAGCCGAAGATCGCGGCCAGACGTAATCGTCGCCCACGATCGTCCATCGCCGGATTCCCAGCTCGCTCGCGAACCATTCCAGCGTCGGCCGCAGCTGACGATTCGGCGTCTCTCCGGTGAGAAACACCCCAGGGGACCGCTCGCCGCCTTCGTACAGCGCCGTGTAGACGTACGGCACCCGCCCGGCGATGCGCGGCGCGACGACCTCGCGTACCGCGGAGATGTGCCAACCGGCCACGGCGTCGATGACTCCCGTGGAGATCAGCGCGTCGATCTCGTTCGCCACCTGCGCGGGCGGCGCCCCGCCGTCGACGAGCACCAGCCGCAGCTCCTTGCCCAGCACCCCGGACTCGGCGTTGACCTCTTCGGCCGCCAGTTGCGCACAGCATTGGCAGGACGGCCCGAAGATGCCGGCCGGCCCCTGGAGGGGTATCACGAGGGCGACGTCCAGCGTGTCGCGGCTCCCGGGTCCCCCCGGAGAGCCGGCCCACAGGCGCGCCTTCTCGGTCATAGAGGTAACACTAGCGATTACTTATTACCGGAATATTTCACAGCGGTACGGAATGGTACCGTGGGAAGGATGGCCACCACGACGATCTCTTGGCAGGGAAATTGACGACCCCGGCGACCGTACACCGCGACCTCGACCTCGCCCGGCTTCTCACGCTCGTCGAGCGGAGCGTCGTGCAGAGACTCGGTACGGCGCTGAAGGAGGACAACGCCACCATCGAGGAATGGCGCGTGCTGTCACTCCTGGGCGATGGCAACGGTCATCCGATGATCGAGATAGCCGAGTTCGCGATGCTGCCGCCTCCCACCCTCACCAAGATCATCGATCGCATGGTGTCGTTGACCCTCGTCCATCGCCGGGTGGACGACGCGGACCGCCGGCGCGTGCTGGTGTTCGCGACGGACCGGGGACGCCAGGCACTCGAGCAGTGGACCGCCACGGTGGAACGCCAGTACAACGACATCGTCGACGCCATCGGCGGCGAGGAGGTCGCCCTGCTGAGAGCCCTGCTGACCCGTGTGTCCGGCCGCCTGGGCGGCCAATGACCCGGCTCTCAGGGCCGCCCGGCCCCGCCCGGCTCACTCACCCGTTGTCATCATCGTCATGCCGTCAGGCCCCAACCGGATCGTGAGCTCGCCCTTGATGGGCTTTCCGAGGCGGATCACGGCGCGTTCGCCGTCGATGCGCACCAAGGTCAGCGAGACGCCGTTGAGGTTGGCCGCCCCCTTCGGCCCCGGCTGGGTGTAGGTCCAGGTGCCGGAGGCCAGGTCGAAGACCACCTCCTTCTTGCGGATGCTCCGCACCGTCAGGTCGCCGAAGCCGGCCTTGCGCATGGCACGGGTGTTGAGCCGGATGACATCGCCACGCTCGACCTCGACCTCGCACGCGGCGTCCGAGCAGGCCGCCAGGCGCTTCCCGTCCTTGGGCTTCCGCGTCACGGGGCCGGCGCTGGTCGGGGTGGTCGCCGGCGTCGTCGCGGACGGGGACGGGGACGGGGACACGGATGCGGGGGCGGAGGCAGCGGCACGTGCCGTGGTCGCAGCCGGTGTGTCCGGTTTGTCGGCGGCGCAGGCTGTGAGCAGCACCGCCACCGCAGGCCCGAGCACTGTCCAAAGGGCGGGGCGTCCCGGTCCTCGTGCTGGGTTCATGAGCTTCTGCCTCCCGTCGCTGAGGTCCCCGCAACCTAACAACGCCGGCCTGGGACCGGTCCCGGTCCCACTCCTCCTACCCCATCGACAGCAGCCTGGTCGGCCTGCTCACCGAGGGCGCCCGAGAGCGGTGGCGAGGTCGTCGAGGTGCTCGGCGACCGGGCCCAGGGTGAGCAGGCCGCTGCCCGCCCCGGCCAGCTCCGCCGCCGCGGGGGCGAGCTCGCTGTGGGCGCGCGCCATCGTCTCTTCGTCGCCGACGGCGATCGCCGCTCGCGCGGCGAGGCACCACACGGCCTCGAACAGCAGGTCGCGGGGCGGGTCCGGGAGCCGGTGCAGCGCTGCCGTGACCTCGCTGCGGCGGTCTTGGGCCAGCAGCACCAGGGGGCGTGTCCATGGCTCGTACGGTCCCCAGTCGGTGCGCTCGTCGGCCTTGGCGGGCCGCCCGTGCCGCAGACGCAGGCACAGCAGGGCGAGCGGGAGCAGGCCGCGTTCCAGCCCGGGCATGCCGGCGCCGCCCAATCGGGTGGCGGCGGCCCGGTAGGCCGCCTCGGCCTCGGCCGGTGCGTGCTCGGCCGCGGCGAGCCGCAGCGCCCGGTACCACTCGGTGAAAACGCTCACCAGCGGCAGCTCGTGGCGCTCGGCCAGGCGGTCGGCCGCGGCCGCGTGCGCGTCGGCCCCGGCGAAGTCCGCGAGCGCGCTGCGGGCCTGGAGGCGGATGAGGTGTCCGAGGACCTCGTACGTGGTCAGGTCGTGCCGCGCGGACAGGGCCACCAGCTCGGCGCCGATCTCGTCCCGGCGCGGCGCCAGACCCGCGCGGTGGAAGGTCTGCATGAACACGCCGTTGAGAGCGAACGCCAGCAGGGCGGGGTCGTTCAGGCCGCGGGCGATCTCCTCGCCCTGCCGGGCGGCCTGGGGTCCACGCGCTGAGCGGGTGCCCCGTGACTCCAGGGCGATCGTGGCCAGCAGGCGGGCCTGCACCGCCGGATGCGTGCCCGGCGGGAGGCCGGCCAGGCTACGCTCGGCCGCCGCCACGACCCGCGTGGCCTGCCCCGGGTCGTCGACCCGGGTCCAGATCGCCGGCACGTCGTAGGCGCCGATCATGCGGGCGGTCAGCTCCGCGTCGCCCAGCTCTTCGGCCGCCGCGATGGCGGCCACGCGCTGCTCGCGGGCCGCCTGCAGGCCGCCGGCTCCGGTCACCGCGAGGCTGCGCAGCAGGTCTACCGTCGACTCCAGCCGGGCCCTGGCGCCGGAGGCCACAGTACGGTCGTAGGCGGCGGCCGCCTGCGCCCACACCCGCTCCGCCGCCACGGACGGGACGGCGGCGGAGCGGTCCTCGGTGGCACCCGGCTCCTCCGCCGGGGCGGCGCCGGGGTCGAGGTGGGGAGCGTGGTGGAGGATGTCGCTCTCCAGGCGGCGCAGTGCCGGTCCCGGGTCCACTCCCAGTTGCTCGACGAGGAGCGTACGCGCCCGGCGCAGGACGGCCAGCGCGTCGCCCTGACGGCCGGTGCGATAGAGCGCGAGGGCCAGCAGCCGCCAGGCTTCCTCACGCCAAGGGTGCTCGGCCACGTGCGCGTCCAGGCCCGGCACCGCCGCGGCGGCCAGGCCCAGCGCCAGCCGGGCTGCGGCCTGGCGCTCCAGGGCGTGCAGCCGCAGCTCGGAGAGGCGGGAGCGGTCCGCCCGCGCCCAGGCCTCGTCGGCGAACTCGGCGTACGCGGGCCCGCGCCACCACCCCAGCGCCTCCTCCAGCCGCTCCAGCACATCCGCCGGCGGCAGGGTGGCGGCACCGGTCACCGCCTGCTCGAAACGCCAGGCGTCCACCGCGCCGGGCTGCGGGCGCAACGCGTACCCCGGCCCCTCGGTGACCAGCAGCCGGGCAGGAGTGCGGGGCGGGCGCTCGGGCTCGAGCGCGCGGCGCAACGCGGCCACGAAGGTACGCACCGCGCCCACGGCGCCTGGCGGCGGATCCTCCCACAGGTCCTCGACCAGGCGGGTGACCGGGACGACGCGGCGGCGGGCGATGATCAGCCGGGCCAGCACGGCGCGGTGCCGCGGGCCCTTCAACGCGATCGCGCCGCCGGCAGCGTCCCAGGCCGCCACCGGCCCCAGCACCCCGAACCCGACCTGCACCCCCTGACCGCCCTTCCCGGGGCGTCGCCCCTGCTCACGGTAGCGCGCTCACTGGATGCTCATTCGCGCCCGGCAGGCTTCTCAAGCACCCGGTTCCCTACGGAGAAAGGCGAGACCATGGCGCCTGCCATCGCCGGCTTCACCTACGAGCGCATCCCCGTCGCCGACGGCGTGTCCCTGAACGCGGCCGTCGGAGGCGCGGGCAGCCCGATCGTGCTCCTGCACGGCTTCCCGCAGACCCA
This sequence comes from Nonomuraea sp. H19, assembly GCF_052068215.1. Classification (NCBI taxonomy): domain Bacteria; kingdom Bacillati; phylum Actinomycetota; class Actinomycetes; order Streptosporangiales; family Streptosporangiaceae; genus Nonomuraea; species Nonomuraea sp. H19. The sequence continues at coordinate 106,707 of NZ_JBQHCV010000002.1, read as the reverse complement.
CCTGATGTGGCGGCACGTCGCCACCGACCTGGCGGCCGACCACACCGTGATCTGCCCCGACCTGCGCGGCTACGGCGCCAGTGACAAACCCGCCGAGGCCGGCGGCGCCACGTACGCGAAGCGCACCATGGCCGCCGACATCGTCGCCCTGGCCCGCGCGCTGGGGCATGAGCGCTTCGCGCTGGCCGGACACGACCGAGGCGCCCTGGTCGCCTTCCGCGCCGGACTCGACCACCCGGCGACGATCACTCACCTGGCCTGCCTCGACGTGCTGCCGACTCTGGACATGTGGGAGGTGATGCGCGGCAGGAGCGCCGCCATCGGCTTCCACCTCTACCTGATGGCCCAGCCCCCGGGCCTGCCGGAGCAGCTGATCGGGGCGAGCCCGGACGCCTTCTTCGGCCACTTCCTCGACCTCTGGGCCAACGACCCGCGGGCGATCCCCGCGGACATCCGCGCCGCCTACCTGGAGGCCTGCCGCGGCGCGGTGCCGTCGATCGTGGCCGACTACCGCGCCTCCGCCGGCATCGACGTCGACCACGACCAGGCCGATCGACAGGCCGGCAACCGGCCGGCGATGCCGGTCACCGTGCTCCAGCAGGACTGGGGCGCCGCCCTCGGCTTCGACGCGGCTGCCCTGTGGCGCACCTGGGCACCGGACCTGCGGCACGTCACCGTCACCTGCGGCCATTTCATGGCCGAGGAAGCGCCCGCCGACGTTGTCGAAGCCCTTCGAGAGCTCCTCACCCGCTGAAGCGCGCCGCAGCCGCCACGGCCACGCTGGCGAGGGCGGTCGCGTACCTTCGTGCCACCGCACCCCGTCCGCCGGGCGGCCATCCGGTGCGGAGGGAGGAGCTCAGGCCACAAGGGCCGCTATCAGCGACACCAGCGCGACCGGTCCCATCACGGCGACCGCCACCGTGGCCGCACGGCGGCCGGGCAGGCCGCGGGCGAGCGTACGCATGGCCGCCTGGCGCACCGCCCCCGCGCCGGGCAGGACGAACAGCCCGAGCGTGAAGGCCCCCGCGGCGAAGGACTCCGCGGCGCTGGTGCTCATCTTGCTGGCCCAGTGCAAAAAGGCCGCGGCGAGGATGCCGAACGCCAGCGCCAGCAGCAGGTGGCCAAAAGTCACGAGCACGGCCTTGAACAGCGTCCGCTGCTCGTCTCCGAAGTGGTATTCGCCGATGCGCAGCGCCAGTGAGAGCGCGACGGCCGCGGTGCCCACGATGACCGGCATGACGACGGTCAGTGCCACCAGAGTGACGAGCAGGAGCACCCCGACGAACCGCCTGCTGAGCCAGAACGGCTGAGGGTCGGCGGGTGGCGTGTACGGCGGGGGTGAGGGCGGGGGCGGCGGGTAGCCCGCCACTTGCCGGTCGGTGCGCGGGATCGGCCGGGCCGAGAGCGTCGCGGGCACGTAAGGCGGCGGCTTCTCCTGATGCCGCTGGCCGTATTCGACCGGTGGCAGCAGGTCGGAGATGACGTCCATGGTCAGCGTGCGGTCGTCCGGCCTCTTGGTGCCGCTCGGCGGGCCGGGCTTCCCGGCAGGGTCGAGCGCCCTGGCCATCCGCAGCAACTCCTGCGCGCTGGGCCGGGCGGCCGCATCCACCTGCAGCGCCCGCGACAACCAGCCGCGTAACCACGCCGGCGCCCGGTCGATCTGCGCCAGTCCCTCCATGATGTTGAAGCAGACCGTCTCGAACGTCCCCGTCCCGAACGGCGGTAGCCCGGTCGCGGCGAAGAACACCGTCGAGGCCAGCGCATGCACGTCGGCCGCCTGGGTGATCTGCGAGTTACGGATGATCTCCGGCGCCAGATAGCCCGGCGTCCCCACGAACATCCCCGACTGCGTCAGTCTGGTCGCGTTCACCAGATGCGCGATACCGAAGTCGATGACCAGCGGTTCCCCATCGACCATCATGACGTTGGACGGCTTGAAGTCCCGGTGAATCACCCCGGCCGCGTGAATGGCCACCAGCGCCTGGCACAACCCCTGGGCGAGCCTGATGACCTCGCGCGCCTCCAAGGCGCCCTCGGCCAGCACGGTCTCCTCCAGCGTGCGGCCCGGCACGAACCTGGTCACCACATATGGCCGGCCGCCCACCAGATCGGCGTCGATCACCTCGGCCACGTACGGGCTGAGCACCCGCCGCATCGTCTCCACCTCGCGGAACAGCCGGTCGCGGGCCTTGAGGTCGGCGGCCACGTGCGGGTGCAGCACCTTGACGGCGACCTCGCGGCCCGCGCCGTCGACACCGAGGTGGACGATCCCCATGCCACCCTCACCGATCTTCCTGACCAGCCGGTAAGGGCCCAGATGCTCTTGAGTCTGAGTGCTCATCCCCGACGTCATCCTCCCGTATTCCCTCAGCCTGCCGACGCTCCGTGCTCACGGCCCTGGAGCCGTCCGCGGCATGTCCCCGACATGCACCGTAAGCGAAGATCGGCGAGAGCGTGGTGGCATCGCACCGGCAGGGGGCACTCGCCTACCGAGGAGCCTACGGCAGCGAGCGCCTCCGTCGCCGCGGTCCGGGCCGTCAGCCGATGGCGGCCAGTGCGCGACAGCGCCCCGGCCAAGAGGCAGCGCTTCTGCGCCGGTCAATCCGCGCGGTCGCGCTGGGCGGCGTACAGGTCGGTGACGCGGGGCGGCGAGCCCTGCTCGACGAGGAGGTTCTCGAGGTCGCCGGTGAAATCCGGGGGAAGCTCGCTGGCGGTGCCGGCGGCACCTTGCACGGCGACGGTCACGCTCCGGGGCGCAACATCCGCGATCTTCACGGCGTACGCGCTGCCGCCGGTGATCCGGACGTTCCAGTGCGCGATCCGTGCCCCGAACAGCGGGCCGGACGCGGCCGAGCCGCCGACGCGGCCGTTGTTCACCAGGGTGATGTCGGTCCGGGCGTTCTCGAACGGCAGCGCCCGGTGGGTGTCGAAGGTGCCCTCGGCCATCCGGCCGCGCCGCCAGACGTTGTCCGACGACAGGCCCTCCAGGTTGAGGCCGTGGTGGACCGCGCCGGAGGGCACCGGGACGGTGAACGCCTCGATCTCGAAGTCGTCGACGAGGTTGTCGTGCGACTGCATTCGGCAGGCGAAGCTGTGGTGAGCGGCCCGTCCGCCGATGACGACTCGAGACAGGGTGATCGACTTGGCGTAGGTGAAGCCGAAGCCGAGGTCGCAGTTCTCCACGCGTACCTCGCTCGCCCAGCAGTCGTGCACGGCCTGGAAGCACACCCCGTTCGAGCCAGGGTGTTTGTTGTGCGCGGTCATCGCGACCACCTCGTTGCGGATGGTCAGCTGCTCGACGCCGCTGTCGTGGACGGTCGGGCCGATCGCCCGCAGGCGCGCCGGCCAGCTGGGACGGAGGTCGTACTTGAGCGGCTGGGCCAAGGCGACCAGACGGTCGCCGAGGATCGCCTCGATCCGGACGGGCCACTGAAGGGAGGCGTACTGTACGTACTGGCCGCCGGAGCCGGTGACGAGTTGCGGTGCCCGGCGCGGCCAGTCGTAGGACAGCGCGCCGGGAATCTCCCCGGCCAGATGCTTCAGCAGGCTCGCGTCCGGCGGGTTGTCGCACTCGAGCATCACCATGTCGCCCTCGCGCAGCCCACTGGTGTCGGAGACCACGAGCGTCCGCTGGCCGCGGGAGGCGGCACCGACCTGCGCCAGGGTGTCACCCAGCAGCCAGCCCTCTGTGCCGGCGAAGTCCTCCGCCTCGGACCGGGCCCGGCGCTCGGCCGCCATGAACCAGATCTGCCCGCCGGTCCACGACCAGCGGCTGTTCCCGTTCGACTGCCGGGCCGGCCGGTAACCGTCGTCCAGCGTCCGGCGGAAGTGCAGCACGGTGGCGTCGCGCCCGGCGCCGCGCAGGACGACGTTGGACCAGTGCATGAAGACCGGCGACAACAGCAAGTAGGTGCCGCGTGGCACCAGCACCACGCCGCCGCCCCGTTCCCCGGCGGCACGCAGCGCCGCGTTGAACGCCGGGGCACAGTCCGTCGTCCCGTCCGCGCGGGCGCCGTGGTCGGTCACGCGGGTCACCACGCCCGGCCGCGGCAGCCTGGCGCCGAGGCGATAACCCGCACGGGATATGTCGGGTATCAGTGGGTGGGATCCGGGCGCCTGCGCCCACTGGTCCAGCAGGGCGGCCGACGCGTCCGCCGGTCGGCTCGTGGTGCCGGTGTCCGAGGCGCGGGCGGGTGCGGCGAGCCCCGCCGCGGCTCCGCTCGCGAGCGCGGGTGCGGCGACGGCCGCCGCCGCGCCGCCGATGAGCCTTCGTCGGCTCGGGTTGGCAGGGTCCTGACGCATGGTGCTCCTCGGAGTCAGTAGTGCGGTGACCGGATGCCTTCACCGGGCCCGGCCTCTCTCAGGCGCTGGGGCCGGCGTCCGCCTTGAGGGTCACAGGGTCGAGGCGGTATGCGGGGGGGGTGTAAAGATAGGACCTTTTGACAGTGATCCCATGGAACGATGAGCCCTGTCAACCCATGTGTTAATTGGAACGACACACGCGGGAAACATGGCACCGGCCACCCCATACATCGGATGGTTCTGCGGAACTTCATAGCCGTACAGGCGGGCTCGCCGACGTGGCGTCATGGACGTTGCGGGGAAGCGGGCGCGTGCGACGGGGTCAGGGCACGCGCCGTACCCGGATGCCGTGCGCGTCGGCGCGTTCGGCGCCCGCCGCGTCGACGTTGGAGATGGGGATCAGGCCCCGGACCTGACCGGCGCGGCCCTCGTCCGTCATGCGGACGACCAGCATGCCGGGGTCGGTGCCGTGTGAGGAGTGCGGATCGCCGGAGAGCGGGTTCGGACCGCGGGTCGACGCGAACACCCATGCGCGGTCAGGGGACCCGGCGAACAGGTCCACCGTCGGGTCGGCGCTGAACGGCGAAGTCAGTGGCACCGTGTTGACACGGGCGCCGGTGCGGCCGTCGAAGACCTCCACCACGTTGCCGTCGCGGTCGCCCACCCAGACGTGGCGGTCCCGGGCGCTGACCGCGGTGCCGTGGGCGTCACGCTCCGGCGAGTCGTCGTCGTAGAGCCGCTCCACGGGAGGCGTGTTCGGCGGGTTCGAGGCGGAGTAGCCGCTCCGTGGCACCCGGAAAACGCTGAACTGGTCGGGGTTGGCGGGGGTGCCGCCGCCCCCGTCGCCGAAGACGGCGCCCTGAGCCTCGATGAAGCCGCAGCCGTTCGCGGGCACGTGATCCTCGTCGTACTCTCCCACGATGGTCATCGGCGTGGTCCGCCAGTCCACGACGAGCATGCCGCCGCCGCGCAGGCTGACGAAGACCGGGCCGTTGTCGGAGGCGATGAACGGGCAGATCGGAGCGTTGTCAGGGCGGATTCCTGGGGACTGGCACGGCGCGCCGCTCGGAGTGGTGCAGCCCGCCAGGTCGAGTGTCGCGGCGGGTTCCTGGGTGAACGCGCCGGCGGCGTAGTCGGTGCGGATCCGCTCCAGCTTCTTGCCGTTCTGGTTGGCGATGATGAGGTGCCGGTCGTCCTCGGTGGGCCAGAGAGCGTGCGCCTGCCGGGCGCCGCCCGCCCCTGTCTCAGTGAGGAGACAGGCGAGCGGCCGCCGTGAGGCGGCGTCGAAGATCACCACGTGGCCGCTCGCGACGAAGGCGAGCGCCGCGTGGGTGTCGGCCTTGTTGAACACGATCATGTGGGGCCTGACCGGGTTCCGGCCGGTGTTCGCCAGGCACAGGGACGACGTGGCGCCGCCGAGGTCGATCACGCCGGTCGGTCGGGCGTCGGAAAGACGCTTGGTGACGTCGTCGCCGTCGTACACGTACACGGTGCCGCCGTGGGCGAGGCCGTTCGTGTCGGACTGGTCGACCAGCCATATCTCGTAGGAGTCCTTGGGGGCTTCGGCCGCCCCCATGACGAGCGTCATCAGAAGCGCGACGATCACGGCACGCCATCTCACGGCGCCTCCTACCTGTCTCCAGTGACATCTCGTCCGCAGTGTCTCCGTGATCTAGCACTGGGACAAGAGTTGATATCTCGCGATTCGGCCGTCGGTACGGTGCCGGCTCACCGGCCGCGGACGTGCGCCCGCGCCGAGGGCAGCGCGAGGAGCACGACGACGAGAACCGAGCCGAGGGTCGTCAGCGTGAGCTTGCCGACGTTCGCGTAGAGCAGCCAGCCCGGCATGACCTGCGTGGCCGCGCCCACCAGGGCCGGCACGTCAATGCGCGCGAGCGCCGGATCGCCCGAGTTCATGAACACAGACTCCAGCAGCGGGGCGACGAACACCTGACCGGGGACGATGACGGCGCCGGCGAGGAAGAGGACCGGCTGCAAGACCCAGGACAGGATGCGGCCGAGGCGCTTGCCGTTCAGGTTGAGCAGGGCCAGGGCCCCCAGGATGAGGACGATCGCGATGGCGAACGGCAGCTCCGCCGTGTTGTTGCCGAAGCTGATGCCGTGCTCTGCCAGGACAGAGGGTGGGAGGCCCTGCCGGGCGACCTCGGCCTCGGCCACCGCCTGAGCGGCGGCGCCGTACGCGAGGACGACGTAGGTTCCGAGCACGAACGGGACGGCGGTCAGTAACTGCACTGCCGCGGCCAGGACGACACTGCGGGGACGCTTGCCGCGGATCACGGTCTTCATGGAGGGGCCTTCCGGTTAGCCGCTTGAACTTTGTGCGAGACGACGGTAATTCGGGACTTGTACTAAGTGCAAGTGCTTTCTGAACTTAGTTCAAAACCCCCTATCCTTGGCGCATGCCTCGTGACACGTTGACCAGGGACCAGATCGTCCGGGCCGCCATCGAGGTCCTGGACGCCGAGGGCGTTGAAGGGCTGAACATGCGGCGCCTTGGCACGTGGCTGGGCGCCGCCGCCACGGCGGTCTACTGGCACGTCAAGAGCAAGGACGAGCTCCTCGTGCTGGCCGCCGACGAGTTGTGGGGCGAGATCGAGCTGCCTGACCCCGTCCAGGTGGGCTGGCGGGAGGCGGCCGCCGTCATGGCGCGCAACCTCCACGCGATGGTCCTCAGGCACCCCTGGCTGGTGACGGCCATGAGTACCCACCTCATCTACGGCCCGGGCAAGGCGCGCCACGACAACCACCTCATCGGGGTCTATGAGGCGGCCGGGTTCAGCGGCAGGCGGGTGGACTGGGCGATGAACGCGGTCTTCGTCTTCGCCCTCGGTCAGGCCCTCGGCGAGGCCTCCGACGCCGCCTGGCGACGAAAGGTCCGCCGCTCCGGTGGCGACCCGGAGGAGCAGGTGCGGGAGGTCGTCGAGCGGATCACCGAGATCGCGTCACTGTTCCCGCGCCTGCGGGCCCGCGCTGAGGCGCCCGGCGACGACGAGCCCGACCAGAGCTTCGAATTCGGCCTCCAGGCGGTCCTCGACGGCCTCGAGGCCCGGCTGGGCGCGCGGTGAGGGGAACGCTCACTCCTGGATGGCGTTCTGGACTCTTCCAGTCGCTCGGGCACCCAGGCCGGTACGTCGAGACCAACCGCATCGGTCTGCCGGCCTGCCCGAGTGGAGATGGGCGAGTTGTTCGATAAGCGACAATGCTTGATGTGATTGTGGACCAGGCGATCTACTGCAACGGCGTGCGGGAGACCATCAGCGGCGACATCAGCGACGCCTTCAGCGCCGCGCGGGCCAGGGGCGACTGCTTCTTGTGGATCGGCCTGCACGAGCCCACCCAGGAAGAGTTCGACCTGATCACCGACGAGGTGAAGCTGCATCCGTTAGCGGTGGAGGACGCCATCCACGCTCACCAGCGCCCCAAGCTGGAGCGCTATGACGACACCCTGTTCGTGGTGCTCAAGCCGCTGCTGTACGTGGATGAGACCTCCGACATCGAGGTCGGCGAGATCAACCTGTTCCTGACCAGCGACTTTGTCATCAGCGTCCGCCACGGCCAGGCCAACCCGCTGACCGGGGTGCGCCGGCGCATCGAATCCGATCCCGACCTGCTGGCTGCCGGGCCCGCCGGCGTGCTGTACGCGATCTGCGACCAGGTCGTCGACACCTACTCCCGTATCTCCCATGAGGTCGAAGGCGACCTCATCGCGCTGGAACACCGGGTCTTCAGTGACGAGCAGGCCGACGTCACCGAAGGCATCTACTCCCTCAAACGCGAGGTGCTGGAGTTCCGCACCGCCCAAGATCCGCTGATCCCGGTCCTGGAAGAGATCGTCAAAGGCCGGGTGGAGTTGTGCACCGGTGCCCGGGAGCAGTTTCGCGACGTCCTGGACCACCTGTTGCGGGTGGACGCCCGCGTCGATGAGCACAACGAACTGCTCACCAGCGCCTTGAGCGCCCACCTGGCCCTGGTGGGCCGTGAGCAGAACAAGGTGGCGATGCAGCAGAACGCCGACATGCGCAAGATCTCCTCGTGGGCGGCCCTCATCGCGGTGCCTACCATGATCGCTGGTATCTACGGCATGAACTTCGACTACATGCCCGAACTGCACTGGCTGATCGGCTATCCCCTCAGCCTGGGTGTCATGGTCATCGCCGTGATCATCGTCTACCGGCTGCTACGCAGGAGTGGGTGGCTGTGAAACCCCCGCGGATCAGCCGCCGACGTGGATGCCGGGGCGGCGGGCGGGGTCGGGCTCGCTCTGGCGGATGATCTCGCGTACCACTGGAGGGGTGTCCCCGCGTCCCAGCAATAGATACCGCAGCAAGTGGGTGAGCGGGGCGCCTTCGGACCATTCGAAGTAGCAGTGAGGCCGCACGCCGGTGGCGTTCCGCAGGGCGAGAAGGATGGCGGCGATGGCGTTGGGGGCGGCCGGGCTCTCGGCGCGGAGCACCCGGTGGCCGTTCACGTGGACGCCACGGACCCGCAGGACGTCGCTGAAGCCGGACGGGTCGATGACGTCGATCTCCAAGAACAGCACGTCGGCCGCGCCGGGGACCGGGTTCATGCCGCGCTGCTCAGCTTCCTTGGCGGTGTATTCGGCCGCATCGCCGGTCTGGCGACGGTTGGCAATGAGGTTGAGTGCGCCGTCGTGGGCCAGCGAGTCAGTGACGAACCGGCGGGCGGCGGCGTCGAACTCGATGCGGTCCGCACGTAGCTCTGTGGTGCGGGAAATACGCGAGACCAGGGAGATGGCGATGATGCCGACGATGAAGAACGCCGAGATGGTGATGCCGTCGGGCTTTTCGCGGATGTTCTCCACCAGCGCGTACACCAGCACCAACGTGAGCACGGTGAAACCGATGGCGGCCGGGCGCTGCCGCTTGCGTACCGCGGAGATCGTCACCGCGACCGCGCCGGAGACCATCATCGCCAGGATGCCGGTGGCGTACGCGCCGGCCTGGGCATCGACGTCGGCGTCGAAGGCGATGGTCAGGACGACGCAGATGAGCGTGTAGACCAGCACGACCGGGCGGACCGCCCGGCCCCACTCGGGCGCCATGCCGTAACCGGGCAGGTAACGCGGCACGATGTTGATCAGGCCGGCCATCGCCGAGGCCCCGGCGAACCACAGGATCAGGATGGTGCTGATGTCGTAGGCGGTGCCGAACGCCTCGCCCAACTCCTCGTGCGCCAGATACGCCATCGCGCGGCCGTTGGCCTGCCCGCCCGGCTGGAACTCCGCGGCCGGGATGAGCACGGTGGTGACGAAGCTGGTGGCGATCAGGTAAACGCTCATGATCAGCGCGGCGGCCGTCAGCAGCTTGCGGGTGTTGCGTACCCGGGAGGCCAGCCGCTGCTCGGAGGTGCCGCCGGTAGCCGCCACCAGTGGCATCATGCTGACCCCGGTCTCGAACCCCGACAGCCCCAGCACCAGCAAGGGGAACGCCAAGATCGCCGGCCCGACGAGACCACCGAACCCTTGCCCGCCCTCGCCCAGCGCGCTGGTCCACGCCGGAATCGCCTCGGGAGTGCCAAATGCCTGGCTGAGGCCGGCCCCGACGACAATCGCGTTCAAGATGAGAAAGATCGCCACCAGCGGGATGGCCACGCTGACCGCCTCGGTGAAACCGAGCAAGAACACCCCGCCGAGCACGAGCAGCAACACCGCAGTAAGGGCGACCTCGTGGCCGTGCAGAAAGCTCGGGAAGTACGGGTTCTCCACGATGTGCACACTGGCGTCGGCCGCTGACAAGGTGATCGTGATGATCCAGGAGGTGGCCACGAACCCCAGAAGCACCAGCACGAACAGCTTGCCCCGCCAGAACGGCAACAGGTTCTCCAGCATCGCCACCGATCCCTGGCCGTGCGGGCTCTCCTTGGCGACCCTGCGGTACATCGGCAGCATGCCCAGCAGCGTCAGCGCCACGATGAGCAGCGTGGCCAGCGGCGACAGCGCCCCGGCGGCCAGGGCGGCGATCCCCGGCAGGTAGGCCAGCGTTGAGAAGTAGTCCACCCCGGTCAGGCACATCACCTTCCACCACGCCTGCGGCTGGGCGTGCCCTTCAGCGGTCTCCGGCCCGACCGGCTGCACGCGATGCTTGAGCAGCCACCGCGCCGGCCCACTGCGCGGCTCCGCCGGCCGGGTCGGGCTGTCGACCACCTCGGGAACAGCCAGTTCACCTGTGCCGCTCATCCGCCTGCCTCTTTCCCGTCATCCGCCCCGCCGTATGCCGCGGTAACCGCCCACACTAGAAGGCGGAACTTGGCTGCTTCAGGCCGACCTCGCCCATGCGCCGCTCGTCGCCCTCGGGCGCTAGGAGATCGGATGCCCTTGGAGGGGACAAGGCCGCTGCGGATCTCCAAGACAACAAGATCCCCAACGAAAGCTGCGTGATCGGCACCGCACGGAGTTGATCCCTTTACGCGGCGATTTGAATATCGTTATCGTTTCATCCAGGATGATCCCTGCTGTCCGGGGTGGGGGAGTTTGGACGGCTTTGCAGTCATCCATGGAGAGGAACATCCGTGAAGCCAGTCGCGAGAGCGGCTCAATTAGCGCTGGCGGGCATCACGCTCGCCGCCGTGCTCGTCAGCCCCGCGGCCGCAGAGGACCCGGCGGCGCCCGCGAGCAGCCAGGCCGCACCGGCCTCGACGCGCACGATCACTCTGGTCACCGGCGACGTCGTGCGGTTGACCACCTTCACCGACGGCCGGCAGGGCGCGGTGGTCGACAACGACACCGACAGCTGGCAGGTCACCGAGCAGGACGGTGCGGTCTACGCGATTCCCGCCAAGGCCGAGCCGTACCTGACCGCCGGGGTGCTGGACGAGGAGCTGTTCAACCTCACCGAACTCGCCTCATCCCGCTACGACGACGCGTCGCGGCAGAGCCTGCCCGTCCTGGTGACGTACGGCAAGAGCGTCAAGGCGGCCACGGCGGACGAGCCCGACGGCGCGGTCAAGGAGCAGAGCCTGCCCAGCGTCAACGGCGCCGCTCTGGAAGTGGACAAGAACAAGGCCGATGATTTCTGGGACTCGGTCGTCCGCGAGGGCACCGCCAAGCTCGACGGCGGCCTGTCGGGGATCTGGCTGGACGGCAAGGTCAGCGCGGTCCTGGACCAGAGCGTGCCGCAGATCGGGGCGCCGCAGGTCTGGGCCTCCGGCTTCAACGGCACGGGTGTGCAGGTCGCGGTCCTGGACACCGGCATCGACGACACCCATCCGGATCTGGCCGGACGGGTGAAGAAGAGCAAGAACTTCACCGAGGACCCGGACGTCTACGACGATCACTTCCACGGCACGCACGTCGCCTCGACGATCGCCGGGAACGGCGACACGCACAAGGGCGTGGCACCGGGAGCTGACCTGTTCATCGGCAAAGTGCTCAACCATGACGGAGACGGCACCGAGTCGGACATCATCGCCGGGATGGAGTGGGCGGTCGCCGAGGGCGCCGACATCGTGAACATGAGCCTGGGCGGGGACCCGACCGACGGAACCGACCCCTTGGCGCAGGCCGTGAATCGGCTGTCGGCCTCCGGCACGCTGTTCGTCATCGCGGCGGGCAACAGCGGCAGGAGCCAGACCGTCACCTCGCCCGCCTCCGCCTCCTCCGCGCTGAGCGTGGGCGCCGTGGACGGCGCCGACGCGCTGGCCGACTTCTCCAGCCGTGGCCCCAGGCTGGGCGATTACGCGATCAAACCCGAGATCACGGCACCGGGCGTGGACATCGACGCGGCCAACCCGCATCCCCGCGACCAGAGCCTCCCGTGGAACCCTTACCGCAGGTCCAGGGGAACCTCCATGGCCAGCCCGCACGTCGCCGGCGCCGCGGCGCTGCTCAAACAGCAGCACCCGGACTGGAGCGGCGAGCGCATCAAGGCGGCCCTGGTGAGCACCGCCCGGCCCAACGTCGCGAACTCGATCTACGAGCAGGGCGCCGGCCGCCTCGATGTGGAACGGGCGCACCGGCAGAGCGTGCAGGTGTCACACGGGGTGGTGGATTTCGGATTCCTGCCGTGGCCGCACGACCCGGCCCAGCAGCCGGTCGAGAAGACGCTCACGTACACCAACACCGGCGCCCAGCCCGTGACCCTCACGCTGGCGCTGGAAAAGATCGCCGGACCCTTCGCTCTGTCGGCGTCGTCTCTCGAGGTGCCGGCACAGGGGTCGGCGGAGGTGAAGGTCACCTACACCCCGGCGGGCGGCGCCCCGGGAACCTTCGGGGGGTGGGTGAGGGCGACCGCGGGCGACGGCACCGAGCTGCGCACCGCCATCGGCGCCGCCAAGGAGCAGGAGATGTACGACCTGCGCGTCCCCGTGCTCGGCAGGGACGGCAAGCCGGCCGTGTCGGGGTCGGTGACCCTGTGGGGCATCGACGCCCGCTACTCCAAGGAGGTACGGCTGGCCGACGACCCGGAGCCGGTCTTCCATGTCCCGCCGGGCCGCTACAGCCTCATGGCGATGGTCTCGACGATGGACGCCTCGGGTAAGTGGGTGCTCGAGGTGTCCGCACTGGGCAACCCCGAGCTCAGCGTCACCCAGGACGCCACCGTGACGCTGGATGCCCGCCAGGCCAAGGAGATCACGATCTCCACGCCGCGGGAGAGCACGGTGCAGGATGCCGTGCTGGGCTACCGGCGTGAGGCAGGCGGTCGCACCCTGACCCGCATGCTCGCGCCCCTCGGCTCTACCGAGCGGGTTTACGCCACCCCGACGCCCAAGGTCACCGAGGGGTTCTTCGAGTTCTTCACCCAGGTCGACCTGCTGGCTCCGAGGATCCGCGCCACCGAAGCAGGACGTTCGATCCCGATGTGGGTCATGGGCTTGGGCGAGCACGCCGCCTTCGACGGCAGGCATCTCCTCAGGGTCGTGGACGCCGGATCCGGCCGGCCCCAGGACTTCCCCGGCAGGAAGACCAAGGGCGCGATCGCCCTCATCAAACGCACCGACGGCATGGAGTACGCCGACCAGATCGCGGGCGCCGAGAAGGCCGGGGCGGCGGTCGCGCTGATCTACAACGACCGCCCCGGGCAGCTGGCGCAGACGGTCCCGGACGCCGCGCTGCCCGCCTTCTCCACCAGCCAGGAGGAAGGAGAACGCCTGCTCGAACGCGCCAGGACCGGGACGCTACGGCTCGAGCTGCGGGGCACGACGTACAGTCCGTACTCCTACGACGTGCTCATCCCGATGCAGGGCGGCATCCCCGAAAATCTCCACTTCACAGTCGACCGCACCAACGCGGCCAAGACGATCAGCCGCTACACCGCGTCCGGCACGGGGAACGACACCTACACCTCCACCCGCTTCTTCTTCCGCCCGTGGGACTTCCCGCTGTCCGTGGACAGCTCCGATCAGTTCCCGGCGCCCTTCGTCAGGGAGGAGTGGGTCTCCGCCGGCGACACGCGCTGGCAGCATGACGCCGCGGAAGGCGACTACTTCACCGACCCCTCTTACATGTACGAGGTCGACCGGGTCTACCGGCCAGGCCAGGAGCTCAGCCAGACCTTCTTCGGCGCCGTGCTGCACCCTGGCACGACCCGCGGCAACGGCCATCCCATCTGCAACTGCACCGGCGCGTATTGGGACGGCGACGGCCTGTTCTTCACCATCGCCCCCTCACTCGACGGAGACGCCAACCACGCCACGAACTATACGGATCACAGCTTGGGGGTGGACGAAAGCGAATACCAGGCACGCGTCTATCGCAACGGCCAACTGATCGCCGAGGACTTCGGCTTGAACGGCGTGTACGTCCCGGCGCAGCCGGAACGGGCCACCTACCGGGCGGAACTGGTCCAGGCCCGCAACCCCGCGTCGTGGGCGCTGTCGACGAAGACGAGCACCACGTGGACGTTCAGCACCGAGAAGCCCGCCTACGACGAGCAGCGCATGCTCCCGCTCGTCGTCGTGGACTACGCTCTCGATCTCGACCTGTACAACCGGGCCCCGCGTGCCCGGCCGTACTCCTTCAGGATCTCGCTGCGCCAGACCGATCCGCAGGGTCCACGGATCGCGCAGGCCAAGGTATGGACCTCGGTAGATGACGGGACCACCTGGAAACCGGCCGACGTCTCCGGTGCGAACGGCTCATACAGCGTGCGGCCCTACCACCCGAGCCATGGTGGGACAGGCTACGTCTCGCTCCGCGTGCAGGGGCGTGACGCGGCGGGCAACACCGTTGAGCAGACCATCATCCGCGCCTATGGCCTGACCGGCCGATGAGGTCCGCGGGGTGGGAGCCACTGGCGCCCATCCCGCGGCACACGCGCCGTCGGGACACCACCCCCGACGGGCAGTCGGTGGTCCGCCAGGACGTCGAGGACGGGCAGCCGCCGGCTGGTCGCTCGGATGCCGGCGGCTTCCAGCATCGGACCCCGCCGTGCCGTGTTCACCGTGCAGTCTCCCCTCGCCGAAGAGGCGGCGGCCGACGCCGCCCGCGTTCAGGCGGTGACGTCGCCCGCCCTGGTGATGAGCCATAGCCCCAGGTCGGCGGGGCCGGTGGGGGCGGCCTGCAGCCCGTTCTCGGTGAGCTCGGCCTTGAGCTGGTCCTGGCCGAGCACCCACCAGGCGTAGGAGACCTCCACCTCCTCGGCCGGCTCGCCGTCCTGGACGGTGCGGTAGGTCATGTGCCAGGTGACCTGGCCGGGACCGCTGGGCTCGGCGCGGCCCCAGCCCTCGTAGCGCCGGCGCCCGATGTGCAGCTCGGAGAAGCGGGTCTGCGGCACGACCGTGGGTTCGGCCGGAGGCTGCAGGTTGAGCACGGCCCGCCCGCCGGGCAAGAGCCGTTCGCCGAGCAGTTGCCAGATCGCGTGGCGGTCGGCGGGACCGAAGTGGCCGATGACGTTCACGGCGACCATGGCACCGAGCCGGGGCGGCATCGCGGCCTGGAGCAGGCCGCTGGGCAGCACGGTGACCCGGTCGCGAAGGTCCGGGCTCTCGTAGGTACGGGCCATCAGGACGGCGCGCAGCGCGGGTGACGGCTCGATGGCGAAGATCTCCGCCTCGGGTACGGCCCGCGCGATCACCCGGGTGCCGTGCCCGCCCCCCGCCCCGACGTCCACGACCGGCCCGGGCATCCCGCGCAGCGCCTCGGTGAGCGCGGGAGCCAAGACCGTCCAGTGGGCAGCGAGCATCGCATCCACGAACTCGGCGGAGCGCTCATACTGATCCGTCATGAGCTTGCCCGCCCGCGGAACGAGCAGGGGAGCAGGGCCATCTCCCGGGCGGTCTTGATGGCGCGGGCGCTGCCGTGCAGGCCCGCGGCCAGGGGGACAGGAATGGGCACAGGGCCTCCATCAGTATGAAATGAAAATCATTGCCGACATTAGCGTATGCGCAGTCAGCCCGAGGGGGTGCAAGCACGCTCAGGTGCAGGCCTCCGGCTCCATCGACGAAGGGTTGATGGCATGGCCTGAGCGGCTGCGCGGGCCGGGCAACGCAGCTCTTCACTGCGTTAGGGATAGGCGGATGACCCATATCGTGGTTTAGGCGTAGCCTGAAATGTGGCAGAACAGCCCCTATGAGGGATCTTCGGTGACGAACCGACAGGGAGTCTGGACATGTCAGTGACTGCCGAACACCGCCGGCACGCCGAGCACTCGCACGATCACGGGCCTGGTTGCGGACATGTGGCCGTCCCGCATGACGACCACGTCGACTATGTCCACGACGGTTGCCTGCACCGCATCCACGAGGAACATGTGGACGAGTGCGAGCCGAAATCGCACACCACGCACGAGGGCCATGACCACCAGCACGGGCCCGAGTGCGGGCACGTGGCCGTCCCGCACGACGACCACGTCGACTACGTGCACGACGGACACCGCCACGCCTCGCACGAAGGACATTGGGACGACCACTGAAAGCCGTCAGGCGAGGCGGCACGCCTCTGACGGCTGTCGAGGAAGCAGGCGGTGATCCGGGCCTCGCAGTCCTGCCTGTCGCGGCATTGACGGTCGGGGGCGCCTCTTATTCTCCTTATCGGGGTTAGCGGACGCCCAGCGTGACCGAGGCGCCGTCGTCGAATCCGACCAGCCATGCGACCGGCACCAACGGCTCCGGATGTCTGTGCAGGGCCTTCCGCTGAGCCGCCGCGATCGGCGGGAGAGCCGGGTCCGGGACTTCGCCGTTCGGATAGTGGATCTCGAGAGACGACCGCCCCAGCGGCACGACCAGATTCGACACGCCGAAGCCTGGTATCACCCGTCCCCGCGCGACTGCGAGCCCGTGTTCGCTCAAGGTCCGCTCTGCCTGCTCCCGGTTCCGTGCGGCCAGTACTACATGGTCGATTTCCACATGATCTCCTTTCTCGATTTCGTAGTGATGGCTTGGCCGGAGGGGGTGCCCCGGACCTCTCCTCGCGGAGATGAAAATCGTTGTCGTTATCATGGCATGGCTTCGCAAGAGGGGGAACCGCATTGGCCGGGCCGCCCGCCATGAGATGGGCCCTCCGATATTTGGTTGCACGACTCAACCATCTAGTTGTATGGTCGAACTATGGCGGATGATCGTGAACTCCAGGAAGCCGTGGCACGCTTCGTCCGGGCTTTCGGTCTCCATCAGCCGGACCAGACCCCCTGCGGGCGGCCCATCCCGGTGTCGGAGGCCCATGCCCTGGGCGAGCTGGCCAGGGATGGCGCTCTGCGGCAGAACGACCTGGCGCACCGGCTGCGCCTGGAAAAGAGCACCACCAGCCGCTTGGTCACGCAGCTCATCAACCGCGGCTGGGCCGAGCGCACCCCGGCCCCGGGGGACGGGCGGGGCGTGCTCGTCCAGCTCACCCCCACAGGGGTGAACGCCGCAGCCCAACTGGCCACGGCCAGAAAAGCCCGATTCTCCGCCGTTTTGGACCGTGTCCCCCCGGGCGAACGCGCCGACGTGCTGCGTGCCCTGAACATCCTCACGGAGGCAATAGATGAAACTTAAGGATCGACGCGTCCCGGTGCTCGTCGCCGCACTCGCGGCCGTCGTCGTCGCCGCGCTCGCGTACGTGCTCGTCGGCCAGAACGAGCAGCAGGCGCTGGCCGCCAGGCAGTCCGAGATCGCGGCCAAGAGCCGGCAGGTGATGCCGTTCGATCTGGAGCGCACCACGCACCGCTTCGCCAAGTCCGCCACCGGCGGCGTGCAGACGGTCACCGCGGACGACCCGGCCGACGCTCAGCAGGTCAATCTGATTCGCGAGCACCTGACCGAGGAGGCCGCGGGCTTCAGCAGGGGCGACTACGGCGACCCCGCCTCCATCCACGGCACCGACATGCCGGGCCTGCACGACCTCGAACAAGGCCACAGCCGCATCGACATCCGCTACACCGAGATGCCCGCCGGCGCCCAGATCACCTACACCACCTCCGACCCGTCCCTGGTCAAGGCGCTGCACTCCTGGTTCGACGCCCAGGTCACCGACCACGGGCAGCACGCCGAACACGGCTGACCCACCCGCTCGAACTCGCGCTTTCCCGCCGGACCCACACGCGCCGCTTATACCTTGCCGGGGTACGGTTCATTCCTCACCGCGATATACCTAACCACCGTACGGTCTCACGATGCCTGGCCTGGTGCGCGGAACCGTCCGCGCACCAGGCCATCCACGCAACAGCCCTCAGGGCGGCTCGGGCCGCCCAGCCCGAAAACCGAAAGGACCCACTCGTGACGACTGCGGACATCGACTCCGGTCAGCGCGCCGGCTTAAAGGAGTGGCTCGGCCTGGGCGTCCTGGTCCTGCCGGCCATGTTGCTGTTCATGATGCTCACCATCTTGTTCCTGGCCATCCCCCAGCTGGCCGCGGACCTGCAGCCGAGCAACACCCAAACCCTGTGGATCATCGACATCTACGGCTTCCTGATGGCCGGCCTGCTGGTCACCATGGGCACCCTGGGCGACCGGATCGGCCACCGCCGGCTGCTGATAGCGGGCGCCGCCGTGTTCGCCGTCGTCTCGTTGATCGCCGCCAACACCTCCGACCCCGGCCTGATGATCCTGTGGCGGGCCGTGCTCGGCATCGCGGCGGCCACCCAGATGCCCGCCACCCTCGGGCTGATCTTCGCCACGTTCGCCGACGCCAGGCAGCGCGGCGTCGCCGTCGGCGTGTGGGCGGGCGGTATCTCCGTCGGCACCGCCCTCGGCCCGGTACTCGGCGGGGCGCTGCTGGAGGCGTTCTCCTGGCGCGCGGCCTTCCTGGTCGCGGTGCCGGTCATGGTGGTGGTGGCGATCGGCGCCCCGCTGCTGCTGCCCCACAACCGCAACCCGGCCGCCGGCCGCCTCGACCTGTTCAGCGTGGCGCTGTCACTGGCGACCCTGCTGCCGATCGTCTTCGGCGTCAAGGAACTGGCCAAGGCCGACGCCCTTCCTGCGGCGCTGGCCGGCATCGCGATCGGGCTGGCGTTCGGCGCCTGGTTCGTCGTCCGTCAGCTGCGCCTGTCGGAGCCCCTCCTTGACGTGCGGCTGTTCGCCAACCGCACCGTCAGCGGTGCGCTGGGCGTCTTCCTGCTCGCCGCCACCGCCCTCGGCGGCGTCTACCTGCTGGTCACCCAGTACCTGCAACTGGTCGAAGGGCTCTCGCCGCTGCAGGCGGGCCTGTGGGTGCTGCCCGGGGCGGCCCTGCTGGTGGTCGTCTCCACGCTCTCGCCGGTCCTGGTGCGGCGCATCCGCCCCGGACACCTGATCGCGGCCGGGCTGGTCGTCCAGGTGATCGGCTACCTGATGCTCACCCAGGTCGACAGCGCCGGCGGGCTGCCACTGCTGGTCGCGGGGTTCATGGTGCTGTATCCGGCCGTCGCGCCGTCCATGGCGCTGACCACCAACCTGGTCGTCGGCTCGGTACCCCCGCAGAAGGCCGGCGCCGCCTCGGGCCTCGCCACCACCTGCAGCGACCTGGGCATCTCACTCGGCATCGCGATCATCGGCAGCATCGGCGCAGCCGTCTACCGCACCCAGATCAGCGACGAACTGCCCGGCGGCCTGCCACCACAGGCCCTCACGGCCGGCCGCGACAGCATCGACGGCGCCGTCTCGGCAGCACAGGGACTGCCGGCCGAGTTGGGCGCGGCGGTGCTCGCACCGGCACGTGAGGCCTTCACCAGCGGACTGAACGTGGCCGCCATCATCGCCGCGGTCATCGCCGGCGGTGCAGCGGTCCTGGCGTTGCTCAGGCTTCGCCACGTTCCTCCTACCGGCCAACCGGCTCAGAGGGGGAGCAACCTGCCGGCTGACCATGACGCCGACGCCCGTGCATGGTCGGGGCCGGATCCGGCCGCCGGCATAGGAGCGTTGAAAATCCAGAGCCATCATGAAACGAGAGGATTCGCCATGATATCGATCCGTCGCGCGACGGCCGATGACGCATTCACCATTCATCGCTTGATGAGTGAACTCGCCGACCATCAGCATCAGGGATCCGCGATCACCGTGAGCGTCGATCGCCTCAAAGAGTTGCTCACGCGCCCGGAGATCGCCTACTTGATCGCCGAGAGAGGAGGACAGGCGATCGGTTACGTCTCCTGGTTCCAGAGGATCAGCTTCTGGGCGGGCACGGATTATCTCGCGCTGGACGATCTCTACGTCTGCGATGGAGAGCGTGGCCACGGGGTCGGGGAGCAGTTGATGAGGGCCGTCTCCGAAACCGCTGAGGGCAAGGTGATCCGCTGGGAGGTCGCGGAGTCCAACGTAGCGGCGCAGCGTTTCTACGAGCGCATCGGGGCGAGCGTGGTCTCCAAGAAGATCTGCCGATGGCAGGTGATGTAGGACGCCGATCGAGCGCCGGACGACGACCAGACCGAGCGTCTGCCTGCTCGGGCTGGTCTGCACTCCACCCGCAGCCGGACGCGGGCAGCGGCGTCGTTCCCGCCAGTGCCTCCTATGTCGCGTAGTGCGGCCGGCCCGTGGTGGGCGTGGGCTCGTCAGCCTCCAAGAAGGGGATCAGCCGGCGGTACGTCTCATCCGGGCAGTCGTCGTGGAGAGAGTGACCACAGCGAGAAAGGACGTGGGCCTCGATCGTGGCGAGTCGCGCGGTGAAACGCGGGAGGAGACTGGCCGGCAGGTAACGGTCCCGCTCGCCCCACAGCAGCAGGACCGGTGCCTTGACCAGGTGGAGATCCCGTTCGGTGGCTGCCCATCGCACGGATCGCTCCACCCGCAGAAGGGTGCTCCGGTTCCGCGGTGCCCGCATCTCCGCGGCCACTCCGCGTGCCAGGGCGTAGGGGATCCGGTCGCGGTGGGCGAAGGATTTGCGCAGCATGTGCCGTACGGAGGCGGCGGACATGAGGCGGACGGCGAGCTCGCCGATGACCGGCCGCCTCAGGAGCCGGAACTCCCACACGTCAGGGACGTCGAGCCCGGCCGGTGCGAGCAGCGCCAGGCGGCGAACTCTCGTGGGATGCAGCTCGGCCAGGCGCAGCGCGAAGCCGCCGCCCCACGAGTGGCCGACGACAGCCACCTCTGACAGTCCGGCGGCGTCGAGGAAAGCCGCGATGGCGTGGGCGATCGCGTCCGTGTCGTGCCTGGATTCCGGGTCCACGACAACGGTGCCGCCCTGCCCGGGCGGGTCGAGGGCGTAGACGGTGTGGTGGGTGGAAAGCACCCCGATCATGGTGTGGAAGGACAGCCGCCAGCCTCCGCTGCCGGGCAGGAGCAGCACCGGAGAGCCGCTTCCGGCCCGGTGGTAACGGAACCTGGCGACGGGCGTGTCCATGAAGAGGTCGTCCGTACGATCACCGTCCTAAAGCAGCTTGTCCGGAGTGATGGGCAGGTCTCGGATGCGTTTGCCGGTGGCGTGATAGACGGCGTTGGCGATGGCGGCGGCCACGCCCACGATGCCCAGCTCGCCGATGCCCTTGGCGCCGAGCGGCGTCTGCGGGTCGGGCAGGTTCACGAAGTGGACCTCGATGTCCGGCACATCGGCGTGGGTGGGGATGTGGTATTCGGCCAGGCTGGCGTTGACGATCCGGCCGGAACGCTCGTCGAGCAGTGTCTCCTCCATCAGCGCCATGCCGATGCCCTGGATGATCCCGCCGCGCATCTGGCTGGCGGCCTGCTTCGGCGAGACGATGCGGCCGCCGTCGAACGCGCCGGCCCAGCGCGAGACGCGTACCTCGCCGGTGTCCTCGTCGACCCGCACCTCCGCGAAGTGCGCGCCGTAGGTGCTGGTGGTCCGTTTGACGGTCTGGTACGGCACCGCCGACTTGCCGGTCACCTCGACGTGGTCGCGTCCGGCCCGCTCCAGGATTCGGCGGTACGTCTCCCCTTGGCCGTCCCTGGTGAAGAGTCCCTCATCTCGTGTTTCCACCTCGACCGGGCGGCGCCCTGCGAGCGGGGAGCCGGTGGCTTTGGCGAGCGTGAGCAACTCGCGGATCAGGCGGTCGCGGGCGTTCCAGATGGCCGAGGCGAGGGTGGTGGTGGCCGCCGAGGCGCCGGGGATGCGGGTCTTGGCCACGTCCGAGTCGCCCTGCAAGAAGCGGATCTTTTCCATCGGCACGCCGAAGCGCTGGGCCGCGGCCTGGACCTGGGCGGTCGAGGTTCCGGCGCCCAGCTCGTTCGTGCTGCTGTGGATGGTTATGGTGCCGTCGGCGCAGAGCCGGAGCCGGACGGCCGCGATGAGCACGGCGTCGGGGTTGATCGCGGCGGCCATGCCCTGTCCCACGAGCCAGCGCCCGTCCGGGGTGCATCGCTGCGTCGGCGCGCGTTCGCTCCAGCGGAACGCTTCGGCGCCGAGCATGTACGCCTCGCGCAGGTGGCGGCTGGTGAAGCGGTGGCCGGAGATCGGGTCGCGGCCGGGTTCGTTGCGCAGGCGGAGCTCCAGCGGGTCCATGCCGAGATCCCAGGCGAGCTCGTCCATGGCCGACTCCATCGCGAACGATCCCGGGGTCACGCCGGGTCCGCGGAAGAAGGCGTTCTGGATGCGATCCACCCGCGTCACTCGCTGGTGGGCGGCGATGTTGGGGCAGGCGTACAGGTGGCGGGAGGACGCGATGGCCGCCTCGGCGAACTCGTCGGTTGTGCAGGTGGACAGGGCGTCGTGCACGATGGCGGTCAGCCGCCCGTCGGTGTCGACGGCCAGCGTGATGCTGCTCCTGGTGGGCGCCCGGCCGCCGGTCATGTGGAACGTGTGCGCGCGGGACAGCACGAGCTTGACCGGGCGGCCCGCCAGTTTGGCGGCGGCCACGGTGAGTGCCACGTGCGGCCAGGCGGTGGTCTTGCCGCCGAACCCGCCGCCGATGTACGGCGCCAGCACGTGCACCCGCTCCAGCGGCAGGCCGAACTTCTTCGCGAGCATCTCCTTGAGCCCGTAGGGGTATTGGGAGGTGTCGTGCACGGTGAGGTCGTCGCCGTCCCAGGTGGCAACGGTGGCGTGGAGTTCCAGCGCGTTGTGGTATTCGGGCGGCGTGGTGTAGACGCCCTGCACGGTGGCCGCCGCGCCGGCCAGGGCGGCGTGCGGGTCGCCGACCACGGTCTTCGACTCCTCCAGCACCGAGTGGGCCGGGGTGTGGGCGGTCTCGTCCGTCATCGTCAGAACGGCGGGCTCCGGGGCGTAGCACACCTCGACCAGCCGGGCCGCGTGCTCGGCCTGCTCCTGCGTCTCGGCCACGACGACCGCGACCGGCTGGCCGTGCCAGAAAACCCGGTCCGTGTTCATGATCGGCAGGCTCATGGCGGCGGCGGCCACCGGGCCTTTGAGTGTGGCGTACGCGCCGGTGGGCTTCATCGGCGGCGCGTTCTCATGCGTCATCACCACAACCACGCCGGGCGCCGCGAGCGCTCGGGCGGAGTCGACGGCGGTGATGCGGCCCTTGGCGATCGTGCTGGGCACGGCGACGGCGTAGGCGAGCCGCGCAGGGAGGCGGTCGGCGGTGTACCGGACGCGGCCGGACACCTTCGCCGGCCCATCCAGCCGGTCCACGTCGCGGCCGACCTCGCCGCTCTGGCCGGACAGCGGATCGTGGCGGCCGTCCGGCAGGAGCCTGGCCACCTTTCCCATGGCTCGCGTGGCGAGGCTGAAACCGCGTGCGGCGACGTTCATGAGCGACCTGCCAGTTCGATGAGAGTGCGCCGGACCAGCCGCCGGGCCAGCTCGGCCTTGAACGCGTTGTGCTCCAGCGGGCGCGCCCCGGCGACCGCCTCTTCGGCGGCCCGGCCGAACACCGCCTCGTCCGCCGCCGCTCCGATGAGCAGTTCCTCGGCCGCGTACGCGCGCCACGGCTTGTGCGCCACCCCGCCGAGCGCGATGCGGACCGCCGCGGTCCTGCCGTGCTCGACGCGCACCAATACGGCCGCGCTCACCAGCGCGAACGCGAAGCTGGCGCGATCGCGGACCTTGACGTAGTCCCCGCGCCAGCGCTGCTCCGTCGGCAGATCCACGCTCGTGACCAGCTCGCCGGCCCTCAGCACGGTCTCGGCCTGTGGTGTCTCGCCCGGCAAGAGGTGGAACTCTGTGACCGGGACGCTCCGTTCGCCATCGGGGCCGGTGAGATTGACGGTGGCGTCGAGGGCCGCCAGGGCTACGCACATGTCGGAGGGGTGCACCGCGACGCAGCTCGGGCTCGCGCCCAGGATGGCGTGCGTGCGGTTGAACCCGCCGAGCGCGTCGCACCCCGCGCCGGGCTCCCGCTTGTTGCAGGCGGCGCCGAGGTCGTAGAAGTAGCGGCAGCGTGTCCGCTGCAGCAGGTTGCCGCCGACCGTCGCCCGGTTGCGCAGCTGCGGCGAGGCGCTCTGGAGGAGGGCTCTCCCGAGCACGGGGTAGCGGCGGCGGACCCGGTCGTCGGCGGCGACCTGCGCGTTGCGGGCCAGCGCGCCCAGGCGCAGCCCGCCGTCCGGCAGGTCCTCGATGGCCGACAGCGGCAGGCGTGAGATGTCGACGACCCGCTCGGGTCGCTCCACCTCCTCGCGCATGAGGTCGAACAGGTTCGTCCCACCGGCCAGGTATCTCACCTGGGGGCCCGCCAGCTCGACCGCCTCCGCCACGTCCGCCGCTCGTACGTAGGCGAACTCCCTCATGCCCCGGCCACCTCCCTGATGGCGGCCACGATGCCGTTGTAGGCACCGCACCTGCACAGATTGCCCGCCATCCGCTCCCTGATCTCGGCGTCGGTGAGCGCCGCAGGCCCGGCCAGGTCCTCGGTCACCGCGCTCGGCCGGCCGTCGAGGTGTTCGGCCAGCATGGCGACGATCGAACAGATCTGCCCAGAGGTGCAGTAACCGCACTGGAACCCGTCATGCGCCAGAAACGCGGCCTGCACCTCGGCGCCCAGCTCATGGCCTGCCATGGCCTCGACGGTGAGGATTTCCATGCCGTCGCACTGGACGGCGGGCGTCAGGCACGCGTTGATCCGCTCGCCGTCGGCGAGAACCGTGCAGGCCCCGCAGGCGCCCTGGTCGCAGCCCTTCTTCGGGCCGGTCAGGGCCAGGTGTTCGCGCAGGCAGTCGAGCAGGGTGACGCGGGGGTCCAGGAGCAGTTCGTACGCTCGCCCGTTCACGTGTAGGTGGACCGGAATATGGCCGCTCATCTAAGCCTCCGACATCTCGTACATTCGTGTACGACTTATCGGCCACCATACCCCAAGGGTGTATAGAGGGGCGCTCGCAGGTGATGAAGCCGACGACGTCGGCTCGATGGCGGTCGGGCCCTTTGCGTTCGCGGCGAGACGGCTGGGATCCAGGTCGTGCAGACCCCGCCGCGCGGCGTGCGGGGGCCGGCGGCCGGCCCGTCCACGCGCGCGGGTCAGGTTCCCTTCCTCCGCCACGGCGGCGACGTACCGCAATAGCCGCGCGCGTATCGACATCCATGCCGCCGGGTTATAGATGCAGGTATTGGACGCGAGCTGGGCTCTCGGAGAGGCTTGATGCCATGAGCGGGCAACAGGCTCGCCAATCCCTCACACACTATTTCCGGGAGCAGTCATGTCTGTCTTCATGATCTCGTACCAGGTGGCGGACGAGGGCGTCGCCGAGGTGGTCGAGGCGATCGAAAAGGCCTTCGCCGCCGTGGACGCACAGCGGCCGGATGGCATCCGGTACGCCTACCTGCGCAGGGCCGGCAGCTGTGAGTTCGTCGCTCTGTTGGAGCTTGCCGATGGCGTGGAGAACCCGCTGCCCGGCATCGCCGAGGCACGCCAACTCCAGGCGACCGTGGCCAAGTGGGCGGTAGGACCGGCCCCGACGCCCCGGCCTTTCGACGTTCTCGGCGACTACCGCATGCTCGGCTGAACGGAGGTCAGCCGGAATGTTCGCTGCCTACGTCATAGTCACGGTCGTCACGATCGTGGCCACGGCGGGGATCGCCCTCGCCGACTTCGCCGGGGCGAGATTCGTCCTGGCCAACTCGGCAGAGGTGGGCCTGTCTCCGTCCTGGATCCCCCTGCTCGGATGGCTGAAAACCGCGGGCGCCGTCGGGCTCCTGCTGGGACTTCTGGGCGTGCGGCTCGTCGGCCTCGCCGCCGCTGCCGGGCTCGTGCTGTTCTTCATCGGCGCCATCGTGGCCCACGTTCGGGCCCGCGTCTTTCACAACATCGCCTTTCCGGGAAGCTACCTGGCGCTGGCCATCGGATCCTTCGCCCTGGCCGCCGTGCAGTAGCCGCGTGGATCCAGCACGCTCGGGTTGAGCGACCGATCTGCTGGGCGTCGCGTACGCCGCCAACCACCCGCACGGGCGCACCCGCTACCTCCTGCACCATCCCGGTTTCACCGACAGCGGCACCGGCAGCCTCGGGCAGCCGGCCAAGGCGATCGTCCAGGTGCTCGCCAAGCTCTTCGCCCAGCCGGTGGAGAAGAGCATCCAGCCGATCATCGTTCACGAATCCCGCCACCTCCGACGATGAACCGATCGCCGAGAAGCCCTGTGGGTGACCGTACGACACAGCCGTCACCGCTGACATATGGTGGCTAGCGTTCGTCGGTGGGGTAGTCGGCCGAGCGGCTCACGTCGGCCCATTTCTCGGTTTCCGCGGCGCGGATCTCGGCGGCTTTCTGGGCGGAGGCGACGGCGTCGCTGCCAAGGAGGAGTCGTCGGGGTGGGTCGTCGTCGCGGACGACGTCGATGATGATCTTGGCGGCGCGGGCCGGGTCACCGGGCTGGGTGCCGTCGGTGTCGCGTCGGTAGCGGTGGATGGCGCCCACGGTCTGCTCGTAGTCGGGCCCGACGGGGTGGATCTCCATGGAGGAGCCTTGCCAGTCGGTGCGGAACGCGCCCGGCTCGACGATGATGACCTTGATGCCGAAGGGTGCGACTTCGTTGGCGAGGACTTCGGAGAAGCCTTCGACGGCGAACTTCGCGGTCTGGTAGGCGCCCATTCCGGGGGTGCCGCCGACGCGTCCTCCGATGGAGGAGAACTGTACGAAGACTCCTGATCGCTGGGTGCGCAGGACGGGCAGGGCGGCCCTTGTGACGTTCACGACGCCGAAGAGGTTGGTTTCGATCTGGGCGCGGAAGTCGTCTTCGGCCATCTCTTCGATCGGCGCGCTGTTGCCGTAGCCGGCGTTGTTGACGACCACGTCGAGGCTACCGAAGGTGTCGGTGGCCTCCTTGACCGCTCGGGAGGCTGCGGCAGCGTCGGTGACGTCGAGTGCGACCGCTCGTATCCGGTCGCCGTGGCGGGCCACCAGGTCGTCGAGTTGCTTGGGGTTGCGTGCGGTGGCGATGACCTGGTCGCCTCCTGCGAGGACGGCTTCGGCGAGGCGACGTCCGAAACCGCGTGATGCTCCGGTGATGAGCCATGTCTTGGCCATGGGTGTTCCTTTGCGATCGATATCGAACTGTCTCATCGATGTGGCAATTATAGGCTCAATATTCTCGTTGATGTGACATGAATCTTTTCATGTGCTACAAACCTTGGCTGTGCTGGTCCCGGTACGTCTCGAGCAGCCGCAGCCACACCTCGCTGATGGTGGGGAAGGGCGGTACGGCGTGCCAGAGGCGTTCGATGGGTGTTTCGCCGGTGATCGCCACGGTGGCGGAGTGGAGGAGCTCGGCGACGCCTGGTCCGGCGAAGGTGACGCCGACGACGGTGCGGCGATCGGGGTCGATGAGCGCGCGGGCTCTGCCGCGGTAGTCCGGATGGTGCTGGATGGCGCCGGCGACGTGGCCGAGATCGTAGTCGACGACGTCGACGCGGCGGCCGGTGCGCCGGGCTTCGACGGTGGTGAGACCGACACTGGCGATCTCGGGGTCGGTGAAGACAACCTGAGGCACGGCTGCGGTGTCGGCGGTGCTGCTGTGGGGGCTCCAGCGTCCGGTGTCGAGCGGGGTGCCGCCGGCTCGTGCGGCGATGACGGCGCCGGCGATGCGGGCCTGGTACTTGCCCTGGTGGGTGAGCAGGGCCCGCCGGTTGACGTCGCCCGCGGCGTAGAGCCAGTCGCCGGGGGCGGCGGTGACGGTGAGGGTGTCGTCGGTGGTGAGCCAGTCCCCGGGGGTCAGGCCGACGGTCTCGAGGCCGATGTCGCCGGTGCGGGGTGCGCGGCCGATGGCGAAGAGGATCTCGTCCGCGGTGAGCCGGCCGCCGTCGGAGAGGGTGATGCGGACCTCGCCGCCCGTACGGGCAGCGGTGCCGACGGACACGCCGAACCGCAGGTCGGTGCCCGCTTCGCGCAGGCGGTCGGCGACGAGTTCGCCGGCGAAGGGTTCCAGCTGCGGCAGCAGGCGAGTGCCGCGGGCGAGGAGGGTGACCTCGGTGCCGAGGGCCTGCCAGGCGGTGGCCATCTCAGTGGCCACGACGCCCGCGCCGACGATGACGAGTCGTCCGGGCGGCTGCGGGGCGCTGGTGGCTTCGCGGCTGGTCCAAGGGCGCAGGGCGGCGAGCCTGGGCAGGTCGGGGAGGGCGGCGCTGCTGCCGGTGCACACGGCCACGGCGTGCCTGGCCCGCAGGTGGACGGTGCCGCCGTCGGGGGTGGTCACGGCCACGCGTCGTGGCCCGTCGAGGCGGCCGTGGCCGCGTTGGAGGTCGATGCCGGCCGTTTTGAGCCATTCGACCTGGCCGTCGTCGTTCCAGTGGGCGGCCATGCGGTCGCGATGCGCCAGTACGGCGGCGGTGTCCAGCGGTCCGGCGGCGGCCGGGTCCAGACCGGGCACCCGGCCGGCGTCGGCACGCAGGAGCGCGGGCCGCAGCAGGGCTTTGCTCGGTTCGCACGCCCAGTAGGAGCATTCGCCGCCGACGAGTTCGCTTTCCACGATGACGGTGCTCAGGCCGGCGGCGGTGGTCCGGTCGGCGACGTTCTCGCCGACCGGACCGGCCCCGATCACGACCACGTCATAGGTACGGGCGTCTTCGGTGGTCACTGGTCCTCCATCGTGTGGCCGTGTCTCGGGGATGCCGTTGGTCAGCGGCCGGGCAGCCGTTCGGTGATCTCCTGTAGAAACCAGCGGTTGCCGTCGGGGTCGGCGAACGAGGCGAAGGAGCCGTAGCTGGCACGCTGCGGGTGCAGGTCCATGACGCGGCCGGTCTCGCCGGCCTGGTGGAAGGCGCCGGTGGCGTCGTGGAACGGGCCGGTGACGTCCACGCCGCGGCCGGCCAGTTCCTTGTGGGCCTGCTCGATGTCGGACACGATCAGGTGCAGTCCCTGGACCGTGCCGGGTGCGGCGTCGGTGAGGCCGTCGCCGAAGATGATCGAGCAGGCGGAGCCGGGGGGAGTGACCTGAATGATCCGGTAACCGTCCTTGATGGGGAAATCCGCGTCGAGCCGGAAGCCCAGCTGCCGGGTGTAGAAGTCCTTGGCGCGGTCGGCGTCGGATACGGGCAGGACGACGACTTCGAGCTTCATGTCCATGGTCGTGATCTTTCTTTCGCGTCGTGGAGCTATCGGGTGGTGCGTGCGGCCTTCTCGATGACGTCGGCCACGGTCTTGGGCTGGGAGACGGCGACGGAGTGGGAGGCGCGTACTTCGACGGAGTGCGCGTGGGCGCGCTTGGCCATGTAGCGCTGGACCGCGGCGGGGATGTTGAGGTCCTGGGTCGTGATGATGGCCCAGGTGGGCTTGTCCTTCCAGGCGGCGGCCTCGGTCTTCTCCTCCAGGGCGGACTGGGCGATGGGCCGCTGGGTGGCGGCCATGAGGGCCGCGGTGCCGGCCGGTACGTCGGCGGCGAACTGGTGGTGGAACTTGCCGGGCTTGATGTACAGGTCGGTTCCGGTGGTGCCGTCGGGGAGGGTGAAGGGGGTCGGGTCGAGGGTGCCGGGGAGGGTGGAGCCGGGGTACTTGTTCGTCAGCTCCAGGGCGGTCTCGCCGGCGGCGGGCAGGAAGGCGGCGACGTACACGAGGGCCTTGACCTGGGGGTCGTTCGCGCCCGCGACGCTGATGACCGAGCCGCCGTAGGAGTGCCCGACGAGGATCTTGGGTCCGGCGACGTGGTCGAGGACGCTGCGGAGCGCGGCCGCGTCGTTGGCCGGTCCACGCAGCGGGTTGGCCACGGCGACGACGGGGTAGCCGTCCGCGCGCAGCTCTTCGATCACCGCGTTCCAGCTGGAGGCGTCGGCGAAGGCGCCGTGCTCCAGCACGATGGTCGGCTTGGCGGGCTTGTCCGCCGCGAGGGCGGGCGTGGCGGCGGTGGCGAGGAGACCGATCGCGACCGTCGACAGGGTGCTCACCATGAGCCCCCGGCTGCGTACACCTTTGCTGGTGACCACGAAATTCCCCTTTCAGAAGGCTTCAGACGAAGGTGGTGAATCTGGCGTCATCACTGTCGTCCGGGAAGGACCGCGGTCACATCGGTCACTTGACGGTCAGTCACGAGGAGCCGGCCGGACCGTCGTTCGGCAGCACAACGGGGCTGGTCGGCGGGCTACCTGGCCTTGCGTGGCGGTCGTGTGCGCGCCTCAGCACGTTAAGCCATTCAACTCATCAGTCTGTGACGTGAGCACGGGCGGCGCCGCCCGGCCGTGGGCCGCGAGCTGCGCGCATGTCCCCGTATGCGGCCCGCTGACCTGCGCCGCAGCGTGTGTGACCGGCGCCCGGAGCGGCTCGCCGGTGCTGACCGTCAACTGACTGATGTGCCCGGCGCCGGCCGCGAACGACAGTGAGACGCACCCCAGCAGCTGACGACCCAGTACTTCAGCGAGAGGAACGTCATGAAACGCCTTCTGATCAGTTTCGCGGCCGCAGTGCCGCTGGCGGCGGCGTGCCTGCCGGCCGCGGCTTCGGCCGGCGCCGTGAGCTCCGCCGCCGTCCCGTTCACGTGCTCGTCCATCTTCGTGAACGCCCCGGCAGGCACCGCGGTGGAGTCCGTGACGGCGGTGAGCCGGGAGGAGGACACCCTGACCATCCCTCCGGTGCCACCGTTCACCGACGTGGTCGAGATCCCGGACGTGCCGGCCTACTGCGATGTCACGGTCACGCTCACCCACCCAGGAGTCGGCGACCACGCCAAGGTGCGGGTCTGGCTGCCCGAGACGGGCTGGACCGGCCGTTTCCAGGCGGTGGGCGGCAGCGCCTTCGCCGCCGGCGACTACGGGGCGGGCCTGGCCGGCGCGATCAAGAGCGGCTACGCCGCCGCGACCACCGACGCCGGCGTCGGCACGTACCTGGACACCGGCTGGGCCCTGAACAGCGACGGCGAGGTCAACACGGCGCTGCTGACGAACTTCGCGGACCGGTCCCAGCACGAGATGGCGGTCGTGGGCAAGCAGGTCGTCAACGAGGTCTACGGCAGGCCCGTCTCCTACTCGTACTGGAACGGCTGCTCGACCGGCGGCCGTCAGGGCTACATGGAGGCCCAGCGCCACCCCGGCGACTTCGACGGCATCCTGGCCACCGCTCCGGCGATCAACTGGGACGAGTTCGAGGTCGCGACCCTGTGGCCGCAGGTCGTGATGAACGAGGAGAACACCTTCCCCTCCCCTTGTGAGCTCAACGCCTTCAACGAGGCCGCCGTCAAGGCCTGCGACCCGCTCGACGGCGCTCCCGACGGGCTGATCGGCGACCCCGCCACGTGCACCTTCGATCCGCGGAAACTCATCGGCAAGAGCGTCGAATGCGACGGCGAGCAGGAGATCATCACCGCGGCCGACGCGGCCGTCGTACGCAAGATCTGGGACGGCCCCCGCACCCCGTCAGGCAAGAAGCTGTGGTCCGGCATCCCGATCGGAGCCGGCTTCGATCTCGCCGGCACCCGCATCGACGCGGACGGGAACCGTGTGGGCTGGCCGTTCCCCGTACCGGCCAGCTGGGTCGCGACGTTCCTGAAGCGGCAGCCCTCCTACGACCTCTCGACCATCACCTACGCCGAGTTCGCCAAGCTGTTCGAGCAGTCCCAGGCCGAGTACGACACGATCATCGGCACCGACGACCCCAACCTGTCGGCGTTCCGCAGGGCCGGCGGCAAGCTGCTCACCTGGCACGGCCAGGCCGACCAGCTGATTCCCGCCCAGGGCACCGTGGACTACCGCCGGAGGGTGGAGCTGGCCATGGGTGGTGCGCGCCGGGTCGACGACTTCTACCGGCTGTTCCTGGCGCCGGGCGTCGCCCACTGCGCCGGCCCCACGAGCACCGGCCCCGCGCCCACCGACGCCCTCGGCGCCCTGACGGCCTGGGTCGAACAGGGCAAGGCTCCGCAGACGCTGAGCGCCGCTCTTACGGACTCCTCCGGCAAGACGGTGACGCGCGAGTTGTGCCTGTACCCGTCCGTCTCCCGCTACGCCGGCCACGGCGACCCGGCGGACGCCGGCAGCTACTACTGCGGCCCCGTCCGGAACTGACAACAGCCCACTCGTCGGAAGGCCACCCATCATGAACACGAACACTCCGTCATCGGGAATTTCATTCCTGCTGAAGCTGTACCTGGGCCGTGGAGTCCTGGCCGTGGCGTGGGCCGCGGCGTTCGCCTTCGCGCACGACCCCATCGACGCCCTCGCGATCACCTTGCTGGTCGTCTACCCGCTGATCGACGCGGTGTCGTCGCTGATCGAGCTGCGTGCGGTCCCGGACGGATCGGAGGGTCGGCTGACGCTGTTCAACGGGCTGCTCAGCGCCTTGGCCGCTGTCGGCGTCGGCCTGGCGGGGGCGGGCGGGGTGTCCGCGGTGCTGCACGTGTTCGGTGCCTGGGCCGTCGTCTCCGGTGCGGCGCAGGTGCTGGTCGGGCTGCTGCGGCGCGGCCCGGAGCTGGGTCAGCAGTGGCCGATACTGATCGCCGGCGGTCTGTCGTTCCTCGTGGGCGTCTTCTACAACATCCAGGCCCTGGGGGACGACGCCTCGCTCGACGTGCTGTCGGTCTATGCCACCGGCGGCGGCGTGTTCTTCCTCATCCAGGCCGGGCTGCTGGCCTGGCGTGCCCGCCGGCCGCGGACGCAGACCGTCTGACGGCAATCGGCCACGAACGCAACGACAGCCTGCCGGATCGTATCCGGCAGGCTGTCTTGGTATCGCAGGTAGTGGGCCGGCCGTCGCGTTCGTCAGAGGTGGTCCACGTCGACGACGGCCTGGGCGAAGGCCGTGGGCGCTTCCTGCGGCAGGTTGTGGCCGATGCCCGCCAGGGTGCGGTGTTCGTAGGGGCCGGTGAACATGTTGCGGTACGACGAGCCGTCGCCCGGCGGCGCCGTGAAGGGGTCGCGCTCGGCGTCCAGGGTGATGGCCGGCACCTTGATGACCGGCCGTGCGGCGAGCCGCTTCTCCAGACCGTCGTAACGGCGCTCCCCGTCGGCCAGGCTCAGCCGCCATCGGTAGTTGTGGATCACGATGGCGGCGTAGTCCGGGTTCTCGAAGGCCGCGGCCGTGCGCTCGAAGGTGGCGTCGTCGAAGTCCCACGTCGGGGAGACGGTGTCCCAGACGAGCCGGTTCAGGTCGTGGCGCTTGTCCTTGTTCTCCATGGCCTTCCGGCCCCGCTCGGTGGCGAAGTAGTACTGGTACCACCAGGCGTATTCGGCCTTCGGCGGCAGCGGCTCGAGGTTGGCCGCGAGGTTCGTGATGAGGTAGCCGCTCACCGACACCAGGGCCTTGCACCGCTGCGGCCACAGGGCCGCGATGATGTCGGCGGTCCTCGACCCCCAGTCGAAGCCGGCGAGCACGGCCTTGTCGATCTTGAGGGCGTCCATCAGGGCGATGATGTCGAGCGCGATCGCCGACTGCTGGGCGTTGCGGAACGTCTTCGCGGACAGGAACCGCGTCGTGCCGTGACCGCGCAGGTAGGGCACGATCACCCGGTAGCCCTGCGCGGCCAGCAGCGGAGCGACGTCGACGAAGCTGTGGATGTCGTACGGCCAGCCGTGCAGGCAGATGACGACGGGCCCGCGGGCCGGCCCCGCCTCGGCGTAACCGATGTCCAGCAGCCCGGCCTTGACCTGCTTCAGGGAAGCGAAGGACGTGTGCGTGCCGGGCGTGACCGCCGGCAACGTCGGGGTCGCCCCGCGCCTTGTGGCGGAGGCGGCCGGGAAGGCCTGCAAGCCCGCCAGCGAGGCGACGGTCGCGCCGGTGGCCAAACCGACGGCCTTGCCGAAGGTGCGCCTGTCGATCATGTGGAGTCCTCCGTGTCGTGTCTCAGGGAATGCGGCATTTATTACTGTTTCGGGCAGGGGAATCCGACACATCAGTCAGATGACGGTGAGACACGGCGAACGGCAGCCGTGCCGGCCACGCAACCCTCCCCCGGAGCGCGGCGTCCCGGCAGACCGCGCCGGACCAGCGACACAAGGCGGACGGGGACATTCAGTCATTCGACTGTTCCCGCCCAGGCTCATCCGGACAATCCTTGATCAGACCTGGTCCTGAGCCTTTCCGGAGGATCCGTGAACCCCACTCCCGTCGTCTTCATCCATGGCGCGTGGCTCCACGCGTCGTCGTGGGAGTCATGGAACGAGCGCTTCTCCAGTTTCGGGTTCGCCGTCTGTGCGCCGGGCTGGCCGGGAGAACCCGCCACGGTGGGCGAGGCCCGCCGGCATCCCGAGAGGCTCCACGAGCTGGGGCTGGACGCGCTCACGGATCACTACGCGCGCATCGTCCGTTCCTTCGACACCCCGCCCGTGATCGTCGGCCATTCGGTGGGCGGGCTCATCGCGCAGCACCTCCTCGGCACGAACGCGGGCCGTGCCGCGGTCGCCATCGCCCCCGCCCCGGTCGATCACGCGACCGCCCTGGCGCCCGGGGAGCCGTGGCCGGTGTCGATGGACGCCAGGAGCTTCCGGCGGCTGTTCGCCAACGCGGTCACCGAGCAGGAGTCTGCCGAGCTGTTCGAGCGCCACGTCGTTCCCGGGTCACGCCGGCTGCTTGCCGAGCTGGGACACGGCGGCGCCGTACGGCACCCGCGGGCGGTCGTGGACCACGGCAACACCGGCCGCGGCCCGCTGCTGCTGATCTCAGGGCAGGAGGACCGGCTGGTGCCCGACCACGTCACCCGGGCCGTGTACAAGTTGTACGGCGACTCGACGGCCACCAGCAGCCTCAAGCAGTTCCCGGACCGGGCCCATTCGCTGGTCGTCGACAGCGGCTGGCGGGCGGTCGCCGACTACGTGCTGGTCTGGCTCGCCGAGCGAGGGGTGCGCGCCGACCCGTCGAAGTG
Organism: Nonomuraea sp. H19; assembly: GCF_052068215.1. Classification (NCBI taxonomy): domain Bacteria; kingdom Bacillati; phylum Actinomycetota; class Actinomycetes; order Streptosporangiales; family Streptosporangiaceae; genus Nonomuraea; species Nonomuraea sp. H19. The sequence goes on along the minus strand of NZ_JBQHCV010000002.1, from coordinate 71,921 downwards.
GTGATGAGGGCTCACGCGTCGAAGGCCTTGCCCAGAGCGTCGCGCAGCGCGGCCCGCGTGGTGATGCCCAGCTTCGGGAAGACGCGGTAGAGATGGGAGCTGACGGTGCGCGGGGACAGGTGCATGCGCTCGCCGATCTCCTTGTTCGTCAGCCCGCTTGCGGCCAGCTCGGCGATGCGGCGTTCCTGCCAGGTCAGCGCGGTCAGGTACGACAGCGAGGCCCGGGCGGGCGCCCCCGAGGCGCGCAGCTCGGCCTGGGCACGTTCGCTCCAGCCTGTTGCGCCGAGCCGTTCGAAGGACTCGGCGGCGCGGACCAGGACAGGCCGTGCGGCCTTGGGCCCCTGGGTGTGCCTGAGCCGGACGCCGTGGGCCAGGCGGATGCGCGCCAGCTCGAACGGGAAGCCGGCTCCGGCCGGGTGGGCCTCGGCCCGGGCGTACATGTCCTCGGCCTCCTTCTCGTCGGCGGCCGTCATCGCCAGGGCACCGTACGTGATGAGAGCCAGCCGGGGGGAGACGCCGGGCAGGCCGGCGTCGGAGGCGGCCTGGGCGTGCCGGCGGGCCTGCTCCAGGCGCCCGGTGTGCACGGCGGACTCGACCAGGTCCAGCAGCGTGCGTGCGGCCTGATGGGCGCAGCGCTGGAACGATCCCGGCGGCGTGATGCCGATGGCGTACAGGTAGGCGGCTTCGTAGTCGCCCTCGCTCAGGGCCGCCGCCGTGCCGATGGCGTCGGCGATCTGGGTCAGGAATCCCACGCCGCGCGGGCGGGCCCAGGCGTCCACGACGGCCTGCAACTCACGGGCCCGTTCGACCTGGCCGCACATGGCGGCCAGGAGCCCCAGGTAAGCGCGGGTGTGGTGGGTGAACAGCGCGTTTCCGTGGGACGTGGTCAGCTCCAGCGCACGTTGTCCCGTACGTTCGGCGCCGTCCCACTCGCCGGCGGCCAGCTGGTCGAGCATGATCAGGTGCAGCATGGTCATGCCGATGGCAACGGCGCCGGTCTCCACCTCACGGTCGACGGCCCGCTGCAGGAAGGGGCGGTACTGGCTCAGCGTGTCGACGTGGTAGGCGGCGACGGCCAGGCGCGAGACGTCCCACGGTTCCAGCTCCGAGACGCCGGCGAAGGCGCGCTCGACGCGCTCGTGCACGCCCGCGCCGTGACGGACGACGTCGCTCCACGCGTCGCGGTAGATCGCCGAGCGGGTGTCGACTCGGTCCCCCAGAGAGTCCATGAGCTGCTCGGTGCGGTCCCACAGCGCGGCGTCGCCGGCGTACTGGCTGATGGCCAGCAGCACGTTCACCAGCCGGGTGAGTGCTCCGGCGGGCTCGTGCGCGCTGTCTTTTCGCAGGTTCTCGATCGCCGCCGCGACGTGGCGATGCGCGGAGCGTACGTCGCCGTCTTCGTACAGGGCCACGTAGGCGGAGGTGACGACCGTGGCGGGGGACTCGCTCGCGCCCGGCAGCAGGTCCGAGCGGACGAGTTTCTGCGCCTGGTCCAGGAGCGCGGCATGTCCGGCGATGAAGGCGGCGTCGCCGAGCCGCCTGGAGCGGTCGGCGGGAGTCTCGCTCAGCTCCGCCGCGCGGGTCAGCCAGGCCACGGCCGCGACCGCGCCGCCGCGCCGGGTCGCCGAGTCGGCCGCGGCCTCCAGCGCGGCTGCCACCTCCTCGTCGGGATCCACGATCGAGGCCGCCAGGTGGCGGGCGCGCCGCTCGACGTCGTCGCGGTGCACCCGCGCGAGCTCGGCGTGTGCCGCGCGGCGCTGGTTGGGAGTCGCCAGCTGAACGACGGTGGTGCGGATCAGCGGGTGCCGGAAGACGAGGTCGCCGGTGGCGGGGTCGGTGTCCAGAAGGCCGGCCGCGACCGCTTCGTCGGCCTCGCGCATGCGGTAACGGGCGCCGGGAGCGCGGTTGCCGCCCGGTCCTGCCCCGACGCCGTCGAGGGCGCCGCGCAACAGTTCCTCGCGTACGGGACCGGCCAGGCGTTCGATGCGGATGCCGTAGACATGCTGCAGACGGCGCGACAGCGGGATGTTGCCGAATCCGAGGAGTTCCTCGGCCGTGCGGCCGGTGTGGCCGCCGCTCAGGTAGGCGGGTAGCTCCAAAATCGCCAGGGGGTTGCCCATGGCGTGCTCCATGACGATGCGCCGGGTCTGCGTGTCGAGCTGCGGATGACGCATGTCCAGCAGTTGCCCGGCGGCCTCCTCCGACAGGGCCGCCACGGGGAGCTCGGGAAGCGCGGCCGTGTCGAACCGCGAGCCGACGTCGGACCGTACGGCGATGAGCATCTTCACGGAGCTGCCGGTGAGCCGGCGCCCCACGAACCCGCACACTTCGGCGCTGGAGGCGTCCATCCACTGACCGTCGTCGAGCAACAGCAGCAGCGGTTTCTCCGAGGCCGCTAAAGACAGCAGGTCGAGGACGGCGATGCCGAGGGACATGACCGACGGCGCCGTGCCCTCGCGCAGCCCGAAGACGACGTCGAAGACGGCACGGTGGCCTTCGTCGAGCTCGGCCGAACGGGGCAGCAGCGAGTACAGCAGCTGGTGCAGGCCGGCGAAGGGCAGCTGCGCCTCAGCCTCGACCCCGGCGGTGCGGATCACCCGGTGGTTCTCCGGGGTCGCGAGGCCGGCCACGTGGTCGAGCAGGGCGCTCTTGCCGACCCCGGTCTCGCCCCTGAGGATGAGGGCCTGCCCCCCGGTGGCCGTCATGAACGCGGACAGCTGCCCTTGGACGTCATCCCGGCCCACCATTGTCGAGACGAGCGACTCCACGCTTCCCTCACTCCTTCAGGTATGGCCGATCAGGCCAGAGCCCTTGGCCGCGAAGCGCCGACCCCTATAATTGCCTCACAAGAGTAGCGCTTGAGAACGTAAGTTTCCATTTGGTGTGACATTAAGTTGCTTCATGTGCTACGGGACGGAGTATCTTTGAGCGGGTGAGAGCAGACGCGACACGCAACCTGGAACGCGTCCTGAGCACGGGCGCCCGCATGCTCGCCGACGACCCCTCGGCGACCATCGCCGCCATCGCCGCTGCGGCAGGAGTGGACCGCCGCACCGTCTACCGCCGCTTCGCCTCCCGCGAAGACCTCATGGCCGCCGTCTACGGAGCACGCTACGACGCGGTCGAGGCGGCCATTGAGGCCGCCAGGCTACGCGAGGCCCCGGTCGCGGTCGCGCTGCATCGTTACGTCGAAGGCATCATCGCCGTCAACCGCAGATGGCCCGTGGAAACGAGCCGCATGCTCCGCGAGGTGACGATCGGCGAGCGCCGCCGCCGTCTGATCGACGAGGTCGACGCTTTCCTGCAGCGCGCCACCGACGAGGGCCTGCTGCGCTCCGACCTGCCGCCCGGCTGGGTGGCCACGGTCCTGCCGCCGCTGATGGAACACGCCGCCGAGGACCTGTCCGAGCTGAGCGCCGCACAGGCCGCCGACGTCGTGGTCGACACACTGCTGCGAGGCACCGGCACCCCGCAGGCGCGCTGACCCTGCGCGGTGGTGGGCGTGCAGGGCCCGCGACAGGCGGTCTTGACGGCGGTGTTCATGTGCCCCCTTGCGTACGGTGCGATGACCGGGCCACGTTGAGGGTCCGGCTCTCCCTTGGATGCCTGTTACGGCGTGTTCTGCTGCGCCAGCCCGCCGCAGGTGAAGCCCGCCTCACGCGCGGGATCGAGCTCGATCTGACCGAGGTTGGTGGTCTCCATCGGCCTTCGGAGGGTCTCCAGCTTGTCGCAGTCGTACAGGACGTACGTGCCGTCGCTCTCGCCCAGCAGCATCATCCAGCGGCCGTCGTAGAGCGGCTTGTCGTCCTCAGCGCTTTTGACCACCGCCCACTGATCCTGGAAGCCGACGGCGTTCAGCAGTTCGTTGGACTGGCCGCTCTCCTGGACGTCGATCGCGCCCTCGACGAGCCCCAGAATGAGCAGGAAGCCCAGGCCGACCCCGGTCAGGCCGCCGACGAGCACCTTCGTCCCGGCGCGCCCGACCGGCTTGCGACGCAACAGCCGGAACGGGATCAGGAAGGCCAGCACGCCGAGCCCCACCGCGATGACGACCATGATGAACAGGTCCAAATCGCCGAAGAGGTTGAAGAGCCCCCAGTACGTGGCCCCGCACCACAGTGCCGCCAGCGCTGCGGCGATCCACGGCCGCTCCCTGATCCTCCGGATGAGCCTGCCCGCCGCACCCCGGGTCACCCTGTCGACCAGCCAGCCCAGACCGACGAAGACGCCGAGCAGCGGGATGGCGACCAGCAGGAGCAGGACCAGAGTGCTCGTCATACGCCCGAGCAGGACTGCCTGGTCGACGCCCACCTGCTGCGGGTTGACGCCGAAGACGGCGTACATCTGCGCGATGCCGATGTAGAGGACCGCATAGAGCGCCACCGCGATCGGCACGACGACGGATCCGATGCGTTCGAGCAGTTCCAGGACACCGCCACCATCCTCCCGCGGCACGGGGGCGTGGTGATCCGGAAGTGCCGGTGTCTCCGGCGGTTCGAGGGATATCGGGTGACTCGACATGGCGAACGACCATAGGCGCCGCCTGCATGCGAAACGTTGACGACGCGTATACGCCGTGGCCGGGCATGCGCCGGTGCGGGCAGGCCACGCACGCACAACATGCGAAGTCCGTCAAGCGCTGCGTTCGGGTGCCCAGTTCCGTACGGCGGGGGCGTACCCGGCCGGCTTGTCCCCGACCTTGACGCCAGGACTGACCAGCCAGCTCTGATACTCCGGCGTGAACATCTGGTAGACCGACGGGGGCGGCACGGAACTCGCCTCGTCGAGCTCGGCGCGCAGCTCGGCCGGCAGCTCGAAGTCGAGGGCCGCCATGTTGGCGTCGAGCTGGTCGGCGCTGCTCGCCCCGACGATCGCCGAGGCGACCCCGGGCTGGGTGGCGACCCAGTTGAGCGAGACCTGGGCCATCGTCACGCCGAGTTTGCCGGCGACGCTCTCGACTGCCACCAGCAGCCGCCAGTCCCGCTCCGTCCACGAGCGCCCGGAGGAGCCTGCGCCGCTGAGCCGGCCGTCTCCGGCCAAGCCCTGGTCGGCACTCCGGTACTTGCCGGTGAGGAAGCCGCCGCCGAGCGGGCTCCACGCGGTGATGCCGAGTCCCAGGCTCTGCCCCATGGCGACGTGCTCCAGTTCGATGGCCCGGTCGATGAGGGAGTAGGGCAGTTGCAGGCTGACCACCGGTACGAGGGAGTGGGCCTCGGCAAGGGTCTGGGCCCGCGCCGCGTACCAGCTGGGTACGTCGGACAGGCCCGCGTAGCGGATCTTTCCGGCCCTGGTGAGGTCGTCGAAGGTCCGCATGACCTCCTCGACGGGAGTGATCCGGTCCCAGGTGTGCAGCAGGAACAGGTCGATGTAGTCGGTGCGCAGGCGGCGCAGTGACGCCTCGACCGCTCTGATCATGTGCTTGCGGCCGTTGCCCCCCGCGTTCGGATCTCCAGGGGCGACGCTGTTGGTGAACTTGGTGGTGAGCACCACCCTGTCGCGCACCTTGGCTTCCGCGATGAGGCTGCCGAGGATGGTCTCGCTCTCGCCGGCGGTGTAGAAATCCGCGGTGTCGATGAGGTTCCCGCCCGCTTCGAGATAGCGACGGAAGATTGGGCGGGCCTCCTCCTCGGTCTTGCCGTACGCGGCGTGGAAACCGCCGGTGCCGTAATTCATCGTGCCCAGTGCCAGCCGGCTGACGCGCAGTCCGGAACGTCCCAGCAGGTAGTAGTGGTCCAGGGACATGAGGGTGTCACTCCGTTCGCAAGCAGATTCGAGGAGGTCGGGACGAACACTCGTCAGCTTGCGCATTCAAAAATGGACTGTCAAGTCCAAAAATACTTAATCGTCACCACCTTGACAGGTGACGGGTGATGCTGCGAGCATCGTCACCAGTTAGACGGGTGACGATGATGGGTGCCCGTTCAGAATGAGAGATGCGCGTCGGGAAGGAACTGCCATGGCTGCCAGCTACACCGCGGTCGTCACCGTGACAGGAGAGGGCCGCAACGGAGGCCGCGTCGCGGCCGACGACGGTCTCCTCGACACCACCCTCGCCATCCCCAAGGAGCTGGGCGGGGCAGGGGGAGCCACGAACCCCGAGCAGCTGTTCGCCGCCGGCTGGGGCGCCTGCTTCCTCGGCGCGGTCAGGAGGGCGGCGGCGCAGCGCAAGGTGACGCTCACGAGCACGAGCATCACGGCCGAGGTGACCCTGCGCCATGGCGACGACGGCGGGTTCGGCCTCGCCGCCGTGCTCAACCTCGAGCTGGGCGGCGTGGACCAGCAGACCGCCGAGGAGCTCGGCGCGGCCGCTCACCAGATCTGCCCCTACTCCAAGGCCACGCGCGGCAACATCCCGGTCACCATCCGGGCGACCGCCGTCGCCTGACACGCCGCCGTCCGGCGTCCTGCCTCGGCGGGCTTCACCACGGAAGGGAGCATCCCGTTGCGCATATCGAATCTCATGAAGGCGTTGTCGCTGGCCGTGCTCGCGATGGCCGTCGCCCTCGCCTGCTTCGCCCAGGTGTTCTGAGCACGATTGGGCCGGACGGCGGGCGGGGCGACAGCTCGCGTCCGCCGCTCACGGAGGGTGGGCCCTCCGTCAAGGCGACGCGAGCTTGCTGGCGCGCAGGTGGGCGATGCCCATGTCCAGGGCGGCTTCCAGATGGTCGGTCTGGCCGGTGGACATCTGGATCAGTACGCCGCCCTGGATGCCGGCGAGCAGGGCGGCCGCCGCGCGGTCGGGGTCCAGGCCCGGGTCGATCTCACCGGCGTCCTGCATGTGCCGCACGCCGGTGGCGATCTCGGCCTGCCAGCGGTGCATCAGCTCGGTGACCACGGCCTGCGCGCCGGGCGTGCGGCTGCCCAGCTGTGACGTGACGGAGCTGAGCGGGCACAGGCGGCCCTGCCGCCGGTAGCGGTCGACGACCTTGTCGCGCCACGACTGCCAGGCGGGCCAGGAGGTGAGGTCGCCGAGCTGGGGCTGCTGGTCCTCCAGCACCCGGTCGGCCTCGAAGCGGGCCACGGCCAGCAGCAGCTCCTCCCGGCCGTCCGGGAAGTAGTGGAAGAGTTGGCTCTTGCTCGTCGCCGTCCTGGCCAGCACGTCGTCGAGCGTCATGTTGGCCACGCCGTGCTCGCGGATGTGCGCTGCCGCGCCCTCGAGAATGCGCTGCCGCGCCGCGGCCCCCTTGCGGGTCAGAGTGCGCATGACCGCCCTCCAGACTGGACTTGCCGGTCCATGGTAGCTGGAGTGCGCATCAAGCGGGGGCGCTCATCGGCGAGCGGCGAACGGCAGCAGCCACCCCCTGACTGAGAAGGTCACGTCAGCAGGTCCGCCAGCCGGTCGATCTGCTCGATGTCGTCGGACCAGCAGCTGAGCATCACCTCGTGCGCTCCGAGGTCCCGATAGGCGTCGACGGTTTCCCGGATTTCCGTGGCGGTGGTCGCCATCGCCTGCAGGGCCTGCGCGGCGAGCTCCGGTGCGAACGCGTAATAGCGCAGCAGTGACGCCCGCGCCTCCGCCACGGTGGACTCAGGGCCCAGCGCGACGTTGATCTGGCCGACGAGCAGCGGTTCGCCCGCCCGGCCCACGTCCTTCCACTGCTGTCTGACGAGTTCGAACAGCGCCACCGCGTATTCAGGTGGGAGCGGGCATATGTAGCCGGTGCCCCAGCGGGCGATCCGGGCCAGCGCCGGCCGTGCGAACCCGCCGAAGAGGAGCTCAGGGCCGCTCGCGCTCACCGGGGCCGGACCGACCGGCCCGAGACCTGTGTGCGCCTGGTCGCGAGATGCCGGTGAACCAGGACCCGGACCGCTTCGGCTGCCCGCTGCAGCCCTGGGCGGTCACCGTTCTCGCGGCTCGGCGCCGCCTCGAGGGTGTCGAGTGCGGCGTCGAGCTCGTCGTGCTCCTCACTCAGGACGGCCAACTGTGCCGCCGCCTCCGGCGCTGCCGCCGCGATCATCGGCCACAGCTGGTGGTCCTCGGTCTCGTGATGGTGGCGCAGGTTCTTGACGAGGAACTCGCGCAGCTCGGCCAGGGCCGAGAGGGGGACGGAAGGCCGGAGGGCGGACTCGGACAACAACGTCGTGGCGCGCCGGTGGAATGCGTGAATGAGGCGGGTCTCAGTGACGGCTACGGCCTCAGCGTTGGTCGACATGCCGGGGAGCGTAGAAGCAGCGGGAGGAGGTTTCGTCGACGAACGGTTGACGCGGCCCGGCCCACCAGCACGCCCCGATATACGTTCCGCATACGCGGTGAAACGTGGTATCCGGGCGCTTTCGGTAGGGTCGCGGCAGGACTCGCGCGCGGCTGGGGGAGACCGCTGAGGACACCGAGGTAGGAGTGCCGCACCATGCCGCTTTTCGGACGGGAAGTCGAGCTGAAGACCCTCGCCGAGCTCGTCGACGCCCCCGAAGACCGCAGCGGCGTTCTCATTCGGGGGGAGGCCGGCATCGGGAAGTCCGCGCTCGTGGCGGAGGCCGTCTCCGCGGCGTCGGCCGCGGGCCTGCGCGTGCTGACGACGATCGGCGTGGAGGCCGAGCAGAACCTCGTTTACGCCGGGTTGCACCAACTGCTGTATCCGGTCCGGGCAGGCGTGGACGCGCTGCCGACCCCGCAGCGTGACGCCCTGCGCAGCGCGTTGGGCCTCGCCGAAGCGGCCGAACCCAGCGTCTACCTCGTCGGCCTGGCCACGCTGACCCTGCTGGCCGAGTCAGCCGCCGTCCGGCCGTTGCTGGTCGTCGCCGAGGACGTGCACTGGCTCGATCGCGCCAGCGCCGACGTCCTCGCCTTCGTGGCGCGCCGGATCGAGTCCGAGCCCATCGTCATGGTCGCGACGCTCCGGGAAGGCGAGCGCTCGCACGTGCGGGATGCCGGCCTGTTCCCGATGCCCGTTGACCGGCTCTCCGACGAGGCCGCCGCCGAGCTCCTGGACTCGATCGCCTCCGGCCTCACCCCAGCGCTCCGGGTGCGGCTGCTGGAGGAGGCCGCCGGGAACCCGTTGGCGCTGACCGAGCTGTCGGCGGCCACGGGACACCACGGCGGCCCCGGCCCGGTGCTGTCGCTGAGCGATCGCCTGGGCGGGCTGGGTCCGGTGCTGTCGCTGAGCGAGCGTCTTGAGCGCGCGTTCACCGCCCGGGTAGCGGCCCTGCCGGCTCCGGCCCGCACCGCCCTGCTGGTCGCGGCGCTCAACCAGAGCGATTCGGTCTCCGAAACGCTCGCGGCCACGGGCCTGATCCTGGGATCGGCGGCCGAGCCGGAGATCCTCGCACCGGCCGCCGAGGTCCGGTTGATCGAGCTCGCCATCGGCGTGGTGGCGTTCCGTCATCCCCTGATGCGGTCGGCCATCGCGGCGGCTTCGACGCTCGCCGAGCGCCGGCAGGCCCACCTGGCTCTCGCAGAGACGCTGCACGAACAGCCGGACCGGCGGGCCTGGCACCGGGCCGCCGCGACGGCCGGAGCCGACGAGGGCGTGGCGGCCGAGCTGGACCGCGCGGCCGGCCGGGCCCGGCACCGGGGCGGGGTCGCCGCCGCGATCGCGGCGCTGGAGCAGGCGGCCCGGCTGAGCGAGGGGCAGGACCGGAAGGCGCACAGGTTGCTGAGAGCGGCCGAGCTCGCGGTCGAATCCGGCAGCCGCGCCACGGCCGAGCGTCTGGTGCGCGACGCACACGCCCTCGAACTCTCGCCGCGCCGGCGCGCCACTGCCGCCTGGTTGCTCAGCGGCTTCGAGGACGGGGTGCGCGAGGACGTCTCCCGCGTGTCAGAGCTGGCCGAGCTGGCCGCGTCAGTGGCCGCCGACGGGGAGGTGGAGCCGGCTGTCCGGATCCTGTGGGGCGCCGCAATGCGCTGCTTCTGGTCCGAACCGGGTCCGGCCGCGCGCCGCTCGCTGCTGGGCGTGGCCGACCGGCTGCCCGTTCCCGCCGACGACCCCCGCATGGTCGCGGTCGCCGCGTACGTCGCGCCGTTCGAGCGGGGCGGCATCGCGCTCGACCTGCTGCGCAAACGGGCCGGCGTGGCCGGCGCCGCCCCCGAAATCGATCGCTACCTGGGCAGCGCGGCTCTGCAGGTCGGGGCGTTCGACCTGGCCGCCCGCTTCTCCGCGGCGGCCGCGCCCGGCCTGCGCGCCCAGGGCCGGCTCGGGCTGCTGCCCCGGGCGCTGGCCGTTCAGGCGTGGAGCCGGGTCCGGCTCGGCGACCTGGCCGCGGCCGTGCCGGTCGCGGCGGAGGCCGCCAAGCTCGCCCAGGAGACCGCTCAGCCGTTCATGTACGGGCTGGCCACGGCCGTCCAGGCCGAGATCGCCGCGCTGAGGGGCGACCACGGGCGGGCCAGAACACTCGCCGATGAGGCCGAACGGGTCGCACTTCCCGCCGGTGCCCGGCCCGTCCTGGCCACCGTCCAGCTCGCGCGCGGGCTCGCGGCCTTGAGCGAGGAGCGCTTCGGCGACGCGTTCGCCGCCCTGAGCCGGATGCTCGATCCCGCGGACCCCGCCTACCAACTGGCCCTGCGCGCTTACTGCCTCGCAGAGCTCACCGAGGCCGCCGTGCGTGCCGGGCGGATCGACACCATGCGGGACATCCTGCGCGACGTAGAGCCGCTGGCCGCATCGACGCCGTCACCGGCGTTGCACATCGGGTTGCGCTACGCGCGCGCTGTGCTCGCCCCGAACGGGGAGGCGGAGGAGCTGTTCACGGCCGCGCTGCGGGCGGACCTGACCGGGTGGCCCGCCGAACGCGGACGCCTCCATCTGGCGTTCGGCGAATGGTTGCGGCGGCGGCGCCGGGCCGTGGAATCCCGGACGCACCTGCGCACGGCCAGGGAGACCTTCGACGCGCTCGGCATGGCCGCATGGGGCGAGCGCGCACGACGGGAGCTGCGCAGTGCGGGGGAGTCGAGCCCGAACCGGGACCCCGACGCGCGCGAGAAGCTCACTCCGCAAGAGCTGAACATCGCGCAGTTGGCCGCCGAGGGGCTGACGAACCGGGAGATCGGACAACGGCTGTACCTCTCTCCCCGGACCGTCAGCACCCACCTGCACCGGATCTTCCCCAAGCTCGGGGTGAGCTCTCGGGCCGATCTCGCGCGGATGCTCAAGACCTTCGAAGAAAGCTCTTCTTCCCGATAAGAGCTGTCGGTGATCACGCCGCCAGACTGGGGTCCTGATCCGGCCCACGGCGTCCTTGGCGGACGGGTGGGGCCCGTGGAGTGGTCAGACGACTGAGGCGTCGGCCGCCGTCCTGATCCGGGCGTACATCCTGCGCAGGCCAGGACCGGGCTCCAGTCCCAGATCATCATCCAGCAACCGGGCGATCCGGTCATAGGCCGACAGAGCCTCCACGCGGCGGCCGTCGCGGTCGAGGGCCCACATCAGCAACTCCCACAACCGCTCGCGATAAGGCTCCGCCGCCGTCGCAAGCACGAGCTCGGCGATCGCCTCGCCACAGTCGCCCTGCGCGATGTCGAGCGCCCAGCGCTCCTCCACGGCTGACGCGCGCAGCTGCTCCAGCCAGGCGCGGCGGCCCTCGAAGAAAGTTCCGCTCAGCCCTTCTAACGCCGGTCCGCGCCACAGCGCCAGGGCGCCGCGCAGCAGCCGGGAGGCCTCTGCGACCTCCCCCCGCTCGCGGGCCTCCCGTGCGGCGGCGGTGGTCTGCCGGAACACCGTCACGTCGACCGCGCCGGGGTCCACGACCAGCTGGTAGCCGCCGCCCGCCGACCTGATCTCCGCCTCGGTGCCCAGCCCGGCGGCACCGCCGGCGGTCAGCACCCGGCGCAGACGGGAGACGTAGGTGCGGGTGCTCACGACGGCGCTGCGCGGCGCCTCCCGGCCCCACAACGAGCTCACGATCTCGTCGAGCGTGACCTGACGCCCCTCGCTCAGGAGCAGCAGGGCCAGCACTCCCCGCTGTTGCGGAGACCCGACCTCCAGATCTTCCCCACCGCTCCAGACCCTGATCGGACCCAACAACCCAAAGCTCACCCCGGCCATCGAGGTTCCCCCACCCTCTCGCGTAGCGCCGCGACCCGTCACCGACGCCCCCGAAGCAGTGCCCGGGCGTCTCTGACCGACCCTACTGACGCCGCGTCGGGACTGTTGACGCATTGTCGGGCTTATCGGTGGTCTGTACGTTTTCCGGCATGTCTGTCCCGGGACGCCGGCCATGCTCGCCCCGGAATGACGTACACACACAGCGTCACGTGACGCTCGCGAAAGCGGTCCGGGCGAACCTACCTTCTTGGGATGTCCTACCGCAGGCCCGTACGAGGGGTCGGCCGCCGTGCACTCCCGCAAGGAAAGCGCCCCCGATCGTGATCGGACAGCCGAACGTCGTCTCGGCTCCCTGCAGGTTCACCGTTCTGGGACCGCCCGGCCTCCATTGCGGTGAGACCCGACTGGATCTCGGCGCACCGCAACAACAGGCCGTCCTGATGTTGCTACTGGCCAACAGCGGCAGCTTCGTGCGGATCGGTGAGCTGGTCGACGGCGTGTGGGGCGAGCGGGCACCGGCCACCGGCGAAGCCGTCATACGGACCTACATCTCCCGTATCCGGCGGCTGTTGTCCGAGCACGGACTGGGCTCGGCGGTCAGCTCCCAGTCCGGGGGCTACATGCTCGACCCGTCGCTGTTCGCGCTGGACGCCACCGAGTTCGCCGACCTGCTCGAAACCGCCAGGCAGGAGCGCGCGAGTGGGCAGATCCCGGTGGCCGCGAATCGTATGGAGCAGGCGCTGGGCCTCTGGACGGGCACGGCGCTGGCGGGGGTCCCAGGCGAGGCCGCCGAACGTGAGCGGTTCCGGCTGGAACGACTGAAGCTGATCGCCACCCAGGAGTTGCTGCAGCTCCGCCTGGAGCTGGGCGAGCATGCCGAGGTGGTGGCCGAGGTCCCGCTCCTCATCGAGCAGAACCGACTCGAAGAGCCGTTGTACGAAATCTATCTCCTCGCCCTGTACCGCAGCGGCAGGCGGGCAGAGGCGCTCGAGATCTACCGGACGGTCTACGACCTGCTGGGCAAGGAACTGGGCGTCAGCCCGGGACCGCGGCTACGGGCGATCCACGACAAGATCCTCCGGGCCGACGCGGACCACGACGACGAATTCGCCCCCACCCCATGGGCCGGGCGGCCCGCCGCACGCTCCCCACAGGAGTCCACTTTGCCAGCGGGCACGAAGCCGGAGCGGCCTCCCGATGGGCAGTTCGCCGGCAGGGGCACGGAACGCGCCGCCTTCCAGGACCTGCTGAAGAGCCGTGGCGAACGTCTGGGTCTTGTCTTCGTCCGCGGACCCGCCGGCATCGGCAAGTCGACGCTGCTGCGTCAACTCGCCGACGACGCGACCGCCGCGGGCCGGCAGGTATGGCACCTCCACGGCTCGGCGACCGCGGAAGCGCGCGAACGCCTCGAGCGATTCGCGGAAGAGCTCGCCGGCGTCTCCGGCCCGGTTCTCCTCATCGACTCCTTCGAGAAGCTGGGAGACCTCGAACCGTGGCTGCGCGACGAATACCTCCGCAAGCTGCCCGGCGGCGCGATCGTCGTGGTGGCGGGCCGGACCGGGCCGAGCGCCGTCTGGCTCACCGATCCGGCCTGGGCCGGGACGATCGTGATCCGGCACCTCGAAGCCCTCACCGTCCAGGAGTCCACCGCGCTGGTCGAAGCCCGCGGCGTCGACCCCGGCCTCCGGAAGTCCATCGTGGACTTCGCCGCCGGCAACCCCTTTGCCCTGTCGCTCGCCGCAGAGGTCGGCAGGAGCATGTCGGCCACGGGACAGCCGTCGCGCCGCGACGCCGTACGCTACGTGGTCGACAACGTGCTCGCGCTCCTGGCCGGTAGCGTGCCGACGGATATGCACCGATGGGCGCTGTACGTGTGCGCGCACGCCCGCCACACCACCGAAGATCTCCTCAGCGCTGTGGTGCCGGGCGGCCAGGCGGCGGAACTGTTCGACTGGCTCCGAGCACAACCGTATGTCGAAACCGCCGCCCACGGCCTGGACGTCAACGGTGTGCTGCGCGAAGCCCTCGACTATCACCTGCGGTGGCGGGACCCCGTCGGCTATGAGCGGATGCACCGGCGGATTCGCCATTACGTCATGGACGAGCTCCTGCGCGACGCCCGCGACCCGCACGCGTGCGTGGCGGTCATGCGGACCATCAGTCATCTGCGCCGGCGCGGCGGGGTCGTGTGCCGGTACGTCTCGAGGGTGGGCGAGGAGGATGTGCGGGCGTCTGGGGCGACCCCCGCCGACCACGATGAACTCGTCACCATGGCGCGCGAGAGCCACGGCGAGTTCACGGCCGCGTCCGTCCGGTTCTGGCTGGGCCGTCAGCCGGGGGCGTTCTCCCTGCTCCGGTGCCGCAAGAGCAACCGCCTGCGGGCTTTCATGAGCTGGCTGACCCTGCGGACGCCGGAGAGGGAAGAAGCGGAGGCCGACCCAGTCGTGGGGGAGATCTGGCACGACGTGAGCCGGCGCATGGCGGTGCCCCCGGGGGCGCACATCGCGATCGCGCGGCATCTGATCTGTCCGGACTTCGAGGCCAAGCCGTCTCCCATCACGGATGTGTTCCAGGCGCGGATGATGCGCGGCTGGCTGCACGAACCGGGGTTGGCGGCCTCGTACCTGGTCGTGGTGAACGGACAGTTGTGGCGGCCGTTGCTGGAGTACCTGGGCCAGTACGAGCTGGAGTGCGTGCGCGCGGACCATCCGTACGCGATCTTCGGCCACGACTGGCTGGCCGACCCGCCGGAGCAATGGCGAGACCACCATCTGGAGGAGGAGCTGTGGGCGGAACGGGACCTGAGCCTGTTCCTCCGCCAGGACGTGTCCGGCGTGGACGACTGCAGCAAGACTGACGGAAGTCTTACAGACCCCGGCCATTCCTCGCAGGAGCGGGGTCGCGGCTGCTCGAATCGCAGGTGTGACTGATCAACGACATTCAGCGGAGAGCGGCCCGCCCATCGCGCGCCGGGTGATGCTCTCGATGCTCGGCGCGGGCGCCGCCGGCCTCGCCGCCGCGCCTCTCTTGCAGAGCGGCTGGGAACGATTCCTCGGTGCCGCCACCCAGAACGACCCCACCGGGCTCACCGGGCTGCTGCCCAACCCGGGCGGCTTCCGCTACTACAGCGTGGCGGCCTCGGTGCCGAGGAAGACCGCGGCCGACTACCGGCTGGAGATCGGCGGCCTGGTCGAGCGCCCTGGGACGTACACGCTGGACGAGCTGCGTGCGCTGCCCCAGACGCGGGTCGTCGGCGAGGCGCGGTGCACCGACGGCTGGCGGGTGCCGGACGTCCCCTTCGCGGGGGTGCTGCTCTCGCACCTCCTCGACCTGGCAGGAGTGCGCCCCGAGGGCAAGGCGGTCCGCTTCACCTGCTTCGACGGCGTCTACAGCGAGAGCCTCACACTTGAGCAGGCCCGCCGGGCCGACGTGCTGGTGGCCCTGGACATGCTGGACGCGCCGCTCATCCACGAGCACGGCGGTCCCGTACGGCTCTACGTCGCCCCGATGTACTTCTACAAGTCCGCCAAATGGTTGTCCGGCATCTCCGTGACCGACAAGGTCGTCCCGGGTTACTGGGAGGAGTACGGTTATGACGTCGACGGCTGGCTCGACCAGGCGGCCTGAGCGCCTGCTGCCGCGCTTCAGCCGGGCCGAGCGCCTGGTCCACCGGATCACCGCCGGGCTCATGCTGGTGTGCGTGGCGGCGGCGGCCTGCCTGTACTTCCCGCCGCTGGCCCAGCTGGTCGGCCGCCGCCACCTGGTGGTCGTCGTCCACGAGTGGTCAGGGCTTTTGCTGCCCGTGCCGTTCCTCCTCGGCCTCGCCTCCCGGGCCTTCCGCGCCGACCTGCGCAGGCTCAACCGGCTGGCACCGTACGACCGGCAGTGGCTGCGCGCGGTACGCAGGAACACGCCGGGACCACGTCCGGCCGGCAAGTTCAACGCCGGGCAGAAGATCTACGCCGGCTGGATCGCCGGAGCCGTGCCGGTCATGACGTTCACCGGCCTGCTGATGTGGTTCACCGGAGTCCTGCCGGCCATCTCCCGCACGAGCGCGATCTTCGTGCACGACGTGACAGCCCTGGCGATCGCGGTCGTCGTGCTCGGGCACATCCGGCTGGCGTACCGGGACCCCGAGGCGCGGCGTGGGATGCGTACGGGGTCGGTGACGCCGGAGTGGGCCAGGAGGAACCATCGCCAATGGGCTGAAGAGATGGGTCAACGATGAGCCGACTCGTCAGGTTGAGGTGATGAGTTCCGCGGCGCGCTCCGCGATGCCGTACACGGTCGCGTCGGTGTTTCCCGACACGATCGACGGCATCACCGACGCGTCGGCCACGCGCAGGCCCTCGATGCCGTGGACGCGCAGTTCCTCGTCCACGACGGGGCCGATCGCGCAGGTGCCGGCTGGGTGGAAGTACGAGGCCAGGCCCGCCCGGAGATAAGCGCGCAGGGCCCTCCTGTCCCGCACTTCCACGCCGGGCAGCATCTCGCCGCCGCGCCAGCCGTCCAGCGCTCGTGCCCGGCCGATCTCCCTGGCGGCCCGCAGGCCCGCGACCATCGTGTTCAGGTCACGCGCGTCGGAGTAGTAGCCGGGGTCGATGACGGGCGGGGCAGTGGGAGAGGCGGACGCCAGGCGTACGGTGCCGCGGCTGTGCGGGCGCATCAGGGACACGCGGATGGTGTAGCCATGCCGCGGGCCGCCGAGCGCGGGGGAGTGGCTCGGGACGTCCACGAAGATGATCTGCAGGTCGGGCTCGTCCCGCGCGTCCGGGCCGCGCAGCAGTCCGAGGGCCTCGCCGTGGTTGTTCCGTGGAGTCGGGATGGGTCGGGCGGGTGCGTACACCAAGCCCGCCATGACGTGGTCCTGGAGGTTCGACCCGACTCCTGGGAGGTTGCGCACGACCTCGACGCCCATCTCCCGCAGGTGCTCCGACGGCCCGATGCCGGACGACAGCAGCAGTCGCGGCGTCCCGATGGCGCCGGCAGCGAGCACCACCTCCCGCGCGGCCCGGACGGTGACCTGCTCGCCCGCGGCGGTGTAGGTCACGCCCGCGCACCGGCCGCGTTCGATCAGTACGCGGTGGACGGGGGCGTCCGTCACGACGCGTAGGTTGCCGCGCCCGGAGGCCGGGGCCAGGTACGCGTCGGCGGCGCTCTGCCGCCTGCCGCCGGCGATGTTCAGATCCGGCCAGCCGAAGCCCTCCTCCAGACCGGAGGAGATGTCGTCGGCTCTGCGGTGCCCCGCCTCCACGGCCGCCTCCATGCAGGCTTCGAGCACGGGGTTCGGCTCCGCGGCGGGGGCGACGGTCAGCGGGCCGCTCTGGCCCCGCCACCTGGCGTCGCGTCCCGGCGCCCGTTCGCTGCGCTTGAGGTACGGGAGGAGGTCGTCGAAGCCCCACCCCTTCGCCGTCCAGGCGTCGTAGCTCGAGCGGTGCCCGCGGGTGAACACCATGGCGTTGAGGGCCGACGAGCCCCCGAGTCCGCGGCCACGCGCCAGCGGGATCGACGTCCCGGTCGACGCCTGCTCGGCGGTGCGCTCTCCCCAGTTACGCGACGTCCCGAGCAGACGCGGCCACGCGGGCGCACCGGCGCCGCCCGCCTCCAGCAGGAGCACGCTCGCGCCCGGGTCCTCGGACAACCGGGCCGCCAGCACGCTGCCGGCGGTGCCCGCGCCCACCACGACGTAGTCGTACTCCACCGCGTCTTCCTTTCCGGCGTCACCGGTTTAAGCGGTGACGACGATTGCATGACTCGACGTCACCTGTCAAACTGGTGATGTGAAGCACGTCTTTCTGTGCGGCAACCCCGCGCTCGACCTCGCCTGCACGCTCCGCGCGCGCCGCACGGAGCGCTTCGAGACGCTCGACGTCCCGGAGCGGCTCGACGCCTGGTACCTGGAGTCCGGCATCGTCGACGCCGTCTCCCCCTGTCAGGAAGCGGATCTGGCCCAGGCGGTGACGGTGCGCGAGGCCATCTACGCGCTGGTCACCGCCCGGCTCGCCGGTGACGGATACGACGGCGAGGCGCTCGCCCTGGTGAACGAGACCGCGCGCAAGCCCCCGGCCGCACCTCAGCTCACGGCCGAGGGGCGGTGGGTCGAGGCGACCCCGGTCCAGGCGCTGTCCACCGTGGCCCGGCACGCCATCGAGCTGCTCAGCGGGCCCGAGGTGCCGCTGATGAAGGAGTGCGCCAACCCCGAGTGCACCAAGATCTTCATTGATCGGTCGCGTGGCGGGCGCCGGGAGTGGTGCGGCATGGAGTCGTGCGGCAACAAGATCAAGGCGGCTGCTTACCGGGCGCGCAAGAAGGACGCTCAGGCGGCCGGCACGCGCTGATTCCGGCGGCTGCTATGGTGAAAGACGCTTGAGATCGGAAGCTAGGAGACCAGACGTGGCAGGTGACGACGACATCTCCGGGTGATACCGGAGATTGATCGGCCCCGGCAGGCGCACATGACCGCCGCCGATGAGGCCTTGCTCGTCGTTCCCCGAATCCCTGTCCCCTTTGCCGGGCGGCTTCGGCGCGCCCGCGTTCTCGTACGAGGTCTTCTCACATGTCCGACGCGTCCATCGTCTGCTCCAATCTGTCCTTCTCCTGGCCCGACGACACCCCGGTCTTCCGTGATCTGTCCTTCAGCGTGGGCGGCGGCCGTACCGGGCTCGTCGCCCCGAACGGCGCGGGCAAGAGCACGCTGCTCAAGTTGATCGCCGGCGAATACCGGCCTGGTGGCGGCGGCGTCGCCGTTGAAGGTGTGCTCGGCTACCTGCCGCAGAGCCTGCCGCTCGCCGGCGACCTGACCGTGGCCGAGGTCCTCGGCATCGCCCCGGTGATCGCCGCGCTGGACGCCATCGAATCGGGCGACGCCAGCGAGGAGCACTTCACCACGATCGGCAACGACTGGGACATCGAGGAGCGCACCCGTGCCCAGCTCGACCGGCTCGGGCTCGGCGACCTCGCGTTCGACCGCACGCTGGGCACGCTGAGCGGCGGCCAGGTCGTCTCGCTCGGCCTGGCCGCGCAGCTCCTCAAGCGGCCTGACGTCCTGCTGCTCGACGAGCCGACGAACAACCTCGACCTCGGCGCCCGCCGCAGGCTCTACGACGTGCTCGGCGACTGGAACGGCTGCCTGCTCCTGGTCAGCCACGACCGGGCCCTGCTCGACCGCATGGACCGCATCGCCGAGCTCGACCGGGGCGAGGTCCGCTTCTACGGCGGCGACTTCACCGCGTACGAGGAAGCCGTGCGCGCTGAGCAGGAGGCCGCCGAACGCAACGTGCGCAGCGCCGAGCAGGAGCTCAAGCGCGAGAAGCGGGAGATGCAGCAGGCCCGCGAGCGCGCCGAGCGCCGGGCCGGCAACGCCGCCCGCAACCTCAAGAACGCCGGGCTGCCGCGGATCTTCGCCGGGAACATGAAGCGCGGCGCGCAGGAGTCGGCCGGGCGGGCGGGCCAGATGCACGCGGCCCGCGTCAGCGATGCCAAGTCCAGGCTCGACGAGGCCGGGCGGGCGCTGCGCGATGACCAGAAGATCGCGCTGGAGCTGCCGGGGACCAACGTGCCCGCCGGGCGCACGGTCTTCCACGGCGAACACCTGCAGGCCCGCGGCCTGTTCGCCGAGCCGGGCATCGACCTGACCGTCCGCGGACCCGAGCGCATCGCGCTGACCGGCCCCAACGGCGCGGGCAAGTCAACTCTGCTGCGCCTGATCAGCGGCGACCTGGAGCCCGACAGTGGCACGACCAGGCGGGCCGACGGCCGGGTCGCCTACCTGTCGCAGCGGCTCGACCTGCTCGACGTCGAACGCACCGTGGCCGAGAACCTGGCCGCGTTCGCCCCCGGCATGCCGGCAGCGGAGCGGATGAACCTGCTGGCCCGCTTCCTGTTCCGCGGCGCGCGTGCGCACCTGCCGGTGGGCGTGTTGTCGGGCGGCGAACGGCTGCGCGCCACCCTGGCTTGCGTGTTGTGCGCCGAGCCGGCGCCCCAGCTCCTGCTGCTGGACGAGCCCACCAACAACCTCGACCTGGTCAGCGTGGGGCAGCTGGAGAGCGCGCTCGGCGCGTACGAGGGGGCGTTCGTGGTGGTCAGCCACGACGAACGGTTCCTCGCGGAGATCAAGGTGGAGCGCTGGCTGGAGCTGTCCGGCGGGCGGCTGCTGGAGACCGGGGGGCCCGCCGATGAGTGACGCGCTGCTCGCCCGAGCATGTTGAGGTGTCAACGGCGGCGGCCATCGCCGCCGCCGGCGCCTGCCTCCGGAGTCGTCATCGGGGCGCGGGGGAGAGGCTCCCGCTCGGTTGCCCGGGCGCCCACGAGGTGAGGATGCGCAGCGCGTCGTGCGATGGCGAACCGGGCTCGGCGGTGAGGACCATGAGGCGCTGTCCCGAGCCGTCGGGACTGCTCCACGTGTCGCAATCGAGGGTGAGATCGCCGACCAGCCGATGCCGGTAACGCTTGGTGCCGTAGGCGGCGTTGTTGACGCGATGCTCCGCCCACCAGGTACGGAAGTCGGCGTCCCGCACGGACAGCTCGCCGACGAGCAGGGCGAGCTGGGGGTCGTCGGGATTGGCCGCAGACTCCATGCGCAGAGCGGCGACGGCGTCGCGGGCGTCGTGCTCCCACTCCAGGTGCATGCCCCGGAAGATCGGGTCGGTGAACAACAGATACAGGTAGTTGCGCTGGTCCGCGGGCAACTGCGAGAAGTCGGTGTACAAGGCGGCGGCGCCGGCGTTCCATTCCAGGATGTCCAGCCGTTTGCCCAGAACGATGGCGGGGGTTGCGGTGAGCTGGTCGAGCAGGCGCCGCATGGCGGGGCGCACGCGTTGCGCGGGCCGACGCCTGCGAGGCCGCGCGTCGGTCTTGCCGGCCAGTTGATACAGGTACCGCTGCTGGTCGTCGTCGAGACGTAGTGCCTGAGCCAGCGTGGCGAGCACCGACGCGGAGGCTCGGACACGGCCCTGCTCCAGCCGCGTGTAGTAGTCGACGCTGATCGCGGCGAGCTGGGCGACCTCCTCACGGCGGAGCCCCGCGACCTTGCGGCGAGAGTCCTGCTCGGGCAGGCCGAGGTCCTGCGGAGCCAGTTGTGCCCGGCGAGCCTTGAGGAAGGCACCGAGTTCGCCGGGGCCGGATGTGCTGGTCATGTCCTCCCTGGAGTGGTGGGGGTGAGGGGGCAGGTCTTTTCCCAGGCAAGAACTCGCCGCTTTTGCCTGCCCGGGATTGCGACGACTGTGGACACGTGCCCGGCACCGTGCCGGGCCAGCTGACCACTGGACGGAGAGTCCCATGACGAAGATCGACGTCACCTTCCACAGCGCCGGCATCCCGCTCGCCGGCAATGTCTACCTTCCCGGCACCCCGGCCGAGGGGCCGCGTCCGGCGATCGTCGTCGGCCACCCCGGCACCGGTGTGAAGGAGCAGGCTGCCGGCCTCTACGCCGGCCACCTGGCCGAAAGGGGGTTCATCACGCTCGCCTACGACGCGGCCTACCAGGGCGAGAGCGGCGGCGAACCGCGCGGCCTGGAGGACCCCGCGCAGCGCGTCGAGGACCTCAAGGCCGCCGTCTCCTTCCTCACCAGCCGGGACGACGTCGATCCGGACCGCATCGGCGTACTCGGCATCTGCGCCTCCGGCGGCTACGCCCTCTCGGCCACCGCGGGCGACCGCCGCGTCAAGGCCCTCGCCACCGTCAGCGCCGTCGATGTCGCCCGCCAGTTCCGCCTGGGGGCCGACGGCGCCCAGGACCCGGCCGTGTTCCTCAGCATGCTGGACGCCGCGGCCCACGCCCGCACCGTGGAGGCCCGGGGCGAGGAGCCGCCGGTGCTGACCCTCTTCCCCGACACCGTCGAGCAGGCCCATGCGCTGGGTGGAGAGCACGGTGCCGAGGGCTTCGAGTACTACCGCACCGAACGCGGCCGGCATCCCCGCTCGGCGGGCTTCCTCACCTGGAACAGCATCGACAAGATGGCGGCCTTCGACGCCTTCGCGCCGATCCCGCTGATCGGGCGCCGGCCGCTGCTCATGATCGTCGGCTTCCGCGCGGTCACGTCCTGGATGAGCATCGAAGCCTTCCAGCGCGCCACTGGCCCCAAGGAGATCTACTGGATCGACGGCGCCAGCCACGTCGACCTCTATGACAAGAAGCAGTATGTGGACCCCGCCGTCGAAAGGATCGCCGCGTTCTTCGGCGAAACCTGAGCCGGCCGGCCTAGACGCATGGCCCGGGTTCTCGTGCGGCGGCTGTCCAGTGCCGGAGGTCGGCGGCCGAGTCGACTGGGCCGGTGAGGGGCAGGAGCGTTGATGATCGGGCTGGGCCTGCCGCCATCCCCATTCCCGTACACCACATTCACGTGGCCTGACGATGCCGAGCACTCTGCACAGCTCGCACGCGCATCCGGTGGGCAGCTCGATCGACCAGTCGCCCGGCGCGCGTTGTGGCTGCGCCAGTAATGCCCGGATCCGTTCGGCACAGTTGATGGCCGGCTCGCCGAAGCCCGCTTGGGCCCCCGGCGGCGCGCAGCGTGGGCATCGCCAGCACGTGCGCCCGATCAGACGATGCGGCGGGCGGCCGTGCGCTGGCCGTCATCGTGCTCCTGGTCCTCCTGCCGTTCCTGAACACGCTGCGGCTGGCGTTCACGGACTCCACCCTCTAAGACCCCCTCGCCGCCGCGCGCGGGGGCTACCCGTTCAGCGTACGATCCCGTATCGCAGTGTTCTGCCGTCGCATGAGCGGCTCGTTCGCGGCCAGCAGGCGCCGCAGCGGCGCGGCCAGCACCCCGCTGTAGGTGTCGGAGTGCACCAGCCGGGTGCCGGCGATGCCGTCGTCGTCGAGCCGGAACTCGTGCAACCCGCTGAGCACATCCGGGTGCAGGAGCACCGCGTCCCATCGCAGCAGCCGGCCCGGCTCCAGCGCCACCAGCTTCGGCCGGAATGCCACGGCCCGGCCGCCGGGCCCGAGGATGCGGACGGCGAGCCGGGATCCGACGTCCAGGTCGCCGGAGATGCGGAGGATCGTCGGGCTCCACTGCGGGTACGCGGCGAAACCCGTGAGCACCTTCCAGACCCGTTCGCGCGGGCCGGGTATGGCGATCTCGGTCTCGATCCGCGTCATCGTGCTCCTTCGCCGTCGGCCGCCGGTGCGTTGAGCCGGGCGGGCAGGGCGAATTCGAGGTTCTCCGTCGCGGCCGGCTCGATCCGGATGTTGGCGAAGCCGTGCCCGGCGAGGGCCGCGAGGAGGTCGTCCACGAGATTCTCCGGGGCGCTGGCGCCGGCGCTGACCCCGACCGTGGTGACGCCGTCGAGCCAGGCGGCGTCGAGGTGGTCCACGTCGGGCACCAAGTGGGCGCGGGCGCCGGCGGCCTCGGCCACCTCGACCATTCGGATGGAGTTGCTGGAGTTGGTCGAGCCCACCACGAGTACCAGGTCGGCGCGGCGGGCAATGGCCTTGACCGCCCGCTGCCTGTTCTCGCTGGCGTAGCAGATGTCGCTGGTGGGCGGAACGGCCAGGTTCGGGAAGCGGTCGCGCAGCGCGTCCGTGATCTCCCGGGTATCGTCCAGCGACAGCGTGGTCTGGGTGAGCAGCGCGGTCGGGGTGGCAGCGTCGATCTCCAGGCCCCGCGCGTCCTCGACGGTCTCGACGATCACGGTACGGTGGGGCGCCTCGCCGTACGTGCCCTCCACCTCCTCGTGGCTGGCGTGCCCGACCAGCAGGAGGGTACGGCCGTCCCGGGCGAAGCGGCGCGCCTCCTGGTGCACCTTGGCGACCAGCGGGCAGGTGGCGTCGATGACGTCGAGGCTCCGGCGCGCGGCGTTGTCACGCACCGCGGGCGCCACCCCGTGCGCCGAGAAGATGCACAGCGCCCCCTCCGGCACCTCGTCCTCCGAATCGACGAAGACGGCTCCTCGGCCGCGTAATTCGGCGACGACGTGGTGGTTGTGCACGATCTCCTTGCGGACGTACACCGGCGGCCCGTACCGCTCCAGTGCCTGTTCGACGATCGCGATGGCGCGCCGGACGCCCGCGCAGAAGCCGCGCGGCTCGGCCAGCAGGACGGTGCGCACCGCTGGGTTCGGCGCCGGTGGGTTCGGCGCTGTGCTGTTCGGCAAGGCGTTATCCCATTCACTCGGCGGTGCTGACTGGCGCGCTCACGCGGAGCGGGTGTCGGTGTCGGTGGTCTCGGTGACGAGGGCGAGCAGCTGGGCGGGGCTGGTCGGGCCCAGCAGGGTGCGGATGGGGACGGTGTGGCCCAGCGCCGCTTTGATCTTCGTACGCAGCTCCACGGCGAGCAGCGAGTCCAGGCCGAGGTCGCGCAGCCGATCCGCGCCGCGCACCACGGACACCTCGGAGATCTTGAGGGTCTCCATGATGAGCGACTCCACGCGGTTCGCGGCGTCGCCGCGGTCCGTCCGTCCGGTCGGGCCCTGATGCTCTGCCTCGGCCGGGGCCTGCGGGAGCTCCCGGACGCCGGCCGGGCGCAGCAGGCTCAGCAGGGCGTCGCGCCGCAGCGTCTCGTACCGTCCGCCGAACTCCGCCCAGTCGGCCGGGTAGCAGACCGGGAAGCCGGTGTCCGGTGTGGTGAGGACGTTCCAGAGGAAGTCGTGACCGTCGTTCGCGCCGATCTCCCCGACGCCCGCCGGGGTGAACGAGCGGGTGGGGTCGAGGTCGCGCAACATACCCGCCCCGGCCCAGAAGCCCCACCGCACGCCCCGCACGCGTACGTCGCCCACCGCGGCGAGGATCCCCTCCATGGCGGCGTTGGCGGCGCCGTAGTGGCCGAACTGCGGTGACGGCAGCACGGCCGACGCCGACGAGTAGGCGACCAGCATCCGCGCGCCGGTCCTGCGGGCCACTTCGACGACGTGGCGGGTCCCGTCCGTCTTGGGGGCCAGGACGCGGTGCCAGTCGGCGGGATCCAGCTCGGCAAGCGGTCCGGCCGACAGGCGGCCGGCCAGGTGGAAGATGAGCACCTCGTCGGCCTCGATCCGGGCCAGCCGCTCCGTGAGCAGGGCGACGGCGGCGGGGTCGCTGATGTCGCAGCGGAGGTAGCCGGTCCCGCTGCCGGGGTTGTCCCGGGTTCCGACCAAGACGATGTCGGTGAACGAGCGGGCGCGGAGGTCGGCGGCGAGGGCCGAGCCGAGGCCGCCGCTGCCGCCGACGATCAGCGCCGCACGACGGCGCCGGGACGTGGCCGCCCGTTCGCAGTACGACGCGTCGTCGGCACCGGCGAGATCGAGCAGCGCAATCTCGGTGTCCGCGAAGGTGGTCCGGTAGGCGACCGACCTCGGCCAGGCGCTCGTGGGCGCCAGGTCGCGCAGGGTGACCTCCGCCGCTCCGGCCTCCGCGTCCTGGGACGGGGCCGCCGTGATCAGCAGGTCGGTGGCGGTGTCGACAAGGGGGCCGATGAGGGGTTCGTCCAGCGCGATCCCGATGCGCCGCACCTGGCCGCCGAGCGCGCCGGGGCGGGTGGCGAGGGCGGCGCGCAGCAGGGCGGCGCGGTGGGGGTCGCCCGAGATGACGAGTTCGTCGTCCGCGCCCGGCCGGACCACCGCGGTGATCCGCTGGGCGGCTTGGACCGCCCAGAGCACGTCCGGCAACCGCCGCGCCTGCCGGTACCCCTGGGGCAGGGGCCGGATCCCGATGGCGCGGGGGCCGTGCCGCGGATCGGACCAGACCAGCTCGACGTCGCAGGCCCGCCCTTCGTGCAGCCGGACCTCGGCGGTCCAGCGGCCGAGGTGGTGCCGCCCGGCGGGGTGCCGGGGGCGGGATCGTTTCGGCTGGTCGGTCAGGCGCGCCACCGACAGGCCGCCATCGCTGTCGCGGCGCAGGCGGTGCTCGCCCCGCGCGGCCAGATCCCGGATCGACGGCAGATCACCCAGAGGGTCCCCGGCGGGGGCGCACACCACTGCGCCGGCCAGGGCCGGGAACTCGTACGGCAGCGCCCCGGCCAGCGCGAACAGGAATCCGCTGACCGCGCCGCCCAGCTCGTCGGCGGGCGGCTGGTCGGGATCGGTCACGACCACGCCGAGCGGCACGCCTGCCTCGGCGGCGGCGTGGGCGAGGCGGGTCACGGCCTGTCCGAGCCCGGCGAGGTAGCCGGTCAGCTGCGCCTGTGCGGGGGCGGCGGGGGTGCGCGCGTCGATGAGCAGTTCGCGGCCCGGTCCGGTGCGGGCGACCACGTCGGCGATGACGTCGGGGTCCGCGGTCCCGAGCGGCGCGTCGAACAGATCCACCAGGCGCTGCTCGGCGCGGCCGGACGAGCCGGTGTACGGTACCCAGATCCGGTGCAGGGCCGGAATGGCGGGCCGACTTTCCATCGTGCGAATGCGCACCCCCTCGCAGCGCACGGCGAGCCGATCCTCGGCGTCCAGGATGGTGATGTCGAACCCGGTGCCGTCCGCGCTCGGCGCGATGACCGACCGGGTGCGCCCGTGCAGCCGATGCCGGTGGAACGTCATGCGGTCCACCCCTTCGAAGTAGAAGGGGCAGGTGGCCTCCGCGCCGTCGGCGAGCCCGTAGTGCACCGCCGCGAGCCCGTGCAGCGCCGCGTCGAACAGGGCCGGGTCGATCTCTCCGCCCACTCCGGTCGGCGTGCCGAGCTCGGCCGTGGCGTACGCGTGCGTCGTGGACACCCACAGCTCGGAGATGGACCGGAACGGCCCTTCCCACACGTTGCCCGCCGCGGCGAACCCCTCGTAGAAGGCGTCCACCGGCAACGGGGCCAGGTTCAGCGGCAGCTCGGCGGCGGCCGTCTCGGCGGCGGGGCAGGCCTGCGCCACGGTCGCGGTGCAGCACAGGGTGGGAGTGGCGGCAGGGTCCGTGGTGAAGTGCACCTCCACCTGGGAGCCGTCCCGCGAAACGGTGAGTGCCAGCTGGTCGGTGGTGTCGTCGATGACGATCGGCTCCACGAACCGCACCGCGTCGATGCGCAGCGGCTCGCCGTCGGTCCGCAGCGAGCGTACGAGGTAGCTGAGCGTCAGCGTGCCCGGCGCCACCGTCTCGCCGCGTACCCGGTGCCCGGCCAGCAGCCGGACCTGCGGCCCACGCAGCCGGTAGGTCACCGACTCGCCCGAGCCCGAGCCCCAGCCCGAGCCCGAGCCCGAGCCCGAGCCCGGGGTCTGGACCGCGCGCCCGGCCGGGCGCAGAGGGCTGACGGAGCGCGGAGTGCGCCTCCACGTCAGTTCGGCGGCGAGCACGGAGGTCCACCGCGGTAACCGGTGCGGACGCAGCGGGACGTTCGCCGTGAAGAGCGCGCCGATGGTGGCGCGGAGGAAGTCGTCGTCCTCGATCGCGTCGGTGGTCAGGACGGTTCCGCCGAACGAGGCCTGCAGGTGACCGGCCAGCACCGCCCGCGGCCCGACGTCGAGGATGATCTGGTAACCGTCGTCGGCCAGCCTCGCCGCCACCGGCGGAAGATCGACCCGGGTGCGCAGGTTGTCGAGCCAGTGTCGCGCCGCCACCGCGGTCTTCGCGGTGGCGGCGGCCGTGGAGGTCGAGGAGTAGAAAGGGATGGCGGCGGTCCGGTCGTGGCCAAGGGCCTCCACGGCGGGGGCGAAGGCCGGCAGCGCCGGCTCCACGAACCGGCTGTGCGAGCCGAACACGACCTCCAGGGCGCGGGCGTCGTGCCCGTGCGCGACGGCCCGTTCGGTGATGTCGCCGAGGGCGTCGGCGGGGCAGGCCAGCACCACACAGCTCGGGCTGTTGACCACGGCCACATCCGCCGAGGCCGGGATCCAGGCGCTGTCGCGGGCGACGTCCTCCCCCGTGATCACGATCATGCGGGTGTTGTCCGAGTGTTCCCGCACCGCCTCCGTGCGGGCGACCAGCAACCGCGCCGCCGTCTCCAGGTCGAGCGCGCCCGCCGTGCAGGCCGCTGCGATGTCGCCGAAGCTGTGCCCCAGGACCGCGTCGGGCCGCACCCCGTAGTCCCGCAGCGTGAACGCGATGGCCAGCTGCGAGGCCCAGGTGGCGTACGGCTGCAGGGCGGCCGGGATGCCGGCGCCGCCGTCGAGCAGCGGCCGTTCGTGCTCGGCCAGGTGATCCCGTACCGCCGCGTAGGTGGTACGGAGGTGGTCGCGCAGGATCGGGTCGCCAGCCGTGCCGGGGTCGAGCCAGTGTGCGCCGAATCCGCCGAACGCGAAGACCACCTTCGGCGCGTCCCGCCAGAGACCGGCAATGAGGCCCGGGCCGGAGGCCGTCACCGGGAGGTCCGCGTCGGTCCGCCGATGTCCCGCGGTGTGGTTGACGCGGTAGGCCAGCGCCGCGCTGAGGCGCCCGTCGCCGGCGGCGGGAGCGGCCGGGAGCGTGACACCGGGCGAGCTGAGCCGCGGCAGCGAAGGGAGCGCTTCCGGCCCTGTTTCCGTCTCCGTCTCCGGCTCCACCGGTGCGGGCGGTGACGCGAGGACGGCGTGCGCGTTGGTCCCCGTGATGCCGAACGAGCTGACCCCGATCACCGTGTCCCCGGGCAGCGGCAGCCCGTCGCCCACGTTCGCGTACACGCCCCGCTCGCGATCCGCCAGGTCGTCCCGCAGGTCGCCGTGCGCCAGCATCGGCGGCACCGTCGCGTGGTGGATGCTCAGGGCGGCGACCACCAGCCCGGCCAGCCCGGAGGTGGACTCGCAGTGACCGATCCGCGTCTTGACCGACCCGATCGGCAGCGGCCGATCCCGCTCGCCGAAGACCGTCATGAGGGCGTCGATCTCGGTGGCGTCGCCGACCGTGGTACCGGTGCCGTGCGCCTCCACGTAGTCGACGTCCTCCGGGGCGCGCCCGGCCAGCGTGAGCGCGCGGCGGATGACGTCGGTCTGGCCGTCCACCGAAGGGGTGGGCAACGATCCGCTGCGCCCGCCGTCGTTGCCGACCGCGACGCCCTCGATCACCGCGTAGACGCGGTCCCGTTCGGCCAGGGCGTCCGCCAGTGGCCGCAGCACGACGGCGGCGAAGCCGTCGCTGCGGACGAATCCGTCGGCGCGGGTGGTGCCGAACTTGCAGTGCCCGTCGGCGGCCAGCATGTTCGACCGGTAGAACGACAGCGTCTCGTACGGGTCGAGCACCAGGTTGGTGGCAGCGGCGATGGCGATCGAGCAGTTGCCGACCAGGAGGTTGTCGATCGCGGTGGCGACGGCCGCCAGCCCCGACGAGCAGGCGGTGTCGAGGGTGACGGACGGGCCGGTCAGGCCGAAGACGTGCGACAACCGGCCGGACAGGCCGCTGCCGGTGTTGCCGACGTTGCTGATGGCGTCCAGCCCCGAGTCCTGGCGCGCGACGAGCCAGTGGTCGCGGGTGATGCAGCCGCTCACCACGCCAGTGCTGCGGCGCTGCAGGTAGTCGAGGGTGAACCCGGCGTCGCCGATGGCCTCGAACACGGTCTCCACCAGGATCCGCTGCTGCGGGTCCATCACCTCGGCCTCGCGGGCCGAGATGCCGAACGCCGAGTGGTCGAACTCGTCCCACCCGTCAGCGAACCCCCCGGTCAGGCACACCATGTCGAACGCGGGGTCGCTGACGTCGTGATCGGTGAGGAAAGGCAGGCGGCTGGCGGGGGCGGCGCCGATCTCGGACTCGCGCCGCTGGAGCATGCGCCACACCCCGGCGGGCCCTCGCCCGCCCGGCAGCCGCGCGCCGATGCCGACTAAGGCGATACGTCGGTCCATACCAGTCACTTTCGTTCGTTGGCAGCGGATTTCTCGGTCCGTGCGGAGTCGACCTCGGACAGAGCCCGCCCAGGACAGCAGCTGACGGCATGCCGCAGCAGCGCGGGGTCGGCGATGCCGACGGCATCGGCGTCGATGACGACGAGCCCGCTGTCGTCCTGGTCGAACACCTCCGGACAGATCAGCACGCACATGCCGGAGCCGCAGCAGCGGTCCCGGTCAGCCCTGATCATGGCTGTCGCGTGCCGGACCGCCGCACCAGGAGCCGGGTCAGTCCGTGCACGATGGTGTCCGACTTCATCTCGTACGAGTCGAGCGCGAAGTCGCCGTACCGCTCCAGGAAGACCCGCAGCGCCACGGTGAGCTCGACCCGCGCGAGCTGCTGCGCCACGCACTGGTGAACCCCGAAGCCGAAGGCCAGGTGCCCGCGGTCGCCGCGCCCGATGTCGAGCCGGTACGGATCCGGGAAGCGCCCGCTGTCGAAGTTGGCCGCGGGCAGGGAGATCGTGATCGTCTCCCCCGGCCGGATCGTCACCCCGCCCAGCTCGACCTCCTCCAGCGCGGCGCGGGAGATGCCGTACTGGATGATCGAGAAGAACCGCAGGAACTCCTCCATGGCGTCGGCGATCGCGCGCTCGTTGCCCTTGAGCGTCACGGCCGCCTCGGGGTTCTCCAGGAGGTGCAGGTAGCTCAGCGCGATCATGTTCGTGGTGGTCTCATGACCGGCCGTGTAGAGCTGGAAGGCGATACTGGTGATCTCGGCGTCCGACAGCTGCCCATCTTCGATCATGTTCTGGATGAAGCCCGGGGCGCCGTCCTTCTGGCGCCGCGTCACCACCTCGCCCAGTTCGTTGAAGATGATGGTGAACATCTCCCGCACCTGGTCAGCCGTGGAGTCCAGCGACAACATCCGCTCCAGGCAGCTGGCGAGAATGTGACTGACCGCCTCCTCGACGCCCAGCAGCTGGGTGATCACCAGGGCGGGCAGCGGCGAGGCGACGGCCGAGACCAGATCCACCTGGTCGCCGGCGTCGGCGTCGAACAGCGCGTTCGCCCGTTCGGTGATGCTCGCCGTAAGCTGCCGCATCTCGCCCAGTTTCAGGGCCGCGGCCACGATGCGCCGGTAGTGGGTGTGCTCCGGCGGGTCCATGCCGACGAACATGCCCGGCCGCTCCTCCGGCGGCTGCCCGTCGCCGATGGCCTCGTGGATGGCCGAATGCCGCAGGTCCGGGCGGGAGCTGAACTCCGGCATGGTCAGCACCTTGCGGCACAGCTGGAAGTCGGTGACGATCCAGCCGACGTGGCCGCCGGCGTAGCGCAGCGGATGGATCGGACCGGCGGCGGCCATGTCCATGAGCCCGGTCGGCAGCTCGAACACCGAGGTACGGCCGCGCGGAATGGTGGGCAGGGCGTCCGCGGACTCGGTGAGGCTGTCGGATACTTCGGTCATTGCCGCTCCACGATGTCATTGAGTGTGCGCGCCAGCGCGTCGATGAGCCGACGGGCTTCAGTGGGTGTGTGGTCGGCCGGGTCCGCGATGAGCGTGATGACGACGGCCTGCGTCGCCGGGCTCTCGTTCACGGCGATCATCGGCAGGGCCGGGATCGAGGACTCCGGCAGCACAATCGTTCGCGGCGCGTCGGCCAGGCGCGGGAACCGGCGGGCGGCGCCGCGCGCGTTCGACACCACGAGGGCGGCGGGCGCGTTGTGCTCCGGCAGGTACTTGCGGCCGTCGCGGAACGGCGCCGCGGGGGTCTCCGCCTCCAGCTGGTCCAGAAGGTCGGCGTCGAAGGCCCGTGCCGTCGCCGGCACGTCGCCGTGGGCACGCGGCACCCGGACGAGAGCGCCGTGGCTGCAGTTGCCGATGGCGCGCGGCGGGACCTGCTCCGCCCGCTCGGGACTGATGAACACCCGGCAGTCCACCGGGACGCCGACCACCACCGGGTCGCCGTCCCCGGCCACGAGCGGCGCGACGGCGGAGGCGATCACCGCGGTGAGCGAGGTCGACTCGGCGGCGCACGCGTCGTCGATGGCCTGCACCTGCTCCGGGGGGAGGTGCAGGGTCACCGGCTGCGCAGGCTTCAGCGGCGCGGACGGGGCTTGGGCGTAGAAGAGCCGGGTCTCGCGGATGCCGTCGGCCGACTGGGGCCCGCCGAGCACGGTTTCCGCGGCGATCGGCCACTCGCGTGCGGCCTGCAGCGGGATCGAGGCCGCGTCGGCGCGGACGCCGAGCAGGCCGAGCAGCTGGTCCGCCATCGACAGGATGCCGGTGACGTCGCAGAGCGCGTGGTGTAGCCGTCCCGTGACCACGACGGTGCCGGGGCGGGCGGCGTCCACGGTGAACGCCGACAGCGCGGCGTGCACGCGGGCGCCGTACGCGGTCGTCTCGATCGCTGGAGCCGGAACGGGTTCGAAGGCGAAGCCCTCCGGCGTACGGGCGAGCCGGGCCGCGAGGCGGGGGAAAGCGGCGTACATGCGGGCCAGCCCGGCTGCCGCCGCCACGGGCGTCAGCGACGCCCGCACCTCCACCTCGAACCCGGTTTGCCAGTCGAGGAAGGCGTGGAAGACCTCGCTCGGCTCAAGCAGCCGCGTCATGCCGGCTCCCCCACCCGCTCGACCTTGGCGTGCACGCTCCCCGGGATGATGGTGGCCAGGGGGCGTCCGTTCGGGTGCTGCGCGGTGGCCGACTCGATACGCACCGCAAGCAACATCTCCGCGACGGCGATCCACATCATCTGCCAGGCGTACTGCTCGCCGACACAGTGCCGGGGGCCGAGGCCGAACGGTGTGTACGAGCCCTTCGTGACCGGGCATCCGCCGGCGCCGAAGGTCTCCGGCTCGAAGTCCGCCCCGGCCGGGAACCACGTCCGGTCCCGGTGCATGGCCCACGGGCTGTACATCACCTCGGTTCCGGCGGGCAGCCGGACACCGCGTAATTCGGTGTCGCGGGCCGTGCGCCGGGAGATGACCAGGATGGGCTGGCGGCAGCGCAGCAGCTCCGACAGCGTGCGCTTGAGCAGCGGCGTCTCCGACAGGTCGGGGCCGTAGGGGACGCCGCGGGCGCGCGCGTTCGATACCTCGGCACGCAGCGCGTCCTGCAGGGCCTGGTCGCGGGCGAGCTCCGTGGTGAGCCACGACAGCGCGGTGGCCGCCGTCTCCGCCCCGGCCATGGTGACCGCGACGATCTGGTCGGCCATCTCGGTGGGCGTCAGCGGCGATCCGTCCTCGTGGCGGACCGTGCGCATGACCGAGATGAGGTCGAGACGGTCGGAGCCGCCCGTACCGTCCGCGTTCATCGCCGAGGTGATGGCCGCGCGCAGCCGGTCCATCGCGCTGTCGTGCAGGCGGTTCCGCTTGGTGGGAACCCGCAGGTACCACGACGGCACCACGGTACGGAACATGATCGCTTCGAGCGTCAGCGCGAGCCATTCGTGGATGCGGTCGAACTTCTCGTGGTCGATGTCGGTGCCGAACATCGTGGCGGCGAGAATCTTGAACGTCATCCGGTGCAGGGCCGCGTCGATGTCGAGCGTGGTGTCCCAGCGGGCCAGTTCCTCCCTCACCACAGCGGTCATCGGCTCGGACAGCGCCACCACGTGCTCACGCTTGAAGAAGCGGTCCAGGTAGTCGCGCTGCCTGCGGTGTTCCGCGCCGTTGGCCAGCACGACGCCGTTGCCCGCAAGCCGCCGCACCCGGTCGTAGAAGATGCCCTTGTCGAAGTCGCCGCGCCGGTCCACGAGCATGTCGTTGACGAGCAGCGGTTCGGCGACGTAGACGAAGCTCCGGCCGAGCGCGGTGAAGACGTGGATGTCGGCCGAGGAGTTCAGCTCGGTCACGTAGCCCAGCGGGTCGCGGGCCAGCCGTACGATCTGCCGCACCAGGCCGACGGCGCGATGCACGCGGGTGGCGTATCCGGCCGTGCGGTCAGACCAGGCCCTCCGCGATGAGGGAGGCGTAGTTCTTGTCGGTGAAGAGCGTGCTGCCCTCCCTGAACTGAACGACTTGAGGATACCGGCCATCCCACTGATGCCTTTCTCCGTTGTATCGCGTGGTGCGGAAGGACCAGTCCACGTTGCCGCACATCATGTGCCACACCTTGCCGCCGTACACGCTCACCGCATGGTCCGGTCCCAGCGCCGCGACGGTCTCGCGCAGCGTGCGCCGGAACGCCATCTCGTTGCGCTGCACTTCGAGCCCCACCCGGTCGAACGCCGCCTGGACCGAGAGGTCCTCGCTGAGGATCAGCGTGGCCACGGCGTTGACGGCGTCGTCGGCGTCGGCCTCGGCGCGGAACGAGAACATGTCGTTGCTCAGCGCGATGTGATCGAGGGCGTACGTCAGCAGCCGCGCGCGGTACGCTGACCCGTCCACCGTCTCCTTCTCGAGCGGTGGCGCCAGCGCCTCTCCGAGCGCGAAGTACATGCCCATGCCGACGCTGTTGCGGCGCATCCGCAGGTAGGCGTCGAAGTCGTAGACGGTGTCGGAATTGCGGTAGTCGACCTCTTCGACGCAGCCGATCAGGAAGCGCTCGACCTCGCCGTGGAAGCCGTCCCAGGTTTCGGCGGTCAGGTGGCCGCGCAGCGTGGACAGGCAGTCGTGCAGCGGTTTGAACCAGACGGTGAGCTCTTCGTTGGCCGGAGTGTCCACCTGCTTGCCGTCGAACAGCACGTCGATGGCCGCCTTCAGCTCCGCCGCGTACACCGGGTCGCTGCCGAGCCGGTCCTTGTCCACCAGCGCGTTGTCGAGGATCGACAGGTATTCGGTGTACTGCGCCGCGGCGACGAGGAACTCGTAGGGCGCGGTGGGCAGGACCAGGGCGGTCCAGAGCGACGCGCGCTCGGCCAGCAGCGTGTCCAGGTCCTCGGGCGGTAACAGGTCGGACAGGCCCTGCCGGCACCATTCCTGGCTGTCGGCGACGACCTGGTCGTTGTCGGGGCGTTCCAGCGCGGGTACGCAGTGCTCGTACGGAGGCAGCAGCACATGGGTGCCTGCCAGGGGAAGGGTGAAGTTCACTGCCATGTGCTAGGCGCTCTCGTCCAGGGGGACTGGGATCTGGAAGTGGGGGCTCAGCTCGTGTTCGATGCGGTCCACCGTGTGATCGCGGAATCCGGCCTCGCGCAGCAGCGACCGGGCCCGGTCCATGAGGCCGCGCAGGTCGTCGGTCACGTGCGCGGTGTTGGCGTCGATCAGCCGGCGGTACTGTTCGAGGTCGCGTTCGGTGCCGTCACCGCGGCCGTACACCTGGGCGAGTACCGTCCGCTCCGTGGGTGTGCAGTTGGCGGCGACGATGTGGTGCAGCAGGGTCGCCTTGCCCGCCTTCAGGTCGTCCAGCGGGTTCTTGCCGGTCACCGCGGGCTCGCCGTACACCTCGATCAGGTCGTCGAGCAGCTGGAACGCCTCCCCGAACGCCGAGCCCGCGTCGATCAGCAGCGGCAGCGCGTCCGTGTCGGCGTCGGCGCAGTGGGCGGCCAGTACCATGGGCGCGATCACGGTGTACCAGGCGGTCTTGTTCACCGACATGTCGGCGATGGCCGTGCGGGTGGCATGCACCCGCTGGTACTCCAGCACGGAGTCCTGGAACTCGCCGACCACGGTGCGCAGCTGCATTTCCTGGAAGAACCCCGCCACGCGGTCGCGAGCCGGCGAGGGAATGCGGTCGACGGCGCGGGCGGTCAGCACGAGCAGCGCGTCGCCGCCCAGCAGCCCGGCCGCGATGCCGAGCCGGGCCGAGGGAATCGACGCCGAGATCGGCGCCGTCTCCCGCCCGTCGGCGCCGCCGGCCGGGTCCGCGCCGACCCAGCCGATGTGAAAGGCCGGATGGTTCCGCCGGGTGGGGCTCTCGTCGATGATGTCGTCGTGGATCATCGCGGCCGCGTGGAACAGCTCCAGCGCGGCGCAGGCGTGGCCGAGCACGGCGACGGTGGCCTCGTCGGTACGCCGGTAGCCGTCGAGGGTGTGCGCCGCCATGCGGGTACGCCGCATGCTGCCGAACCGCATGACGTAGTCGGACAGCCGCTGGGTGAAGGCCGCCACCCCCGTACCGGTGGACCGCGAGCCGGCGGTGAGCGCGGCGAACTCGTCCAGCAGCGCCGCCACGTTCGTCCGTACGTGCTCGACCAGTCGCGTGGCGGTCGGGCTCATTGCGCCACCAGCCGCTTCAACCGCATCGGCAGGTCGCCGGGCACCAGGGCGCCCATGGCTGCCGGCGGCACCTTCTGGCCGGGCTGGAGAGACAGCTCGTAACGCTTGAGGATGTTGACGATCGCGATGGAGATCTCGATCCACGCGAAGTGCTCGCCGATGCAGTTGCGCACCCCGGCGCCGAACGGCAGGAAGGCCGTGCGCGGGTACTTCTTGTCGTCGCCGATCCAGCGGCGCGGCCGGAACTCGTTCGGCTCGTCGTAGACGTTCTCGTCCCGCTGGATCGAGTACACCGAGTAGAAGACCTGCGTGCCGGGAGGCAGCTCGTACCCGCCGAGGGTGGTGGTCTGCAGCGTGCGCCGCCCCAGCGCCCACACCGGCGGGTAGAGGCGCAGCGCCTCCTTCACCACGGCCTGCAGCAGCGGCAGCTGCTGGATGGCGGCCACCGTGTTGGCGCCCGGGTCGAAGCCGGCCACCTCGGCGCGCACTTCCTCCTGGATCTCCGGGTGGCGGCCCAGCAGGTAGCAGGACCAGGCGATGGCGCTCGGCGTGGTTTCGGAGCCGGCCGTGAGGAAAGTCAGGAACTCGTTGAGGATCTGCGCGCGGTCGTTGTCACGGCGGGCCACCTCGTCGTCGGTCTCGGTCAGCACGTCCATGAGGTCGGCTCGGGCGTCGCGCTCGCGCTCCATGCGCAGCCGGGCGTCGACCAGCCGGTCGCCCAGGGAGCGCAGGTCGGAGATGGCGGAGTAGAACGCGCGGTTCTCCGGGGTGGGGATGGTGTCGAACAGCCGCGGCGGCAGGGCGCCGCGCTTCTCGATGCCGGAGATCACGATGGGCATCTTGGCGCGGACGAGCTCCACGTCGCTCTCGCTCATCTTGGTGGAGAACAGCGTGTCGATCACGACCCGGGTGGCCAGCCGGTAGAACTCGGGGTAGAGCTCCACCACGTCGCGGTCCGCCCACGACTCCACCATCGCCGTGCTGTAGGTGTGCATGGCGTCGATGTAGTCGTTTACAGAGGGCTTGTTGAACATGGGCTGCATCAGCCGGCGCTGCCGCAGGTGGAGGTCGCCCTCCGCGAGCAGCACACCGTTGCCGAGCATGGCGCGGGCCCGCTCGTACTGGATGCCCTTGTCGTACTTCTTGGCGTCGGGGACCAGGATCTGGTACAGCAGTTCGTGGTTGGAGATGAGACAGGCGTCCGTCCACCCGATCTTGATGCGCGACAGCGGCGCGACCTGGGCGGCGGAGCTGAAGAACTTCAGCGGGTCCTGCCAGATGTCGAGAATGTGTCCGATGACCGGCTTGGCATGCGGAACCAACGGCGGTTTGACAGCCATGGCGGAGACGTCCTCACCAGGAGATGGGAAAGCGAGCTGAAACTCTCACCAGGAGATGGGAAAGCGAGCTGAAACTCTCACCAGGAGATGGGAAGGGAGCTGAAACTCCGGAAGACGAAGCCTCCGGGCAGGCGGAGAGGCGGAGCCGACTCGTCGTAGTGCGGCACGGCCGGGACGGCCTTCAGCAGCGTCTCCAGCGCGATGCGCGCCTCGATGCGGGCGAGGTGGGAGCCCATGCACCGGTGGATGCCGTGCCCGAACCCGATGTGCTTGTGCACGGCGGGCTTGTCGGTGGCACCGTTCTGGTCGCCGTTCTGCGGGCCCAGCACCGCGTACGCACCGATCGCCAGGTGCAGCCGGGAGCGCGCGGGGACGGTGATGCCGCGGATCTCGGTGTCCTCCTCGACCGAGCGCGGGGCGCTCTGCACCGAGGGGTCGATGGCCATCGTCTCCTCGACGAACTCGGGGATGTCGGCCGGGTTCGCGCCCAGTTCGGCCCAGCGGCCGGTCTCGATGAGCCGGTTGACGGCGTTGCCGATCAGCCCGGACGTGGTCTCGTGCCCGGCGGCGATCATGACCCGGATGGCGACGATGATGTCGTCCACGTCGTGGACGGCGCCCGGGGTGCCGATGGCGTCCGCCATGTCGAGGATGAGGCTCGGCCGCCGCTCGGCGCGGATCTCCTCGATCAGCTTGCGCACGTAGTCCTCGTACGCGCGCACCGCCATGGCCGCGCCCACCTGGTGCTCCTCCGGCAGCGGCGCCACCTGCAGCGCCACCCAGAGGTTGTTCCACTCCTTGACCTGCTGCCGGTCGCCCTCCGGAATGCCGATCATGTCGGATATGATCTTGATCGGCAGCGGCAGCGCCAGTTCCTGCATGACATCGAAGGAACGGCGGCCGGACAGGTCGCCGCACATGGCGGCGGCCAGCTCGTGGATCTTTGGCTCCAGCGTCTCCACCGCGGCAGGTGTGAACGGCCTGATGAAGGTCTTACGGAAGGCGGAGTGAGCCGGCGGCGTCTCGTTGAAGAGGGCGCCCCGATAGAACAGCGTCTGGTCCAGAATGGCCCGCGCCTCGTCGCAGACAGGGACCTGCCCCTCCAAGTTGTGAACGCTGGTGAATTTATCGTGATTCTCGAATATTTCGAGGATCAGCGCAGGGTCGGTCACAAGGAAGTCGGCCGGGCCGACGGGTGTCAGTGGCGCCCGTGAATTCATCGACCGGTAAATGGAGTATGGATCGGTCATGAAGTCTTCGAGCGTAGCGGATGACGACAAGTCAAACCCTTCAGAGCTCATAGTCAATCGCCGCCGCACCATGACGCTAGCGAGCAGCGATAATGCCATACACAACCAGAGCAGTGCGGGAATTCGGCGCGACCCAGAAAGGTGTCCCAAG
This sequence comes from Nonomuraea sp. H19, assembly GCF_052068215.1. Lineage (NCBI taxonomy): Bacteria > Bacillati > Actinomycetota > Actinomycetes > Streptosporangiales > Streptosporangiaceae > Nonomuraea > Nonomuraea sp. H19. The sequence goes on along the minus strand of NZ_JBQHCV010000002.1, from coordinate 33,421 downwards.
CAATCTGCACCCCGTCTCCCGCTCCCCGTCAAGCGGGATTACGTGCAGCCGGCCGATGAGCTATTGAATGATGGACAGTAATGGCTTGACAGCGTTATGTTATGTGGCCCTTTGGCGACACGAGCCATGATCTAGCCTTGATCCACGACATGTCAATACCTTTCGGACACGCAGCAAAGGCCCGAGGTGCGCATGCCTTATCTAGTTCCGGATGTTTAAGCCGACATGACGGCGGTTACGTATGTACGGTTACGGGATTTGTGCACACGCGCACTCCGGGCGGTCGCGTCTGAAGATCGTCTCCAGGGAGGAGTCAGGGATCCTCATCACCACAAGGCCCGGCGCCGCGGGCATTGAGGGCAAGATGATCTTGCATGGGCCTGAGCATTTGTTTGCTTGCCAAGCACTTCCATCCGCGACAAGTCTCATAACCACCGCCTGGTCCAGGCGGACGCTCAGGCGTGGAGAGCGCCCGGGCATGCGCGTCGCCATCGGAAGGGCGCCCCTACTACGGCCCCGACCATGAAGATAACCAGGCCGGCGACCACGACCAGACCGGCGGCGTTGACGGCGCTCATAGAACCGACTCCGTCGGTCCTATGAGCGCCAGGCAGCTGTATCTGACGGTTCGCTCGCTCACAGCCGTTCCACCGCCTTGACGACGAGCCCGAGGATCTCGAAGACCGCGATCGTCAGGGCGACGAAGATGACGTCGGCCATCCCCACTCCTCGACTCCGTTTGGGTGTTCCAGTCGCCCTGTGCGGGCGTCTGCAAGACAAGCAAATCCGAGGTTTTGGGCGCTTTTGTCGTTATCCTCGGGGGTCGTCCGCCACCTATGACACCCATTGACGGTCTCACCACCCCCCAGCGTCTTTCCGATACGTTGTTGTCTGGTGCGCTGGGAAGCCCGGTCGGCATTCGCGAAGCGGACGTGGCGGGCTCGCCTGCTGGAGCACTGGTGGGTGGCCCGGAAGGCCATCAGCGAGCTGGACGGACGGGCTCACGGAGTTCGCGAACGCTCAGATCTCCGGCCCGTCAGTCCTTCGGCAGGGCGAGGAACGGACGATTGAGTTCCAGGTCGCCGTGCCATGGGAGACCCCGATCAGCGAGATCGGCGGCAGGCATCTGGCCGACATGATGCTGGGCGTGCGTACCGAAGTGACCGTCGCCATGGCGGTCGACAAGGTTCTATCCCCCCCGCGCATCTCGCCGGAGCCGTCCACGAGGTCGAGCTGGCGTTCGTCCTGAGCTCGTCCGGATTGAACGTGGTCTTGGAAGCCGACAAACATGCGGGCCGCCATTCCTCCGGCGATGCCACTGGACGATTCCAGATGGGTCATGAAGAAGCCCTGCATACCGACTGGTCCAGCGAGATCGACCGATGGCTGGCCGGCCTGGCTCATCACGCCCGTGGCAGCAATCGCAGGCGCCAAAGCTGGTGCGATCACGGGTGCGCCCTGCCGAGAGCCGTCTCGGACGGCTACGGGTACATACGTTTTCTTGACGTCCCCCCTTCGTCAATCACCCTTCTGACCTGGGTAAAGTGCGGTGCGACTTCGCGCCGTTTTGATGAAGGGTGACCGAAATGGTGCTGGCGAAACGGCCGGCCGCCACGGAAGGAACTGTGCGTTCCTGGCTGCTCCAGGGCTTGCAGACCGACCGTAAGCAGATCGAGCACGGTCCCCACGTCAAGCACCCGTGGTGGCGGGTGATGTGCCTGACCGGCGTGGACTACTTCTCCACGCTGGGCTACCAGCCGGGCATCGCGGCGTTGGCGGCCGGGCTGCTGTCGCCGCTGGCCACGCTGTTCCTGGTGGCGCTGACGCTGCTGGGCGCGCTGCCGGTCTACCGGCGGGTCGCCGCCGAGAGCCCGCACGGCCAGGGCTCGATCGCCATGCTGGAAAAGCTCGCCCCGCAGTGGTGGGGCAAGCTGTTCGTGCTGGCCCTGCTCGGCTTCGCGGCCACCGACTTCGTGATCACGATGACGCTGTCGGCGGCGGACGCGACCGCGCACATCTTGGAGAACCCGTTCTGGCCCGAGGCCCTGGCCGGGCAGCGGGTGATTGTCACGCTCGTGCTGCTGGCGGCGCTCGGCGGGGTGTTCCTGCTGGGCTTCAGCGAGGCGATCGGCATCGCCGTCCTGCTCGTGTTCGTCTACCTGGCGCTGAACGCGGTCGTGGTGGCCGTCGCCCTGTTGCACGTGGTCGAGGCGCCGCAGGTCGTGGTGGACTGGCAGCACGCGCTGAGCCTGGACTTCTCCAGCCCACTGGCCATGATCGGGCTGTCGCTGCTGGTGATGCCCAAGCTGGCGCTGGGCATGTCCGGGTTCGAGACCGGCGTGGCGGTGATGCCGGTGGTCAAGGGCGACATCCAGCAGCGGATCGCCGGCACCAGGCGCCTCCTCACCGTCGCGGCGCTGATCATGAGCGTCTTCCTGGTCTTCTCCAGCTTCGTCACGACCGTGCTGATTCCGCACGCGGAGTTCGAGGAGGGCGGCAAGGCGAACGGACGAGCGCTGGCGTACCTGGCGCACAGCTATCTGGGGGACTGGTTCGGCACCGCCTACGACGTCTCCACGATCGCGATCCTGTGGTTCGCCGGAGCCTCGGCGATGGCCGGGCTGATCAACCTGGTGCCGCGCTACCTGCCCCGCTACGGCATGGCGCCGGAATGGACGGGCGCGGTGCGGCCGCTGGTGATCGTGTTCTCCGTGATCGCGTTCGCCATCACGATCATCTTCGACGCCGACGTGGACGCCCAGGGCGGCGCCTACGCAACCGGCGTGCTGGTCCTCATGCTCTCCGCAGCGGTCGCCGTCACGCTGTCGGCCAGGAAGAAGCGCCAGCACGTGGCGACGGCCGCGTACGCCACGATCAGCGCGGTGCTCGCCTATACGCTCGTCGACAACGTCATCGAGCGGCCCGACGGCGTGAAGATCGCCTCCTTCTTCATCGCGGCCATCATCATCACCTCCCTGATCTCCCGGGCCACCCGCTCCACCGAACTCCGCGTCACCGAAGTGCACTTGGACGGGCTGGCCGAGCAGTTCATCAACGAGGCGTGCGGCGACATCCACGTGATCGCCAACGAGCCGCACACCCGCGACCAGGCCGAGTACACCGACAAGCTCCGTGAGACCTGGCTCAACCATCGACTGCGCAGCTCCGAGCCGGTGCTGTTCGTGGAGGTCACGGTGCCGGACGCCTCGGAGTTCGAGACCGAACTGCACATCAAGGGCGAGGAGCGGTACGGCCACAAGATCCTCACTATCGAGAGCTCGGCCGTGCCGAACACGCTGGCTGCGTTGCTGCTCTACCTGCGCGATCGGACCGGCTCGGTGCCGCACATCTACTTCCACTGGACCGAGGGCAACCCGGTCGTGGCCATGCTGCGTTACCTGCTCTTCGGCGGCGGCGACGTGCCGCCGCTGACCCGGGAGGTACTCCGCCAGGCCGAGCCGGACCTGGAGCGCCGGCCACACGTCCACGTCGGCTGACAGCCGTATCTATGGCGTAGTTGTTTGGGCCGTTTGCGTCAGAGAGTGTTGCTGAACTTTGATCTTGCTCATGGTGATCAGCAGGTGAAAGTCCCCGGCAGCGTGCGCTGGCGGGATCTTTTGTGTGCAGGTTGGCGTCGGGGTTATAGATGGCCCGGTGGGGTGGGTCGGTGACGATCAGCAGGAACTGGTCAGCCGGATCGCCAGGTGGTTCGCTGGAGTCCCGTCACGTCAGGAGGGTGCGCCAGCGGTCGGCCGATTCCATGATGTTCAGGCTGACGCGTTCCAGGTACGCCGCTGTCTTGGCCAGCCGTTGTCCCACGGGGGTGTCGAGCCCGTAGGTCTCGGCCGCCGCCATCGTGGCCCGCGCCGTCTGGAGTGTCTGCCGCTCGCTGGTCATGATCGCGTGGTACCAGGCGTCGTCGTCGATCACGTAGATGTCGCGACGCCGCCGCGGATCGCGCTTGCGACGGACAAATCCGGCGTTCTGCGGCGGGCAGGCCGGGTCAGCTGACGAGGCCAAGTCGTCTGAGTAGACGGGGCCGTGGCGGCAGCCGGGCTCATCAACGAGCCGGCACCGCAGGCAACGTCCTCAATCCCACCGCCCCAACCGAGTGGGCCTGGCTGATGCCCTCCGCAAGCCCCAACCCCGAAACCGCCTCGGCGGCTACGCCCGGGACCCGTACGTCAGCGGCGGCGTCAGGACGGCGACAGCCCGGTATCAGTGCGGTCGGCGATGGTGGATGCATGACGAACGACTCAGCGATTGCGGCCTCGGGGCCGCGAGCTGGGCAGCTCACCCCCGACCCTGATGCGGCGCTCGTGGAAGCCCATGAGCGCCACGCCGGGACGGGTCTCGCAAGATCGACAACAACGCAGCACAAGGAGTACATGATGCAGAAGTTCGACACCCCCGCCCCGATTTCCGCCGTCCTGAACATCCCCGCGGGACGCGTTGAGTTCATCGCCGCCGACCAGGCCGACACCGCGGTCGAGGTCCTGCCCGCGAACGCCTCAAAGAGCCGCGACGTGAAGGCGGCGGAGCAGACCACGATCGAATACGCCGACGGCGTCCTGCGGATCGAGACCCTGGAGAAGAACCAGTACCTCGGCCCGTCTGGATCCATCGAGGTGACGGTCAAGCTGCCCGCCGGCTCCCGCATCGAGGCCAAGGCGGCCAGCGCCGAACTCCGGACCGTCGGCCGCCTCGGCGACGTCGCCTTCGAAGGTGCGTACAGCCAGATCACGATCGACGAGGCCGCGAGCGTCCGCCTCACCGCGGCAGACGGCGATGTCGAGGTCCGCCGGCTGGGCGGCCCCGCGGAGATCAGCACCGCACGGGGCGACATCCGGATCGCCGAGGCCGTGCGCGGCACGGTCGTGCTCCGCACCCAGTCCGGCGACATCTCGATCGCCGCCGCCGGCGGAGTCTCGGCCGCCCTGGACGCCGGCACCAGCCACGGCCGCATCACCAACGCCCTCAAGAACGACGGCACCATCGAACTCGACATCCACGCCACCACCTCCAACGGCGACATCACCGCCCGCAGCCTGTGACCCGCAGCCTCCGAACGGGCAAGCCGGCCAAGGGGATGCCTGCTTGAAAGCGACCGGGGAGGTCGTGGCGGGGCCGGTGCGGGCTGAGCGGCGCGACGAGGCGTCAGCCGCCGACGTGGATGCCAGGTCGGCGGGTGGGCTCGGGCTCGGCCTTGCGGATGATCTCTCGAACCACGGGCGGCGTGTCGCCGCGGCCGAGCAGGAGGTAGCGCAGCAGGTGGGTCAGGGGGCTGCCCTCGGACCACTCGAAGTAGCAGTGGGGTCGCAGGCCGGTCGCATCGCGCAGAGCCAGCAGGATGGCGGCGATGGCGTTGGGGGCGGCTGGGCTGCCGGCCCGCAGGATCTTGTGGCCGCCGACCTCGAAGCCGCGAACCTGGAGTACGTTGCTGAACTCCGACGGGTCGATGACGTCGATTTCCAGGAACAGCACATCAGCTGACCCGGGGACCGGGTTCATGCCGCGTTGCTCGGCCTCCTTGGCCGCGTATTCGGCGGGATCGCCGCTCTGGCGACGGTTGGCGATGAGATTCAGCGCGCCGTCGAACGCGATGGAGTCGGTGATGAACCGCCGGGCGGCGGCATCGAACTCGATGTGATCGGCGCGCAGTTCAGTGGTGCGAGAAATTCGGGAAATCAGCGAGATGACGATGATGCCCAGGATGAAGAAGAAGGAGATGGTGATGCCGTCCGGCTTCTCCCTGATGTTCTCCACCAGCGCGTACAGCAGCACCAGCGTGAGCACGGTGAAACCGGCGATGGCGGTCCGCTGCCGCTTGCGGACGGCGGAGATCGTCACCGCGAACGCTCCGGAGACCATCATGGCCAGGATGCCCGTGGCGTAGGCGCCGGCCTGAGCGTCCACGTCGGCGTTGAAGGCGATGGTCAAGGCGACGCAGATGAGCGTGTAGACCAGCACGACAGGGCGTACCGCGCGACCCCACTCGGGTGCCATGCCGTAGCCGGGCAGATAGCGCGGCACGATGTTGATCAGCCCGGCCATCGCCGAGGCGCCTGCGAACCAGAGGATGAGGATCGTGCTGATGTCGTAGGTGGTGCCGAAGGCGTCGCCCAGGTACTCGTGTGCCAGGTAGGCCATGGCTCGTCCGTTGGCCTGGCCGCCGGGCTGGAACTGGTCCGCGGGGATGAGGACGGTGGTGACGAAGCTCGTGGCGATCAGATAGACGCTCATGACGAGCGCGGCGGCGGTCAGCAGCTTGCGCGTGTTGGCGATGCGCGAGGCCAGGCGTTGCGCAGGATCCTTGCCCTCGGCCGCGACCAGCGGCATCATGCTGACCCCGGTCTCGAATCCGGACAATCCCAGCACCAGCAGGGGGAAGGCGAGGATCGCGGGCCCGATGACGCCGCTGAAACCTCCCCGCCCCTCGACCAGGGCATCAGTCCACGCCGTCATCTGCTCCGGCGTCGCGAGAACCTGCGCCAAGCCGACGCCGACCACGACGGCGTTGAGCCCGAGGAAGAGCGCCACCAGCGGGATCGCCACGCCGACGGCCTCGGTGAAGCCGATCAGGAACACTCCGCCCAGCACCAGCAGCAGCACCACCGTCAGCGCGACCTCGTGGCCGTGCAGGAAGCTAGGGAAGAACGGATTCTCCACGACGTGCACGGACGCGTCCGCCGCCGACAGCGTGATCGTGATGATCCACGACGTGGCCACGAACCCCAGCAACACCAGCACGAACAGCTTGCCCCGCCAGAACGGCAGCAGCCGCTCCAGCATGGACACCGATCCCTGGCCGTGCGGGCTCTCTTTGGCGACCCTGCGGTACATCGGCAGCATGCCCAGCAGCGTCAGCGCCACGATGAGCAGCGTGGCCAGCGGCGACAGCGCACCGGCCGCGAGTGCGGCGATGCCCGGCAGGTAGGCCAGCGTGGAGAAGTAGTCGACGCCGGTCAGGCACATGACCTTCCACCAGGCCTGAGGCTTGGCGTGCCCTTCCTGCGTCTCCGGGCCGACCGGCTGGACCTGATGCCGCAGCAGCCACCGCGCCAGCCCGCTCGCCGGCGGCGCCGGACGCCTCGGGCTGTCGACTACCTCGGGGACGGCCAATCCGCCGGTGCCGCTCATTTTGACTCCCCATCAAATCCGACACGGCTCCCGCGCCACAGGTTTGGACCGCCCCAGGCTAGAACTTCCGATCAGTGACCCCAAGAGCGCCCCCGGGAATGTCGCCTCTCCCGCATGTCACGGCTGTACGCAGCGTCTTCCCGATCTTCCGTCTATCGCTACTCGCATGCACCGTACGCCGCGAAAACCGTACCCACCATGCCGAGGGCGAACGCCCTTCTCACCGCGCTTTCGTCTTCACACCACCGGGCGTAGAGGTTCGGGGCGGGAGGGGTACGAGAGCCTGCGGAGCAGCACCTCCGCCGGGCCGCGATAGCCCGCCATCCGCACCCCCTCGGCCAGCAGGATCGACAGCAGCCAGATCCCGATGGCCAGCCCGAAGGCGGAGGTGAAAATCATGTCGTCGCTCAGATCCAGAATGAACGGGTAGAACAGCGTCACCCACACCACCGACTGGAACAGGTAGAAGGTCATCGAACGCTCTCCCAGCGCGGCGAGTGCCGTGGTGACCCGGCCGCCCCGGACCTGATCGCGACCAGCCCGACGGCGGCGGCCAGGCCGATGCCGTCCGCGTACCCGGTCAGGTCGTGTGCGATCGCGACGGTCCAGCCGACGGTGACCGAGGTGTTCGTCCACGCGCCGGCGGCCAGCAGGGTGGCTGCCCGGCCTGGTCAAGGGCAACGGCAACGACGGCAGCAAGATCACCATCAGGCAGCTGCTCAACCAGACCTCGCCGGAATGATCATCGAGAAGGCGACCGGCAAACCCTACGCCGACCAACTCGCCCGACGGATCGCCCGCCCGCTAGGCCTGTCCGGGACCTACCTTCCGGGCAACGAGACCAGGATCCGCGGACCGCACCCGCGACACTACTCCCGGCTGTGGTCAGCCGACCCCGACGCCAAGACCTACGATGTCACCGAGCAGAACGCCTCCTACGCCTGGGCCGCCGGCGGCATCGTCTCCACCACCCGGGACCTGAGCCGCTTCCTGGCCGCACTGCACGACGGCACGCTGCTGCCGCCGGCCCAGCAGAAGGAGATCTGGAACCCCGAGGGGGTTCTTGAACACCCTCCCGAGACCACGCTTGCCGGAGCAGATGCGGCGAACGGACCCCGATCCGCGAAGACGTCGGGGAGGATCCTGTGGACGCCGAACCGGCCCTTGGGAGGCGTGCCAGGCCGGCGGATGTCCCGGCGGTGAGCAGGCCTGCTGCGGTGTTGTGTCGGCGGCCGTGTCAGCACGGCGACGGCCCGGTATCAGCGCTTTCGGTGATGGTGGATGCCATGAACCGTTCCCGCCTCGTCCGCGACGATCGAACTCTCCAGTGGGCCGACGGAGCCCGTCTGGGCCTGAGGGATGACGAACTCGCTCACGAACAGTGATCAGGCCGCCCGCACACGCTCAAGCTTCCGCTTTGCACCTCAGCTATTCGGTGTTGCTAAGTACAGGTAGTCAGTGCTACTTTGTACTGGTAGTCAGCAACACCAAGTAGCTGAAGAGGGGGGGTGCCATGGGCAAGCTCGTGACGGAGATGCTCAAAGGAACACTGGAGGGCATCGTCCTGGCGATCCTGTCCGGTCGGCCCGCATACGGCTACGAGATCACGGCGTGGCTGCGGGGCCAGGGCTTCTCCGACATCGCCGAGGGCACCATCTACGCGCTGCTGGTCAGGATCGAGCAGCGCGGCCTGGTCGACGTACAGAAGGTCCCGTCTGAGAAGGGACCGCCGCGCAAGGTGTACTCCCTCAATGACCAGGGACGGGAGTACCTCGAAGAGTTCTGGCGGACCTGGAGCTTCCTGGCCGACCGGCTCGAACAGCTCCGCAAGGGAGGCAAGTAGACATGACTACAGGATCAAACGAGCCGAAGAGCCGCTACCTGCAGTACCTGGAGATCGTCACCGGATCGCTGGAGGAGAAGAAGCGCTACCGGCAGTACAAGGCGCGCATCAAGCAGCTTCCCGAGAACTACCGCATCGCGGTCGAAGCGCTGGAGCGGTACCTGATGCACTTCGGACCGGCCGACGGCGCCGGTGCGATGGCGATGTACGACGATCTTGCCGAGCTGTTCGAGCAGGGCGCGGCGGACGGAACCCCGATCCGCGACATCTTCGGCGAGGACCCGGTGGAGTTCGTCGAGGCGTTCATGGCCAACTACCCCCTCGGCCAGTACAGGACCCGGGAGCGCAACCGCTTCACCAGCGCCATCGAGCGCGCCGCAGGCGAGAACACCACGACAAAGGACAGGACAGACTGATGACGACACAGCAAGCTGCGGCGATCCAGGTGCAGGGCCTGGAGAAGTCGTACAAGGAGCTGCGGGTGCTGCGCGGCGTGGACTTCTCCGTGGCGCGGGGCAGCATCTTCGCTCTGCTCGGCTCCAACGGGGCCGGCAAGACCACGGCCGTGAAGATCCTGTCCACGCTGCTCAAGGCCGACGCGGGAACGGCACGGGTGAACGGCTTCGACGTCGCCACGCAGGCCGCGGACGTGCGCGAATCGATCAGCCTGACCGGGCAGTTCGCCGCCGTGGACGAGATCCTCAGCGGGCGGGAGAACCTCGTGCTGGTCGCCCGGCTGCGGCATCTCAAGGATCCGGGCTCGATCGCGGATGAGCTACTCGCCCGCTTCTCGCTCACCGACGCGGGCGGACGGAAGGTCGCGACGTACTCCGGCGGCATGCGCCGGCGCCTGGACGTCGCGATGAGCCTCATCGGGAACCCGCCGATCATCTTCCTCGACGAGCCGACGACCGGGCTCGACCCCCAGGCGCGCATCGAGGTGTGGCAGGCCGTCAAGGAACTCGCCGCGCGGGGTACGACGGTGCTGCTCACCACGCAGTACCTGGACGAGGCCGAACAACTCGCCGACCGGATCGCGATCCTCCACGAGGGCCGGATCATCGTCAACGGCACCCTGGCGGAGCTCAAGCAACTGCTCCCGCCCGCCAAGGTCGAATACGTCGAAAAGCAGCCGACCCTCGAGGACGTCTTCCTCACCCTCGTCGGCACGAAGGCATAAGGAACAACGATGAGCAAGCATTTCTTCACCGACACCACCGTCCTGCTGGGACGATCCCTGCGCCACATCACGCGCAGCCCGGACACCATCATCACGACCGCGATCATGCCGATCGCCATGATGCTGATGTTCGTCTACGTGTTCGGTGGCGCGATCAGAACAGGGTCGGATTCGTATGTGAATTACATGCTGCCCGGCATCCTGCTCATCACGGTCGCCTCGGGCATCGCCTACACCGCGTACCGGCTGTTCATGGACATGAAGGGCGGCATCTTCGAGCGCTTCCAATCGATGCCGACCGCGCGCTCGTCGGTGCTGTGGGCGCACGTGCTGACGTCGTTGGTCGCCAATCTGATCTCGCTCGTGGTCGTGACGCTCGTGGCTCTGCTCATGGGCTTCCGCTCCTCGGCGGGAGTGCTGGCGTGGCTGTCGGTGGCGGGCATCCTGATCCTGTTCACCCTGGCGTTGACCTGGATCGCCGTCATCCCCGGTCTGTCGGCCAAGACCATGGAAGGCGCGAGCGCGTTCTCCTACCCGCTCATCTTCCTGCCCTTCCTCAGCTCGGCCTTCGTGCCCACCGACACCATGCCCGGCCCGCTGCGCGTCTTCGCCGAGAACCAGCCGGTGACCTCCATCGTCAACGCCATCCGCGCCCTGTTCACCGAGCAGCCGGTCGGCACCGACATCTGGATCGCCCTGGCCTGGTGCGTCGGCATCCTCATCGTCGCGTACGGCTTCGCCATGAACACCTATCGCCGCAAGATCTCCTAGGGCGTATCGATCGGGCATGTCTTGATCCCGATGAGCGTGGCGGACAGGCGGATCGCGGCGCGGTTGCCCTGAACAGAACAGCACTCCTTCGGCTCGTCTCGCGCCGCCGGGCGGAGGCGTCCCCTTCGAGCTCCACACAACACCTCCTATCGCGAGACAAGGAAAGACCATGACTGAATCCCTCCACACCGTCACGACGATGCCGACCGAGCGTCAGCCCGGCTGCCCCTTCGACCCGCCCAAGGACCTCATCGAGGCCCGCGAGCAGAGCCCGATCAGCCGCTTCCCCTTCCCCGACGGACACCAGGGCCGGCTGATCACCGGCTACGACCTGGTCCGGTCGGTCCTGGCCGACCCGCGGTTCAGCTCGCGCAAGGAACTCATGCGTCACCACCCGACCATCGACTACGGCGACATCGAGGTTCCGCCGGCGCCGCCCGGCGAGTTCCTCCTCATGGACGAGCCGCAGCACAGCCGCTACCGCAAACCGCTGGTGGGCAAGTTCACCGTACGGCGGATGCGACTGCTCACCGAGCGCGTCGAGCAGGTCACCGCCGAGCACCTGGACGCCATGGAGAAGGCCGGGCCTACGGCCGACCTGGTGACCGCGTTCGCCAAGCCCATCCCCGCCGTCATCATCTGCGAACTGCTTGGCGTGCCGTACGAGGACCGGGGCCGCTTCCAGGAGAACATCGACAAGTTCCTCGGCGGAGAGGTCGGCGACGAGGAACTGATCGCCGCCTACATCGCGACCCAGCAGTACCTCGCCGAGCTGGTGGTGGCCAAGCGTGCCAACCCCACCGACGATGTGCTCAGCGACCTGCTCGACAGCGACCTCACCGACGAGGAGCTGCAGGGGATGGCCCTGATCCTGCTGTCGGCCGGCTTCGACACCACCGCCAACATGCTGGCGCTGGGCACCTTCGCCCTGCTGCAGAACCCGGGCCAGCTCGCCGCGCTGCGCGCCGACCCGGCGCTCACCGACCAGGCCGTGGAAGAGCTGCTGCGCTACCTGAGCGTCGCCAAGCAGTTCCACAGGGTCGCGCTGGAGGACATCGAACTGGGCGGCCACACCATCAAGGCCGGCACGACGGTCATCCTGTCCCTCAACACCGCCAACCGCGACCCCGACCGATTCCCCAACCCCCACGTACTCGACCTCAACCGGCAGGACGGCGGCCACCTGGCCTTCAGCCACGGCATCCACCAGTGCCTGGGCCAGCAGCTCGCCCGCGTCGAAATGCGCGTCGCGCTCCCCGCACTGCTCAACCGCTTCCCCACCCTGCGCCTGGCCGTACCAGCCGACGAGGTCACCCTGCGCCCGGAGACCGCCGACATCTACGGCGTCAAGAGCCTCCCGGTCACCTGGGACGCGTAACCACGAACCGATGACAGGCGAGGGCGCGCACGGGCCGCCCGCCACCGCTGTGGCTGCTCGCCTGCGCGACCGCGGCCGCGGTCCGTTTGTGCCCGTATTTCGGTGGTTCCTGACGAGGGCGGCTCGCGTTCCGCGACAAGACCACCAAATGTGAGCCGGAGCGACACGACGGCATGAAATCGACGGTCAGCCGTGTCCGCCTTCGACGAAAACTGCTCGTGCTCCTCGCACACCATTCTTGCCGCACCGATCCACTAACACGGACCGCCCCAGTCGATCGAAGCGTACGACATCGCCAGAAGTCTCAAATCCCTACATTTTTCAGATCTCTAGAAAGGAATACAGCCTGGTGGACACGACAAGCGGGACACCCGAACAGGGACACGTCGGGCGCCGGACCGTGTTGAGGGGTGTGCTGGGTGCCGGTGCGCTTGCCGGCACGCACGCCGCCCTCGCCGGCCGTGCCAACGCCTCCGTGAGCGGTGGTGGTGACGATGTCGAGCACGGTGTCGAGCACGGTGTCGAGCACGGCTGGGGAAAGGTCGCCGACGTGTTCCGCGCGAACTTCAGGAACCCTGGCGAGGTCGGCGCGGCGTGCAGCGTCTACGTGGGCGGCCGCCCCGTCGTCAACCTGTGGGGCGGCCTGGCCGATCGCGAAGCGAAGCGACCGTGGCGCAGGAACACCATCGTCCAGGTCGCATCCACGACGAAAGGCGCCACCGCGATCTGTGCCCACATGCTGGTCCAGCGCGGTGAACTGGATCTGGACGCCCCGGTGGCGCAGTACTGGCCGGAGTTCGCCGCGGCCGGCAAGGAGCAGATCCCGGTGCGCTGGCTGCTGTCGCACCAGGCCGGTCTGCCGATCGTCGACGGGCCGCTGACGTTCGAGCAGGCGTGCGCATGGCACCCGGTCATCCGCGCGCTCGAGGCGCAGAAGCCGCTGTGGCAGCCGGGCACCGAGCACGTCTACCACAGCGTCACGTACGGGTTCCTGGTCGGGGAGGTCGTGCGCCGGATCACCGGCAAGTCACTGGGCAGGTTCTTCGCCGAAGAGGTGGCCGCCCCTCTCGGACTGAGCGCCTGGATCGGGCTGCCCGAGAAAGAGGAGAGACGGGTGGCCCGGATCCACTACGCCGCTCCGTTCAGCCTGGAGGAGCTGAAGGCCGGGCTGATCGCGATTACGGGGCTCGATGCGGATACGGTCACCGCATGGGTCAACGCCGTGTGGGCTCCCGGCTCGGTCCAGGCCCGCGCCGGCGAGCTCGGCGGCGCCTTGGACAACACCTCCGACTATCCCGCGACGCGTGCCTGGCGCGCGGCTGAGTTCCCGGCCGCGAACATGCTCGCGGACGCCCGATCGGTGGCGCGGATGTATGCCGCCACGGTCAGCGACGTCGACGGGGTACGGCTGCTCGATCCGTCAACCGTCGAGAAAATGACAGTCGTCCAGACCGACAAGACGCCGATGCACGGGCTGCCGCCGGGGCTGAACCTCCCGGCTGACCGCTCCTTCAACATGTCGCTCGGGTTCTGGCGAGCCTGCCCGCCGATGCCGTTGGTGGGGCCAGGGTCGTTCGGCCACCCGGGCTCCGGCGGATCGGGCGGCTTCGCCGACCCCGATGCCGGTGTCGGCTTCGGCTACGTCACGAACCTCTGGAACTTCCGGCCCGACGACCCGCGCGCGGCGAACCTGGTCAAGGCCGTCCGGGCCTGCCTCGGATGACGACAGTCCTCCCGTGAGGGAAACTCCAGAAGGCGTCGGCAGAGCTGGAGAGGTCCTGATGATCCCGCGCCTGGTGACGGTACGCGATCGCCGTCGGAACGGCCGCTGGCTGCGGCTGAAGGTCCCTGTCGTGCCGGCGCCGCTACTGCTGCTTGCCATGCCGACCGGATTGGTCGCATGCCCCGCCAGCCGGGTGAGCCCGGGAGGCGCGCTGTGTGGGGCACTGGGCAACTGCTGTGGGCGCTCCCCGGCCCGGGGTCGAGATCGAGCAGGGCCGAACGGCCGTGCCGGAAAGCGTCAGCGCAGCACATCGAGGAGTACATCGAGCAGCTTGGCGCGGCCGTCGTCGACGTGTCCGACAAAAAGGCGCGGGTGTTCTGCGAGTGACACCGCCCGGGCTCTACGAAGAGAGACCCCGATGACGACACAGGAGGTCCACGTGCAGGGTCTTGAGAAGTCCTGCTCACCCGCGCTGCGCGCGTCCGACGAGGACCGTGACCGGGTCACCGAAGTGCTGCGCGTCGCCGTCGCCGACGGCCGGCTCGACCCGGTCGAGTTCGACGAGCGGCTGGACGCGGCGCTGTCCGCCCGCCCGCCGACCAGCCGCTATTGGACCGGGCGGTCGTCCCCACTCGGGTGCGCAGGCTCACCAGTGACCAGGTGCAGGACGCACTAGGCTCGCTCGGCATCTCCGCCATCAACCAGGCCCTCGGCAAGAACGGGCGCGGCATCACCTTTCCCGCCCCGATCATGCGGGACGGGCCGGGCTGGCGGGCCGAGGTGGATCTCCCGCTCGGCGTGACCGTGTCGGAGGTACTGGAGAAGCGCGACAAGCTCGCCTCCGGCCTGCGGCGCGCGCTGGGCTGCGTGTGGCCTGAACCGGTGTCCGAAGAGCATCCCGGCCGCCTGGTGGTGTGGGTGGGCGATCAGGAGGTGCGCAAGGCCAGGCAGCCCACCTGGCCGCTGCTGAAGTCGGGCCAGGTCAGCCTGTTCGAGGCGATCCCGTACGGTAGCGACCAGCGCGGGCGGCCGGTGTCGATCCTGCTGATGTTCGCCAACGTGCTGATCGGCTCGATGCCGCGCTATGGCAAGACGTTCGCGCTGCGGGTGCTGCTGCTGGCCTGCGCGCTGGACCCGCTGTCCGAGCTGAGGTTGTTCGAGCTGAAGGGCACCGGCGATCTGTCGGCGCTGGAGAAGGTGGCCCACCACTACGCCAAGGGCGCCACTGACGCGGCCAAGGCGGCCTGCGTCGCCTCGCTGGCCGAGGTGTACGGCGAGCTGGACCGGCGCGCGGAGGTCATCGACCGCCTGCCGCGCCACCAGGCACCTGAGTTCAAGGTCACGCCCGAGTTGGCGGCCCGCAGGGACCTAGGGCTGCACCCGATGGTGATCGCGATCGATGAGTGCCAGGAGCTGTTCGCCGACGATGAGTACGGGGAGGAGGCCGCCAAGTACGCCACCGCGATCATCAAGCGCGGCCCTGCCCTCGGGATCATCCTCATCCTGGCGACCCAGCGGCCGGACAAGGACAGCCTGCCGGTTTGCCGTTTCAAAGGCCCTGCACGGCCTGAAGCAAGGCGCGGTTCGGGAATGATCTGGACGGCGCCATGGTGCCGATCCTGGGCTGAGGCGACAGTTCAGCCCGCTGAGGCGGCGTGAGCTGTGATCAGCTCCGGCGATGAGCTTTGCTCCGAACGCCCATATCCGTCTGCGGGGGAGCGGCGTTGACTGGCAGTGTCCGGCTGCCTGTCTTCGGGCGGGATACATCGGCGACACCGGGACGGAGGCGGTCATGTCCACCGAGACCGTGATGTGGGTGACCCTCATTGTCGGGGTGATGGTGGTGGTGCCGGCCTTCGGCTTCTTCTTGCTGCGCAGGCGTCGAGATCGCCTGCGCGAGCGATTCGGCCCCGAGCACGAGCGCACGGTTGCCGCCGCGGGCGAGCGCAGGGCGGCCGAGCGTGAGCTGCAAGCCCGTCGAACGCGATCAGGGCCGCTCGACATACAGCCGCTCGATCCCGGCTCACGCGGCGGCTATGCCGGCAGGTGGGCCGCGGTGCAGGAGCGTTTCGTGAACGAGCCGAGTCCCGCGGTCAACGAGGCCGATCTACTGGTAAGAGCCGTCATGGCCAAGCGCGGATACAGCACTGAGGACTTCGCGCAGCAGGCGTCCAACCTGTCGCTGCGACACAGCCGCACCCTGGAGCACTACCGCCAAGCCCACGAGATCAGCGGGCGCGCCATGAACGGTTGGGTGTCGATCCAGGAACTGCGGCAGGCCATGACGCACTATCACGCCTTGTTCGACGACCTCATCGGCGGCGACCAGCGGTCCCTCCGGGCTCGGGCTGCCGCTCGGGCACCCCTGACACGCCCACACGGAGCTGCGGGTCCCCGCCGGTAGGTCGCGGGCGCTCAGGAGGCCGTGAGCCGGACACCCGATCGATGGATCAACCCGTGGCGGTGCCACGGAAAACTCACGGAGGTGTCAGACCGATGGCGTTGCCCCATCAGGAGAGCCAAAGCCGCCTTCTCACCGACGGCGAATCCTCTGCCGGGACGGACGAGGAGAGCAGCGCCGACGAAAGCCACAAGGAACGCATCGACCGTGAATTGTCCGAACTCCTGCAGGGGCTCAGGGTCATGGTGACCGGGGTGCAGGTGCTGTTCGCCTTTTTGCTGGCGATGCCGTTTCAGACCGGCTTCGCCAAGCTGGACACCTCGGGCCACTGGCTGTTCTTCATCGCGTTGACGGGGGCGGCGACCGCCTCGCTCTGTTTCACCACGCCCGCTGTTCAGCATCGGCTGCTGTTTCGTACCGGGCTGAAGGAGAAGATCGTGCATCGCGCCAACGAGTTGGGCCTGGCCGGTGCCGTATCCCTGGGGGTCGCGATCACCGCCGCGATGGCTCTGGTGGCCGAGGTCGTGCTCGGCAATTGGCTCGCCATCGTGTTCGGCGCTGCGGCGGCGCTGGCGACCTCCTGGCTGTGGCTCCTGCAGCCGATCATCGACCTGCGCCGCCAGGCAACGGCCAACAGACAGCAGACAACAGGTAGCAAGGACTGATCGGGCGCCGGTGAGCAGGCCGCGTTTGACCTGCTGATCGCAATCGGACGGCGGTCATGGCGAGGGCCGGTGTGTCAGCGTAAGGCCGTGCGCGCCCAGTCGAGCGCGGCGGCGGGATCCATCCCGTGCGGGATGCGGTCGGTGGGGGTGTAGCTGAGCCATTGGTCGATGAGCCGGCCCAGGTGTTCTGGCACGTCCGGGGTGAGGTGGTCGGCGCGTTCGGGTTGGGTGCCGGCTTGCATCAGGTGGCGGACCTGCAGTAGGTCGGCGTCGGTGCCGACGGCACTTTCGAGCTCGCGTCGCAGCGGCGCCAGGCTGGTCAGCAGCCAGTAGGCCAGGGCGCCGACGCCGTACAGGTCGGACAGGCCGCTGGGGGCGGCGTCGGTGACGCCGAGTTGCTCGGGGCTGGCGAACCACTTGGTGCCGCCGGGGGACACCGTGGAGACGCTCTGGCCGGCCTGGTGGAGCTGGGACATTCCCCAGTCGATGATCCTGATGGTGGCAGGGCTGTCCAGCACGATGTTCTGCGGCTTGATGTCCAGGTGGATGATGTTGCTCAGGGCGGCGGCCTCAAGGCCGGCCAGCACCTGATCCAGGACCTTCAGGCTCCACTTCAACGAGACGCCGACGCCTGCCCGCTGTTGGAGGTGGAGGTGGAGGCTGCCCGGCTGGTAGAGGGGCGAGATGAGGTAGACCGCCTGGGATCTGCGGTCCTGGCCGGAGTCGATGATCTGCCCGATGTGCGGGTGGTGCAGGCGCATGCTCCGTACTTCCCGCAGGAAGGTGCGGAATCGTTGGGGGTCGTTGTTGGCCTGGTGGAACACCTTGGCGACGACGATGGTGGCGGGGTCGGCGAGTTCGTAGGCCTTGTACAGGGTGGCCATGGCGCTGGCGTCGGCGTTCAAGAGGGCGTAGATGCGCCAGCGGTCGTTGAGCACCATGATCGACGCAGGGCCGTCGCCGTCGCTGTGGGCGGGTGCGGGCGCTGGCTGCGTGCGCTGGCCCGCCTGGCTCCTGCGCCGCGGCAGGTGCCGACTCCGCGCACGCTCCAGCGTGGCCGAGGCGATGATCTGCGCTGAGGTGATGAGCTGCTCGGCGTCGATGCGGGCCTGGGCGAGGATCGCGGCGGCCTCGATCTGGGCGTCTTGGAGCACCTGATGGCGCGGCCGGTCCAGTTCGGCAGTTGGCGCAGGCGGTAGAGCCACGGCGGGAGGATAAGGGCGAGGCCGAGCGGTCGTTCCGCTGCCGGCTGGGAGAACAGACATTGGCGCACGAGGTCTCAGCGCGCTGCCGCAGGGCCGGACCGGACCCTGCCCGTACCCACGCCGGTGCCTCTGCCCGGGGTGGTGCCGTACATCGGAAAGCTGCGGTCCAGGCCGGTGAGGCGCAGCACCTTGGCCACATGCGGGCGGGGCGTGGCCAGGCCGAGGGCGATGTCCAGGGTTCTGGCCTGGTGTTGGACGCCGACCAAGACGCCTAGCCCCGCGGCGTCGCAGAATGACACTCTGGACAGGTCGAGGATGAGCAGGCTGGCGCTGTGCTGCAAGGCGCGCAGTAGGCGTTCGCGCACCGCCTCACGGGTAGCGAGGTCGAGCACGCCGCGCAGGTGCACGATGGTGGCGCTGGCAGGGATGGGCCACGGACCTGCCCCGAGGCGGGGGTGGAGGGTGGTCATGAGGTGCTCCGATCGGGGGCAGCGGCTTGATGCTGTCCTCGCGGCGATAAGGCTCCGCGACGAGGTCGGATGAGGGCGGTGATCGTGCTGCGCAGGTGGTCGGCGGCACCCCGCCGAGGACGCCCACCGCCCGGGGGCCGGTGGACTCATGAGTGCGCTGGGCCGGGCGTGGGTCAGCCGGGCCGCGCCGATGCTTGCAGGTGGAGACCGGGCGTTTGGTGCCAGCCGGTGAGTTCGAGCAGGCGTCGCACCTGTAGGGGAGCCGAGCGCAACGTCAGAACATGGCCACCGCCGCCGTCGTGGAGAGCGGCGGCGGCGCCGACGAGGGCGCGCAGGCAGCCGGTGTCGATGAACGTCAGGCCGCTCAGATCGACGCAGAGGCTGCTGTCGACGTTCATGGAGGCCAGTGCGCGCCTCAGAGCGGGCAGGGTGGAGTGGTCGAGCTCGCCCTCGATCCGCAGGCCCGCACGGTCGGCGAGCGGGGTGATGCGCAGGAGGCGGTCGGTGGCGGTGGTGATCGGGGTGAGCGCGATCACGAGCCGTTCCATCAGGGCGGCGATCACGAGTGCGGAGGCGCTGGCGGTGCACGTGGTGTTCATGCCGGGCTCCTACGGGGGAGTTCGGGAGACAAGAAGGGCGGCCGGTTTGCGGCGGCGGCGTGAACACGTTGCGAGGGTGCCAGCGTGAGCGGTGTCGTGCGTGCAGTGCTCTGAATCATCTGGCAGGTTCGCCGGAGCGGAAATCACCGATTTGAGCCAGGCTTATCACCACTGGCGATCACCGGCCAGGCGTCGGCGGGTGCGGGCGTGGGACCTCGCCCCGACCAATGTCGATCTCCCTGGGCCCGGGCCGCCACGACTTCGAGGCTGACCTTGTCACACAGCGCCGGATCAGCCACACGCCGACACCGTGGCCGGCACCGTGGCCAGCAGCGAAGTCGGGTTCGAGGCTCAGATCGGCTTCGCTCAGGGCACCGACGGTGTCGACGGCCTCCAGGCTCACCCCTCCTTCGTCGTCCATCCCCGCCATCGCGGTCATCGGAACCATTGGGGCCCGCTCAACGTGGCGATCGCGGCTGGTGATGGGGCTTGCTGCGATTGCCCGTTTCCGGTGGCAGGCCGAGCAGGTCTACTGAAGGGGATCAGCTGGCACACCTTGTGTCGGCTGTCGCCTGAGGAGGGTCGTCATGACCCTGAACATCGATGGCATGGAGGTGAGCGCGCGCGGCAGCCTGAACGGTCAGGCGCCACGATGCGAACATCTTGATATTTCTCCGAGAGCCGAGCCCGGATCACCGCAGTGCGCAGGATGCCTGGCTCTGGGCCTGTCCTGGACCCGCCTGCTGGCGTGCCTGACATGCGGGTGGGTGGCCTGTTCCGACGATTCGCCGGGCACCCACGCCCGCGAGCACTACCGGGAGACCGACCATCCGGTGGTCACGGAGCTGGAGCCGGAGACGGCCTGGCGTTGGTGTTACGTCCACGAACGAATCGTGTGAGCCGCATCCTCCCGGCCCTGGCCCCGGTCCCGGCGTACGCTCATCGATTCGAGTGATAACCGGCCTCATCATTGCGCGGTTCCCCACCACAGGCCAGGGAGGACACTGAGGATCCAAGCCGCTTCAGCGCGGTGAGTGTGTCCACCTGCATGAGGCCATGGACGACGGGCAGACGGATCAACGGTCTGCCCGGGTGATGGCCGAGCAGGGCGGTGAAGGGAAATCACGATGAGCCTTGGCAGGAAGATCAGAGATAAGGCGCAGGCCGTCAAAGGCTGGGCCAGGCAGCGTTTGGGCCGCGCCACCGGCAACCAGCGCCAGCAGGCTGCGGGCAAGAGCGATCGGGTCGCAGGCAATCTGAGGCAGGCCGGCGGGAAGGTCAAGGACGCCTTCAAACGCTGATCCTTCCTCTCCGGCAGGCCGCCCGATGAGGGCTGGGCCGCGAGCTGGTTCCGCCCAGATACCGCCGCACCACACGATGGGCCTGTGCGGCTCGCCGTTCCCCTCATCGCCTTCGGTACTCCTCGCGCTACAACGAAGTTGGAGGTAGAAGCGATGCGTATCGCTTCGATAGTGCTGGTCCTGTGGCTGATCGCCGGCGCGGTGGCCGCGGGCCAGCGCAACTACTACACAGGACCGGTGGAGAATTGCAATCAGGTGGCCACCATCGCCGTAACGATCTTGGCGGGCCCGCTCAACTACCTCGGCATGAACCCGAAGATCGCCTGCCAGACTCCCCAGCCCAGCAAGTAAGCGCCGGGGCCGTCAAAGCCGCGCGAGGGTCTACAGTGCAGGAAGACGGTTCATATCGGCGCCGCCCGGTTAGGGAGGGTTGGCGGGCATGGAGTTACGTCAGCTCCGCTATTTCGTGACGCTGGCCGAAGAGTTGCATTTCGGCCGGGCGGCGGCCCGTGAGCACATCGTGCAGTCGGCACTGAGCCAGCAGGTCCAGCGGCTGGAACGCGAGGTGGGGGTGCGGCTGCTGGATCGCAGCACCCACCATGTCGATCTGACCCCGGCGGGCGCCGCCTTCCTCATCGAGGCGCGCCAGATCCTCGACCACGTGGGCCGGGCGGGGCAGGCCGCACGCAACGCCGTCGCCTCAGCGCCCACGCTGCGTGTCGGCATCATCGACGCCGGCTACGACACCATGCCGCAGATCCTGCGCGAACTCCAGCACGCCCATCCCGACATCACCATCCACCAGGTCGAAGCGGGCACCCCCGAGCAGTACCGGCAACTGGCCGACGGGCGCCTGGACATCGCCATCGGACACGCCTCCCAGACCCCGGCCGAGGTGACGTCCAAGCTGATCAGGCTTGATCCGCTGGGTGTGCTGGTGCCCGACGACCACCGCTTCGCCGACATGGACGGCGTACCCGTCACCGCCCTCGCCGACGAGCTCCTCCTGCTCGGCGAGGAATCCCAGACCCCGGAGCTCAACCAGTTCGTCATCGCGCTGTGCCGCTCGGCCGGCTTCGCGCCCACCATCTACGAGGGAACCGTGGAGAGCACCCGGGCCGCCGCCGACCTCGTCCTGCAGCACCGCTGCGTGCACTGCATCCCCTCCTCCTTCCGCACCTCAAACCGGCCGGGCACCACCTGGCGGCCCCTGACCGAACCTGCCACGCACTATCCGTGGTCACTGCTATGGCACGACGCCAACCCCTCGCCCCACATCGCCACCGTCATCAACAGCGCCAGACAACTCGCCCAACGGCTCGGCTGGCTGGAACCCGCCGCCCCGCCCACCGAACCAGCACCCAGCGAAGACGCTCCGACAGCTGCCAGCCACAGCGACGAGGCCGTCTGATGCACGCGCTCTGGCCGCTGTGCGCACCGCGAAAACCTGGTGATCGGTTCTGGAGATGGATCCTTTCCGAATCGCCCGTTTCGGTACGGCACGCGCGGGTGTCGGCTGGAGACAACAAGTGTGATCGTCGGCGCCGGCAATCGGTCGGCGGCCGGCCCCCTGCTTCGACCGGTCCGGAAGACCGATCCCGCGCAGACATCGATGCACCGCCACAGGGAGTAGGCCATGGGCATCATCGCTTGGATCATCCTCGGACTGGTCGCCGGACTGATCGCCAGAATGCTGGTCCCCGGTAAAGACTCGCAAGGTTTGATCATCACCCTCGTGCTCGGCATCGCCGGTGCGCTGCTGGGCGGCTTCGTGGCCACCGAGGTGTTCCACGTCTCGGGCATCCAGGGCTTCTTCCACCTGTCCACCTGGATCTGCGCCATCGCCGGCGCGGCAGTCCTGCTGCTCGCCTACAACCTGATCAACGGCCGGCGAACCGGCCGCTGGGCCGGCCGCCGATGACCCCGCCCAGCACGCCCGGCAACTTACCTCAGAGCTCACGCGCCTGGCGCGGCGGGGGTGATGGGTGATGCCCGTCGCTGTGGCCATCGTGGTCGTCGTCGTCGGCGCCATCCTCACCTTTGCCCTGGCGGACGGCTCGGTGGGCGGCTTCGACCTGCGCATCGTGGGCGTCATCCTGATGCTCGGCGGCGCCGCCGGGCTGCTGCTGCCCCTGCTGCTGCGCACCAGGTCACGCCGGAGCCGGTCGAGCGTCCGCAGCCGCCAGGACGTCATCCACGACCGCGTCAACGGCCGCATCGACGATCGGCCACCGCCCACCCTGGTAGACCTTTCTGGATACGACGGTAGGCAGGGTACCCGCCGAGCTCCGGATGATCGTCGTCTCTGAAAAGGGAAGCGCCAAGTCCGTACGGTGACTGCATCCCGGTCTGAAGCCGCACGGGACGACCCGCCCGCGTACTGGCGGCGGCCCGCCACGCAGTCTCGATTGAAGGTCCGCAGCGGACCGGTCGGGGCATCGGTATCGGCGTGCCGCAGCCGACCGTCGACCTACGTTCCAACCCGCTGCCTTTGCCGTGCTCACCGGCCGTGCGAAGGCATCGACATCTGCAGGAGGCAGACATGTCCATCGTGACCATCCTCTGGGTGGCCGTCGCCGTGGCGGTGGTCCTGGCGCTGGCCGTCGGCTACGTCTTGCTGCGTCGGCGCCGGCAAGGCCTTCGCCGGCGCTTCGGCCCCGAATACGAACGCACCCTGAACGAACAAGACAGTCGTGGCGAGGCCGAGCAGGAACTGCGCGCCCGGGAGAAACGCTTCGACACCTTCGACATCACGCCGCTCACCCCCGCCTCCCGGCAGACCTACGCCCAGCAGTGGGCCAAGCTCCAGGAGCGGTTCGTCGACGCACCGGGTCCCGCCGTCACCGAGGCCGATGAACTGGTCATCACCGTCATGGCCGAGCGCGGATATCCCACCGAAGACTTTGAGCAGCAGCTGGCGGACCTGTCGGTGGTGCACGGCCGTACCCTGCACCACTACCGCCAAGCCCACGAGATCAGCAGGCGCGCCGCTCCGGCCGAGGCCTCCACCGAGGACCTTCGGCAGGCCATGGTGCACTACCGCGTCCTGTTCGAGGAACTCCTCGACGACGGCGACGAGCACCACCCTCAACCGGCCACAGCCCGCGAGAAGGAACCGGCACTCACCGACGACTCCCAGCAAAGGTGACTCGACATGGACCTCCGCAACGACCCCGAACGCCTTGATGAGCGCCTCGACGAATTCGCCGAGGCGCCGTCACCCCGGCCCGGACCCGTCGATATGCACGACAACGACGACCACAGCGACGACGACGCCCAGCCTGCGGCGCCGTCTGACCAAGTCGTCTTCGACCAGACGGCCCAGCTACCACCCGCATCCGCATCGCCGTCACCGGCGGTGTCTCTGCTCGGCAGCGACCCGGCCGACGTACAGGACCGCTGGCACGACCTTCAGGCGGCCTTCGTCGACGACCCCCGCGATGCCGTGCAACGCGCCGACTCACTCCTGGACGAGGTGACGGCCTCGGTCCACCAGGCGCTGGAAAGCCGCATCCGTGAGCTGGGGGACCTCTGGCAGAACACCGGCCACCACGACACCGAGCAGCTGAGACTGGCCTTGCGCTCCTACCGCGACGTCATGCAGCGGCTGCTGCCACTCGCCGACGAGCAGGCGACCCGCTAACCCCCTCGCCCATGCTGGTAGGGGGAACGCCGACGCCGGCGGTGCTGCACGTCCCGCCAGCTTGGCCGTCCTCGTCCACCGCCCGGCTGGTGGGCGGCTGCACGGCACTGGAAGCAAAGGGAAAGAATAGATGGCCGTCCTGGACATTCCTCTGGAACAGATGACAGCCGAAGAGCTCCTGATCGAAATGGTCCGGCCGCAGATCCCAGAGTCGCATAAGGTCCGGCTGCGCGAGCGGCTGGTGGAGACGCACGCCTGGATGGCCAAGTCCCTCGCGCGCCGTTACCGCTACCGGGGCGAACCCATGGAAGATCTCCTGCAGGCCGCCTACGTCGGCATGATCAAGGCCATCAACGGGTTCGACGCCGGCCTCGGCCACGACTTTCGCCGCTATGCGACCGTCACTATGGCGGGCGAGGTCAAACGGCATTTCCGGGACCGCGCGTGGGCCATCCGGGTTCCCCGCGTCTACCAGGAACGCCGCTCGAAGCTGATCCGGCTGTCCGCCGACCTCAGCCAGGCCCTGGGCCGCTCGCCGACCGTCGCCGAACTGGCGGCCGAAATGGGCCTGTCGCCGGAGGACGTCCTGCTGACGATGGACGCCTCGGCCGCCTACAGCGCCCTGTCGCTGGATGCCCCCATCGACAACCGTGACAGTCGCGGCGGCGGCTACAGCGTCAGCCTGGCCGACGTCCTGCCCTGCACCGACGAAGCACTGGACACCCTCATCGGCAGTCAGTCCGTCAAGCCGCTCATCGACGCCCTGCCCACCCGCGAGAAGCACATCCTGCTGCTGCGTTTCTACGGCAACCACACCCAAGCAGAGATCGCCGCCGAGCTCGGACTCTCCCAGATGCACATCTCCCGCATCCTGCGCACCGTCCTGAGCCAACTACGAAAAGCACTGACCGACTAACTCTGGTGTGCGCCTCCGAGCCGTTGAAGCTGGACGACTACGTCAGCTCGATCGGCGACCTGAAGTTGGTCATCGACATGCTCGTCGGCGATCTCCAGCGCGTGATCGAGTAGCCCATGCTCGGATACGCCATCGAGCAGCCTGTCCCAGGAGAGGTCCATGACGCCTACCAGGCTCTTCTCCGAGCCGGATTCGACAGCAGGCTTCGCATCCGCGTCCACGACCTCCGCCATACCCATGCCACGATCCTCATCGCGGGCGGCAAGCCGTTGAAGATGGTCGCTGGGCGCCTCGGCCACGCCGACCCAGCCATCACACTCCGGGTCTACGCTCATGTCATGCCCGGCAACCAGCGAGAGGCCGCCGACTGGTTCGCGGCCCTGGTCGCGAGTTCTGATTCTCGTGCTCGAACCCACAAGTATCAGCGGAGTATCACGGCTCGTTCTGGAGGCGGAAATGAAGATGCCCCGAGCCTGTGACCTGCACATTCTCAGGGCCTTCATGGTGTCCGAGGGGGGACTTGAACCGTTCGCCTATCTCCTGAGTAGCTTCGACGCTCCGTGGCTGGACATCTCGTGCCCGGAATAGGCGTGCAGAGGCTGCGCCCGGACCCGACTCAACGAGATCAGGTCCAACTGCGTGGCACACGCCCGTGCCAGAGAAGTCCAGCAACTGCCCATTTGGGATCTTCAGCAGACGATCGCGCTGCGCCCAGGACAGCGGCAGTGCGGCGGCCAGGGCCCGGTGACTCCAACACCGAACCCCGGCCTGTGACCCAGCAACCTGATTGACCCAGGAGCCAGGCCATGCGCCACCCTTCCACACAACCAATTGCCGGGGAAGCGATTGCTGCTGAAGCGGTCCCGCTCAAGCGCACCCGGCGCTTCTTCATCAACCTCTTCCAAGCCGACCGAGAGGACACCGCGCCGATCGCCGCAAGCCCGTCCTGCGTCGGCACAGGCCGACTTGGAGACCGGGTCATCCTCGGCTTCGCGGTCGCTGTCCTGCTGGCGGTTGCCGGCGCGGCGGCCTACGTCTCGTACCACCACTTCTACGGCCTCGCTATCGCTCTCGGCGAGCGGCACGACATGGCCATCCTGTATCCGGCAATGTCCGATGGCGTGATCGTCATGGCCTCGCTGATGATGGTCTACTGCTCCCGCCGCCGGATCCGTGTGCCAGTCCTGGCGTGGGTCGCACTCGCCCTGGGAGGCGCCGTGACCCTGGCGGCCAACGTGGCGCACGGCTGGTCCGGCGGACTCGGATCACGGCTGGTCAGCGCCCTGGCGCCGGTGGCGTTCGCGGGCGCGTACGAGCTCCTCATGTGGATCGTCCGCAACACTCGGCGACCGTCGGTCGAGTCCCCGGCGGAAGAGCACGTGTGCCAGACCGTCGAGACCGTCGTCGAAGTGGAACGCGTGGTGCCGGTCCTGCCCACCGACCGGTACGAGGCGGCACGGCTCGCCTACATCGACTGAATCGCCCCCGGTTCAGTGGAGACTTGATCTCTTGAGAGGATCGAGTCCATACCAGGCAAGTCCCCCTATCCCGCAGAGCTGCGCAGGCGTGCGGTTCGGATGGTCGCCGAGGTGCTCGCCGTGCACGCCGAGAGCCTCGGATCCCTGGTTACTCGGACGGAGGTGAAGGCGTGACTGTCACAGACGAGATGCACGACGGCGTAGTGGTCGCCTTCCAGGATGAGATCTCGCCGCTCACCCGCGAGAACGCCTCCGCGCCCGCCTCGGAGAAGCCGACACAAGAAGTCGCGAACGAGAACGATGTCCTTGAGGGCAGAGTGGTCCCGGTCGATCAGCCGCACGAGTCCGGCCCGGTGGACCTGCTCGCCGAGCTGGCTGCACGCCGCCAGGAGCGGTCGCCGCTGGTCCCGGTGTGGCTGAGATCGCGGGCGGATGCCTTGCAGGTGCTCAAGTGGCAGGCCGAGCACACTGGCTACGTGCTGGCGTACCACACGCTCCGCATCCCGAAGTACGCGGCCAAGCTTCTGTCACGGACTCCGGCCGGCACCTGGCGGGTGCTCGTGGAACTGGTTCGCTGGCTGTTCGACCTGGAAGGCTGCCCGGTCCGCCGAGCGGCCGTGTTGAAGGAGCAGGCCGCGGAGTACCTGGCGCTGTCCCGGCAGCGCGACAGCCGGGTCAAGGCCCGGCTGTGGACCCTCCTCATCGGCGCCATCACACTGTTGCTGGCGAGCATCTTCGTGGCGGTGGTCGCGCCGACTTGGACCCAGTGGGCGATTGTCGGGGTGCTCATCGCCGTGGCGGGCCTGATCGGGTCGCCCGCCGACAAGCCGCTCCTGGACCGGGCAGTGGTTCCGAGCCGAGTGCGAAAGCTCACCAGTGACCAGGTGCTGGACGCGCTCGGCTCACTCGGCATCTCGGCCATCAACCAGGCGCTCGGCAAGAACGGGCGCGGCATCACCTTCCCGGCCCCGATCATGCGGGACGGGCCGGGCTGGCGGGCCGAGGTGGATCTCCCGCTCGGCGTGACCGTGTCGGAGGTACTGGAGAAGCGCGACAAGCTCGCCTCCGGCCTGCGGCGTGCTCTGGGCTGCGTCTGGCTTGAGCCAGTGTCGGAGGAACACCCTGGCCGTCTGGTGCTGTGGGTGGGCGATCAGGAGATGCGCAAGGCCAAGCAGCCTGCCTGGCCGCTGCTGAAGTCGGGCCAGGTCAGCCTGTTCGACCAGATCCCCTACGGCAACGACCAGCGTGGCCGGCCGGTGTCGATCCTGCTCATGTTCGCCAACGTGCTCATCGGCTCGATGCCGCGCTATGGCAAGACGTTCGCGCTGCGGGTGCTGTTGCTGGCCTGCGCGCTGGACCCGCTGTCCGAGCTGAGGTTGTTCGAGCTGAAGGGCACCGGCGATCTGTCGGCGCTGGAGAAGGTGGCCCACCACTACGCCAAGGGCGCCACTGACGCGGCCAAGGCAGCGTGCGTCACCTCGCTGGCCGAGGTGTATGCCGAACTGGACCGACGGGCCGAGGTCATCGACGGCCTGCCCCGTCATCTGGCGCCTGAGTTCAAGGTCACGCCTGAGCTGGCAGCTCGCAAGGACCTGGGGCTGCACCCGATGGTGATCGCGATCGACGAGTGTCAGGAGCTGTTCGCCGACGACGAATACGGGGATGAGGCAGCCAAGTACGCCACCGCGATCATCAAGCGCGGCCCCGCCCTCGGGATCATCCTCATCCTGGCCACTCAGCGCCCGGACAAGGACAGCCTGCCCAAGGCCATCTCGGCGAACGCCGGCATCAGGATCTGTCTGCGGGTGATGGGCTGGCAGGAGAATGACATGATCCTCGGCACCGGCATGCACCAGGCCGGGGTCAAGGCCACGATGTTCACCCTGAACGACAAGGGCATCTCCTGGGCGGTTGGCATCGCCGAGGACCCGATCATCGTCCGCTCGGCCTACTTGGATGGGCCTACGTCGGAGCTGATCGCCGAGCGTGCCTACCAGCTCCGCCATGCGGCCGGAACGTTGTCCGGGCAGACGATCGGCCAGGAACCGGCCAAAAGGGTCTCCTACGACCTGCTGGCCGACATCTTGACCGTGACGACGGCCAAGGAGGAGAAGCTGTGGAACAGCACGGTCGTGGACCGTCTGGCGGACTTCCGGCCAGACGCTACGGCCAGTGGGCGGATCTTGAAGACGACGCCAAAACAGCCACGCTGACCGCGCGGCTGAAGGAGTACGGCGTCAGGTCGGAGGATACGTGGGGCCGCGACGCCGCCGGTAAGGGCCGCAACCGGAAGGGCTTCAACCGTGCTGACGCTGCCGAGGCGCTGGTGAGGCGGAAGCTCTAGCAGCCTGCGCTCCTCAGGCGAACACCCCTGGAGCGCACTTCCAGGGGCGTTCGCATGAGGCCGCTAGAACGCTAGACCGCAGGTCAGGATGCGGTTTTCCGCTAGCAGGGCCGCTAGATCTAGCGGGTGCTCCTGCTAGAACTGCGCGTGGTCGACCATATATGCGCTGGTGGGAACGCCGCGGGCTCACGAGCCCGCCAGGAGTTGGCGGATGCCCCGCAAACGCAGTAACCGTCGAAGCCCCGCTCGGCCGAGGTGAGCGCGAAGATCAGCCGCCATCTGGAGCGGCTGCGCGCCTGGATCGGCTCCGGGCTGGGGCATGAGCGCGTCTCGGCGATCACCGCCCGCGAACTTTACTTCACGGAAGGGCCATTTCCTGAAGTGAAATGGCGGGCCTTGCGCTGAGCGAGCCCCAGCTTCGGTCTTCGCAGGGAAGATCATCTGGAGTGGGTGGCCTGATGCCAATCCGACCGCTTGTGCAGGTACAGGCATTGCCGTACCCTATTTACGTGGCGTAAACCCTTCTTTATGCTGCGCAAATCCTTCTTTACGTGACGTAAATCCATCACCTTACGCAACGCAAGCAGTTTCTTGCGGAACGTAAGGAACTCTCATGGAGAGACACTTACATGAGCGCATTGGCCCCCGTCCGTCCGTGGCGGACCGTCCTTCTCGCCGACATGTCATCTCGGCAGATCGAAGAGGAGCCGGTGGTCGTCGAAGCGACGGTCAGCCGTCCCCAGCCGTCCGCGAATGCCTGATCACCCCTCAACCGGCAGCCCCTTCAACGGAGGAATCCATTCGATGTCGTCCATCGCACCCTTCATCAACCTGCGCACATCAGGCCTCGGCTACCAACTGCTCGCCGACAGTGTCCCTGAGCTGTCCTGGGAATTCGCGACCGGCGCGGAAGCTCCGGACCGGGCCGTCGTGGAGGTCTACCACGCGGGGGCAAGCGTGCCGATGTGGCAGGGCACCTGGCGGGTAGGGACGCAGCCCGCCGTGCGGTACGCAGGTCCGCCGCTGGAGAGGTCCGCTGCGTACACGTGGCGAGTGGGGGCGACTGTTCGTGACACCCAGGTCTGGAGCGCGGCCGCGAGCTTCGAAACGCATCCGGGTCCGCTGCACGAGCTCGCCGAGTGGATCGGGCTGCAGGTAACCGAGCCCGCGGACGCACCGACACCGGTGCAGTACCTGCGTCGCACGTTCGATCTCGAGGCCGCGCCTGTCCGCGCTCGCCTCTACGCCAGTGCCCGCGGTTGGTATGGCTTGGCCGTCAACGGAGGCGACGTGACGGGAGTGCGCATCACCCCGCGTTTCACCGCGTACGACCAGCGGCTCGAGTATGAGGGGTACGACGTCACTGATGAGCTGGTAGCTGGTTCCAACACGATCGGGATCGAGCTCGCGGAAGGCCGCTACCGCGGCCGGAACGGCGCGTTTGGGCAGCGGAATACTTACGGGCAGCAGATCGCCGCGATCGCGTATCTGCTGATCGAGTTCGAGTCCGGGCGTCGCGAGATCATCACGACGGATGCGGCTTGGGAGGGTGGATACGGTCCACGCCGGTTCGCTGACCCGCAGGAGGGAGTGACCATCGACGCCCGGATCTCCGGGGCGCAGTTCACCGCCGGGACCGCGCTGGCAGATGCTCGACCGGTCGAGGTGTTCCCCCGTGGGGCCGAGCGGGTGGAGGCAGCGCGGAGTGAGCCGGTCGTCGTGGTCGACGTGCTCGAGCCGGCTCGGACCACCACCATCGGCGACCGGATTGTGGTCGATTTCGGGCAGAACTTGGTCGGTGTCGCACGACTGACGGTCGCCGGGCCTGCGGGGGCGACGCTGGCGGTGTATCACAGCGAGTTGGTCGACGAGGCCGGGCGAATTCGGACGGACTACCTGCTAGGAGACGGAGTTCTTCCCGCCGTACCGGCCATTGACCGGTATGTCCTGGCAGGGGAAGGCAGCGAAATCTTGGAGCCGCGATACACGATACGGGGCTTTCGGTACATCGAGATCGAAGGCGCCCTGCAGGTCGATCTCGAGCGCATCGAGGCCCTGGTTGTCCAGGCAGACCTCCGGTATGACGGGGAGTTCAGCAGTTCCCACTCCGGACTGAATCAGCTGCACGACAACATCGTGTGGAGCATGCGGGGAAACTTCACCGACGTCCCCACTGACTGCCCCACTCGGGAACGATCCGGCTGGACCGGCGACGCGCAGGTGTTCGCTCCCGCCGCAACGTATCTCGCCGACGTCAGCCTCTTCCTTCGAGACTGGCTGCGTGACGTGGTGCTGCAGCAGAGTGAGGACGGCGCCCTCGGCGACGTCGCACCGCGCGATTCGCGTCCGTTGCCAGAACTCTCGCAGTTTGCCGGGCTGATGGACGGGAAGGGTTCCGCGGGCTGGGCGGACGCGATCACGATGGTGCCGTGGACCCTGTACCAGCGCTATGGATGCACCGATGTGCTCGCGGAGAACTGGGACGCGATGGTCGCGTGGGTGCAGTTCTGCCTCCGCCGAGCCGCGGACCGCCATCCCTCCCGGACCGGTGACCCGTTGCCCCATGAGCGGTATGTCGTCGACACTGGCTTCCACTGGGGCGAATGGCTGGAACCCGGCAATGAGTTCGATGGCCCTGAAGCGGCGCAGATGATCCTCAATCTGGCCAACAATCCCGATGCCGAGGTTGCGACGGCGTACTTTGCGCACTCGGCCAGGCTGGTAGCTGAAGCAGCGGCTGTTCTCGGCAAGGCGCAGAGCGCGCAGGAGTACGCCGAGTTGCACGAGCAGATTCGGGCCGCGTATCAGGCCGAGTTCCTCGACCCCGACGGGATGCCGAGGACTTTGACACAGGCGAAGCTCGTCCGGCCCCTCACATTCGGTCTGATTCCCGAACACGCCAGACAGCGCGTCGCAGACCGACTCGCCGACCTTGTCGTGGCCGACGGCACACGACTGGCGACCGGATTTCTGTCCACCGGATATCTCCTACCCTGCCTGTCGGCCTGGGGATACGACGACCTTGCGCTCGACCTGCTGCTGCAAGAGGAGCGGCCGTCCTGGCTCGGTCAGGTCGCGCAGGGCGCCACGACCATGCTTGAGTCCTGGAACGGAGTGGGCTCGCAGAACCACTACGCGCTCGGGGCGGTGGCCCGGTGGATGTATGAGAACCTGGCCGGCCTGAGAGCGGTCACTCCCGGGTGGCAGCAGATCGAGATCCGCCCGATGCTCACTCACCGTCTCGAGCACGTCTCCGCGCGAACCATGACACCGTACGGGCCCCTGTCCAGCGCCTGGCAGCGCAGCGAATCGGGTTGGGAACTGGAGGTGACGGTCCCGACCGGTGTCGAAGCCCGCATTGCCGTTGACGGTGGCAACGTGCTCGAGGACGGGGCGCGGATCGTGGCGCTTCCCTGCGGGACCTCGACCTGGCGAGTGCGGTCGGGGCCGGTCGAGGTGCTGGCCGATACACTTTGACAATGCCGACCACACAGCTCGCCAACGAGTCGTGGGAGCGGTTCCGCGATGCCCAGCGAGCCGGGATCGCCGCAGCGATCATCGAACTCGTCAACGAACAAGACAGCGTCATCACGATCGCGCAGATCGCCGACCGTGCCGGCGTGAGCCGACCCACGTTCTACAAGTATTTCCCGACCCTCGGTGCGGCGATGCTCCACGTGCATCGCCAAGTCATCGACACGATTGCGGAGCACGGCCAGCAAAGCCCATCTGAGGAGGATCTCGACGGGCTGACACAGTTTCTCCAGCGGATGAGCGCCCTCGCCTCTCTTGCCAGAGTCCGGCCGGACCTCATCCGGTTCACCAGCTACTTCGACTTCACCTTCCGCCGCCATGGGCTGACCGACGACGAACATCGCGCCCTCCAGGAGCTGGAGGTCGCCCTCATGGAGATCGCCCGCGAGTCATTCAGGAAAGGCCAGCAGGACGGCTCGATCCGTCCCGAACTGGACATTCCCCACATGGTCGAGGTGATCGGTGCGAGCATCCTCGGTCTTGCGCAACGAGCCCTGGTGACCGCCGACGACCCCTCGGCCCGCGAAATCGACATCGAGCGGCACTTCGCCACGGCGCTCGATGCCTGGCGCGCCTACCTGACACCACAGAACGCAACCTGAACGAGCGGTGACGGGCGGGGCCGCCAGTTCGTTCGTTGCCGCGGAATTCGCTTTCTCGGGGCCTGTGCGGGCCCTGGTCAGAGCGCGGCGCAGCTGAAGGACTTGAGGCGGACAGGCACCCCGCTCCCGTAGGCCACGCCTACGCCCTTAGTAAGAAATAACCCCTGGGTTCCTGAGCGCCTCTCCAGGTCCTCCCGCCCCAGGACCAGGGCGTTCTCTGTGCAGAGC